>NZ_JAHFVJ010000004.1:0-501816 GCF_018599165.1 Dyella sp. LX-66
TTTCAGCACCCACTGCCCGGCATAGGTTGAGACAAGCCAAAGCAGCATGCGGCCAAGCAAGGCAATAAGCGCAGGCATCATCGACTCCCAAGGGCGAGAATGGTCGCCGCTGCAATCGCACCAAAGACAAGAATCACCGCGCGCACCTTCGCGAGCCACGCGCAAAACAACATCGGATCAGCAGCGGTCCACTGCTGGCCGAACACTTCGGCGGTGCCGATGTCCGGGCACGAATTACCGGCCCAACTGGTTTGATCCACCTTGTCGAGCGTCACGTCCTTATCTTGAAACACGCTGCTCGGGTTGGTGTCCGTCGTGCCATAGCGCTCGCTGTCGGCGTCCGTCACCTCGGTCCAATCGGGCTGGCCATTGCCATTCTTATCAGCCTTGTCAGGCCCGCAGCGCGCAAGCCATTCCTGTCGCGCGATCATCGCGAGCGCAGCGTCGCCAGTCATGGCCGGCGGCGAACCGCAATCGCCGCCACCGGAAGCCGTGTTACTAGGCTTATTGCCCGCACTACTCGCCGGTGCTGGCCCCTTGTCACCGGCCTGCTGGCCGCTAGACGTCGGCGAATCCTGCGCACCGCCCACACCGTACGTGACAACGTTAATCGGGGTGACGATAGGAAGACCGCCACCCGTCGACGTCGTCTGTTGCGTGTAGTGATCGTTGCCCGTGACCTCGGTCGCTGGGTCCGTGATTTGCGTCAGCTGCGGCGGCGTAGGAAGCGGAGGTTTAGGGCCAGCACAGATCGCACCGTCAGCAGTGCCAGTACAACCACCGGGGCCAGTGGCTACAGGGCCGGGAACACACATGCCGTTGCCCGCCCTGTCTTTGGCGCAGACATCACCCGAGCCAGGCTTCATGCAGCTAGCAGTGCCACAAAGATTCGGAGGCTCAGGAGCACCGTCACCAAAGCCAGGAGAGGTACCGCTGCAATGCGCACCGGTGGGCTTCCACTTGCCGCTCATCACGCTCTGACCCTGGCCGTTGCTACTCCCATCACCCTCAATAAGCGCATAAGCGCACTGGCCATCACACGCCTGCGCGGTAGCCGTACCGTCATATTCCACATAGCCATAACGAGGCGCAGCCGTCTTACACGGATCGGGAGGATTAGGCTGCTCACCAGCAGCGCACGCAAACTGAGGGGTGTCACGACCCGCAATGCCCGGCGCAGTGTTGCCGTAGTGGTAATCGAGATAAGCCGTGCAACCACCGCCAGAATCGCATTGTCCACTCACATTGTCGCGGTGGTAATAGGGCCAGCCGGCCTGAATGTTCGCTTCATTGCGGGCAACCGCCTGCATCATGGCCGCGTAGCACGATGCATCATCAGCGCGCGCGCGCGTCGCACCCAAGAGGAACACCAAAAGCAGAAGCGCGCCCATGAGGACGCGCCGCTGAAAAAGTTGGGCGGCGCTGGTCATGACAGCATCAGCCACGCCGCCGGAAGAAACGCAAGCATCACCAGATAGCCTTCCATGTCGCCCTCCCGTTGAAAGAAAACCCGCCCGGTTGCCCAGGCGGGTTTGCACATCACTTCGCCGAACGCTTGGCCATCGCGATCAGCAGTGCGATCGCGCACAGCGTGAGCACGATGCCGCCGATGGTGTACAGCTGGCCCTTGCCGGCCGTCACTTCACCGCTGAACGCGGTGGTCATGTCGGTGGTCTGCGCGAACGCGCTGGAACTGATCGCGCCGAACAGGGCGAGACCGGCGGCGTTGTAGCCGTTGGCCACCTTCGAAATGAACTTCTTCATGTTGTTTCCTCCACAGTTTTTCGCATGCGCCGCACGAGAAAACCGATACCCCACACTCCGATGATGATTCCGGAGATAACGGAGCCTTCGGCCGCAGAAAGGGGCGGCAGTCCCCCCACGTAATTCACCCACTCCACGTGCGAGCAGGTGCCCGTGGTGGCGTCCACGTTCTCAGGTGCACACGTCGCAACAAGATTCGGCATGGCTCACCACCACAGCGGAATGCGTTAGATCAAAGTCGCAGGGGAAACGTCGGTTCCCCCTGCACCCCCCGGTGTTTAAACCTTGGCCTGCGCGGCCGGCGAAGAAGCCGAGGGCTTCACCACCGGAACGACCGGCAGGAGCTTCACGCGCGAAAGCCCGAGGCGGCCGTTGGTCACGGAGAAGCTGCGCGGGTCGATCACCGCCGCACCCGGCGGCAGCGGCTCGTCGCTGGAAAACTCGAACGAGGTGCGCAGACCATCAACCGTCAGCTCCGCCCACTGCGAGTAGTAGTGGCGCACCACGCCATCACGCTCGAACTTCTTGGGCTCCGGCTCGCGCCGCAGAATTTCAATCTGGAAATCGTCTTTGTTGCTCATTGCACTGTCTCCGTTAAGGGCGGCATCTCCCGCCATGCGAACACACGCCCCGATGGCGTGATCGTCACTTTCCACTCGGACCGCACGAACTCGCCTGTCTGCTTGTCCATGTAGCCGCCGAGAACCTTTCGAATGTCAGCTGCACCACCGAGCGCATCGCGCACGAAAACCGGCGCACGCCACCAACGAATCACACGCTTGCCTTCCTCGGTGGGGCCGCACACGCCGTACATGCGTGCGCCCTTAGGCACGCTCATGGCCTGCTGCACGCTGGCCTTGCTCGCGTACTTCGCCATGTAAGAGACCGGCCGGTTGATCGTCACCTTGCTGCTCAAGACGTGCGCGAAACCGTGTGGCCACCAACCGCGCTTGTGCGGGTTGGGAAAGTAGTCGCGGGCGCGCACCCAGATCATGCAGTGGTAGTGCACCGCACCGCGCTTCTGTAGCTCCAACACCCACACCATGCGCATGCGCGTGCCACCGCAGTGGCGCTTGAACCACTTGCGCACGAGACGCGTGAAGTCCCCTATGTGTCCCGGCTTCCAATCCTCAACACGGGCATAGGTCAACGTCACGAACAGTCGGCGCCAACGCACGTTCTGTTCATCGCAGTGCGCGGCACTGTCGAGAATGTGCGCAGAGTTGCGCACAGCTTTTTGAAGGCGCCGGATGCGTGTGGAATAGACGTCTATTTCGAGGACTTCGCGGGGGCGTGGCCCCTTTGTTTTATATGGGTCAAGTTCCGTGGGCGCGCCTGCGGCGCGCCCCTCGCTCGCTGCGCTCGCAAGGTCCACACCGCAGCCGCGCCCGGTGTCTTGGCCCTTGAAAAAGCGCTCACGCGCCATCTGCTGGAACGGGGCATCCATGGCGTTGAGCTGGTCGGCGTATTCGCGCACCTGGCGCGCGCCGATCGCACGAAGCGCCTGCATGGCAGGGCTCGCGTAGGAACGCGTTTTCCACGTCATGCGCGGTGGAGGTAGGTCGAGCGCAGATGAGCCGCGCGCGGCTCCCCTGCCCTCGCCCATCAGCGCGTACAGGTCGCGCTTGCCGTCCAGGGCAGAGTCAAACATCCACCACCCCGAAATCGAAACCGAGCTGGTCGGCATTAAGCTCAATGCCGTCCTCGAACGCCGCCTCAATGAGCATGAGGCGCGAGGCATGCATGGCACCCTCAACGTTGCGCTTGCCAAGAGCGGCCCACTCATCGGCCCAATCGCTGAGCTCCACAATCAGACCACTCAGTTGCTCACTCGCTGTAGGCATGCTCGCGCTCCAGGCAGGCGCGCAACCGCGCTTCCCACCGCTTGAGATAATCGATAAGGCGCTCGCGGCGCTGAAGCGCGGCCACGGCGAGGGAAAGACCGGCCACCACGCCCTCCGCGTACACGGTGGCCGCATGGCGGAGAACCAAGTCTTCGCCCTGCCCCATGCGGCCAGCGTGGTCAGCAAGACGGGCATCGAACGTGCCCGGCGCCTCGGACATCGAACGCACCGGGGCGTGCATGTCGTCGGAGAAATCAGGGGTCATAGCGGCGGCGGCGCAGCCAGACCGAAAACGGCCGCGCGAGAACCAGCGCGGTGCACGCAAGGAAGACGCCCATCGCCATCGGAAACATGAAGGCGTGCAGCAAGTAGTAGATGAAGGAGGCGCGATCGGCGCAGAACATCACAGCAACAACCCGTGCTTGCCGAACTGTTCTTCGAGCGTCTCGCGAAGCTCATCGGTCATGCCCACGTGGTCAGGCCAGCGCAACACCTCAACGAGGCGCGCGGCCTGCTCGGCGGTCAGCGTCAGAATCACGTCGGCTTGCAGAATCCGGTTCATGCCGTCACCCCTTCCAGGCTGCGGCGCTGGCGGGCGGTCAGATCGCGGAGGGTGAAAGCGGCGGCCAGCAGCCAGACGGCCGGGCAAAGCACGCAGAGAGCGGCTAGAGCGAGCATCCTTGGTCCCCTGTCGATGTTGACCACACGGTCAACACGGCGCACCGTATACTCGAGAGGAAACCAGTGTCAACTATGGAGTCAACATGACAGCCGCCGCGGACCTACTTGACAAGTACAAGAAAGCTCGCTCTCTGGCTTCAGACATGGCCGCAGCAGACTCGCTTGGCGTAACGCGAGCACTCGTGTCCAAGTGGAGGAATGGCGGACGCCAGCCGCAGGAGGCGGAAATCGAAACGATGTGCCGCGCAACGGGCGAAGACGAAGGCGTGTGGTTGACGCTTCTCGCAGCCGAGCGCGCCGAAACTCCGGCGGCCCGGACCAGCCTACTCAGGATGGTCGACCTGGCAAAAAAATATGGGCACGCCGCGTGCCTGATTCTGGCGCTCGGCGTGCCCACTCACGACGCTAACGCGCACGCCGTTTCACCAGCTATCACGGCCTCTCACGAAGCTGCGCATGTATACATTATGCGCAATCAAGGGTGGCGGCCGATTGGGCCGCCGCGCTCACATAAGAGATCAGCCTGTTCTTTGCATAGAAAACTCTACCTCCACGGCACAAACCCTAGGCAGATTGCGCTGACAAAGCTCTACAGCGGGGAACGTTGGCATAGAGACTTCCTCACTGCTTGCAGCCATGAAACTCGATCCATATTGGCCGACAACTTGATCCATTCGGGCCAACAAACTTGAGCCAACTGCTCCAACTGCCGAAGAATATGAGCCACTGCGCTCGTTGAGCCAACAAACTTAGGCCATCGATCTGGGCTGTCGCGGTCCTCTTAATTCAGTCGTCTATCTCGGTAATCGTGTGATGCCCGCTTAGTTGGTCATCTTTTGACGCGCGATTGCTTGTCGTTGGGGCGCGCTGGGGTTCTTTTCCTTTTGCTGGGCTCGGATGCCTTGGGCGTCGCTCGTGAGATTCGTTTGGGCGGTGCCGCGGCGTACGCCTCTGAAAGCGCCTTTTCCAAAGCGGTTATCTGGCCCACTTGGCGTGCAACTTCCTGTTCAAGGTGGCGTGCCTCGCTGCTGGTTCCGAGAGCCATTTACGCCCGCCGTTCATATTCTGGTTGACGGATCCTATGTGCCCGCCCGTCAGCAGCACGATGATCTTGTTGCCGAGCGAACCGATGGCGGGCCAGCCGCGGCTTTTCAGTTTCAAGCGAGGCGAGGCGCCTGGCGCACTGTTGATGTAACTCATAAGTTCGGCATAGGTGTAGCGATTCTGCGCTGGGATCGCCTTGCCGATGTACTCATCCAGCATGCCGACTTCGTCGCTCTTCCATGCGCTGGCTGGATCCCAGCTGGCTTTCATGTCCACGAAAACAAGCAGTGGCGTGGTATCGCCTGGATGGCTTGCCTTCCAGGCAAGGATCACATCCAGGCAATCTTTCAAGCGGGTTTGCTGGGCGGTCCCGCAATTGGCTTTCATGGGATTCAAGTCATGGGCCACATACGGGCCGCCAGCCTCGTTTTCCCAATTGCCGCGATCAATCACGTCGATTTCGACAGCGCGATAGCCCGCGTTGAGCCATTCGCTGAAATCCTTGCCGTGCATGTAGGTATTGTGCGGCTGCAAATAATAAAGCTGGTCAACCCGCGTTGCAGGCGTCGACTGTGCAGCTTTCAGGGGTGGTACAAAAGTCGTTTGAGCCGATGCTGGAAGTGCAAGCAGCACACCTAGAACGGCCGCGAACAGCGATGCGATGCGGACAACACGAGTAACGCTTTCCATGCCCCCTCCTTGACCTAGTTACTTCATCCCCATAGCAAGGTTTGTGTATCGACATCTTCCCTGATATGGAACCGTTGGTACTCGTGGCGGCCACTGATAACGCCGCCATGCGCATCTTAGCCGTACGGGGATGCCGGCAAGCTTTCCGGCCACGAAGGAATGACATGGCGAGCCGTCATCTCGATCGTTCTGCGAAGATCGAATTCTTTGGCAAGCGGAGAGGCGTCGCGTGCGGGCATATGCATTGATCGTCATTCCTTAGCTCTTATCGACCTTGCCGGTACCAGTCCATCGATGGCTGGTATCGGCTGGCTTTCTCCCCCGCGTACGACTAGCCGTCATGGCCATTAATGCATTCACGTCCGCACTACGTCGCGCGGTCACATTGATCGCCATTTTCAAACGGATGTATATCGGCGGAGCTACGCCTTTCCCGAAGGGGGCAACTGACGAGTCGACAGTGGTTGTAGGACGCGATCTGCAGATTCCTATTTAGTGGTCTCTCGGCTTCGGCGTATCGATTGACAGTCACATCTTGTCGGTAGATATTCGATCGCTATACCCGAGCACATCCGGGTCTGGGGAAGCGCCCACCGATTTCATATTTTCGTCACGCTGCCTGCAGCGTTTTTGAAGTTGATCGCGGCAAATGGTGCGAGGAGAAGGATTCTCATGAGCAACCCATTCGATGACGACAAGGGCACCTTTCTGGTGCTCGTCAACGACGAAGGCCAGCATTCGCTTTGGCCTGATTTTGCGGCCATTCCGGCGGGCTGGACGACGGCTTTCGGGCCGGAGGCGCGAGCAGCCTGCATGGACTATGTAGATCGCAGCTGGACCGATATGCGGCCCAAGAGCCTCATCGCAGCGATGGAGCATTCGACCGGCTAGCAAACGCAACTGGACGCCGATACCAGCAGCAACGCGTCGGCATACCGATTGAACCAAACCTGCCCGTCCTAGGGCGACAAGAGGTTCATGGGCCATGGAAGGGTTCTCGCTCGATGGCGCTTACATTGACGTGCCGAAGGCCCCGCAACCGGGCCTTCCCGACGTCAGTTTTGCCGCGCTGTTCGAGCGGCAGGTCGACCTGACCCCGCACGCCATTGCGCTGGTCTTTGGCGATGCCCGATTGAGCTATGGCGAGCTGGATACGCGCGCCAACCAGCTGGCCGCATGGCTGTCCGCAAAAGGCGTTCGACCGGAGGATATCGTCGCTATAGCGTTGCCGCGATCCTTCGAATCGATCGTGGCGATTCTGGCGACGCACAAAGTCGGCGCTGCCTACTTGCCGCTCGATCCGGATTATCCCGAGCAGCGGCTGAGCTACATGCTTGAAGAGGCGGCTCCGGCTTGCGTACTCGCTTTCCGGGAGACGGTCTTGAAGACGCCGCCTGCCCTGCCCGCCTATTTTCTGGACGATGCGGACCTTCGAGCCGAGATCGAGGCGCTACCGCCCTCCCACGTCGGGGTTCCGCACGACGCGAAAGCCGCGCAACGCGCCGCCTATGTGATCTACACCTCGGGTTCGACCGGCCAACCCAAAGGCGTGGTGGTGACTCATGCCGGCATCGCCGTGCTTGTCGCCACCTACCGCGAGCGGCTGTGCATCGAGCCGGAAAGCTGCGTATTGCAGTTTGCCTCGCTGTCCTTCGACGCCTCTTTCGCCGAGATCGCCATGGCGCTCGCACTCGGCGCGCGCTTGGTCATGGCGCCATCCGATGAACTGCTGCCCGGCCCGAACTTGACGGCGCTGTGCGAGCGGCAGCGCATCACCCACCTGGCCTTGCCCCCGAGCCTGCTGACATTGATGACGCCAGGCGATCTGCCGGGCGTGGAGACCTTGGTCGTCGGCGGCGAGGCCTGTCCTGCGGAGCTTGCAGTCAAATGGGCTCGCACGCATCGCCTGGTAAATTGCTATGGACCGACCGAGGCTACCGTCGATGCCTTGATTTCGGCGCCCATCGGTACCGAGACGAAGACCGCCGTGCCGATCGGAAGCCCCGTGTCTGGCGCAGCTGCGTATGTTCTCGATGCGACCTTACGGCGCGTGCCGCAAGGTGACGAAGGCGAACTGTATCTGGCTGGCCCCGGCCTGGCGCGCGGCTACTTGCACCGCCCTGGCTTGACGGCGGCCAGCTTTCATCCCGACCCGTTCGGTGCGCCGGGCAGCCGCATGTACCGGACCGGCGACATCGCGCGACAGCTGACGGATGGATCCTTGTGCTTCATCGGCCGCGCCGATCAGCAGGTCAAGCTCCATGGCCTGCGCATCGAACTCGATGAGATCGAAGCCTGGCTGAGGCGCGACACCAGCGTCGCGCAGGCGGCCGTGCTGATGCGCGAGGACCGTACCGGCCATCGGCAACTGGTCGGCTACGTCGTGCCCAAGCACGGGCAGCAGGAGGCGGCGCGGGATGCGAGCTACGAGGCGCAGCAGGTGGCGCAGTGGCAGGTGCTGCACGACGGCCTGTACAGCCAGCATGCGGAGCTGGCGGACGACGAGGATTTCGGCGGCTGGGACAGCAGCTACGATGGCGCTCCGATCCCGCTGGAAGAGATGCGCGAATGGCGGGATGCGATCGTCGGCAAGATCCTGGATCTGCGCCCGCAGCGGCTGTTGGAGATCGGCGTCGGCACCGGCCTGATCCTGTGGAAAGTGGCGCCGCATTGCGCCTTTTATTGCGGCACTGATTTTTCGCTGCCGGTCATCGATTCCCTGAAAGCAAGGATGGCAGGCCATCCGGAGCTGCGGGAGCGCGTGGATCTGCGCTGCCAGCCTGCGCATGAGATCGGCGACCTGCCGCAAGGCGGTTTCGACACCATCGTCATCAATTCGGTCGTGCAGTATTTTCCCGGCGCCGGCTACCTGACCGCGGTGCTGCGGCAGTGCGCAGCGCTGCTGGCCCCTGGCGGACGCGTGCTGATCGGCGATGTGCCCGATTTCCGCCTGATGCGCTGCTTCGCCACATCCGTCGCCTGGCACCGCGCCGGCGGCGGCGATGCGCGCGCCATTCGCCACGTAGCCGAAGAGGAAATGCGGCTGGAAAACGAGATGCTGGTCGATCCAGGCTATTTCTCGGCGCTGCCGCAACAGATCGAAGATCTGGCCGGTGTCGACATCCAGCTCAAGCGGGGACGCGCCCGCAACGAAATGGCGCGCTATCGCTACGACGTCGTGCTGCACAAGCGTGGCACGCGCCTCCGTTCCGCCGCCGCGCTCCCGATCCTGGCGTGGGGCCGCGACGTCGACACGATGGCATCGTTGCGTCAGCGCTTGTTGGCCGCGGGTTCCGAAGGCCTGCGGGTGAGCGCCATCGTCAACGCCCGATTGACGGGCGAGTTCGAGATTTCGCGCCGCGTTTGGGGCGGTCGCGAAGACGCGTCGGCGCCTGCCGTCGACCCCGAGGACTTGAAGACGCTCGGGGCCGAACTCGGCTACCAGGTTGCCGCCACCTGGTCGCCGGACCGCACCGGCCAGCATTTCGATGCCGTGTTCCTGCCCGCGTCCGATACGCATGGCGCCGCGCTCGACGACCTGTATCTCGCGCCGGCCATCGCCGCCGGCTCGCCGCTCTGCCACGACCCTGGCGCCATGCAGGACCATCGCGGCTACGTGGCGGCGCTGCGCGAACGCCTCGCCGAACATCTGCCCGCCTTCATGCTGCCCGGCTCGATCGTCGTTCTCGCCGAGCTGCCGCTTACCGCCAATGGCAAGCTCGATCGCCAGGCCTTGCCGGCGCCGACCGGCGCTGCCGTGCTGCGCCGCGCCTACGAGCCGCCGCAAGGCCAGGTCGAACAGCTGCTGGCGGAGCTGTGGGAGAACCTGCTCGGCGTCTGGCAGGTCGGACGCAGCGATCACTTTTTCGAACTCGGCGGCAATTCGCTGCTGGCGATCCAGCTCGCCAGCCGTATGCGCGATGCGCTCAACGTGGATGTTCCGATCCGCGCTCTGTTCGAGGCTCCCACCCTGTCTGCGCAAGCCGAGCAGCTGGCCCATGCGCGCCATTCCACCCGCCTGCGCTTGCGCCGCATGCAACCACGCGAGTCCGCCCAATGATTCCCATGTCCCTGGCCCAGCAGCGCCTATGGTTCCTGCACAAGCTCGAAGGTCCCAGCACTACCTTCAATGTGCCCTTGGCCTTGCATCTGGAAGGCGAGCTGGACGCGGACGCCTTGCACGCGGCCGTACGGGACGTGATGGTCCGGCACGAGGTTCTGCGCACCATCTTCCGTGAAGCGAACGGTGTGAGCGAACAGGTCGTGCTCGATCCCGCCGCGGTCGAACTGACCTTCGAGCGGATCGATACCTCCCAGGAAGCGTTGGCGCAGTCGGCAAGGGCATTCTCCGAATACCGCTTCGACCTGACCCGCGATATTCCGATACGCGCCGCGCTGTTCCGCGTGGCGCCGCATCGCCACACGCTGGTGCTGCTGGTCCAGCACATCGCCAGCGACGGCTGGTCGTGGGCGCCCTTGATGGAGGACTTGAGCGTCGCCTACACCGCCCGCTTCCGTCGCGAAGCGCCGGATCAACCGCCGTTGCCGGTGCAGTACGCCGACTACTCGCTGTGGCAGCAGGAATGGATGGCGCAGGAATCCGACCCCGACAGCGACATCGCGCGGCAGCTGGCGTTCTGGAAAGACAACCTGGTCGGGCTTCCCGAGCAGATCGGATTGGTGCCGGATCGCCCGCGCCCAGCCAAAACGGCCCACGCCGGCGACAGCGTCGAGGTCGACTTCGGCCCCAACGTGCTGCGCGACCTGCATGAGCTGGCGAGCCGGCACCGCTGCAGCCTGTTCATGGTCTTGCACGCGCTGGTCGCCGCGCTGTTGACCAAGCTGGGCGGCGGCACCGATCTGCCCATCGGCACCTCGGTGGCCGGGCGCCACGACGAGGCCTTGAACAACCTGGTGGGCTTCTTCGTCAACCTGCTGGTATTGCGCACCGACACGTCCGGCGATCCCTCCTTTCATCAACTGCTCGATCGCGTGCGCGAAACCGACCTGGCGATCTATTCGCACCAGGAGGTGCCGTTCGAGCGCCTGGTCAACATGGTCAATCCGTTACGCCAATCGTCGCAGCATCCGTTGTTCCAGGTGGCGATGGTGCTGCAGAACAACCGCAACGCCAGTCTTTCGATGCCGGGTCTGGCGGTGCGCACGGAATTCCTGCCGCTGGGCACCGCCAAGTACGACCTGACGTTCGAATTCGTCGAGCAGTCGGATCCGGACGGAACCCCGCGCGGACTTTCCTGCAACATCGAATACATGGTCGATCTCTACGACCGCGCCACGATCGAGGGCTTCACCGAAAAACTGGCGCGCCTGATCGGAACGGTGACGAAGCAGCCGGACCTGCCCCTGAGCCGTGTCGACCTGCTCGGCGAAGAAGAGCGCGATCGCCTGCTGAACCAGTGGAATGGCACTGCGCGATCCGTGCCGCCAGGCACCCTGCCCGACTTGTTCGCGGCGCAAGCGGCGCGCCATCCGGATGCCGTCGTCGCATCCGACGGCGAGCGCACGCTCAGCTACGGCCAGCTCGATCGCCGCGCCAACCAGCTCGCGCATTATCTGCAGGGCCTGGGCGTCGGTCCGGACGTACTGGTCGGGCTGTGCATGGAGCGCTCGCTTAACCTGCTGGTGGCCATGCTCGCCATCGTCAAGGCAGGCGGAGCCTATCTCTCACTGGACCCGGAACATCCCGCCGAACGGCTCGCCGCCATACTCAACGAAAGCATGGCGCCCATCGTGCTCACCGAGGCGGCGTTTCGCGATCGGCTGCCGGTGCACTGGGGCTTGATGCTGGTCCTGGATGAACAGGTGGCGGAGATCGACGCGCAACCGGACCTGGCGCCGCCGCATGGGCTGCAGGCCGAGCATCTGGCTTACGCCACCTACACCTCGGGATCGACCGGCGCCCCAAAGGGCATCGTTGTCACGCAGCGCAACGTGATCGACCTGGCCTTCGATCACCGCTGGCAGGAAAGCGACCAGCGGCGCCTGCTGCTGCATGCGCCCCTGGCGTTCGACGCTTCCACCTTCGAGATCTGGGTGCCGCTGCTGCGCGGCTGGCGGATCGTGATCGCTCCGCGCGGCAAGATCGGCGCGCGGGAGCTGGCGCACGCAGTCGTGGAAGGCGCGATCACCGATCTATGGGTCACCGCGGGCCTGTTCCACCTGATGGTCGACGATCACGTGGAATCCTTCGCCGGACTGCGGCGGGTCATCTCCGGAGGCGAAGTATTGTCGCCACCGCACGTCGCCAAACTGCTGGCAGCATGCCCGCAACTGACCATGTGCAACGCCTACGGTCCGACCGAAACCACGACCTTCGCCACCCTGCACCCCATGCGCGCCGGATCGCAACCGGCCGGCAGCCTGCCCATCGGCGCGCCGATAGACAACATGCGGGCCTACGTGCTCGACAGCGCCTTGCAACTGGCGTCGGTCGGCCAGGTGGGCGAGTTGTACCTCGGTGGATCCGGCCTGGCCCGCGGCTATCTCTCGCGTCCCGCGCTGACCGCGGAGCGCTTCGTGGCCGATCCGTTCCATGCCGGCGAGCGCCTGTACCGCACCGGCGACCTGGTGCGCTGGCGCGCGGATGGCACGCTGGATTTCGTCGCGCGCGCGGACCGGCAAGTGAAGCTGCGCGGTTTCCGCATCGAACCGGTGGAGATCGAAGCGGCCCTGCTTGCCCAGCCTGATGTGCGGCAGGCGGCGGTGGTCGTGCGGGAGGACCGGCCCGGACAAAAGCAATTGGTGGCCTACCTCGTTGGCGCGCCGGACCGGACACTGGACCCCGTCGCCTTGCGCCGCGTCCTCGGCGAGCGCCTGCCCGTCTACATGGTGCCGGCTGCGATCGTGCCGCTGCCGGCGCTGCCACTCACCGCCAACGGCAAGCTCGATCATCGCGCCCTGCCCGCGCCGGATTTCGACCGCACCCAGGTGCGCGCGCCACGCACGCCGCAGGAACAGGCGCTGGCTGGCCTGTTCGCCGAAGTGCTGGGCCTGAATCAGGTCGGCGTGGACGACAGCTTCTTCGAACTGGGCGGCCACTCTCTGCTGGCGGCGCGCCTGATTTCGCGCATCCGCAGCGTCATGAGCGCCGAGGTCCCGCTGGCCGATATTTTCGACGCGCCGACGGTCGCCGAACTGGCCGCGCGGATGGAGACGGCGCGCCGCCCTGCCCGAGCGCCGCTGCGCCCCATGCGCGCCACGGAATCCCCCTCATGATCCCTCTGTCCTACGCCCAGCAACGGCTCTGGTTCCTGCAGCAGCTGCAAGGCCCGAACACCTTGTTCAATGTGCCGCTGCTGCTGAAGCTGCGCGGCGCGCTGCGCGCAGACGCGCTGCAGGCGGCGCTGGACGACGTGGCGAAGCGGCATGAAAGCCTGCGCACCGTCTTCGCCGACGTCGAGGGTGTGGGCCGGCAGATCGTGCGCGAAGCCGCACAGGCCCGGGTGCCGTTCGAGCTTCGCGAAGTCGATGCCGGCGCGCTGGAAGCCGCACAGCGGGAGGCGTCCGAACACGTCTTCGATCTGGCGGTGGAAATACCCATCCGCGCCACCTTGTTCCGGCTGGGGCCGGATGAGCACGTCCTGTTGCTGTTGCTGCATCACATCGCCAGCGATGGCAGCTCGCTGGCGCCGCTCACCGGCGACCTGGCGACCGCCTACGCGGCGCGCTGCCGCGGTCAGGCGCCGGCCTGGGAACCGCTGCCGGTGCAGTACGCGGATTACAGCCTGTGGCAACGCGAATGGATGAACGAGGAGCGCGATCCGGACAGCAGCGTGGCGCACGAGATCGCCCATTGGACATCGACACTGGCCGGCCTGCCGGAACAGCTGACGATCGCCGCTGATCGGCCGCGTCCCGCGCATGCCAGCCACCGCGGGGCGAGCGTTGTCTTCAAGATTCCCGCGCCGGTGCACCGCCGTCTGCGCGAGCTGGCCCGCGAAACCCAGGCCAGCCTGTTCATGGCTTTGCACGCCGCGGTGGCGGCACTGTTGTCCTTGCATGGCGCGGGCGAGGATCTGCCGATCGGGACTTCCGTCGCCGGCCGCGACGACGAAGCGATGGAGGCGATGGTCGGCCTGTTCGTCAACTTGCTGGTGCTGCGCACGGACACCTCGGGCCAGCCGAGTTTCCGCGAACTGATCCGCCGCACACGCGCCGTCGATCTGGATGCTTTTTCCAACCAGGCGCTGCCCTTCGAGCGCGTCGTCGAGATAGTCAATCCGCAGCGCACCCAGGGCGCGCACCCGTTGTTCCAGGTCGCGCTGGTGCTCAACAACAATGCCGCTGCGGCGAGCGATTTCGCGGACTTGCAGTTGACCCTCGATTTCATGCACGTGGCCGTCGCCAAATACGACCTAGGGTTCGGCTTCGTCGAAGAAGTCGATGCCAATGGAGCGCCCGCGGGACTGGGCTGCGACCTGGAATACGCGCTCGACCTGTATGAGCCGGCTACCGCGCAACGCCTGGTCGACCGGTTTTTGCGGCTGCTCGCGGAAGCGACCGCGCAACCGGATCTGCCGCTGGACCGGATCGACCTGCTCGAAGCATCCGAGCGTCTTCATGTGCTGGAACACTGGAACGCAACGGCGCACGCCGTGCCCGCGGACAATCTGGCCGATGCTTTCGCCGCCGTCGCCACGCGCACGCCCGATGCCATCGCGATGCGCGCCGGCGATCGGACGGTGACGTATGGCGAGCTCGACGCGGACGCCAATCGTCTCGCGCACCATCTGCAGTCGCTGGGCGTAGGGCCGGATGTCCTGGTGGGCTTGTGCCTGGAGCGTTCGCCCGAACTGCTGACGGCCACCCTGGCCATCGTCAAGGCGGGCGCCGCCTATCTGCCGCTGGATCCGGATTACCCCGCCGAGCGCCTGGCGCAGATGCTGAGCGAGACCATGGCGCCGGTGCTGATCACGCAGGCGGATCTGGTCGACCGGCTGCCCACGCACTGGGGCGCCCTGGTCGTGCTGGAGGAAGAAGCCGAGGCGATTGCGCGGCAGCCGCGTACCGCTCCAAAGCACACCTTGCAGCCGGCCCATCTGGCCTATGCGATGTATACCTCCGGCTCGACCGGTTTGCCCAAGGGCATCGCGGTCACGCATCGCAATGTGCTGGATCTGGCCTTGGACCAGCGCTGGCAGGACGAGCGCCAACAGCGTGTGCTGCTGCACTCGCCGCAGGTCTTCGATGCGTCCACCTACGAAATCTGGGTGCCGTTGCTGGCCGGGCGCCAGATCGTGATCGCCCCGCCCGGCAAGACCGATATCGACGCATTGGCGCGAACGATCGTGGACGGACAGGTCACCGCGCTGTTCCTGACCACCGCGCTGTTTCGCCTCATCGCCGACATGCCGGAATGCCTGGCCGGCGTACGCACGTTATGGAGTGGCGGCGAAGCGGCATCGACACAAACCTTCGAGAAAGTGATGAAGGCTTGCCCGAACGCAACGGTCGTACACGTCTACGGTCCGACCGAGACCACGACGTTCGCGACCTGCCATCCGCTGCCGCCACTCTGGCAGGCTGATGGTGGCGTGCCGATCGGCGCTCCGATGGACAACACGCGCGCCTATGTGCTCGATCGCAAGCTGCGCCCGGTTCCGATCGGCGTGCCCGGAGAGCTCTACATCGCCGGCTCGGGGCTCGCGCGCGGCTATCTGCGGCGTCCCGCCTTGACGGCCGAACGCTTCGTGGCCGATCCCTATGGCCCGCCGGGCAGCCGCCTGTACCGCACCGGTGATCTGGTGCGCTGGCGCGCCGATGGCCAGCTCGTTTTCGTGGGCCGCATCGATCAGCAGGTCAAGATCCGCGGTTTCCGGATCGAGCCCGGCGAAATCGAGGCGGCGTTGCGCGAGCAGGCCGGCGTGGCTCAGGCGGTAGTCGTTGCACGCGAAGACCAGCCCGGGCACAAGCGCCTGGTCGGCTACGTGGTGGCCGCTGCGGACCACACTCCCGATCCCGCCGCGCTGCGCCGCCAGCTCGGCGCGCGGCTGCCCGACTACATGGTGCCGGTCGCGATCGTGCTGCTCGAAGCGCTGCCGCTCACCCACAACGGCAAGCTCGATCACAAGTCGCTGCCCGCGCCGGATTTCGTCCCGGCCGGACGCCGCGAGCCGCGCACCGCGCAGGAAGTTCTGCTGGCGCGGCTGTTCGCCGACATCCTGGGCTTGGAACAGGTCGGCATGGACGAAAGCTTCTTCGATCTGGGCGGTGATTCGATTCTGGCGATACAGCTCAAGGCGCGCGCGCAGAACGCGGGCGTCGCCTTCGATCTGGCACATCTTTTCGATCATCAGAGCGTCGCCAAGCTGGCGGCAATCGCCACCTTCTCGGTGGATGGGCGTGCCCGCCCGGTGGAGGCTTTCGAACTCATTGCCGAAGCGGATCGCCAGCTCGTTCCCGAACACATCGAGGACGCTTACCCGCTCAGCCGCGTGCAGGCGGGCATGGTGTTCTACAACCGCTACGACACCGCTTCGTCCCTGTATCACGTGGTCTTCTGCGCATCGATGCGCCTGCCTTTCGAAGAGACGGCGATGCGCGGCGTGCTCGACGATCTGGCCCTGCGTCATGAGGTGCTACGCACCAGCTACGACTTCGATCGCTACAGCGAGCCCCTGCAGCTGGTGCATCGATCCGCCCGCGTGCCTTTGGTGGTCGACGACTTGCGCGGCCTGGCCGAAGCGGAGCGGGAAGCGGCGTTCGACCGGTGGTGCGGACAGGAGGCGCGCAGCCCCTTCGACGTCCACCTGCCTCCCCTGCTGCGCGTCTTCGTGCATCGCATGACCGACGAGGAGTTCCGCTTTACCCTCAGCTTCAATCACGCCGTCCTGGACGGCTGGAGCGATGCCAGCCTGGTGACTGAGTTCATGCAGCGCTACCAGGCCAGGCTCGACGAACGCACGCTGCCCGCCGTGCCTCTGCCCATCAAGTATCGCGACTACATCGCGCTGGAGCAGCAGGCGATTGCATCAGAGGCTACGCAGCGCTTCTGGCGCGACATGCTGGCAGGCTATCGGCCGGCAGAGGCGCACCGCAGTATCTTGCCGGCGCGGGAAGGCGCATCCCACGCGCCGCCGGAACACTACGCCCTGATCGAGATATCGAACCGGACCTTCGAGGGCCTGATCGATCTGGCCCAGCAAAGCCAGGTTCCGCTCAAGACGATTTTGTTGTCCGCCCACATGGCCGCGTTGAGCGCGCTGACGGGAAGCCGCGACGTGGCGACGGCGATCGTCAGCCATGGCCGCCCCGAGGCCGTCGATGCCGAAAAGCTGATCGGCCTGTTCCTCAATGCGGTGTTCCTGCGCATGCGCATCGGCAGCACCAGCTGGCGAGGCCTGATCCGGGACGTGGTGGAGGCGGAGAGCCGCCTGTTCCCCCATCGGCGCTACCCGTTGCCTACGATCTTGCGCGACAGCGGCTTGAAGAACGGGATCGGCGTCATCTTCAACTACATCCACTTCCACGTTTACGACCAGTTGAACGAATTGGGCAAGAAGCTCGACGTAGGCAGCGGCGAGGGGCATTCGGCTTTTCCGCTGGGCATGGATTTCCAGCGCGATACGAACGGCATCACCGCCACGGTCACCGGCCATAGCCATCTCTACGACCCGGCCACGCTGCAGCGCTATGCGGATTGCTATGCCGGGGTACTGAAGACGATGGCCGAGGCGCCGGACGCGCCCGTCGGCGCGCGCAGCCTGCTCGACGACGAGGAGGCCGCCCGCATCCTAGGCGAATGGTCGGCCAACACACGCGCAATTCCCGGCGCTTCGATGCCGCCAGGCTTGCGCGCGGAGAAGGTTCACGCCTACATCCTCGACGGCACACTGCAGCCGGTGGCGGTGGGCGTGACCGGCGCGCTGTATCTCGCCGGAGACGGCATCGAAAGCCATCATGCAGGCTCGCCTGCGCTCGCCGCGCGCAGCTTCATCGCCCATCCGTTCGCCGATGGCCGCCGCCTGTATCGCACCGGCGATCTTGCCTCCTGGTCGGCGGACGGTGCGTTGATGCTCCACGCGCCCGCCGGGCGCTCGACGCAGGGCGCGGATGCCGCCATCGACATCGATCGGGTCGACGCCCTGCTGTGCGCGCATCCCGCGATCGCGCACGCATCGAGCGTGCTGCGCGAGGACGAGCCCGGACGCAAGCAACTGGTGTCGTACGTCATCGCCGGACCTGGCCAGTCCGTGGATGCGGAAGAGCTACGCGGCCACTTGAGTCAACTGCTTCCGGCTTACGTCGCTTCGACCCTCGTCATCACGGGGCCGCAGCAGCCCGCCGCACGTGGAACGCGCCTGGATCAGGAGACCTCCATGCTGTGGTAGCGGCGGCCTGGCGGCGGAGGTCGCAGGATGCGTTCCGGCTCTGCGCATACAGCACGGAGCCGGCATTTCAACTCGGAAAGAGTGTCAGCCGATGGGTGGTGAACATGAAAAAGTTCAGCCGTTATTGCCGATCGATCCTCTTCACGCCTGCGCTGGTGGCTGAGCGATCGGTCAAAGCGGATGCGACGGATGCCGATATCGCCTTGATCGACATCGAAGACTCCGTCGCCGCGATCCATAAGGCCGAGGCCAGGGCGCGCGCCGTGGCGTTCTTCTCCAGGCCGTCGATCACAGCGTGCCGGCGCGCGGTAAGGATCAACAATCTGGGCAGCGCCGATGGCCTGCTCGATCTGCTGGCGCTGTCCGGGTGTCCGTACAAGCCCGACGTGGTGATGGTGCCCAAGGTCGAATCGCCGCGCGATCTGGAGATCGCGAGCAGCCTGCTGGGGGATGGGGTCGAGCTGATGGCGATCATCGAGACGCCGTTGGGCATCGAGAACATCTCCGCCACGGTATCCACGCGGGCACGCCTGACCGCGACGATCTTCGGGGCCGCCGATTTCGCGCTCACCACCGGCATATCGATCGATTGGCAGTCGCAGCACTACGCGCGCTCGCGCCTGGTCACCGCTACGCGCGGCGCCGGTCTGCATCCCCTCGAATCGCCCTGGTTCGACGTGCGCGACACGGACGGCATGGTGACCGCGGCCAGGCGCGCCCGCGAACTTGGCTACGGCGGCATGGCCGCGGTGCATCCGTGCCAGGTGCCGGTCATCAACGAGATTTTCTCGCCGAGCCAGGATGACATCGATCGTGCAAAACGTTTGGTCGCCGCCAGCGCCATCGACGGCAGCGGCA
The DNA here is from genome assembly GCF_018599165.1 of Dyella sp. LX-66. Taxonomy (NCBI): domain Bacteria; kingdom Pseudomonadati; phylum Pseudomonadota; class Gammaproteobacteria; order Lysobacterales; family Rhodanobacteraceae; genus Dyella; species Dyella sp. LX-66. Next base: position 19,232 of record NZ_JAHFVJ010000004.1, read on the forward strand.
TCTGCCTGATCGATGGGGTCGCCGTCGGCGCGCCGTTCATCGAGTCCGCCCGGCGCCTGCTGCAGGAGTTCGACACGCCGCGGCCGATGGCCAAGGACTATCACGCGGAACCCGCGAAAATAGGCCTGGCATGAATCGCCCGATGCACGGGATGCCGTTGGAAGAAGCCGCCGCATCGGCGGTGCCGTATGTGGTTTCCGACATCGCGCCATTGCGGCGTGTGATCGTCAATGCGCCGTCGCCCGCCGATTATCATCTTGAGGTCGCCACCGGCAATTTCCTGCACTACAACCCGCCACCGGTAGAAGCCGCGCGACAGCACGCGCAACTCGAACGCCTGCTGGCGGCCTCCGGGGCGGAAGTGCTCTCGATGGAGCGGCTGCTGGACGAGGCCATCGAGGAGGCCCGCAGCAAAGGACAGTTCGCGACCTGGCTGCGCGCTTCCCTGCCCCGGCTCGCGCCCTGGGCCGGCTCGGCGACCGGTGCAACGCTGCTGGCCCGGGCCGGGCACGTGCAATTCCAGACCGATGCCGAGGGCGTCTACCGCCATATCGTCGACCACCGTCTCGGCCTCACCTTCACCCGCGACCTGGCCGTCATGACGCCGCGCGGATGGATACTCGGCAACTTCATCTCGCCTTCGCGGCGCGGCGAGGCTGCGCTGATGCGCTTCGCGGCGGAATTCTCGCCCTCGCTGCGCGAATACCCAGTGGTATTTGATGCCCTCGAGGCAGGGCTTTGCCTGGTGGGCGGCGACCTGCAGGTCGTCGACGAGCGGACCTTGATGATCGGGGTGGGTCATTGCACGGATCCGCGCGTTGCCCCGCTGCTGGCCAAGCGGCTCGACATGGATGTGATTGCCGTGCGGATGCGCGGCGACAGTACGGTGCGCTGGCAGCCGGACAGCAGCGTTCTGGCGCATATGTTCCTGCACCTGGACACCTGTTTCACCCGCGTGGACGCCAGGCTCGCGATCGCCCTGCCCTATTTCCTCGAAGCCGAATACGCGGACCGGGATCCGCTGACCCGCTTTCTGAAAGGCTTGCTGGTGGAGCCCACCGTGGACGCCAAACAGGCGGACGCCGCCATCGCCAGCCTGGCGGGCATCGGATGGGTGCGCCGCTACCGGGCCGGAAGCGGCGACGTGGATGACAGCTGCGAAGGCATGAAGCTGGTCGACCTGGTCCGCGCATGGGGTTGGCAGGTGGACTTCGTCGGCGGTGCCGCGGACGCACTCGACCTGGAGCATTTCTTCCGCGTCGTGCTCGCCGAGCACGACAAGCAAGCGTCGAATCTGGTGGCCACCGCGCCCGGCCGGGTGCTCGCGTATGCCGGTGCGCCGCGCACCCATGCGGCGCTGCAGGCGCGGGGCGTCGACGTGCAGGCCTTCGACGGCCGCGATCTGTGGCCGTGGTGGGGCGGACCGCACTGCCTGACCTTGCCGCTGGAGCGCGGATGAGCCGTCACGCGCGCCCTCTTTTCCCTTCGCATCGGCGCGCCGTCCGGGCGCATCGCCGACGCCTATCAGCCAGGAGACTCCCATGAACGAGCGCGACCCGAACGACATCGCCGGACCGCATCATTATCGGAATGCCGAAGCCATGCTCGCCCATGGCGAGCGGGTGTGGCTGCGTGCGGCCGACAGCGGATTGCTCAATATCCAGGTCGACCACGAGTCCAACGATCGCCTGATCGTGCGCGATACCGGGCATGAGTTCACCCTGCTGTGCTCGTGCTCCTACCTCGGTCTGAACCACCACCCGAAGATCATCGAGGGCGCGGTGTCCGCGCTGCGCAAGGCCGGGACCACGGGCCTGTCGATCGCGGAAGTGCGAGTCCGGCTGAAGCTGCTGGTCGAGCTGGAGGAAAGCCTGCGCGATCTCTACGGCGCGCCCGCGCTGCCCGGCGTGAGCTGCAGCGTGCTCACTGCCGGGATCCTGCCCCTGATCGCCTCCGGGCATATCGGCGGCGGCAGCGGACCGCGGGTGATGGTGTTCGACCGTTTCTGCCACTTCTCGATGGCCTATATCAAGCCGATCTGCGGCGACGAAGCCCTGGTGCTGAATTGCCCGCACAACGACCTGAACTATCTGGAAGACATCTGCAAGAAATACCCGCGCGTAGCCTATGTCGCCGACGGCGCCTATTCCATGGGCGGACGCACCGTGCTGGAGGGCTTGCTTGAATTGCAGGACCGCTACGGGCTGTTCCTCTATTTCGACGACTCCCACGCACTGTCGATCGACGGCAAGCATGGCGAGGGCTATGTCCGCTCCAGGATCGAAATGAATCCCTTGACCATGATCGTGGGATCGCTGGCCAAGGCGTTCGGTGCGTCGGGCGGCGTCGCCATGCTCGGCAGCGAACGCGATTTCCAGTTCCTCTATCGCAATGCGGGCCCGGTGACCTGGTCGCAAAACATGGACGTGGCCGCGGTAGGCGCCTGCCTGGCGAGCGCGGATCTGCACCGCACTCCTGAACTCGGCCAGCTGCAGGCGAAGCTGCAGCGGAACATCGAGGTCTTCGATCAGCGCTTCCCTACCCGCTTCGCGGGCAACGGCTTGCCGATCCGCCTGATCGACGTGGGCGACGAGGATCTGGCGGTGCGCCTGTCCGAACAACTTTATCTCGCGGGCTACTACTGCTCGGCGGTGTTCTTCCCGATCGTCGCGCGCGGTGCGGCCGGCGTGCGGGTGATGCTGCGTGCCGATCTGGAAGCCGATCGCCTGGATCATTTCTGCGATGCCGTCGAATCGCTGATGGCCAGCGCATGAGTGCCATACCATCAGGAGAGCAGCCGTACATGGATCGAGACGACCGTTTATGGGGTTACCGGGCTGTCGGTGAAAACCGCTATCGCGAAGTCATCGGCTTCTGTTACGACGACTTCCGCCCGGGCGATGTGTTCGAGCACCGTCCGGGACGCACGCTGGGCGAATCGGACAATCTGTTGATGGCCGGGTTCAGCATGAACCCTTCGCCGCTGCACATCGACGCCGAGTACTGCACGCATACGCCCTGGAAACGGCCGCTGATGTCCAGCCTGGTCACCTTCAGCATCGTCTGCGGCATGAGCGTGCGCAGCACCAGCGGCCGCGCGCTCGCCAACCTGGGCTGGGACAAGGTGCGCCTCACCCACCCCGTCTTCGCGGGCGACACCATCTATGCGGAGAGCGAGATCCTGGCCAAGCGGCTTTCGGAAACGCGGCCGGGCGCGGGGATCGTCAGTTGCCGGACGCGGGGGCTGCTGTCCACGGGCGAAGTCTTCCTCACTTTCGAGCGCAGCTTCCTGGTGCCGACGCGCGGCCATGAGACCGAAGACCATGCGGGGTACTGAGCGGATGCTGGCGATGGTTTACGAAGGCGCCGGCGGTCCCGAGGTGATCGCGCGGCGCGAACTACCCATGCCGGCATGCGGGCCGGACATGCTGCTGGTGAAAGTGCATGCCAGTGCCCTCAACCGGGCCGACGTGCTGCAACGCGAAGGGGAATACGAGATACCCGCCGGGCAGTCGACCATTCCCGGCGTGGAAATTGCGGGCACGGTGGAAGCCTGGGGCGACAACGTCTCCGGCTTCTCCCGCGGCCAGCGCGTCTACGGCGTGGTGGAAGGCGGCGGCTGCGCCGAGTTCTGCCTGCTGGACCGCCTTATGGCCAACCCGATTCCCGACGGGATCGGTTTCGAAGAGGCCGCGGCGACGGCCGAATCCTTTCTGACCTGCAACGAAACCCTGTTCGAACTCGGCGGACTGGCGCCGGGCGACAGTGTGCTTATCCATGCCGGTGCCAGCGGTATCGGCACCACCGCGCTGCGGATGGCCTTGCACGCTGGGGCGCGGCCGATCTGCACCGTCGGCTCCCCGGCCAAGGCCGAGGCGCTGCGCGAGCTCGGCGCCGCGGACGTCATCGAATACAGGAAACAGGATTTCCTCGCCGAGGTGCTGCGCCTGACCGGCGACGCGGGCGTGGCGCTGGTGCTGGATTTCGTCGGCGGCGCGTATCTGGACCGCAACCTTCGCGCGCTGCGCCTTGGCGGATGCATGGTGTCGGCGGGACTGCTGGACGGACTGTCCGCTGAAATCGACTTGCTGTTCCTGGTGGAGCGCCGCCTGCAGATCAAGGGTTCGTCGCTGCGGCTGCGCCCGATGGCCGAGAAGCGCGGCGTGAATGCGCGCTTCCGCCAGCGTTGGCTCAAATCCCTGCAGCAGGGCGAGATAAGGCCCGTCATCCACGCCACGTATCCCCTTGCCGATCTCGCGCTGGCCCAAGGCGAGATGGAGGAGAACCGGAACATCGGCAAGATCGTGCTGGCGGTGCGCGATACGGAAGGAACATCGCTGCTGTGAGTCACGCCATCCGTCGCACCCGATCCCGGCCTGCCGTTCGCCGCGCCCCTGCCTGCGATCCGATTTCTGTCATGGAGAAAGCATGAACGCCACCGACGCCGAACACGACCTGGTTTACCTTGCACCCGATACCAAGCTCGAGCCGCTGGTCTTCCGCTGGTATGCCTGGGGCCATCTGGTCGCGCCGGTGCAATTGGCCTTGTCGCTGGCCTTCCGCCATCTGCCGATGCTGAAATCGTTTATCGCCAATCCGGCGGTGCACGAGGCGGCGAGAAAGAACCCGAAAATGCTCGGCGGCTCTTTTCTGGAACTGAGCCAGCGTGACGTACCGGCCGTGCGCGCCTTGCAGCAGGACATCGCAACGCGCGGAGCGGAACTGCTCGGTTTCGCCGAAGACCTGATCAAGCTGGATCGCCAGCTGCAGAAGAGCGAAACCGGCTTCAGCCTCGACCACCATTACGACGCGCTGCCCGCATCGCTCGCGGGCCTGGTGGAGGCCAGCTACGACCTCAATCACCATCCTTCGCTGCGCGTGCTCGAAGAACTGATCTACCAGGGCGAACTGGCCGGCACCGCGGCGCAGGAGATCGCCTTCTGCAAGATGCCGGATGCGGAGCGCAACTTCTTTATCAATACGCCGCGGCTGGACGGCGAGGATCGCTTCGTCGTGCCGCTGCCGTTCGACAGCGCCTCGTACGATCTCGTCTCCCAAAGCCGGCTCTCGCCGGTCCCGTTCGGCGCCATCGCCGATGCACTGGGTGTCGCCGACGATGCCGCGCGCGCAAGGCTGCGCGGCTATTTCGCGCAAACGCCGCCGCCGCGCAACGAACCGAATTTCGCCGGCGAAGGCGTGCGCGTGCGCTACTTCGGACACGCCTGCGTGCTGCTGCAGAGTGCCGAGGTGTCGGTGCTGATCGATCCTTTCCTGGCCTGGGACGACGGCGACGACGGCCGGCTTACGTTCCACGACCTGCCGGACCGCATCGACTATGTGTTCCTTACCCACAACCACCAGGACCATTTCAGCGTCGAGACGCTGCTGCAGCTGCGCGGCCGTATCGGCACGATCCTGGTGCCACGCAATAACGCCAACAGCCTGGCCGACCCGTCGATGAAACTCGCGCTGCAGGCGATCGGCCAGCCGCGCGTGCAGGTGCTCGACGCGATGGAGCGCGTGGCGATTCCCGGCGGCCACCTTACCGCCTTGCCGTTCTACGGCGAGCACGCCGATCTGAGCATTGCCAGCAAGCACGGCTTGCACGTGGATCTGCAGGGCCGGACGCTGATGTTCCTGGCGGATTCCGATGGCAAGGATCGCGCGCTTTATCGGCGCATCGTGCAGCGGCTAGGCAAGGTCGATACTTTGTTTATTGGCATGGAGTGCGATGGCGCACCGCTCACCTGGCTCTACGGCCCTTATCTGAGCCAGCCGATCAGCCGCAAGGATGACGATTCGCGGCGTTTGTCAGGATCCGGCAGCGAGAATGCCTGGAGGATCGTGGAGGAAATTGGGTGCAGGACGGCTTATGTCTACGCTATGGGGCAGGAACCCTGGCTGCGATTCGTTGCTGGATTGGAATACACGCCGCAGAGCAAGCAGATTGTTGAGTCGGACAAGTTTATTGGTCGCTGCAGGGAGGCTGGGCTGGCGGCGGAGCGGCTGTGTGGGTCACGGACGATGCGGGTGTGAGAGCCGTCGACCAGGAAATGGCGATCCATATCGAGGCAAGTCGAACAGGGGCGCCATCGTCCAGGCAAGGCAAAGGGGCCCTCCCTGACCGAGCTATGAGGCGAGTGTTAGTTACCTTGCGTGCGTTCGTTGGTGATGAGTTGAGTACGCATTGTGTCGCTGTCTGCGCGGGAATCTCCGCGATAGTGCGCTCACTGCAGGGATCCCTCCCCGGCAATTGGCGTACACGCAATCTATTCAAATCATAGATTTAGTAAATTTATGTTTCGGTGCCAAGAACAAATCTTCTGCACAAACAGATCACGTGGCTACATCCTGGCGTCCGATCCATCCTTGCCATATAGGGCCTTTTCATCGACGACGGACCGCCATGCCGCACGCAATGGATACCCAACATCCGGATCGCTCAGCCGCTTCTTGGCGTGCTTGATCAGGGTCGCCACGCTCACGAAATTCCTCACTGCGGGATCGTCGGGGAGCGCGTAGCTCCGCCCACCATTGGAGCTGAATCCATGCCTCAGGAACGCGAGGGCGAACTCATCGAGATTCGGATTGCCCTTTTTGACCTCGGCAAATACTGACTTAGCTGAGCTGGGGGCAGCCCGCATAATTGTCCAAAGTATTCTGGCTGGATTGGCGCGCCCCCAGAATATCGAACCTTTTAAGGCAGCCCGGCTATTCTCGGCCAGCTTCCTGCCAGCCATCTTCTGCTTGGACTTGTCGCAGATGATCGCCCCCGGCTCATGGGCGCTCTGCAGGCCGTCCGTGAGGATTTCCGACGCAACAGTGAGCGAATCGGCATCGGTCGTGACCTTGTAGGCGATGACTTTTGCTTGGCTCGGTGCGCATGATGCGACAAGCCGACTAATTGCCTTGACGGCCAGAGTCTCCACCGGAATCACGAAAAATTGCCGTTGCATGTCAGAAGGCGAAATTGGAGCCTTATCCACCAGCCGTGCGATGGCTAGGCAAAGCCCCTCAAGATCTCCGACCTCACCGGTGGTAAGCGTATCGGCGACCTCCCCCAACATTTCCAGAAACCCGAGGCCGTTCTCGACACTGAGCTTGGCCTCAACCACCTCCCGCCGCGTAGGCTCAAGGATGTAGCGCTTGGCGTCCACGATGCTGACATCCGTCGCGCCGATCGCCATGCTCAGCGCAATGTTCAGGCGACTAGGTGCGGCAATATGACCTTGGACATCGACTTGTCCTCCGAGCGCAAATTTATTGCCTGCTTTAGCAGTGCTTGGGAACAAGAAGTGCACTAGCTCGCGAACCGCGTCTGGATTCTGAGTCCTGGCGTATATCCGTTCGAGCCTCTCTCGATGATTCTTCCTTTCGTCGTCATCGCCTGGCATCACCCCCTTGAAAGTTCTTGTGAAAAGCGACGGATTCCTGCGCAGTTCGCCATACACCCTGGGCGCACGCACCATCAAGCACGCAAGTCCGAGGATGTCCGCTAACACGATCTCGCCACGTAAGCCCGGCTCGATGACGGCCAATGTGTTGATCACGCGGGTTATGTCCCGTGGCTGCTCAAGCAATTCACGCAAGCCATGAAAGTATAGCGATTGCAGCCGTTCATCCTGCTTTGGGAAATGGCTGGCTAGCGCCTCTTCCGGCAACGAAACAATCGCGTCATTTAGTAGTTTCAAGCGCGAGTTCGTCGAAATTGCCGGAAGGGGGAGACGGACCTGGACAATCTTGTCGATGTAGGTCGAGGCACGCGGCACTGCGGCCGACTTCAAGGCGCGGCGTATGTATTCCGAATCCCAGGCAACGATGTAACCGATGTTTGGCAGTTGCCCAACCGCCTTGACGATCCGCACCATCTCAAAGACTTCCAATGGAAATAGGCGGTCGATGTCATCAATGAAAACAAAGATCTTTCTATCGAACTTCCGCAGCGCCTTCTCGAGTCGCTCTTTCTGGCCTTCGATATCCCTTTCCTTCTGATCGGCAACACCACCAGCCGCCTTGCCGGCGGATTCCATAACCCCCTTGACGATGCTGGCCCAGGGTTCCGCGCCTGGCACCCACTTTACGAAATCGAACACTCGGACGTAGTTTTGGATTTCCTTCGCGACCTTCTTCGCGTTGCCGGCATGATCTGTCAGCTCGATGGCGGATGCGATCGCGCCAAGGAACTGCCGCACTAGGGAATCCCGATCGCCAACTAGCCACGGATTGAAATGGACAATGATCGAACGATTGCTGTCCCCAGCGCGTATTAGCTGCTCCATCATCGATAGCGTGGACGTTTTCCCGCTGCCCCAAGGCCCCTCGATCGATAAGACGAAACCCGTTGTGGTTGAAACACGCTGCAAGGCGGCTACAGAGGCGGATGCGAGCCCCATTCGTTGCAGTTTGTCCTGCTTGATTGACTCATCCCCGGTCAACGGCTGATCGGGACTGATCGTGGGCACATCTTTAGTCATCGGCTGATCCTCTATCATTACGCCTCACGACATTATTTCCTTGGGGAATCGAGTCCTTTTAGGAAATCGCTCGCACGTCAACGAAGTGAGCAGCCCTAGCCCGAGCAAAGTGAGCAACCGTAATAAGCTCACGGCCAGTAGAGGATCACGACGTGCCGATCACCTGCGCTAGATCAGGGGCTGTTATATCGCTCTAGAGAACCCACCCCTTCCGATATTCACGCCGCAGAAACGCATTGGCTTCCGGCCTGTTGGTGACGCGCATATTCGCCGCGTCGTACTCGATCCTGCCGCCCGCGCGAAGAGACACAACACCCAACAACATGACCTCTGTCAGCTGGGCAGCGTACGGGAATGGCGACGACGCCTCCGCCCTGCCCTTGCAGGCGTCCACCCAGTTCATCTCGTGCGAGGTCTTGATGCGCGCGTACTTCTGCGGCGGCGTCCCCACCGAATCGTGCAAGGACTGCGGCAGCAGGCGCGGGTTCGCGCCGTAGGTTTCGTGGATCAGCGCGCCTTTGTCCCCGACGTACAGAACCCCGCCGTCCTTGCTTATCTGCACTGCCCCCAAGGCTTTCACCGCTGGCGGCAGCAAGGCGCCGTCGTACCAGGTGAGCTTCACCGGTGGCCTGCTGCCGCGTGCGGGGAAGTCGTAATAGGTCATCGTCGCCATGGGATACGAGGCCTCGTTGAATGGCGTCGAGACCGTCTCCACGGAGGTCGGAAAACCCAGGTCCAGCGACCAGAACGGGGAATCGATCAGATGCGCGCCCATGTCGCCGATGGCGCCCACGCCCCAATCCACCCAGCCGCGCCAGTTGAACGGGTGATACAGCGGGTGGTAGTCGACGTCGGGGCCGGGGCCAAGGAAAAGATCCCAGGCCAGCCCTTCCGGCTTCGGATAGTTGCCGGCCATGGCATTGGCGAGGCGGTCCATCACCGCGTCCTCGTTCCAGCTTGTATCGTCCGGTCGCGGCCTGGTCTGCGGGCGTGGAATGCCCTGCGGCCAGTAGGCCAGCGGGCGATTGGTCCAGGCGTGGACTTCGCGGACATCGCCGATCGCCCCGGCCGCGATGTACTCATTGATCAGGCGGGCATCGTCGCTCGAATGCCCCTGGTTGCCCATCTGCGTGGCGAGCTTGGGATTTTCCTTCGCTTTCCTGGACAGTTCGCGGGCTTCATAGATCGACCAGGTGAGCGGCTTCTGCAGATACACGTGCTTGCCGTGGCTCATCGCCGCGCTGGCGATCACCGCATGCAAATGATCTGGCGTTGCGATGACGACCGCGTCGATGTCCTTCTGCTGTTCGAGCATCCGGCGATAGTCGGTATAGCGCTTGGCCGCATTGAACTTGCCGGAAAGCAGCCGGGTCTGCTCGATTTCGTTCTGCAGCTCCAGGCGTTCCTTGGCGGTCCGGGCCTTGTCGAGGCGCGCCTGCACTTTTCCCAGGCCGCCGACCATCCCGTGAAAAGACTTCTCCGTATAAGCCCAGTCCACATCGCACAGCGCGACGATGTTCTCGCCGGCCAGGGCGCGCATATTGTGCAGGCCCATGCCGCCGACACCGATGCCGGCAATGTTCAGTCGATCGCTGGGCGCTATATGGCCGGGTCCGCCTAATACGTGGCGAGGCACGATCATCAGCCCGGCGGCGGCCATGGCTGTGCCTGCAAGGAATTCGCGGCGGGACATCTTGCCGCTCGCTTCCGCATTTGCGGAGCTTCCCCCGGTGCGGGAGTCCTGCTGCTCTTTCGCGACTTTCGATTCATCCGTCATGGGTGCTGCAACCCCGCGTGATATCGATATCCGATCCACAGCATTCTGGCTGCAACGCGATCAGAGGATCAAGGACGCACCGCACCCTTTGGCCATTACTGGCTTCGCCTGGCGTAATCCCCCGCCGCCGGACACGCATGCTGGACCACTTCGAGCCGCACGATGTCGTTACGTGCCAGCACCTCGTCGCGGACATAGCCGACCTTGACCCTGGAATCGGCATGGACGATGCCGCCGCCAGGTTCGGTCGCGTGATAGCCCAGCCGGATTTCGTCCGGCCCGTAATCGAACAGCTGCCCGCCCACGAACCATTGCTCTATGCCGAAATCGGCTTCGCTCGAGGAGGCCAGCCCTGGATGAAACTGGTCGAGGCAACCCTCGACGGTGGCATAGCGGCCGCTGAGCACCAGCGCCTTCACCGCGGCGGCATAGCGCACCTCGTGCAGCAGCTCCCAGCACGCGCCCACCGTGATGGCCAGGGTAATCAGGAGATAGAACCACGCGCCTTTTCGTCCGCTGCGGATCAGATACAGCATGAAGCAGCTGCCGCCTATACCCGCCACCACGAAGAGGAGGAAGAAGAAATAGGCCGGGCTGATCCGGTCGGGATGTTGGGCTAGATCGAAAACGTCCACGGACACGTCCTCTGTGCAGCGCCACACCATGACCGGACCGGGGCGAATCCGCAATGGCATCGGATCGGTCGAGCACCGCTACGGGTCATGCGATGGCCGTCCGGATGTTCGACTTATTCACGCGCTCGACACCCTGAGGTCACCGTTTTTCCGGCCCGGCCTCAAAAGACCAGAATCCCGGCCCCAAACCACATCCGCGCTTCACCCGACTGACATAGCTTCCCCGACGGCCGTCGATCTTCCCGATCTGCGGCCGCGCAAGGAACGCCATCATCGAATGGATGCCTATCGTCTGGATCCTCACTGAAAAGGTAGCTGACATGAAGAAGAGCCTCTTTGCCATCAAGAACCTGTTCGAGCGTGAGAAGAGCCTGAAGGACTACGCCTGGTACATCTGGTTCTGAAGGGCCGCGCTGCCTCGGTGCCGTAGCGAGCGCAGCGTCGTTTGATCCACCCGCGTCCGGCGGCGCCTCGGCACATCGGGGCGCCGCCGGATGCTCCGCCGACCATCGAGGCTCCCGACCGCATGTCACCGACCGCCAGGCACGTCCGCCCCACCGTCTTCGCTCCACGCCTCCAGGCACTGCTGCGCGATCACGCCGGCGACGATCTCTTCCGGCTGGATGCGAACACCGTCGGCGTCGCCGGTCCGGAGCTGATGGACCGCATCCTGAAGGCCAGGCCCGCGACCGAATCCGAGCGGCCGACCTTCAAGCCCTTGCTCGGACGTTCCATTGCGCGTCCGGATGCCTTGAAGTCGATGCAGGCGATCGGGCGCGACGTGCGCGCCGCGTTGAAGAAACCCGTGCCGGACGGTGTGGACCTCCGCGGCCCGTGGCCACACGTCGGGCATGTCTATCTGCGCGACCTGATCCTCGGCGGCGATCCGCGCCGCCTGCGCTTCCTGATGGATCGCATCCTGGAGCTGACGCCCAAGCTGACCTGGGCGGTGATTACCGCCGGTGCGCTGTGGCCGTTGCGCGCGGGGCCGCAAGCCTCAGCCATCGCCGCGGCGACGGCCGCGGCCGCCAGCTACCACGAACGCCGCCATGCCATGGGCATGTACCGGCGCACGGCGGCGCCGGTGTGCTTCACCATCTCGACCCTGGTCGCCAATGCGCTCTGGCTGGGCGCGCCGTTCGACGATGCGGTATCGAACCGGCATGTGCTGTACGAAGCGCTGCGGCTGCTGCCGCCGTCGTGGAACATCCTGCGCAAGGCCTCGCCCGAGTATCCGGCGATCGATGCACGCATCGGCCCCGATGACGACGTGCTCATCCTGCCGCTGGTCAGCCATCGCGCTCCCGCCCTGTGGAGCGATCCGGACGAGTTCCTGCCGGAGCGCTGGGAGCATCTGAATCCCGACGACCTGCCCGGCTATCTGCCGTTCGGCCACAAGTCCGAGCGGTGCTGGGGACAGCATATGGTGCTGCCGCTGGCCGAGATGTTCCTGGACACGCTGCGCAGGCAAGGTGCGACCGTCAGCCCGCAGCAGACGGCCGCCCACGTGCCGCTGGCTGGCCTGCTCGGTGTCGCCGAGGTCCAGGTCACGTCCATGTAGCGCCAATGCGCAGCCTCGATGGCGCAGAGGCGTGCGCTCAATCGCCGGGCGAAAGCTCGACCAGCACCACGTCGTTGTCGTGCATCGGAATCGCCAGCCTGCCCGTGCCGGCCTTGCCGACGTGCAAGGCGCTCATGGCCGGCCGGTCCGCGGTAAGGTCCCGCAGCTTCTGCAGCTGGGGCGCGTCCAGCGTCGGCGGCGCGCCCATGCGCAGATAGGCCGTGTAAGCATCGTTGGCGTCGAAACCGGTGCGGCGGATCGCCACGCGGTAATGGCCCGCACGCAGCCCTTTGAGATCGAGCTGGATCGTGGCCGCCGGCGCGGCGGGCTGGACGCGCCCGTAGAAGGAACGATTGCTCTGCGGCTGTTCCGGCAGATGCAACTGCCATATCAGCGCCTTGAGCGTGCTGCCGTCCCAGGTGGCGATGGTCTGGGCATCGCCGGTGGCGAGCTCCCGCTCGCCGAGCCGATGCAGGTATTTGTAGGCGAAGTAGGCGGGCTTGCGGATGCCCTGCGGATTGAGCAGGCCGAAACCGCCTTGGAACGGCGCGGTGGGCGGGCCGGGTTCTTCGAACAGGTCGCTGAAGGTCCAGTAGCTCATGCCCTGCGCCAGGCCATCCACCGCCTTGAGCTTGCCCAGGATGTAGGCCGCGCTCAGATAGGCATCGTGCACCGCGTCGCGGGGCGTGTAGCTGGTGCTCCACTCGGTGAAATACAGCGGCAGGCCAGGACGCGCGGAGGCCTGGATCTGCTGCCGCACGCGGCGTACGTCGCCGACGATGGCGTCGGGGGAGCGCGACAGCTTGGTGTCTTCCTTGCCCTGCTCGTCGAGAAAGCCGCCGTCGACGCCGTAGGTGTGCGTGGTGATGAAATCCAGCGGCACGTCGTCCTTGGCGGCGTGCGCGATGAACTCGGGCACCCAGGCTGCACCGGCCGTTGCCGGGCCGCCTACCCGCAGTTGCGGGTCCACCTGCTTGAGCGCACGGGCGGTGGCGTCGTACAGCGCGACATAGGCCGCCTGGTCCGCGCCTTCCCAGAAGCCGGCCAGATTGGGTTCGTTCCAGACCTCGAAGTACCAGCGACGGATCTCCTCGCGCCCATAGCGCTGTTCCAGGTGGCGCGTGAAAGCGTCGATCAACGCGCTCCACTTCGCCGGATCCGGATGCGAGGTGTTGCCCTTCCAGTAAAAGATGTGCTGGTCCGAGGTCTTCATCGCTTCGGGCGTGAAGCCCAGCTCGACGAAGGGGCGGATGCCCATGGCCAGCAGCCGGTCGTACAGCGCGTCGATCTTGGTCCAGTCGTAGCGCGGCTTGCCGCCTTCTTCGCGATACGTGCCGAGCACGTCGTGGAAGATGGCGTGGAAGCGGATATAGCGGAAACCCAGTTCGTCGCGGACGGTCCTGAGCTGGGACAGGCTGTCGTCGCGCAGCAAGGTGCCAGGATAGTCCGAGCCGATGGAGAAGGTTTCAAAGCCGCTGCGCGGCGTGGTCGGCCCCGCGACGTCGATGGCGATCGAGCGGACCGGTGTCTGCGCGTGCAGTGCGCCATGCAGCATCAGCACGATCGCCGCCGCGCATGCGATACGGCGCTTGCTCCATCCCGGCACGGGCCTTCTCCTCTTCGGCAGCGGTTCGCCGCATCCTATCGGCGCAGTGCGGAAACGAGAGGGAAAGCGGGCCCGGTCTGCCGCAAAACGTAATCTTCCGCGGCGGATATCGCAAAGCGGATCGGCGTGCCGATACTAAGGCGCCCCCTTGCCGGACAGGCGCAGCAGCACGACGCCATGAGGCGGCACCTTGAACGAACGCGTCGCCTGAACTGGTGTGCCGCGCCAGATATCGCGGACCGCGGCATCATCCGGCAGTCCCGCTTCCGCTGGCGAAAAGGCGATCTCTCGCTGCTCGGCGGTGCGATTGAACAAACCCACCGCCACCGCACCGCCGGCCAGCGGCTTGATCCAGACCTCGGCCGCGCCATCCTTGCGCACGGCCTTGCCCTGCCGTCCCAGCGCATCCTGGTCGATGGCGATGACCTCGCGGTTCAGCAGCAAGGCCAGGGTTCCGCCCGACATGCTGCGCACGTCGTTGCCGAGCAGCAGCGGGGCCGCCGACAAGGCCCATAGCGACATATGCGTGCGGTATTCGTCCTCGCTCATGCCGCCGTTGCCCACTTCGAGCATGTCCGCATCGTTCCAGCCGCCTGGGCCGGCATGCGCGGGATTGCCGTTCTTGTCGAAGCCGATGCGCGCCATCACCTCGTACTTGTCTTCGATATCGCCGGTGGTCCGCCACAGATGTCCGCCGACCTCGCGCCCCCAGCTGCCGACGTCGTCGCGGCCGTACTGGCACAGGCTGTAGACGATGCGCCGGCCGGTGGCGCGCAGCGCCTGCCCCATCTGCTGGTAGGCCAGCCGGACTTCCTGCGGCTGGCGGAAGATGCCCTCGCCCGAGCACAGGTCGTACTTCAGGTAATCGATGCCCCATGCGGCCCAGGTCCGCGCATCCTGTTCGACATGGCCGTAGCTGCCCTCGTAGCCTGCGCAGGTGCGCGGGCCCGGCGAGCTGTAGATGCCGAGCTTCAGACCCCTGGCGTGGACGTAGTCCGCGAGCGCCTTCATATCGGGAAAGCGCGGATTGGGCTGCAGCACGCCGGCGGCGTCGCGCCGGCCCTGCCAGCCGTCGTCGATATTGACGTAGACATAGCCCGCATCGCGCAGGCCGGACGACACCAATGCATCGGCGATACCGCGGATGGTCTGGTCGTCGATGTGCTCGGCGAACTTGTTCCAGCTGCTCCAGCCCATCGGCGGCGTCGGCGCCTGCCCATCCGGCTGCAGCTGCTGCGGCGGCGGCAGCGGCGCCGTCCTGAAGGCCAGGCGCCGTGCGTCGGCTTCGCTGCCGCGATGGCCCTGGATGTCTACATGGGTAGACCAGATGTCGCCGACCACCCGCAGCTTGCCGCCGACCAAGGTGGCGGTCCATGGCTTGGGCTGCAGCCGGGGATTGCCGTTGTCGATCTCGAAATGCACGGTCTGGCTATCGAGGCGAAGCTTGTTCATCGGCAGGTCGCCGTACCAGTCCGTGGTCAGTGCGCCCTGGAGCTGTCCGCCGCTGCCGGTGATGCGCAGATAGCGCGGGCCCGGAAAGGAAGGGCCGCCGTTGAATACCCAGATGCCTTCGACGGAGCCGGCCGTTGCTTTGGCCTGCGCTTGCGCATGCACCGCAAGGCCAGGCCACGCCAGCGCGGCCATCCAGCACACGATCGAGCTGAGGCGCACCAAGGCTTTCGCGATGCTCATATCGGAGTCCCCGTAACGCCGCTCAGGCCGGAATCAGCCATCCGCCGAACAGCGGCCCGGCGGTGTCGCCATGCTGCGGCTCGATGCGGAACTTCAGGGTTCCGCCGCGCGTCAGCGCGGGCGGCAAGGGGTAGTCGCGATCCACGAAATCGATCACGTTGCCGCGCTCCACCTTCACCTCTACCGCCAGCTTGCCGTCGACCAGGATATTGAAGCGCCCCTTGTCGCTGCCCCAGAAACGCAGGCGCAAGGCCAGCGGCCGCTCGCTGCCCTTCATCTCGAACTCGACGAAGCCCTTGCCGCGCACGTCGCGGCACTCCTTGCGCCGGTAGGCGCCGCCGAACGAGGTATCGCTGGCCAGCTTGTGCGCTTTCTCGGAGGCCTCGTTGCCGAACTGGATCATGTCCACCGCCCTGCTCTGCAGCGCATCCTGGTCCGCCTTCGCCCGCTCCCGCCGCGCCGCCTCCTGCGTCCATTGCCCGGAATCCATGCGCTTGAAGTACAGCGCGCTGCGGCGCTCGTACTGCGCAAAGAACGGCACGAAGGTCAGCCCTTGCGGGCGCGTGGTGCTGGCCAGAAAGCGCCCGGGCTGCGGCAAGGGAGCGAAGCCGGACAAGGGCGATGCATCCGCCACCAGCGCGGGGTCGGGCTGGTCGTAAGGCTCGCTGACCGGGCCCAGATCCGCTGCCAGGGCCAATGGGCCGCGCATCACCACGATGCTGTTCTCGTCGCCCGCGGCATGTTCCAGCCGCAGCGGCATGTCGAACTCGACGTCGACCACGTCGCCGGCCTTCCAGGTGCGCGCCAGGACCAGATAGCCCTGCTCTGCTTTAGCGTGCTGCTCATGGCCGTTCACGCGCAGCTTGAAGCGCCCTTCGCTCCATGCCGGCACGCGCAGCAACAGCCGCTTGGGCGCGGCGGCATCCGCCCGGTCGATCTGCAGCCGCACCTTGCCGTTGTCCGGCACGCCGCTGTCCAGCTGCAGCGCGATGCCGCCTTCCTTCCAGTCCAGCGCGGAGGAAATATACAGATTGACGTAGAGCGAGCGCTCGTCGTGCCAGTAGATCGAATCGCCGAACTGCGCATGCGCTTCCAGCCCGGTGCCGACGCAGCACCAGAACGAATCGAACTTGTCGGAGAAGCCGCGCTCGCCGCCGGTGATCATCGGCATCATGTAGGCGAACATGCCGGTCTCGGCATGCTGGGCCGCCATGGTGTGGTTGTGCAGGGTGCGCTCGTAGTAATCGAAGTAGCGGGCCTGCGGCGTCCACTGGTACAGGTGCCGGGTGAGCTTGAGCATGTTGTAGCTGTTGCAGTGCTCGCAGGTCTGCTCGGTAAGGAAGGACGAGATCGTGTCCGGCTGCTGGAAATACTCGCGGTCGGCATTGCCGCCGATCACGTAGCTGTAGTGCGTGACCACGGTTTCCCAGAAGAAGCGCGCCGCCGCCGCCGAATCGACATCGCCGGCGACCTCGAACTGGCGCGCCTCGCCGATGAACTTGGGCACCTGGGTATTGGCGTGCCGGTGCGGCAGGTCGTCCTTGCCGGCGATGGCGGGGTCGACCACCTTCTCGTGGCGAAGCCGCTTGCCGATCGCGATCCAGCGCGGGTTGCCGGTGCGCGCGCCCAGCTCGATATACGACTCGTTGAAGCCGCCGAACTCGCTGTCCAGCAGCTGCTGGAGCTGGGTGTGGTCCAGCGCGTCGAAGACGCCGGCGAAATAAGCGGCCGCCTTCTCCAGCACCTCCAGCGCCTGCCGGCTGCCCGCCAGCGCATGCGCATCGAGCAGGCCGGCGAACAGCTTGTGCTCGGTATAGAGCGGCGACCAGCTGCCATTGAGGTTGAAGGCGCTGCCCTTGATGATGCCGCGGCGCACTTCCTCGAACACGACTTTGCCGCCGTCGATCCGGCCCTGCTCGTCCTTGCGCGTGAAGCCGCCGACGTAGCCGTCCCGGTCCTGCGCCTGGGCCCGCGCCAGTTCGGACACGATGTAGTCGATGCGCTTCTTCGCTTCCGCATCGCCGGTCTGCGCATGTAGCAAGGCCAGCGCGCTCAGGTAATGGCCCAGCGTGTGGCCGGCGATGGTATCGCCTTCCCAGCCGCCATAAACCGCGCCCTTAGGCGTCAGGCCGGCGTACTGCAGGAAGTTGTGCAGCAGGCGGTCCGGTTCCAGTTCGAACAGATAGCGCCGGTTGGTGGCCAGCGAATCCAGGAACAGCGACGGCTTCAGCCGCACCGCCTGCAGGGGAACCGCAGCCACCCGGCCCGGCGTGGAGGCCGCGGCTTCCAGCGGGAATTTCAGGAAGCCGGCGGCCACGGCCAGCGCGCTCCATTGCATGAAGCGGCGGCGCGAGGGGTCCGTCGCCGAAGGTACGGCGTGATGCTGTGCTCCAGCGGAAAGCGGCTTCCTGGTCATGCGGCAACTCCGGAATACGGTGAAGCGGAATGGCGGACTATCGAATGGATCGCCAGCGGCGTCTTGACCTTATTGCGCATCGCAGCGCTCGTCGGCGCCGGCCGCAGCGGGCGGCAGGCGCTGCGGCGCGGTGGCCAGCACCTCCCACTCCTGTACCGCCAGCGCAGCGTGGTGCGCGCCGGCGCCGGACGCTTCAAACACGGCGCGCAGGCAGCGCGTGGTCACCGGCGCGAAGGCGACCTGCTCGAAAACATCGGGTTTCAGGCCATATCTGCCGGCCTTCGGCACCGGCCGCCATGCGCCATCGCGGCGGTATTCCAGATGCCAGGACCGCGGCGGCGCTGTGCCGATATCCGCACCGGCGGGATGATCGGCCCAGAACACGATGCGGGATCCGTCGACGGTCACCGGCCGGTCCCAGCTGTACTGGATCCACTGCCGCGGCGGGTTGTGCGGCGTCCAGCTGCCCCACATGTCCGGCGGCAGCGGCGACTTTCTCACCACGCCGTCGTTGAGTGCGCGGATCCAGTACTGCACGGGAATATCCGGCCCGTTGGAGGCGCTGGCCAGCGCGGCCGGCGCGATATTGCGCTGCGGCGGGGGCGCGGCCTTCGGCGCATGCGTCGGCACCACGCGCAGCATGCGCGCGGGCGTCGTGCGGTCGTCCCATTCGACCTTGTCGATCGCCACGCTGCGGCGGAAATGGCCGCCGCCCTTGGCATCCGCGGTGTGATAAGTGATGTACCACTGCCCCTTGTACTGGACGATGCCGGGGTGCGAGGTGGTGGACGACACCGGGGCGAGGATGACGCCGCGATACGTCCATGGACCCAGCGGCGAATCTGCCGTGCCGTAGGCGATGCAGGCGTGATAGAGGGTTGGCGTGCACTTGGAGGTGCGCCCGGCGCGGTTGCCGGCGTAGACCATGTAATACGTGCCCTTGCGCTTGAACAGCCATGGCGCTTCGAAATAGCCGTCCAGCGTGGTGACGCTCACCACCTTGCCCTTCGGCGTCACCATGTCGCGCTCCAGCTCGACGCCGCGCAACTTGCCGAAGGTGCCCCAGTACAGATACACGCGGCCGTCGTCATCGACCATCGCGGTAGGGTCGATGTTCTGGATGCCGTTCTGCTCCGGCACGGATTGCGACACGATCGGGCCCTGCGGATGCGCGTCGCGCCACGGCCCGAGCGGGCTGTCGGCCACAGCCACGCCGATGGCGAACTTGTCCGGGCTGGCCGAATCGCGTTCCTCGACCGGTGCGTAGAGGTAATAGCGTCCATCCGTGGCACGCACGATCTGCCCGGCATAGGCGCGCCCGGCGGCGGCCCAGGCGAATACCTGTTCGGGGCGCAGCAGCGACGGATAGTGCGTCCACTCGCCGCTAGCCACGTCGTCGGTGGCCAGCAGCTGCCACTCCTTCATGATGAAGTCGTTGACGTCCGGCGGCGCTTCATCGCGCCCGGCCAGGATGTAGAGCCTGCCATCGGCCACCAGCGGCGCCGGGTCGGCCGAGTAGTAGTCGCCGTCGGCCAGGATGGGATTGCCCGCAGAATGAATCCGGCGCGGTGCCGGCGTCTGCGCCGCCGCATTCAAGGCGGCCATCAGCATGCAGATGGCGGGAACGATCCATGGTTTCACGCCCATGCCTTCATTCCCCCGACACCACGACCTGGACCTTGACCGGCAGGCGGCCGCTGCTGCCGCGCCCGCTCACTTCGCCCGTCACGGCGAAGCGGCCGGCGTGCGCATAGTCGGTGGCCGCCACGGGCGGCCATTCGACCGGCCGGCGTTCGCGCGAACCATCGTTGTACTGCACGGTGGCGAAGGCCGGCAGTGACGGTGCCTCGCCGGCAGCCGTGACGACATCGGCAAGCGCATCGACGGTATTGACCTGCCCCGGTTCGGTCGCGCGCACCCAGATCGTGGCGGCCACCGGCGCACCGCCATCGGCGATGCCGTGCAGGTCGACACGCCCTTCGCCGCTCAGGCGGGACGGATCGAGCTGCGGCCAGCTCACGCCCGCCTCGATGCTGCGATGGTCCGCATACCACGCGGTGACCGTGGCGGGCAGCGCGGGAGGCTGGCCGATGCCGGTGCGCACGTCGATCGATTCCAGCCACTCGGGCATCTCGGCGCTTACCTGCCATTCGTCCACGCCGAGCGCCGCATGTCCGCCGCTCTTTTCGGCGGAGGTGAGCACCGCGCGCAAGGCCGTGGTGATCACCGGTGCGAACCGGGCGCGGCTCGCCTGCCCCATGCCGGCCACCGGATAAGCGGCCGCCGGCGCGATATCGGTCCACTGCCCGTTGCGGCGGTACTGCAGCCGCCACGCCTGCGGCAAGGCCACGCCGCCCTCGGGCTGGTCGTCCCAGAAGTACATCGTGCTGGAGGAGATCCGCACCGGGTGGCGCCATTCGTACTGCAGCCACACCGTCGTTGGCTGCGCGCGTCCCCAGCTGCCCCAACGGCGGTCGGCCGGCACCTCGCTGTCGGGCGCCGGCACGAAGCCATCGTTGAGCGCCTGCAGCCGATGGTGTCCGGCGGTGTATTGCGCCGTGGCCACCGCATCGCCCTGCACTTCCACGCCGGCGCCGGACAGCTGCGCCGGCGCGCTTACGCGCACGTCGGCGTGCGCCTGCAGTGCGCCATCGTCCGCGAGCAGGCGCAGCACGTAGTCGCCGGGCCGGGTGAAGCGCACCGATGTGTCCGGCGACGCGGCATCTTCGAACACGGCATCGCCGTCCTTCGGCGCCTGCTGCACGGACCAGCGCAGGCTCAGCCGCCCCTGCGGCAAGGCATCGTCGCCGACCCGGCCCGAGACGCGGATGGCGCCGGCACGCGCGCCGCCATCTTCCTGCCAGGCCTCGACCCAGGGCGGCTGGTTGGCCGGCGTGCCGGCGGCTTTTGCGCCGCGGGCATAGAGCTGGATTTCCTTGATGCCGGTGCGCAGCTTGCCCGCATGCGTCACCACCACGCGCACCCGCTGCGCGGTGATCGCCGGAAAGCGCACGCGGTTGACGTTGCCCTGCGCGACCGGCGTATCGCGCCGCTGGCCGGCCACGTTCTTCCATGCACGGCCGTCGAAATACTGCAGCACATACATCCACGGCGGCGCATAACCGGCGCGGGTGCCCGAAGGAAAGCCGTGCTGTTCGCCGGCCGGCGCGGAGCTTCGATAGAAATACACCTGCACTTCGTCGAATGTCTTTGGCGCGGCCAGGTCCAGGGCGATCCAGTCGCTGGCCGAGGGCGAGCCCGCGGTACCCCAGAACGGCTCGTTCGCCGTGCTGCCGTCGACGGCGGCATCCGGTGCAAAGCCGGCAGCGGAAAAGCTCGCGCTGGTGCTGGCGCCGAACGCCAGGTCGCTGGCTCCCGGCGGCAGCGACAGATCGACGCCGGCCTTCGCCAGCACCTCGGCCACGCGTGCATCGGCGGCCATCGCCACCTGCTCGGAACGCGGCATGGCGGCCCGGTGGGCGACGACGACGTGCGCTGCGGCTGGATTGACCGCATCCGCGGCCGCCTCGACGCGGCCGCTGGCCGGGTCGTACAGCACGTGGGCCAGGCGGTCGACGCAGAACGCCAGCTGGCCGTCGATAAAGACCGAATAGCCCTGCGGCACCTTGGCGCCATAGCGCCCGCCATCCCGGTCCCAGAAGATCGACAGGTCATGGCCGTGATAGCGCAGGTTGTCCGCGGCGAAATGAATCCAGCCGATATCGATCGGATACAGCTCGATCAGCCCGTCGCCGCGCGGACGCAGGCCGATCGCGTCCTCGATCACGGTGAAGTTGGTGGCGCCAAGCTGGGTGTGGTGGATCCACGAGCGGTAGCCGATGCTGCCGCCGTCGGCGGCATCGCCCTTGGCCCAGAATTCGTTCTGGTCCGGATAGCGGTTGTCGCCGTCGATATCGTGCGCCCAGGCATTCCAGTACAGCAGCTTGCGATACCACTGCGCATCGAGGTACGGGCTGGGGTAGTCGCGCAGTGCCGAGGCCAGCAGGCGGAACATCACGGTGGCGTTGATCACCGAAAAGTTATTGCTGCCGCCTTCGCCGCGTGCCCGCTGGTCAGCCTGGTTGGCGGTATAGAACGGGAACACCGGGTATTGATCGGCGTCGGCGAACAGGCGCAGGGCCTCGATATATTTCGGGTCGCGATCCGGGTCGCCGGCCTTCGGCATCAGGCCGACGCTGAAGGGGTAGTAGTTATTGGTCTCTTTCCAGTCCACCGGCAGCCCGGGGGCGGCGGCCTGGCGCTGCTTGAGCAGCTTGCCTTTCAGGCCCGCGCCGTCGGGCTGCTCGCTGGCATCCACCCATAGCGTGTCCAGCACGGAACGGCGTATCCGCGCGGCCGTGTCGCGCATCTGCCGCGCGGTGGCAGCGTCGCCGGACAGTTGCGCCGCCTCGGCCGCCGCCAGCGCATTGGCATAGACATAAGCGCTTTCGGTGCGGTCCATGCGCGGCTGGCCGTGCTGCCTGGCCCAGTCGAACGACACGGCATCCGCGTCGTTGCCGGTCATGGCGGCCCAGTCGTATTCGATCAGGCCATTGCCATTGCGGTCGTAGGCCTGCAGCAGGCCGAGCACGTCGTCGCGGCCGTAGCGCGCGAGCTTGCCGGCGATCGGCGCCGGGCCGCCGTGGACCTGGTAGGAACGCCACGCCGCTGCGGTGAGGTACTGGGCGTACGAACTGGACCAGTGCTCCGGCGAGCCGGGATTGTCGACGTACTTGCCGCCACCGGCGACTTCGCCCGCGCCGATCCACGAGCCATACGCGTAGACCGGATCGCGCAGGTATTTCAGGTCGTCGATAAACATGCCGGTGGTCAGCACGATGGCGTTGTCGTAGCCGAGCACGCCTTCGATCGCCACGGGAAACTGGTAGTCGTTGCCGGGCACGCCGGCATCGAGGAAGTTGAAGCGCAGCAGCCACCAGCGATAGAACAGCGTCTTGTCGATGTTCTCTTCGGGCGTGTTCAGATACGGGATGTTGTCCGCCCACCAGCGGTTGTAGGCGGCGACGTGGCGGCGATAAGCCTGCGCGGGCGACTCGCCGCGAATGCGGCGATATTCGGCAAGCGACGACGGCAGTTCGCGCGTCGTCAGGCCTAGCTGCACTTTGATGGCCTGTGTCTCGCCCGTGGCCGGCACCTGCACGCGGCGCAGCAGCGACGCGCCGTCGACCTTGAAGCCATCGCCGGAAAGACGCGGAAACACCGTGGTGATGTCGTTATGCGCCTGGAACGCGCCGGTCAGCTCATCGCCCTCGGCATGCGTGGCCATCGGCGAGAGCGCCTTCAAGCTCAGCGCATGTGCCTTGCCGTCGAGCGAGGACAGCGTGGCCTGCGCCACCGCCACATTCTCCTGGGTGATGAACTTGACCAGGCGCAGCCGCACGCCCGCCGCGGCGTCCTCGAACACGGTGGAGAAATAGCTCGGCGTCTGCCGCCTTGCGGCGGCGGCTTCCTTCCATGGCAGCGGCTTGCCGTCGATCTCCGCCTGCAGGCGGAACAGCGCGTCGTGCCCGGTCTTGAAACCGTAGGCGGCATCGCCGACGAAGCCGGGCTCCTCGGGCTTGTGCGTATACATATAGGCCGCACGGCCGCGTGTGAACAGCCAGTTGTTGCTGTCGCCGAAACCACCGCCGGTGCCGGCGCGCGCCAGCATGCGGTCGATCCAGAAATCCTTGCCCGGCGCGCTGCCGGCGCCTTGCGCCAGGTCGCTGGCGAACACTTTCTCCAGGTAGCCGCCCGGCGCGAAGGCAACGCCGGTGGCTGGCATGGGATGCGGGTCGCCTTTGAAGCGCGGGTAGCCGATATCCGCATTGCGATGCGCCTGCGCCATGGCGCCCGACGACGCCAGGAGCAAGACCAGCGACAACGCCAACCGCCCATGCAGCCGGCGGTTGGCATCCCCTGCATGTGCCGTCAGAACTCCCACCGCAACCTCGCCCAGTAATAGCGCCCGACCGTGTCGTAGGTGGAAGCGTCGGTATTGGAGGCGTTGGAGTAATAGCCGTAGTAGATCGGCGGCTTCTTGTCGAACACGTTGTCCACGCCCAGCGAGGCGGTGAGATGCCAGGCCGGGATCTTGCGGTTCACCGAAAGCCCGTGGATCACATAAGCCGGCACCCTGAAATAAACGCATTTGCCGCTGGCGTCGGTGTTGAAGCAGTAGTTGTCGTAGGCGCTGCCGACCGTGCTGGCGCCGACGTAACGGGCGGTCCAGTTCGCGTGCCAGTCGTGGTAATCCCAGCCGACATTGAAGTTGGCGCGCAGGCGCGGCAGGTTGCCCTGGCTGGAGGTTTCGCCCACGTAGTTGTGGCTGGCGCCGTCGACCAGGTACTTGGTCATCAGCGTGGTATCCAGCGCGAACTGGAAGCGCCCCCAGCGTCCCGCGTCGTGCTGGTAGTTCAGGCCCATGTCGTAACCGCGGATCTCGATCTTGTCGTAGTTGATCGCGTAGGGCACGGTCACGCCGAGCAACTGCCCGGTGGCGCCGCGCGACACCAGCGAGCAGAACGCCGCGCTGCCCTGGTAGCACTGGCTCAGCACATAGGTGTAGTCGGTGCCCGAGATCATGTGGTTCATCTCGACGCGCCAGGCATCCACGCTGGCCGAGAAGCCCGGCAGCCAGTCCGGATCGTAGACCGCGCCCAGGTCGTAGGAGTGGCCGGACTCCGGCTTCAGGTTGAAGTGCGCATTGGCGCTGCCGGTGACCAGCACCGTCATCGCACCCTTGTTGGTGAAGCTGCCGTCGGTGGGCACGTTCTGGCAGCCGCCCGCGCTGGCGCCGCCGGTGTAGTGCTCGCAGGGGTCGCTATAGGTGCCCACGTCGTTGATGCCCTGGTACGGCGAGCCGTACAGGTCGCCCAGCGCCGGCGCGCGGAACACCTGCGCCGCGGTGCCGCGCACCAGCAGGTCGGAGACCGGGCGCCATTCCAGCGCCACCGAACTGTTGGTGGTATTGCCCCAGGCGCTGTACTTGGAATAACGGCTGCCGATATTCAGATTCAGCGAATGCGCCAGCGGCAGGTCGCTCAGCAGCGGCACCAGCACTTCGGCATAGGCCTCCTTGATGGATTCGCCATGCCCCTGCCGCAGGATGCAGCCGTCCATGTAGTTGCACATGCCGAACGCATCGGCCGCGGCCACCGAGCTGTGCGTGCCCTGCTTGAAATCGTTGCGGCGGTAGTCCAGGCCGAAGGCGGCCTTCACTTCGCCGGCCGGCAAGGTGAACAGCGTGCCGTTGGTGCCAAGGTTGACGCTCTTGGTGGTGCTCTGGTCGGACAGGTCGACGGGCAGCAAGGTCGAGCGCAGCGTGGCGATGGTCGCCGGATCGTTCGGATTGAACACGTTGGCGGTCTCGAAGGCCTTGGCCAGCTCCGAGGTCACCGCGAAGCCGTAGCGCACCAGGCTGTCCTTGTAGCGGGCATAGCCGGCGCTGACATCCCAATGCCAGCTCGAATCGCCGAACGCACCGCGCAGGCCGGCCACGGTATTGAGCTGGGTCATCGACGACACGTAGCGGCGGGTAAACACCGGCGAGCGCAGGTAGTAGCCGGTCAGGTCCGTGCCGAACGGGTTGTACGGATTCTTGCTGATGTCGGCGCCGGTGCTGCCCGGGTCGATGCCGTAGGGCTGCAGCATCGAAGTGGTCGAGCTGCGCGTCCACATCAGGTCCAGATAGGCCTGGGTGTTCTCGGTCACCTTGTAGGTGCCGCGCAGCGACAGATTGCTGCGGTCGCCGGGCGTCATCATGTACTGCGGCGCGTAGTAGTTGTAGCGGTCGCCGGCGGCGCTGCCGAACGCATGGTAGTCGGCCGGCGTCAGCTGGCCCGGGCCCACGCCGCTGTTGGGCGAGACCACCGAACCACTGGCCAGGACGGCGCGCGTGTTGCTGCCGGTCATGAAGCCGATTACGCCGTTGTTGTAGCTGAGCTGGTGCACGGCGAAGCTGCGGTCGGCGTTGTAGAAGGCGTTCTGCGAACTGTGGCCGGCCGCCACCATCAGGCTGCCCTTGTCCCAGGTCTTGCCCCACTCCGCCGCATAGTTGCGGCGCATGTCGTCGCCATGGCCGCTGATGCCGTAGCCGGCTTCGAGCGCGCCGCCGTCATAGCCGTCCTTGAGGATGATGTTGACCACGCCGGCAATCGCGTCCGAGCCGTAGATCGCCGAGGCGCCGGCGGTCAGGATCTCGACGTGGTCGACCATCGAGGCGGGAATCGAATTGAGGTCCACGCCCGGCGCCGCCGCGACGCTGCTCGCCGGCCCGGTCATGCGATGGCCGTTCAGCAGCACCAGGGTGCGCTCCGGCCCGAGGCCGCGCATCGACACCAGCGCGCGGCCGTGGCTGAAGCCGCTGTTCAACGAGGTATTGGCCTGGAAACCGGCCATCACCGGCATGCTCTGCAGCAGGTCGCCGATGGTGGTCTTGCCGGTGTCTTCGATGCGCTGCCGGTCGATGGTGATCACGGGGCTGGCCGTTTCGACGTCCACGCGCCGGATATGCGAGCCGGTGACGACGACACTCTCCAGCGTCTTGGCTTTCTTGTCCGCGCTCTTGTCCGTACCGGTATCCGGCGCGGCGTCCTGCGCCCACAAGGGCGCACAGGCCAGCACCATCAGGACGGCCAGCGCCAGCGGCCGCGGACGGGCGGGCGGACGGCGGGTGGCAGCGGGCGCGCAATGGCCGTGGCTCGGCATGAATGACTCCCCCTTTCGATTCGGCGACATGGATGAATCCCCTCTTGTGAATGGATACGGCTCAACGCGCAGCCGGAACGGTTCGTTCCGGTGCGCAACCGCGGCGGAGCCCCAACTCCCGCCGCTGTGCCGGCACGTGGGTGACGGCATGACTTACCCAGCGCCGTCCATGCCTCCCCGGCCTGGACACGCCTTGCTCGATGGCTCCTTGGTTCCAGCGACGCGCGGCGTCCTTCAGCGATGCCGCGGTCCTACACGATCAACAGGTATCGACCCACACGCGCATCTCTCCTTCGCCGCGGTTGGCCCAGCAGAAATACGGCACGAACACCAGCTCCTGGCGCTGCGGCGCGGGCAAGCCTGCGTCGTAGCGATACAGCGCATCGCTGTCGGCGGGCGCGCGGCGCACGCCTTCGGCATGGATCACCAGCTTGTCGCCGAACCCGCCCTCGCCCGGCCGCACGCGCAGCGCTGCAGCGTCGGGCAGCGCCAGCTGATGCAGGTCCGCGCCGTTGTCGGCCTGCTCCAGGCAATAGACCAGCGGCCCGCGCTGCAGCGCCACCTTGCCGGCGGCCTGGCGCAGCGATGGATGCGCGCTCACTCTGCGCACCGGCATCGGCAGCTCGAGCGCGATGCGATCGCCCGGATGCCAGCGCCGCGCAAGATGCGCATAACCCTTGCTGGCCACGAGCTGCACCGCCTCGCCGTTGATCTGCAGGCGCGGCTGCGCGCACCAGTCCGGCAGGCGCAAGGCCAGCGTGGTCTCGAAGGGATGCTCGGCGCGCACTTCCAGCTCGACGCGCTCGCCCCACGGATAATCGCCGCTCTGATGCAGCGCGAAACACGCACCGCCGCGCTCGAACGACGCCTCGCTGCCCAGATACAGATTCACGTACAGCGCATCCTCGCGCTGCGTATAGATGTAATGCCCGATCGAGGCCAGCAGGCGCGCGATGTTCGGCGGACAGCAGGCGCAGGCGAACCAGCGCTGGCGCACCGGCTTGACGTGATCGTAGAGATGGTTGCCGGGCATCGCCCGCGGCACCGTCTCCAGCGGATTGACGTAGAAGAAGCGCGTGCCGTCCAGCGACATCCCAGCCAGCACGGTGTTGTACAGCGCGCGCTCCATCGCATCGGCGAAACGGCCCTCGCCTTCCATCTGCAGCATGCGGCGGGCGAACATCATCAGCCCGATCGATGCGCAGCTCTCGGTATAGGCGCTGTCATTGGGCAGGTCGTAGGCACTGGTGAAGGACTCGCCCCAGCCTTGCGCGCCGATGCCGCCGGTGACGTACATCTGCCGCCGCGCCATGTCGTCCCACAGGCGCAGGCAGGCCTGGCGCTTGGCTTCGTCGCCGCTCAGCTGTGCCAGGTGCGCCACGCCGGTCAGCAGGTAGGCGAAGCGTACCGCGTGACCGGTGGCGGCGGTCTGCTCGGCGATGGGCAGGTGCGCCTGGCTGTAGGCCTTGTCGCGCACCATCCAGTCGCGGCCATGGTTGTCCCAGTAGGAGGTGCGGCCGCGCTGCTCGTACTCGATATCGTAGAAGTGCGGCCAGCTGCCGCGCTGTTCGATGAAATAGCGCGCCAGCGCCCGGTAGCGCGGCTCGCCGGTGGCCTCGTGCAGGCGCAGCAGGGCCAGCTCCACTTCGGGGTGGCCGGGGTAGCCGTGCAGTTGCTCCGCTGCCGGTCCGAACACCGTGTCGATGTGATCGGCGAAGCGGCGGCACACGTCCAGCAGGCGCGGCTTGCCGGTGGCCTGCGCATAGGCCACGCCGGCTTCGAACAGATGCCCGGCGCAATACAGCTCGTGGCATTCGGTCAGGTTGGTCCAGCGTTCCCGCGGCGCCTTCAGGATGAAATAAGTATTGAGATAACCGTCGGCCTGCTGCGCGGCCGCGATCAGTTCGATCGCCTCGTCGGCGGCGCGTTCGAGCGCTTCGTCCGGCTCGCGGCACAGCAGATAGGCCACCGCTTCCAGCCATTTGTAGACGTCGCTGTCCTGGAACACCATGCCCTGGAACGCGCCCTGCGCGCGTCCCGCCGCGATGCGGAAATTGGCGATCGCATGGCTGGGCTCCGCATCCTGGATGCGATCGTTCAGCGCCTCCCATTGATAAGGCACGACCACGTCGCGCACCAGCGCCTGGTAGCGCGCCCAGAACGGCGAGGTCAGGCGGATGCGCTTGAGGTCGGGTGCCGGGGCGTGCGGCGTGGGCGTGGTCATTCGGGTCGTTCCGCGTTGCGTTGTTGCAGGTCGTGTCCGATGCGCTTCATCGTCGCGTCGTCCAGCCGGCAGAAGCCGAGGGTGAAGGCGAGCAGCAGATGGATGGCCGCGGGGATCAGGGTCTGGAGCGCGGTGATGCCGCCGAGCGCCGCGGGCGTCTGCGCGGCGCCGGCCCGGTACGCGGCCAGGTACAGCACCAGCGCGATGATGCCGGCGCCGGACGCCCAGGCCAGCTTGATGAAGACCAGGTTGAAGGCGAAGTTCATGCCGGAGGCGCGCACGCCGGTCTTCCACTGGCCGTAGTCGTCGGCAAAGGCCATCACCGAGAAATGCAGCGGCAGGCACAGGCCCAGCACGATGCCGCTGCCGAACATCGCCAGCAGCCAGGCGGACTGCCCGTCCGCGCCGCCGGGAATGAACCACATCGACGCCGACAGCGCCGCCAGCACCAGGTTGACCCGGCGATAGAAACGCACCGTATCCATCCAGCGCGACAGCGGCCCGACCAGCAGGGCGCCGAGGATCGCCGCCAGCGCCACGGCGCCGAAGAACAGCGAGGTGTAGCGCGCATCGCCCTTCAGCACATAGGTGATGAAGTACAGATAGCCGCCGCCGCGCACGTTGAGGATGGTGATCAGCAGGAACGACATCACCAGCATCAGCTGCAGCTGGTCGTTGCGGCGCAGCCCGTCCGCCAGCCGGCGCAGCGAGAACGCTTCGTCGCGCAGCGGCACGCGCTCGCGCACCCACAGGAAGCAGCACAGGAACATCGCCACCGCCACGGCGCACATCGCCGCCACGCTGCGCTGGTAGCCCTGCGCCGGCCCGCCCTGCCCGCTCCACTGCCCGACCAGCCACGGCAGCGCCACGGAGACCAGCAGCGCGGCCGCGCCGCACAGCGCGAAGCGCCACGACTGGCAGGACACCACGTCCCGCCGCGACACCGTCATCGCATTGATCATCGCGCAGTACGGCACGTTGATCGCGGTATAGCCCAGCGACAGCAGCAGATAGGTAACGCAGGCCCAGGCGATGCGCGCCTCGCCCTGCAGCGGCGGCACCGTGAAGGCCAGCACCGCGACGATGCCCAGCGGCAGCGCGACCCACAGCTGCCACGGCCGGTAGCGGCCCCAGCGGCTGCGCGTGTGGTCCGCCAGCAGGCCCATCACCGGATCGGCGAAGGCGTCGAACACGCGCACCGCCAGGAACATCAGGCCCACCGTGGCCGGGCTGATGCCGTACACGTCGGTGTAGAAGAAGTTCAGGAAATTCATGGCCAGCACGATGACCACGTTGCCGCCGGCATCGCCCAGGCCGTAGCCGATCTTCTCGCGCAGGCTCAGCCGCGCCGCTATGGCCGCGGGCGGTGTCAGCGAGGTTTCGAGCAGGACGGTCATCGCTTCATCTCCTGGCCCGGAACAGGCGCTGCAGCAGGCAGAACGCCAGCAGCAGCGCGCCGATGACGATGCGCGTCCACCATGAGCTCAGCTGGCCGTCGAACACCACCAGGGTCTGGATCAGCCCCAGCACCAGCACGCCGAGCAGCGTGCCGAGCACATAGCCGCTGCCGCCGGCCAGCACGGTGCCGCCGATCACCACCGCGGCGATCGCGTCCAGTTCCAGGCCCAGCGCGTGCTGGCTGTAGCCGGACAACATGTAGAGCGTATACACCACGCCGGCCAGCGCCGCGCAGAAGCCGCTCAGTGCGTAGACGCGCACCACCGTCGCATCCACCGGCAGGCCCATCATGCGCGCCGACGACTCGCTGCCGCCGATCGCATACACCGTGCGGCCGAACGGCGTGGCGCCCGCCAGCAGCGCGCCTGCGGCCACCACCAGCAGCGCCACCAGCGCGCCCACCGACAGCGTGTTGCCGCCGCCGACCGCGATGCGCAGGTTCGCTGCCGCGGCGAGCCACGGCTGCCCGATGTCGATCGAATCCACGCTGATCAGCGTCGCCGTGCCGCGCGCCAGGAACATGCCCGCCAGCGTCACCACGAAGGGCTGCAGGCGGAAGCGCTGGATCAGCACGCCCATCCCCGCGCCGAAGCCCGTGCCCAGCGCGAGCACCAGCGCGATGGCCGCCAGCGGAGGCCAGCCGTGGCGCTGCACCAGCTCGGCCACCAGCACCGTGCTGAGCGCCACCACGGCGCCCACCGACAGGTCGATGCCGCCGGCCAGGATCACGAAGGTCATGCCCACCGCGACGATGCACAGAAAGGCATTGTCGATCAGCAGATTGAGGAATACCTGCGGCGTCAGGAAGCCGTGATAGAGCACGCCGCCCGCCCCCGCCATGGCGACGAACAGCACCAGCGTGGCCAGCAGCGAGACCTGAGCGGGACGGCGCCACCACGGCCGCGGGCCGCTCATGCCGGACACGGCGGCAGGCGCGATGGCACTCATGCGTGCCGCTCCGCATCGCGCCGCAGCAGCGCGCGCAGCTGTGCGCGGCACGCCGGCGACTGCAGCAGCATCACCGCGAACACCAGCACCGCCTTCACCGCCAGGTTGACCTGCGGCGGCACGCCGATGGCGTAGATGGTGGTGGTGAGCGCCTGGATGATCAGCGCGCCCAGCAGGCTGCCCGCCAGGCTGAAGCGGCCGCCGCCGAGCAGGCTGCCGCCCAGCGCCACCGCCAGGATCGCGTCCAGCTCCAGCAGCAGGCCGGCATTGTTGGCATCGGCGCTGCTGACGTTGGAACTGACCAGCAGGCCGGCCATCGACGCGGTGACGCCGCAGCACACATAGGCGCCCAGCGTGATCGCCCTGGCCCGCACGCCGGCCACGTGCGCCGCCGCCGGGTTGTGGCCGATGGCGCGCACGAACAGGCCCAGCGCGCTCTTGCGCAAGGCCAGCTGCAGCAGCGCGAACACGCCCGCCACCACGAACAGCGAGAACGGCAGGCCGAACAAAAAGCCGTTGCCCAGGAAGGCATACGGCGCGTAGTACAGGGTGAGAATCTGGCCGCCGCTGATCGCCTGCGCGATGCCGCGCCCCGCCACCATCAGGATCAGCGTCGCCACGATCGGCTGCATGCCGGCGCCGAGCACCAGCCAGCCGTTCCACAGGCCGCACAAGGCGCCCGTCGCCAGCGCCGCCGCGATGGCCAGCGCCAGCGGCAGCAGGCCGTCGTTGGCCAGGTGACCGATCGTCCACGCGGCGACCGTCGCCGCGATCGCCAGCACCGCGCCGACGGAAATATCCAGCCCGCGCAGCGCGATCACCAGGGTCATGCCCAGCGACACCAGCGCCAGCGGCGCGGCGCGATGGGCGATGTCGACGAGGTTGCCGTACAGATGTCCGTCGCGCCATTGCAGGGCGAGGAAACCGGGATGGAACAGGCCATTGCCGGCCAGCAGCAGGAGCAAGGCCAGCAGCGGCCAGAACAGCGGATGCGCCAGGCATGCGCGCAGCCAGCGCCAGGCGGATGCGGAGGAAGCGGCCATCGTCCCGGTCGTTTCGGCCATGGCGCTCAACTCCCCGCGATCATCGCGAGCACCTGCGCCCCGGCGCTGCCGCCCGGCAGTTCGCCGGCCTTGCGCCGTTCGCGCATCACCGCGATGCGGTCGCACCAGCGGGTCAGTTCGTCGAGCTCGGCCGAGATGAACAGTACGGCCATGCCTGCGCGCGCACGCCGCGCCACTTCGGCCATCAGCTCCTGCTTGGCGGCCACGTCGATGCCGCGCGTGGGTTCGTCGAGGATCAGCAGCCGCGGCTCGGTGAGCAGCCAGCGCGCCAGCACCACTTTCTGCTGATTGCCGCCGGAGAGCTGGCCTACCGGCGTTTCGATATCGGCGGTCTTGATTCCCAGCGCCTGCACCAGCTGCCGCGCCAGCTCGTCCTGCCTGGCGCGCGGCAGGCCGCGGCGCCAGCCCTGGCGCGCCTGCAGCGCCAGCACGATGTTCTCGCGCACCGACAGCTCCGCGACGATGCCGTCGCTCTTGCGTTCTTCCGGACACAGCGCCAGTCCGCGCGCCACCGCATCCGCGGGATGGCGCAGCGCCACCGGTGCGCCGCCGATGCGCAGCTCGCCGGCTTCGGCGCGGTCCAGGCCGAACAGCAGCCGCGCCAGTTCGGTGCGTCCCGAACCCAGCAGGCCGCCCAGCCCGAGCACTTCGCCGCGGCGCACGTGCAGGTCGACCGGATGCAGCTTGCCGCGGCAGGCCAGGCCTTGCGCGTCGATGGCCAGCGGCGCGTCGGCCGGCGGTGCGGGCGACGCCAGGGCGCCATCCGCGTCCAGCAGATCGCGGCCCACCATCGCGGTCACCAGGGCCGGTGCCGGCAGTTCAGTGGCTGCGTATTCGCCGACGCGGCGGCCGTCGCGCAGCACCGTGATGCAGTCGCTGACGGCATAGACCTGGTCCAGGAAATGCGTCACGAACAGAATGGCCATGCCGCGCTCGCGCAGCTGCGCGATCACCCGGAACAGCTCCCGCACTTCGCCTTCGTCCAGGCTGGACGTCGGCTCGTCGAGAATCAGCACGCGCGCCGACACGCCCAGCGCACGCGCGATGGCGACCATCTGCCGGATCGCCACCGGATAGCTGCCCAGCGGCGCATCGACGTCCAGCTCCAGATGCAACTGCTGCAGCAGCGTGCGCGCGCCGGCGCGCACCTGCCGCCAGTCGATGCTGCGCGTCCAGCGCCGGCGCGGATAACGCCCGGCGTACAGGTTCTCGGCCACCGACAGGTTCGGGCAGAGGTTCACTTCCTGGTACACCGTGCCGATGCCGTCGCGCTGCGCCTCGGCCGGCGTGGACGGCGCGATGGCGCGGCCGTCGAGCTGCACGCTGCCGCGATCGGGACGCTCCGCGCCGGTCAGCAGCTTGATCAGGGTGGACTTGCCGGCGCCGTTCTGGCCCATCAGGGCGTGCACTTCGCCGGCGCGCAGCACCAGGTCGACTTCGTCGAGCGCCAGCGTGGCGCCGAAGCGCTTGCTCAGGCCGCGCGCCTGCAGCACCACCGGGCGGCTGGCGGGCGGCGCTTGCACCATCAGTACTTGCGTCCCGGCAAGGCGCTGGCCGCCTGGTCCTGGGTGAACACGCCCTCTTCCACCACGATCCGCCGCGGCACCGGCTTGCCGGCGTGCACGTCGCGGATCAGCTGCGCCAGCCGCGGGCCGAACAAGGGATTGCACTCGACAGTGGCGTTGAGCTTGCCCGCCTTCATGGCCTCGAAGGCGCCGCGCACGCCGTCGATGGAGACGATGCGGATGTCCTTGCCGGGCTTGAGTCCAGCCTCTTCGATGGCCTGGATCGCGCCGATCGCCATGTCGTCGTTATGCGCGAACAGCACGTCGATATGGCCGCCTTCGGCCTTGAGGAAAGCCTCCATCACTTCCTTGCCCTTGGCGCGGGTGAAATCGCCGCTCTGCGAGCGCACCAGCTGGAAGCGCGGGTCGGTATCGAGGATCTCGTGGAAGCCCTTCATGCGATCGATCGCCGGCGCCGAGCCGACCGTGCCCTGCAGTTCGGCCACGCGGATCGGGCCCGTCTTGCCCTCACTGTCCTTGAGCAGCCAGCGCCCGGCCTTGCGGCCTTCCTCGATGAAATCCGAGCCGATGAAGGTGGCATACAGCGAGTCGTCGGGGACCTTCACCGCGCGATCGGTCAGCACCACCGGAATGTGCGCCGCCTTGGCTTCGCGCAGCACCGGCTCCCAGCCGGATTCGACCACCGGCGAGAAGGCGATCACGTCGACCCGTTGCGCGATGAAGGAGCGCAGCGCCTTGATCTGGTTCTCCTGCTTCTGCTGTGCATCGGAGAACTTCAGCTCGAAGTCCGGCGCCGCCAGCGCCGCCTTCACCGACGCGGTATTGGCGGTGCGCCACTCGCTTTCGGCGCCGACCTGGCTGAAGCCCACCGTGATCTGCCCTGCCTGCCTGCCCGCATCGCGCGAACAGCCGGCCAGCGCCAGCACCAGCATCGCGCCCAGCACGCATGCCTTCTTCATGAAGCCTCCTTTGCCCTTGCAGCCGCGGCCGCCCGGAATCACAGCGGACGTACCCCGTGCAGCGCGAAACCGCCCGCCGCGCTGCGCAGCGGATTGCGCAGCGGCGCGCCCAGCGCCGGCAGCTCGATCTCGAAGATGTCGCCGGGCTGTGCGCGCACGTCGTCGGCGAAGCTCAGCGTGGCGGTGCCGAAGAAATGCAGATGGACGTCGCCCGGACGGCGGTGCGCGGCGTACTTGAAGTGGTGGTATTCGAGATTGGCCAGCGAGTGGCACATATTCGCCTCGCCGGTGAGAAAGGGCTTTTCCCACAGCACGCGCTCGCCGCGGCGGATGCGGCTGGAGCCGCGCAGGTCGGCCGGCAGTTCGCCGGTGCGCAGCTCCGGCCCGACCGCGCAGGCGCGCAGCTTGGAATGCGCCAGATAAAGATAATTCTGGCGTTCGGTGACGTGGTCGGAGAACTCGTTGCCGATGGCGTAGCCCAGGCGATGCGGCGTGCCGTCCGGGCCGATCAGGTACAGCCCGACCAGTTCCGGTTCCTCGCCGCCGTCGAGCGCGAAGTCCGGCGACGCCAGCGCCTGGCCCGGCGCGGCCACGATGCTGCCGTCGCCCTTGTAGAACCATTCCGGCTGTGCGCCCGGCATGTCGCCTGGCGGCATGCCGCCTTCGACGCCCCACTGGAACATCCGCATCGAATCGGTCAGCGCGCCGGCCTCGGCCTTCTGCTTGAGGTTCTGGTGCATGGCGTCGCGCGCGGCGGCGCTGCCCAGGTGGGTGAGGCCGGTGCCGGTGACGCGGCAGTGCGCGGGGTCCAGATGATGCAGCGGGGTGAGTACGCGGCCCTGTGCCAGCAGCGGCGCGTATTCGAGCCGCGTCTCGCCGCGGTGCGTCGCGGCCTGTGCGTCGAGGCTGCGTCCGCTCTGAATCGCCAGGGTCGCCAGCGCATAGGTCGAATCCACGCCATCCAGCAGACGAACCTGCGAACCCTGCACATCGACCACGCCCACTCGCGCGGCGCCGGCATCGTCAAGCAACTGGATCAAGCGCATCGTGTCGCATCCCCGCCGACGGAAAGCCGGCCCCAATAGACCTTGGACCCGCACGCTCCCCAGCGCGCCGGGCCCTGACCGTTCTGATCGTGCATGTGAAATCGATATACGACAAATAGAAATTTCGTCGTAACCTATATGAAATCCATTATCGAAAGCCCGCCATGCGCCCCACTCCCTGGTTCGTCCGTGCGCGCCTGAAGACCCGCCAGCTGATGCTGCTGGTCGCGATCGAGGAGGAAGGCAATATCCATCGCGCCGCCGAGGTGCTGAACATGTCCCAGCCGGCGGCATCCAAGCTGCTGAAGGATCTGGAAGACATGCTGGGCGTGTCGCTGTTCGAACGGCTGCCCCGCGGCATGCGGCCGTCCTGGTACGGCGAAAGCATGATCCGCCACGCCCGCATCGCGCTGGCCGGCCTGAGTGCGGCCGGCACCGAGATCGAGTCGCTGAAGGCCGGACGCGCCGGCGCCGTCGCCATCGGCGCGATCGCCGGCGCGGCGGTCAGCCTGCTGCCCAAGGCGCTGGCGCGGATCTCGCAGGCACATCCGGACCTGCGCGTGTCCCTGCTGGTGGAGAGCAGCGACGTGCTGCTGGAGCGGCTGGAGCAGAACCGGCTGGACCTGATGGTGGGGCGCCTGTTCGCCGGCCACGACAATCGCAACCTGCATTACCAGGCGCTGGCCGAAGAAGAAGTCTGCGCCATCGCGCGGCCGCAGCATCCGATCTTCGAGCTGCCCGCTCCCAACCTCGAAGACCTGGCCAGGGCGGCCTGGATCGTGCCGCCGGAAGGCAGCGTGCTGCGCCACCGTTTCGAGCTGATGTTCCGCAGCGCGGGCCTGCCGGCGCCGGCGCGGGTGATCGGCACCGCCGCCGTGCTGTTCCTGACCAAGATGCTGCAGGAAAGCGACTACCTGGCAGTGGTGCCGCAAGACGTCGCCCGGCATTACGCCGAGCACGGCATGGTGCGAATCGTGCCGCTGGAGCTGTCGTGCCGGATGGATTCGTTCGGGATCATCACGCGCACCGATTGGCTGCTGTCGCCGGGGGCGAGGACAGTGCTGCAGGCGCTAGGCGAGGTGGCGGCGGAGGTTTATGGCTAGTCGCGAAGCACCGCACTTCTCCCTCTCCCCGCTGGGGAGAGGGCGGGGTGAGGGGTGGGTGCTCGCGGCGGTGCTTATAGATACGAAAGTGCGTGCACCAGCTCGCATGGAAAGTCGATGGCGCCTGGCTGGCGTCGGATTGGCGGTTTCGCTCCGTAGGGCCCCTCACCCCGGTCCTCTCCCCGGAGGGGAGAGGGGGAAGTGATGTTGTGCCGCACATCGATACATATACACATATCGAAATAGTGAATATTGTTATTTTTGCAATATCGCTACGCCCGTTACGATCCTGGCCGTCAAGCCATCCGGCCCACGCCGCAGCGCGTCGCCGCCCGCTCAACCGCCAAGGATTCCCACGCCACCCATGGGCTCTCCCAAGAAGCCGCTCAGGCGCAGCCAGGAATGGTTCGGGCGCGAAGGCAAGCAGGGTTTCTATTACCGCAGCTGGCTCAAGGGGCTGGGCCTGCCCAACGATATGTTCGACGGGCGGCCGGTCATCGGCATCTGCAATACCTGGTCGGAACTGACGCCTTGCAACAGCTCGTTCCGCGAGCTGGCCGAGCACGTCAAGCGCGGCGTCTACGAGGCCGGCGGCTTTCCACTGGAATTCCCGGTGATGTCGCTGGGCGAAACCCAGATGCGCCCCACCGCGATGCTGTTCCGCAACCTGGCCAGCATGGATGTGGAAGAGTCGATCCGCGCCAATCCCATCGACGGCGTGGTGCTGCTGATGGGCTGCGACAAGACCACGCCCGCGCTGATGATGGGCGCGGCCAGCGTGAACCTGCCGACCATCGGCGTGTCGGGTGGGCCCTCGTTGTCAGGCAACTGGCGCGGCCAGCCGATCGGTTCGGGCACCGGCGTGATCCGCATGTCGGAAATGGTGCGCGCCGGTGAGCTGGCGCAAGAAGAGTTTGTCGAGGCCGAAGCCTGCATGCAGCGCTCCAAGGGCAGCTGCATGACGATGGGCACCGCCTCGACCATGGCCAGCATGGTCGAAGCCTTAGGGTTGTCGCTACCGGAAAACGCGGCCATTCCCGCGGTGGATTCGCGCCGCTTCCGCCTGGCGCACCTGTCGGGCCGGCGCATCGTGGAGATGGTGCACGAGGATCAGCGCATGTCGAAGATCCTCACCCGCGCCGCCTTCGAAAACGCCATCCGCGCAAATGCCGCGATCGGTGGTTCGACCAATGCGGTGATTCACTTGCTGGCGCTGGCCGGCCGCCTCGGCGTCGAGCTGAACCTGGACGACTGGGACCGGCTCGGCTCCCACCTGCCCTGCCTGGTCAACCTCAAGCCGTCGGGCGAATACCTGATGGAAGATTTCTACTACGCCGGCGGCCTGCCCGCAGTGCTGCGCGAGATCGCCCCGCACCTGGATCTGAGCGTGCCGACCGCGAACGGCCGCACGCTGGGCGAGAACATCGCCAACGCGCCGTGCTGGAACCGCGACGTGATCCGTCCGATCGAGGAACCGCTCAAGCCCGAGGCCGGCATCGCCGTGCTGCGCGGCAACCTGGCGCCGCACGGCGCGGTGATCAAGCCTTCCGCCGCCTCGCCGCAGCTGCTGCAGCATCGCGGCCGCGCGGTGGTGTTCGAGAACATCGACGACTTCAAGGCGCGCATCGACGACGAGGCGCTGGATATCGACGAAACCTGCGTGATGGTGCTGAAGAACTGCGGCCCGCGCGGCTACCCCGGCATGGCCGAGGTGGGCAACATGCCCTTGCCGCCCAAGCTGCTGCGCCGCGGCGTCACCGACATCGTGCGCATTTCCGATGCGCGCATGAGCGGCACCGCCTATGGCACCGTAGTGCTGCACGTCTCGCCCGAGGCCGCCGCCGGCGGCAACCTGGCGCTGGTGCGCGATGGCGATTTCATCGAACTGGACGTGCCCGGCCGGCGCCTGCACCTGGATCTGAGCGACGACGAACTGGCGCAGCGGCGTGCCGCATGGAAAGCGCCGCCGGCGCCCGAGCGCGGCTGGACGAAGCTCTACGTCGACCATGTGCAGCAGGCCCATCTCGGCGCCGACCTGGACATCCTGGTCGGCGGCAGCGGATCGGATGTGGCGGGCGACTCGCACTGAAGGCACCGGCGCGTACCGCGCCTTGCCGGATGCACGCCCGCGTTCTTCCTGGGGAAAGTCAGCAGCACGGTGAAGTGTGTCGCGGTTCCGGCCGGCGCTGTGCGCCGTCCGGAGGCGGTCGTGTGCGTGGCCTCACGACTCGCAAAGTCCGCGGCGCGCGGCCTGTGGCTGGCCCCAAATGACATACGGCTTCAGGCCTGGGAGCACTCAGGCTTTCGCGAATCAGGGGGAACACCGCGTCGTCATAGGGCCACATCATGAAGATGAAAACGGTACTGGCAGGACACCAGCTGTTTGAAAAAATCGTTGCAGCCATGAC
The DNA here is from genome assembly GCF_018599165.1 of Dyella sp. LX-66. Lineage (NCBI taxonomy): Bacteria > Pseudomonadati > Pseudomonadota > Gammaproteobacteria > Lysobacterales > Rhodanobacteraceae > Dyella > Dyella sp. LX-66. The sequence goes on from NZ_JAHFVJ010000004.1 coordinate 58,838, forward strand.
GCTCGACCCGTCATCGGCTTCCACGCACGAGACGATATCCGCGCACGCAGCGCACGCGCCAAGGCAGCCCGGATGGAAGCTGGGTGCGCTGGCCGCCGCCATGCTCGCATCGACCGCCGCCGTGCACGCCGCTACGCCGTCATGGGTGACGGTGGCGCGCGAGGGCCAGTCGTTCACCGTCAGCGGCACCAGCCAGGTCCGCTACGGCCTGGACACACACTGGGTCACCCGCAGCATCAGCGGCACGGCCCAGTGCACCAATGCCTACTTCGGCACCGATCCCTACCGCGGGCAGGTGAAGCAGTGCCAGGTGCCGAGCGCAACGCCGTCCGACACGGTGGACAACGGCACCACCGGCACCACCTGGCCGAACACCGGCGGCAGCAAGCCGGCCACCGTGAGCGGCACCTGGATCGCCGGCGGCCCGTCGCCGGATCACGCCGATTTCCGGCTGGTGAAAGAGTCGCCGCACTTCGCTTTCTATTCGAACGAAGCCATCTCCGACGCCGACCTGGCGGCCGCTGCCGACACGCTCGAGAACACCGTGTGGCACAACATGTTCGATGCCAACCTGTACATGCCGGAGCCGTTTCACGACACCGCCACCAAGATCAAGCCGTCCATCCATATCAGCTCGTCGTTCGGGCTGACCGGCGGCGGCTGGGATGCGGACCACGTCGGCATGTGGATCGGCCCTGGCACCCTGCTGGACCATTGGGGGCTGACGCACGAATTCACCCACGCCTGGCAGTTCTGGACCGGCTCGCACGGCGGCCTCGGCTGTCCGGACTCCGACACCTGCGGCTGGATCGCCGAAAGCCACGCCAACTACACCGCGCACCAGTTGCCCGAATACACCGCCAACCCGCACTGCACGGAGATGCTCGCCAACGTCTCCTATCTGTATCTGGGTTCGTCGCGCGAGCGCTACTGCAACTGGCAGTTCATGGAGTTCCTCAAGGACAAGTACGGCGCGGCGGCCACCACGGCGATCTACACGACCGGCGGCGTCGACCCGTTCACCAACCTCATGAGCTCGCGTGGATGGACGCTGGCCCAGCTCAACGATTTCTTCGGTGATTGGGCGATGCACAACGTGACCTGGGACTACAAGGTCTCGGCGGCCGGGTTTCGCAGTTCCTACGGCAACATTGTGGCGACCGACAAGGCCGAGCGCACGCACCGCCTGATGCCGATGGAAGCCCTGGACGCGGACTGGGCCAGCAACCATCGCTTCGTGTCGCCGTTCTACGGCGCACCGCAACGCTTCGGCTACAACATCGTGCGGCTCTACCCGACGGCCGGCGCAGGCACGGTGACGGTCAAGTTCCGCGGCGTCGACCAGCCGGGCTCGAATGCCGATTTCCGCTGGGGCCTGGTGGCCACCGATGCGCAGTTCACCACCTCGCGCTACAGCCAGCTGCATCGCGGCCTGGACGACCAGCTGACCTTCAAGGTCAATCCCGGTGAGCCGCTGTTCCTGGTGGTCACGGCGACGCCGTCGGTGTACCAGACCATCGTGGCCGAGCAGGCCTACGGAACGATCTGGCGCTACCCGTACATGATCGAGCTGGCCAATGCCTGGCCGCAGGGTTTCCAGAACGGCCAGCGCGACGCCTGCTCCGGCGGCCTGGTGCGCCACTCCAATGGCGGCGGCTGCGTGCCGCAGGGCACGCCCACGTCGGTGTATGTCGGCCCCTACGCCACGGTGATGCTGGGTACCCACGTGAGCGGCACGGCGCGCATCGAGGACGAGGCGGTCGTCGCCAACGGCACGGTCAGCGGCGGCATCGTCGGCGGCTTGAGCGTGATCGGCGAAACCGGCAGCGACTGGGGCAACAACAGCTTCTCGGTGTCTGGCTCAGCGCAGGTGCGCACCACGCACTATCCCCTGGGTTTCTTCGAGAGCGGCCAGGGCGCCTCGGGCAGCGTGAATCTGCTCGGCGACGTGGAATATCGCGGCGTGGGCCTGAATCTGCAGTCGGGTAATCGCTCGGGTTTCGTGGATGCCGATTCCACGGTCGGGACCAGTTCCGATATCAACACCCGGGCGCAGATCCAGTGGCGTTGAAAGGACGGCCCGTCCCTGGCGGGGCGGGCCATCGACCGGCAGGCCCGTAGTTCGAGTGAGTTGCAAGCAAGGCTCAACCTGGCGGCGCTTGCCGCCAGGTTTGCCGATACGCGCGGCCGCGTCCTGGATAAACGGACACCGGCATGCGGCGACTGCAAATGAATAAACATCAAGCGCCCCCGCCGATTTCGTAATTGCGCCGCGCGCGCGGCCTTCCCAGCATGCATGGCCGGCGAGTACGGCGATCGCCGTGCGCCGGACAGAACGCTTCTGTCCCCATCCACTGAGAGGGTTTCCCCATATGCATAGACGCCATTGGTCCGTTGCCCGAAACCAAGTTCTTTCAGCTGTCCGCTACCTGTCGACGAGAAGCCGGCCGAAGTTCCGGGCGATGCCCGCGCTGCTGCTGGCCGCCGGCTTGTCGTTGCTCCCGATCGGCGGACAGGCACAGCTGGCGAATCCCACTTACGGCTGGAACCTCGGCAATACGCTGGAGGCGACCTGGTCGGGCGCGGTGATGCCCACGCAGAAGCTGATCAACAACGTCGCGGCCGCCGGCTTCAACACCATTCGCATTCCCTGCGCGTGGGATCACAACGCCGATCCGAATACGCATGTGATCAATGCCTCTTACATGGCCACGGTGACGCAGGTCGTGCAATGGGCGCAGGCGGCCAATCTCACCGTGATCATCAACGATCATTGGGACGGCGGCTGGTTCGAGAATTCGAACTTCAACAGCTTCGACTCCAATATCAATGCGAAGCTGGTGTCCTACTGGACGCAGATCGCCAACAACTTCAAGGGCTACAACTCGAAACTGCTGTTCGCCGTGGCCAACGAACCGCAGGTTTCCTCGCAGGCACAGACCGCGGTGCTGATGCAGTACTACCAGAACTTCGTCAATGCGGTTCGCGCGACCGGGGGCAACAACAGCACGCGCTGGCTGGTGCTGCAGGGGCCGGGCGGCGGGAATATCGACAACACGCATGACTGGGTCACCACGCTGCCCTCCGATCCGGCCAAGCATCTGGCCTTCGAAGTGCATTACTACGCGCCTTATCAATATGCGCTGATGACCGCCGACGCCAACTGGGGTTCGATGTGGTACTTCTGGGGCAAGAATTACCATTCCTCGACGCTGACGACGCGCAATGCGACGTCCTCCAATGAGGAGTCCTATGTGACGGCGGAGCTGCAGAAAATGAGCTCGCAGTTCACCAGCAAAGGCATCCCCGTACTGCTGGGCGAGTTCGGCGCCATTCGCCGCACCGGCACGGCGGGCCTTTCGGGCAACGACCTCAATCTGCATCTCGCGTCGCGGACGTATTTCGACAAGAACGTGGTCAGCCAGGCCAACAGTCTCGGCATCCGACCGGTGTATTGGGACGATAGCAATAATGGCTCCGGCAATAATGCCTTCGGGATTTTCAATCGCTCCACCGGGGTGCTGACCCGCCCCGACGATGCGCGCGCCTTGACGGGCGGCGCGGCGCTGCCGCCAACCGGAGGCTGATGCCCGCGGGGCGTGATGGCCGATCGCGCCCCGCTCCTGCGCTGGAATCAGGCAGTTACGTCGATTTAAATCTCCTGGCCGCCGTCGGTATCGCCCGTTATCGGGCGATGTCGATTCGCGCGGTCTTCGTTCGTCGCATACAAGGGAGCGCGTACGCTTGCCTTGCATCGACCCGAACCAGGAGATATCCCATGAACAGCAAGAACACCATCTGCCTTTGGTATGACGGCACCGCCCTTGAGGCCGCCACCTTCTACGCCAAGACCTTCCCGGACAGCGCCGTGGGCGCGGTGCACCACGCGCCGGGCGATTATCCGGACGGCAAGCAAGGCAATGTGCTGACGGTGGAATTCACGGTCATGGGCATTCCCTGCCTGGGCTTGAATGGCGGGCCGATGTTCAAGCACAACGAGGCGTTCTCGTTCCAGGTCGCCACCGACGACCAGGCCGAAACCGACCGCCTGTGGAACGCGATCATCGATAACGATGGCAGCCCCAGTGCCTGCGGCTGGTGCAAGGACAAATGGGGCCTTTCCTGGCAGATCACCCCGCGCGCGCTGGTGGCCGCCATTACCGATGCCGATTCTGCCGCGGCCAAGCGTGCGTTCGACGCGATGATGGACATGACGAAGATCGATATCGCCGCCATCGAGGCTGCACGGCGCGGCTGAGGCGCGCTGCTGCAGAGCCGGTCCTCACCTCCAAGGAATACGCATGCCCTACCCGCGCCGCCTGGCTCCTGCCCTCCTGTCCGTGGCAGGGGCCGTTTTCGCCGCATCGATAGCCGCCGCTGAAATACCGTCATTCGATACGGCCGAACTGGACCGCTCGGCAGCGCCCTGCGTGGATTTCGACCGCTTCGTCAATGCGCGCTGGCTGGCGGCTCATCCGATTCCGCCGGACCAGGTGCGCTGGGGCGTGTTCGACCAGCTCACGCTGGAAAGCCTGCGCGTGCAGCACGATATCGCCGAGCGGGCGGCCGGCGCATCGGCTTCGGCGGGTGGCGATGTCGCTGCGCGGCAGATCGGCCTGCTCTACCGTTCGGGCATGGATACCGCGGCGATCGAGCGGGCCGGTCTCGCGCCGCTGCAATCCACGGTCGACGCCATCGCCAAACTGAAAACACCCGAGGATACGGCGGCCTTCCTGGCACGTGCGGCGGCGGACGGCCAGCCGTTCGCTTTCGCCTTCGACGTGCAGGGCGATTTTCGCGATACGCGGCGGCAGATCGGAGCGGCATCGCCCGCGGCGCTGGGTTTGCCTAACCGCGATTACTACGTCGATACGCGCTATGCGCGGGAGCGCCAGGCCTATCGCGACTACATGGTCCGCCTGTTCCGCCTGGCGGGCGATGCCGCACCGGATCGGGCCGCGGACGATGCGCTTGCGCTGGAAGCCGCGCTCGCGAAAGTGACGCTCTCGCCGGAGCAAGCCCGCCAGCCGGTCCATCAGTTCCACGCCATGCGTGCGGCCGAAGCGGATCGTCTTACGCCGCACTTCCGCTGGGCGCCGTTCCTCACGGCGCAAGGCTTGTCGGCGACGGCCGAATTCTCGCTGGCGCCGCCATCGTTCTTTGCCGGCTTCGATCGCCTGCTCGCCACCGCGCCGCCGGCGCAATGGCGCGCGTATCTGCGTTTCCACCTGCTGGACGATGCCGCACCTTATCTCGCACAGGCATTCCAGGAGGCCGCCTTCGATTTCCACGGCCGCGCGCTTACCGGCCAGCAGCAGGACAAGCCGCGCTGGCAGCGCGTGCTCGGCACCGTCAATGCGCAGATGGGCGAGCCGATGGGACAGCTCTATGTCGCACGCACGTTTTCTCCCGAGGCCAGGCAGCGCGCGCAAGTGCTGGTCACGCGCCTGCTGGCGGCGCTCAAGGCGCGCATCGAGGCGCTGGACTGGATGAGCGGCGCCACCAAGACGCGCGCCCTGGCCAAATGGCAGGCCTTCGTGCCGAAGGTCGGGTATCCGGATCGTTGGCGCGACTGGTCCGGCCTTGAGCTGTCTGCGGATGGCTACTACGCCAATGTGCGTGCGCTTGCGCGCTTCAATCACCGCGATGCGATGGCGCGGATCGGCAAGCCGACGGACCGCACCCGCTGGAGCGTCTTGCCGCAGACGGTGGATGCGTTCTATCGCGCGGAGGACAACAGCATCACGTTCCCGGCCGCGATACTGCAGCCGCCGTTCTTCTACGCCGACGGCGACGACGCCATCAACTACGGCGGCATCGGCGCCGCCATCGGCCATGAAGCCACGCATGGCTTCGACGACGCGGGCCGCCAGTTCGATGGACAAGGCAACCAGGCCGATTGGTGGACGGCCGAAGACAATGCGCATTTCAATCAGCGCGCCGATGCGCTGGTGCGCCAGTTCAACGCGTATGCGCCATTGCCGAACCATCCCGACGTGCATATCAATGGCCGCCTCACCCTGGGCGAGAACATCGCGGACCTCGGCGGCGTACATATCGCTTACGACGCACTGCAGGCCGCGCTCAAGGCCGACCCCGCGGAGGCCCGCCGCCGTATCGACGGCTATACCCAGGACCAGCGTTTCTTCCTGGCCTTTGCGCGGATATGGCGCGCCCGCATGCGCGAGCAGCAGACCCTGGTGTATCTGGCCAGCAATCCGCATGCGCCGCCGCACGAGCGCATCGTCGGCACGCTCGGCAATGTGCCGGCGTTTGCGCAGGCGTTTCAGTGCAAGGCGGCGGATGCCATGCTGCGGCCGGCGAAGGAGCAGGTGCGGATCTGGTAACGAAGAAGGCCGCGCCATGGTGGCGCGGCCTTCATGGGAGCCCAGGCTTTCGAGCGCCTCGGGTCAATCAATGACCGCGTAGGCATCCACCTCGATCAGATAGCCAGGCGACAAGGACGTCACGCCGAGCAGCACGTCCGCCGGCTTGTGATCCCCGAACAGTGTCTGCCGGGCTGCTTCGATAATCGGCAGGCATTCGTCGCGGTTGTAATTGACGACGTAGATGGTGATTTTCGTGACCTGCCGCGGCTCCGCGCCGGCAGCGGCAAGTGCGCGGCCGAGATTGGCGAATACCTGGCGGGCCTGGACGGCAAGATCGCCAGGGCCGACCAGTTTGCCGTCGATGTCTTCGGGCTCCTGGCCGGAAACGAAGACCAGCTTGCTGCCCGTCGCGACGACGACCTGGGTGTAGGTCTGCGGCGCCGGTAGTCCCTGGGGATTGATGCAGGTGAGCGTCATCGATTACGCCTCTTGGCTGTGGGAGCGGGAATCATGGCAAGGCATGGCCAGCGCCTTTCCCCGAGCGGCAGGCATGATTGCCCGGGTCGCGCTTCATGCCGTCTTGGATGGCCTGCATTTTCTGCTGTGGGCGCGCCGGCACGGTTTCAAGCGCTGACGCATTAATGCGGCCGCATTAATGCGGCACGGATCTGCGCTGTGCTTAACGCGCGACAGGTGGCGCGAGCCGCTTCAATGCTCCAGCCACGATGTCGCTGAAGACTTTCGCATCGCCATAGGCTCGCGCCGCCAACATGGCGCCATACACCATGGCCATGAATGCCTCGGCCTCCTGGCGCGCCGATCCCTGCAGCTGGAAGCGGCCCAATTGCGCGCCGCGGGTCATTACCAGCTCCAGCCAGTTGGACAGATCGCGGAAGTGCGCGCGCACTTCCTGGGCGAGATCCGCCGGCAGCGTCGGCAATTCGCTGGCGAGCATGCCGGCCACGCAGAACGGCGCGGATGCATCGGCGATGCATTTCTCCCAGTAGCCGGTGTACATGCGCAGCTGCGCATCGGGATCGAAGGCGCCGTCATCGAGGCGGCGCGTCTGCTCCACGATGACGGCGCGGGATTGCTCCACCACGGCTTTGGCCAGGTCGGACTTGGCGGGGAAATGGTGATGGATGCTGGCTTTGCGCATCTGCACCTCGTCGGCGACGTCGGCGTAGCTGAAGCCGTTGTAGCCGCGGGTCTGGATCAGGTGGCGGGCGGAATCGATCAGTTTTTGCTGGGTATTCATGTTTGGCATTCTACCACTAGGTAGGTCGGCCTGGCTCAATCACTGGCTTTCTATCGCTCCCTTGACACGGAAATCTACCTACTAGTAGGTTGTAACAACCTTCTCCGTGGACAATCCCTTCCATGCGCTCCCTCCGCAACTTCTATTTCCTCCGCGCCATCGCCGCCTTTGCGTGGGTGGCCCTGGCCTTCCTTTTGGCCGCCGCTCCAGTCCCTGTCGTCGGCACCCTGCTGGTGATCTATCCCGCCTGGGATGCGCTCGCCAACATGATCGACGCCCGCCGCAGCGGAGGACTCCAGGTCAACCCCGGGCAGAAATTCAATGCAGTTACCAGCATCGTCACCGCGGTGTGCATGGCGGTGGCCTTCGCCCTGCATGGCAATGGGGGTGGTGTGCTGGTGTTCGGCGTATGGGCGCTGCTCGCCGGCCTCTTCCAGCTGGCGGTCGGCATTCGGCGGCGCAAGCTCGGTGGCCAGGTCTTCATGATGATCAGCGGCACGCAGTCGGCCCTGGCCGGCGTGTTCTTCGCCGTCAAATCATTCGGAGCGGCACCTACGATTGCCCAGCTGGCTCCCTATGCCGCATTCGGCGGCGTGTATTTCCTGCTGTCGGCGCTCTGGCTCACGTTCAAGCACAAGCGCACGGATGCCGCGGTGGATACACCCGCCCGCTGACCTCCGCATCGTGACGAACTACACGCGCCGCCTGCGGGCGGCGCGCGAACAAGCTGCGCGGCCCGCGGGTATCGAACCGGCAAGGCTGGCGAAGAAAGCCTGATCGCATTGGCGATTATCCATTCGCCACAACCGCCTTAATGCATTTATGAAATAGCCTTCCTCATTAGAGGAATGATTTTCTCCATTGCGCAAGTTGTGGCGGAAATCTTTTTCCTGCCAATAAATGCGGCACTATTCGCATGAGCGATAAAAGGTGACCGCCATCGCAGGATTAAAATCAAGGTGCGCCATTAGCGCATAAATGCCGCGCGCCATAACAGAATCACCACGCGCCAGGCGATAGAAACGCCAGCGCCCCACAAGCAACAAAGAATGCTTTCCGTATAACCGCCCATCTCGATCGGGCGGATGGGGAGCTTCTGTCCGCGCCCTGCCCTCATCAACACACGTGCAAATCACCATGGGAGAAATGGTTATGAGCAAGCGCGTATTTCAGAGCGGCGTTCGCATCGTCCATCTGTTTGGAAAAACCATTGCCGGCGTAGCGCTGGCAGTGCTTTTGTCAGCAGCCTGCGTTCAACCGCCGTGGTTCGCGACCTGGTATGCCGCGCCGCAGGACTACAACATCCTGTTCCCCGGCACCACCGTTCCGCCGTTGTCGATCTCGAATCAGTCCATCCGCCAGATCGTGCACACCTCACACGGTGGAAACCTGATCCGCATCAAGCTCACCAATTACTTCGGAACCACACCCGTCACCTTCGGCGAAGCCCGCGTTGCCCGCAGCACCGGCAATGGCGGCATCGACCTTGCCACCGATCAGATGCTCCGCTTCGACGGCCGGCGCAGCTTGACGCTCGGGCCCGGCGAGGAACGCTGGAGCGACCCCGTCAGCCTGCCGTTTCCCACCCATGCGGATCTGGCGATCAGCCTGTTCGTGCCGCTGAACACGCCCGTCGTCACCACCCACACCATCGGCATGCAGACCAATTACCTTGCAGCGGGTAACCAGGCCGCCGCCGCGACCATGGGCAATGCCACCGCCACGGGCAAGTACTACTGGCTCAGCGAGGTGGATGTGTCGACGGCCGGCAACCCGGGCGTCACCGACCTGGCGGCGCACCCGTACAAGGTGGTGGTGGCCTTCGGCGATTCGATCACCGACGGTTACGGCTCCACCCCCGACACCAACCGCCGCTGGCCCAACGATCTCGATAACCGCGTGCAGGCCGCGGCGCATAGCCTGGGCCGCGCGAGCGTGGTCAATGCCGCCATCGCCGGCAATCGCTGGATCTACGATGGCGTCGGCCCCGCGGCGGTCACCCGCTTCGCCCACGACGTGGCCGGCGTTTCCGGCGCGACCCACGTAATGATCCTGCTGGGCATCAACGATATCGGCATCGGCGAACTCTATCCGCCGCAGAACGTTTCCGCCGACCAGATCATCGCCGCCATGCAGGCCACCATCGCGCAGGCGAAGGCCAGCCATATCAAGATCTACCTGGCGACGATTACGCCGTACAACGGCGCTTCGTACTACGACGCCGCAGGAGAAATGAAACGCGAGGCCGTCAATGCCTTCGTGCGCTCCGCGAACGGCGCCGACGGCGTGCTCGATTTCGACAGTATCGTGCGCGACCCGGCCAACCCCACGACGCTGCTGCCGGCTTTCGACAGCGGCGACCATCTGCATCCCAATGACGTGGGATACCAGGCCATGGCGAACTCCATCGATCTTGGCGTACTGGAAGACTGAGTTGCGGATTTCATAACCGCAACTGCTGTTTTGCGTAATGCAGCGCAAGCCCGCGTGGCGTTTCATGAGGAAGATGCCGGATGCACGGCGGGAGCAGACCTCATGCATTACACCATGCGAGCCGCGCTGCTGATTTCCTGGCTTGCGCTATCGGGAGGGCTGGCGGCAGAAAAGGCCGGCCCTTCTCCGCCGGCCGCCGTTCGCATCAGCGAATTCGTCGGAGCCAGCCAGGCGACGCCGCAAAGCCATGCGGCAACCCTCGTGGAGACGCCCTCCGGGCTGGTCGCCGCGTGGTTCGGCGGCAAGCAGGAGCGGGATCCTGGCGTGGGCATCTGGGTGGCGCGGCAACGCGCCAGGGAATGGTCGGCGCCAGCCGAAGTCGCCGATGGCGTGCAGGCTGATGGAACGCGTCTTCCAACCTGGAATCCGGTGCTGTTCCGCAGCCGCACCGGCACGCTGATGCTGTTCTATAAAGTGGGCCCCGATCCGCAGCACTGGTGGGGCATGCTCAAGACTTCCCGTGACGACGGCATGCACTGGTCGGCGGCGCGACGGCTTCCCGTAGGTGTGCTGGGGCCGATCAAGAACAAGCCTGTGCAGCTGGCCGACGGCGCCATCGTCAGCCCGTCCAGCACGGAGGGCGATCATTGGACCGTGCATTTCGAGCGCTCCACCGACGACGGCGCCACCTGGCGGATCGTCACGCCTCCGATCGGTACGCAACCCATCGAAGCGATCCAGCCAGCGCTGCTGGTCCATCGCGGCGGCGAACTGCAGGCCATCGGGCGCAGCAGGCAGGACAGGATCTTCAGCACCCGGTCCCGCGACGGAGGCCGCAGCTGGTCGCCGATGCGCCTGCTGGACTTGCCCAATCCCAACTCGGGTGTGGACGCCGTGGTTCTCGCTGACGGTCGCTCGCTGATTGTCTACAACCCCACCTTGCACGGCGCGCAATGGTGGGATGGCCGCGGCCAGCTATCGGTGGCGGTTTCCGATGATGGCGAGCATTGGCGCAGGGTACTTGATCTGGAAAACACGCCAGGCGCCGAGTTCTCCTATCCGGCGGTCATTCAAACCGCGGATGGGCTGGTTCATATCGCCTATACCTGGAAGCGGCAGCGGATCAGGCATGTCGTGATCGATCCACGGAAACTCGATTGAGCTGGATTCACTGCAGCCACACGCGGCGAGGGCCTGCGCCATAGCGCCTACCCTCGCTCATGGCCATGCGCTTTGCGATCAGCGCGGGCACATCCGGCTCACCGCCCCATCCGACGGTGCCACCACGATGCGGTCGAGATCCGGCCCATAGCCGGTGGCATTACCCAGCTGGATCGTATTGGTTCCCGCCTTCAATGCCACGCGAAGCAGCGTCGGCCGCGGATCGTCGAACGTGCTTCCATCCAGGGTCAGCGAAACCGGCGCGGCGTTATTGACCGCAACCGTCAGCCCGCGCGGCCCGTTGGTCGCATAGTCGATTTCGAGCTGGTAATTGCCTGCCGTGGGAACGGTGACATTCGAGAACGTCACCGTATTGGCCGGGCCATTGCCGACATTGCCGGCCTTGGACAAGCCCGAAGCGTAATTGCTGAAACCCGCGGTGACGGTTCCGCCCAGGCTGGCCTGCTCGGCTTCGTACGTGGTTGCCTGCGGCAGCACGGCGTCGCCGGTTCCGCTGATGACGATGCGGTCCAGGTCCGGCGCATAGCTGGTCGGATTGCCGAACTGGATGCTGTTGTATCCCGCCTTCAGGCAAACCGGCAGCGTGGTGCTGGAGGGAATGGAAAAGCTGCCGCCGCCGGAATTGAGCGTCTGGTAAGCGCCGCCATTAACCGTATACAGATAGGAACGCAGGGCAAAGGTCATCGAATCGACCTGCATCAGGTAAACGCCCGCCTTGCGCACATAGACATTCTGGAACGTCACCGTGTTGTTCGTGCCCAGGCCAAGACCACCCACCTTCTTGCCCGCCGAGCAGCCTGAGCAATCGGCGATGGACGCACTGCCCGCCAGCGTGGCGGAGGTGGCGGCGTAACTGGTGGAAGGCGTGGGCGGCGCATGGCCGACCCGCGCCGAGACTTTCAGCAGCCGCACGCCGTGGCCATCCAGCACGGTGGAAAATGCGCTCGCCGGTGCGCCCACCTCGGCCCTGGCCCACAGATCGCGCACCTGCCGCACGCCATCGAGCCCGATTTGCCGCCACGGCAAGGTGACCACCGCCGGCGTCGCATTCATATTGAACAAGGCGACGTAGTAGTTGCCATCGCCGAGATCGGAAACCCATACCGGCAGGTCGCCGCCAAGCACCTGCGTGGCCGGCTTGCCGGATTGGTCCACGGCCAGCACTTCATCCGCCGTGGCCAGCTGCTTGCCGAACGCGTCGATCCTGGTCAGGTCGCCGCCCAGATAGATCGGCGCATTGGCCATCGCCCACAAGGTCATGGCGGAGCGCTTTTCGGCATGCGACAGGCCATCGAGTTCGCCATCGCCGATATCGAGCGAGTCCAGGTCGTTCCAGCCCAGCGCGGGACTGGTGGCGCGCTGCCAGCCGGGCAGATCGCGGAAGCGCTTGTAGATGCGCGACCAGTCCGTCAGCGTGGCGCAGCGGCTTTCGCACTCGACGTCGTCGTCGATGCGGCGCGCGTTGGAAAACTGCTGCCATACGCCGAGATAATCCTGGTCGATTTCCCACGAGACCGTCAGCCACATGGGACGGCCGCTGTTCGCGATCGCCTTGGACCAGGCCGCGACATCGGCGCGGTTGTCGATGCGCAGGTCATCGCTGTACGAGCCGGGCGTCACCGCATCGAGCTTGATGAAATCGACGCCCCACGAAGCGAACAGCGCGACCACGGAATCGATATAGGCCTGCGCGCCGGGTTTGGTGAAATCGATCTTGTAATGGTACGGCGACGTGCCGGGGCCGCCGAAGGCATTGCCGGCGGTATACGGCACCGTGAGGATGTCCTGGATGTGGTACGGCGTGCCGAGAATCGGAGAGTTGGCCGTGACGGCGGGTTCCTCCACTCCGGGTATCCAGTAAATACCGGCCTTCTGGCCGTTCTGGTGGATATGGTCGATCAGCGCCTTGATGTCGGGAAACAGGACGGGGTCCGCAATGGGCCGGCCGTTCGCATCGAAGCCGCCATGCCAGCCCGAATCCATATTGATGTAGTTGTAGCCGTGCGCCTGCAACCCTGAGCTGAGCAGCGCGTCGGATTGCGTGATGACATTGGCCTGGGTAAGAAAGTTGGGATCGAGCGTCTGCTGACTGAAACTGCTCCAGCCCAGATAGGGACGCTGCGCCACGCCGTTGACTTGCGCGCTGGCGCTGGCCGCCATGGCAAACATGCCCAATGCGATGGCACTGCGCGACAACAGGCCACGCCCCTGCCGGCGACCTGCCGCTGTTTCTTGCCCGGATCGCGAATGCTTACTGCCGTTAGAGACAAAGGTATTCATGAACTGGCGACGCTCCCTTCATGGGTTAGAGGACAGCCGCGCCTGACGGGCAGGCGCAAGCCATGCCCGGGCGGACCGCGTAGGTGTACTCATGGATAGAAGGCGCGCCGGCGGCGCGCCTTCCAGGCATGCCCTGCACTCTCTGGAGTCAATCAACAGCCAAGCACCACCGATGAGGGCTAACGGACAGCTGCGTCCTCATCGGTGCAAACGCTGAAACAGGCCATAAAGCCCTGGACCCGCGCAATTGTCATATAATATAACCTATGCCCGCATCGCCGCCGGCGTCAAGGGCGGATGAGTGAAATACGGGCCGTCATCGCAAACTCGATGACGCGGGGATGGATGGCCAAAGACATGGGATGCGATTGCTCATGACCATCAAGCTCGACACCGATCCGCAGCATGCCGCACCAGAACAGGCGGCTCGCCGGCGTTTTCTGAAGATGACCGGCACCATGGCGGCGCTGCTATCCCTGCTAAGCGCACCGGGCATGGCCACTGCAGCGAGTTCGGCAGCCAAGTCGCGGCGCATGCGCGCGCCTTCGCTTCGCGGCCCCACACTGTGGTACCGCACTCCCGCGTCCGAACAGAATGTCATCCAGGAGGGAACTCCGATCGGCAACGGACGCATGGGCGCACTGGTGGGCGGCGACCCTGCACGGGATTTCCTGTACCTCACCGACAGCTCCATGTGGCTGGGCGGATCGAACGGCACCCTCGACGCAGAGGGGCAATTTCCTTACGAGGCGGAAAACTTCGGCAGCTTCACCATGCTGTCCAAGCTCTTTATCGAAGTGCGCGGGCACGAACTACCGGGCATTGCCGACTATCGGCGCGAACTGGATCTCGCCCATGGCTATCTGCGGATTTCCTATCGCAAGGATGGCATCCGCTATCTGCGCGAAATATTCGCCAGCCATCCGGACGACGTCATCGTCGTACGCCTCTCGCAAAGCGGCGGCGGTGCCTGGTCGGGTGCCATCCAGCTGCAGGGCACGCATGGCGAGACCGCGCAGTTGTCGCCGGAGACGGCAAGCAGCCATTTCACCGGCGCGCTCCACAACGGCCTGGCCTATGCAGCCAGCGTCAAAGCTATCGGCTCGCCCGGTTCGGTGTCGGCCGAAAACGGCACCCTGCATTTTACCGGCTGCGATGCGCTGACCATCCTGTACTGCGGAGGCACCAATTACACGCCGGATGCCGCGAAGGGCTATCTCGATACCTCGATCGACTGCCTTGCATGGGTGAGGCAGAAACTCGAAGCGGCGGCCGCACACACGGCAGATGCCCTTCTGCATACCCATATGGCCGACTACGCCGCCCTGTACGACGCCATGCAGATCGACCTCGGCGCCTCGACGCCAGCACAACGCGCATCGGATACGTGGACGCGGCTGCAGGCACGCGCGAAACCTGGCGCCGCTCCGGACCCCGAACTGGAAGCGGCGTATCTGCAATTCGGCCGCTATCTGACGATCGCAGGATCGCGCGACAGGCTGCCCACCAGCCTGCAAGGACTGTGGCTGAGCGACAACGCGCCCGAATGGATGGGCGACTATCACAACGACATCAACATCCAGATGAACTACTGGCTGCCGGATCGCGCCGGCCTGCCCGGCTGCTTCGATGCGCTGGCGAACTATTGCCTGTCGCAGCACGCGTCGTGGAGCGCCATCACGCAGCGGCATTTCAACGACCCGCGCAATGGCTTCCGCAATACCTCCGGCAAGCTAGCCGGATGGACGGTGGCCATCTCCACCAATATTTTCGGCGGCAACGGCTGGTGGTGGCATCCCGCCGGCAGCGCCTGGCTGTGCAACAGCCTGTGGC
Organism: Dyella sp. LX-66; assembly: GCF_018599165.1. NCBI lineage: Bacteria > Pseudomonadati > Pseudomonadota > Gammaproteobacteria > Lysobacterales > Rhodanobacteraceae > Dyella > Dyella sp. LX-66. The sequence continues at coordinate 74,153 of NZ_JAHFVJ010000004.1, forward strand.
AGCACTATCAATACACGCTGCAGCGGGATTACCTGGTCCGTATCTACCCCCTGCTCAAAGGTGCGTGCGAGTTCTGGGAGGCACGCTTGCTCACGGTGCGCATTCCCGATCCCGCCACAGGGAAAGAGCGCGAGGTATTGATCGACGACAGCGACTGGTCGCCGGAGCATGGGCCAAAGGATGCGAAAGGCATTACCTATGCGCAGGAACTGGTCTGGGATCTGTTCGCCAACTATCGGGAAGCAGCAGAGATTCTCGACACGGATGCGCAGTACAGCGCGGTGATCGGCGAATTACAGGCAAAGCTCTATCTGCCGGAGGTCAGCAGCGAGAACGGCTGGCTGCAAGAGTGGATGTCGCCGCATAGCCTCGGCGAGCCGGGGCATCGCCACCTGTCGCCGCTGATCGGTTTCTTTCCCGGCGATCGCATCAGCTTGGACAAAAGCCCGCCCGCGCTGATCGAGGGCGTGACCCGCCTGCTCGATGCACGCGGCATGACCAGCTACGGCTGGGCCTGTGCCTGGCGCGCCACCTGCTGGGCGCGCCTGAAGCAGGCCGAACGCGCTTACCAGCTGATACTCAACAATCTTGCGCCATGGCAGATCCGCGGGAACGGCACGGCGATGAACCTGTTCGACATCTACCAGCTGACGCCGCATAAGAGCATTTTTCAGATCGACGCGAATTTCGGCACGCCCACGGCCATGCTGGAAATGCTGCTGTATTCCCGCCCCGGCAGGATCGAACTGCTGCCTGCCCTGCCCCATGCATGGTCGGCCGCGGGCGAAGTCACCGGCATCGGAGCGCGCAATGGATTCGTCGTGGATATGCGCTGGAAAGATGGCGCCGTCACCCGCGCCACGGTGCACAGCATCGGTGGCGCAAGAACGCAGCTGAAGTTCGGCGCGCATGTCTGCGAGATTTCGCTGCGCGCCGGCGAATCGATCACGGTCACGCCGGATTCGATCTGAACTCGTCGCACCAGCCATGTTGCAACGCAGCTTGATCTCGCGGCACGCCTGCCGGAGAGTCGCCATAAATCTTATTGTAAGATAATAAGATTCTGGGGCTGGGATCATCACGCACGAAACCAATCGGTCGACGACCGATGTGCGCTTCTCTGCCCCCGTTTTGAGTACAGCCGCAGTCATGGCGGCGCGCCCTGCATCACGGCGCAGTCAGGCTCGGCGAACGACTGGCTTCAGCAACTCATCTACTCATTGGGGATAGGGAATGCAGCGACACATCCTGACCAGCTCGATCCATCAAGCCTTGTTCGCCCTTTCCGGCATCGCCTGCATGGCCACCGGATTTGCCGTTCATGCGCAAGATGCGGCACCTCCCGCCGGCACCGCGCCTGCGCCCGCGCCCGCGCAGGCCCAGCAGGGCACGGATGCGGCCCCGGCGGACGGCAAGAAGAACGTCACCCAGCTCAGCGCGATCAGCGTCACCGGCCAGCTCGCCGCGATCCGCCGCGCCCAGGCTATCAAGCAGGATGCGGTCAATGTCGTCGACTCGATCTCGGCGGAAGAAACCGGCAAGTTCCCCGATCCCAACGTGGCCGACGCGCTGCAGCGCGTGCCCGGCGTATCGGTCAATCGCAGCGGCGGCGAATCCAGCCAGATTGCCGTGCGCGGCTTCGGCCCCGAGTTTGTGGCGGTGACGATCAACAATCGCCCGATGGCCACGGCCTCCGGTTCGCGCGCCTTCAATTTCGACGTGCTGCCTTCGGAAATCATCAGCGTCGCCCAGGTCAACAAGACTTCGTCGGCGGATATCCCGGAGCTCGACATCGGCGGCGTGGTCAATATCCAGACCGCGCGTCCCCTGGATTTCCACGGCTTCCATGGCGCGTGGAGCGCCGCGGGCGTCAACAGCAACCTGACCGGCGACTGGGAAGGCAAGACCACGCCCAAGGCCTCGGGCGTGTTCGGCTGGACCAATGCGGACCACACCTTCGGCTGGGTCGCCTCGGCCACGTATTACAAGCGCAAGGACACCCAGCTCAATACCCAGGCCAACTCCTGGTACGTCAACCAGGACATTTCCACGTCGACCGGCGCCAATGACACCCACGTCGCGGTGCCGGAAACCCTGGCCAGCAACATCATCGACGAAACGCGTACGCGCAAGGGCCTCAGCGGCGCCATCGACTGGAAGCCGATCGACCGGCTGACCGTGCAGTTCGACACCTTGTACTCCAGCTACAAGGTCGACCCGCTGGAGCACGAGTTCGGCGAGTACGGCAACACGGGCGATATCAAGTCGATCACCACCGACGGCAATGGCACGGCGCTCAACTTCGTGCGCAACGGCTCCGGCCCCAACGTCATGGCGAACGACTACGTCATGTCGTACAACCCGAGCTACGAGAAGAGCACGCAGAACGGCCTGAACCTCGGCTTCGATATCGACGAATCGACCAAGCTCAGTCTCGATATCTCCAATTCCAAGGCCTGGAACAAGCAAAGCCCGAACGGCTACTTCCTGGTGATCGGCACCAAGAATTTCGGCACCAATCCGACCTGGACCAACAACGGCGACAGCCAGCCGCCGACGTATTCGAACATCCTTTCCACGACCAATATGGGCACCTTGAGCGCGCACTGCTGCAATGCGGGTTCGGGGAACAATGTCACCAACCAGGTCAATAACTACGAGCTCAAACTGAGCAAGAGCTTCAAGGATGGCGTGCTTTCCCAGTTGGAGTTCGGCGGGCAGGTCACCAACAATTCGGTGAAGTCGATCAGCTGGGGCACGCCGAACGGTATTCTGTGCAACGCCTACTGCGGTTATGTCGTGAACGTTCCGGCCGATGCCGTGGGCGCTTACATCTATACGGCGCCCGACAAGATCAGGGGCGTTTCCTCGCCGGGCATGCCGGCACAGTGGATTCAGTACGACCCGCGCGCCTATCTGGCCTGGCTCACCACGCCGGCGGCCTACAACCAGATCACCGATCCCGCCAAGCGCGCCGCGCTGCTGGCCGGACTCGCCGCCAATGGCGGCACCTTCAATGCCGCGCCCAATCCGGGCAGCTACAACAAGGTGACCGAGAACGCGAAGTCGTTCTTCGCCAAGGCGGTGTTCGAAGGCTCGATGTGGGAGAAGCCCTGGGCGCTGGATGTCGGCGTGCGCTACCTCGACATCAATTCCACGTCCACGGCCGTCAACCAGCCTCCGATCAGCTATTACGTGGACCCGAACGACACCAGCAACGGCCAGGTCACCTACGGGCCGCTGGCGCCGCAGTCGGCCAAGGGCGGCTATCACAAGTGGCTGCCGTCGCTGAACTTCAAGCTCAGCCTGCTCGACAACCTGGTCTACCGCTTCTCCGCCTCCAAGACGCTGACCCCGCCCGAGCTCAGCAACCTTTACTACAACAAGAGCTTCGGCACGCGGCCGAACTCGCTGACCATCTCGCAAGGCAATCCGCAGCTCCAGCCTTACACGTCGCGCAACTTCGACATGGGCCTGGAGTGGTATATCGATGACGCCAGCTATATCGCGGTGGAAGGCTTCTACAAGAAGGTCAGCAACTTCAGCACGCTGGTAAGCACGCCGGTGCCGTACCTGACCAACCAGAATACGGGGCAGCCCTTCATCTGGTCGCTCACCCAGCCGATCAACCTGAATTCGTCGAACATCTACGGCGAAGAGCTCACCGTCAATTACCAGTTCACCCACGTGCTGCCGGATCCGTTCGACGGCCTGGGCGTGGCGTTCAACTACACCCACGTGTCCAGCAGCACCTCGCTGAGTCCCGGCGTGATTGCCACCTCGGGCAAGTTCGCCGTGCCCGGCATCGGCAATTCGGCCAACTTCAGTACGTATTATGAAAAGGGCCCCGTGCAGGTGCGCCTGGCCTACAACTGGCGCGGCTCGTACCTGGAGAGCATCTCGTATGGTTCAGGCGCGCAGCCGGCGACCCGCACTTCGTATGGCCAGCTGGACCTGAGCGCGAGCTATGAGCTCAACAAGCACCTCTCGGTGTTCCTGTCGGGCACCAACCTGACCCACCAGCACCTTTACGACTACTCGGTCTATCCGAACCGCTTCCTTTATGCCGAAGCGGATGGCACGGTGTACACGGTGGGTGTGCGCGGCACGTTCTGACCTGCCTGCTCCGGTACCCGCACGACGAAGACGCCAGCGCGATGCTGGCGTCTTCTTTTATGGAGCCTGCCGGTGGTTTAGCGAGCGCGCTTCGCGGCGGCGCTACGGGTCTTGCCGCGCGCCTTCTTCTGCACGTCGTCTTCGTGCGCGATCAGCGTACCAACCTCCGCGATGATGGCTTTCATCGCCGCGCTGGCGCGCGCTTCGTCGCGGTCCTTGATGGCATCGAATACACGCCGGTGCGCAGGGATACTGGCCGTATGCCCCTTGATGCGATTGGTCACGCGGATGGATATTTTCAGCGCGGTGGTAATCAGCTCGTCCAGCTGCGCATAGAAGGGATTATCCGTCGCGTACAGCACGGCCACATGAAAGGCGACGTCGGCCTCCAGGTGGTCGTCCTTGCCCTGCCCCGCGTCCACCATGCGCTGCAGCCCTTGCTCGATGGCGTTCAAGGCGGCCGGCGTCGCATGCCTTGCCGCAAGCGCGGCCGCCTCCGGCTCCAGGCCCAGGCGCATCTCGGTGAAATGGCGCAGCAGATCGTGCGAAAACTTTTTCTCCAGCATCCAGCGCAGGACGTCCGGATCGAGCAGGCTCCAGCGCTCCGGCGGCTGCGCGGTGATGCCGCTGCGCGGCCTGGCCTGGAGCATGCCCTTGGCGGTGAGCATTTTCACGGCTTCGCGGGTAACGCTGCGGCTGGTCTGGAACAGCTGCGAGATTTCGGCTTCGGTGGGGAAGCTGCCGGAGTCGAATTTGCCGGCCACGATCGCCTGCCCCAATTGCTCCAGCACCTGCTCCGTCAGGGTAAGGCGGCGGCCGCGGCGCGAACGATCGAACTTCGTGCTGATCTCCATGCCGGCGAGGCTAGCAACGCGAATAGCGCTTTACAATGAGGGCGATATGAAAACCCGGGCCGCCGGGATCATGGAACGCGCGGCTCCCGCATCAGCCGCGGGCCGAACTGGCCTTCTGCATATTGGTGCGCGATTCCTCGACCATCGTCAGCATCGCGCGGCGGGCCGCATCGGGCTCGCTGCGGCGGATCGCATCGAGCACCTCGCCGTGCAGCGGCAGTGCGTCCTTGAAGTTCTTGGCGGTGCGCGCGGACAGCACGAAGAACGTGGCGAGCGCGCTCTCGATCACCGAGAACAGCGACACCATCAGCTCGTTATTGGTGGCGCTCAGTACCGCCTCATGGAAGGCCAGGTCGGCGTCGGTCCAGGCATCGAGATCGACGGCGGCCTCCATCGCCGCATAAGCCTCCTCGATGGACTGCAGCTGCTCATAGCTGCGGTATTTCGCGGCGGCGGCAGCGGCCGAAGGCTCGATCACTTCGCGCATGTCGGCCAGCTTGCGTACGAAATCCTCGGTCGGCATCAGTTCGCAGCGCCAGGCCAGGATGTCCGCATCGAGCTGATGCCAGGCGCGCGCATCGCGCACGCGGGTGCCGACCTTGGGGCGCGATTCCACCAACCCTTTGGCGGACAGCACCTTCATCCCTTCGCGCAGTGCGGTGCGGCTTACCCGCAGTTCTTCCGCCAGCAGTTCCTCGCGCGGCAGCAGCTCGCCGGGTTTGATGCCGCCTTCGATGATGCGCCGGCCGAGTTCATGCACGACATGACCATACAGGCTGCGCGAAGAGGTAATGGAGGCCGAGGGGCGGCGCATCGGGATCCGCGGGGACGGAGCGGAACGTTTAGTCATGAGGTGCGCCTCTGCGCGTCGGCAAATCCAATTGTCACACAAGAAACTTTATCGCAAAGCCTTCAATGCGTGGAAGTTGATTTAATAATCATACAAAATACCGGTCGCACTGGCGACCCGTGCGACGACGGCATCCATAGAGACGCGACATGATCGAATTGAACGGCACGGCGCTGACGGCAGGCATCTGTCCTTCGTTCGGTGGCGGCATGGCTTATCTGGACGCCCTGGTCGATGGCGCCAGGATTTCGTTGCTGCGGCCGCTGCGGCCGCCGGCCATGTCGGCGGCGACATTCGAGCCGAACCGGCTGGCCTGCTATCCGCTGGTGCCGTGGAGCAACCGCATCGACCACGGCGGTTTCGAGATCGAAGGCTCACGCATCGCGCTGCCGCGGAACCGCGATGACGACGCCTACCCGATCCACGGCACCGGCTGGCAGCGCGCCTGGCGAATCGAACGGCAGACCATGGAAGAGACGCTGCTCGCGCTGGATGACGCGACGCCGGGCGCCTATGCCTACGAGGCGCAGCAGCGCTACATGCTGCGCGGCGACACCCTGCGCGTGGCGCTGGTAGTGCGCAACGCCGGTGAGGCCGCGTTACCGTTCGGGCTGGGCTTGCATCCGTTCTTTCTGCATCACGGCGACGTGCGCCTGCGCGCCGCGGCAACGCAGGTGTGGCTCAACGATGGCCATTCGCCGATTCCGACCGAACGCGCAGCCGTGCCGCCGGCCTGGGATTTCCGCGATAGCCGCAGCTTGCCGCACGAGGAACTCAACCACTGCTTCGTCGGCTGGGATGGCCATGCGACCATCGAGTGGCCCGGCCTTGGCCTGGCACTGGATATTGCCGCCGACATGGACGCCTTCATTCTCTACACTCCGCCGGCCACCGACTTCTTTTGCTTCGAGCCGGTCGACCACGCTATCGACGCCGTGCATCGCCCGGGTGGCGCATGTGCCAACGGCATGACACGGTTGGCGCCTGGCGAGCAGCTGGCCCGGCATTTTGCCTTCCGCGTGCGCTCGCTGGCGGTCACCGCTGCGCCGCTTTCTCCTTTCGCTCCTTGACGCCGCGAGGCCGTTATCCATGAACGCAAGCGCCCACGATTTCAACGCCACCGGCGCGCCGCGCCTGCAAGGCAAGCGCGCCCTGATCACCGGCGCGGGCAGCGGCATCGGCAGCGCCATCGCCGAGTTGTTCGCGCGCGAAGGCGCGGATCTCGCGCTGCTCGATCTCACCGCAGCGCCCGCACAGGCGGTTGGCGAGCAGCTGGCACAGGCGGCCGGGCGCCACGTGATCGCGGTAGGCGCGGATGTCTCCTCGCCAACCCAAGTGGAGTCCGCGTTCGCGCAGGCGCTCGATGCCTTGGGCGGACTGGACATCCTGATCAACTGCGCCGGCGTCAACGTCTTCGGCGATCCGCTGCACACCAGCGAGCAGGATTGGCGGCGCTGTCTCGATACCAATCTTGCGGGTGCATGGCATTGCATTCGCGCAGCGCTGCCGTCGATGCTCGCCGCGGGCTATGGCCATATCGTCAATATCGCCTCGGTCCACGGACACAAGATCATCCCAGGCGCCTTCCCCTACCCCGTCGCCAAGCACGGCTTGATCGGGCTCACCCGCTCCCTGGGCATCGAATATGCGGCGCGCGGCATTCGCGTGAACTCGATTTCGCCGGGACTGATCATGACGCCCGCGGCCGAGCGCTATTTCCAGTCCTGCCCCGATCCGGAAGCAGAGCGGCGCCGCCAGGCCGAGTTACTTCCGTGCAAGCGCATCGGCCGCGCGGAGGAAGTCGCCTATGCGGCGCTATTCCTTGCCAGCGATGAAGCCCGCTTCATCAACGCCACCGATCTGCTGATCGACGGCGGACGCAGCCAGATCTATCACGACTGAGCGCGCACCGGCTCAGTCGCCCCGGCCGGTCAATCGCGCTTCCATCGCCTCCAGCGGCACACCGGCGGTTTCCGGCACACGCCGCAGGATAAATACGAAGCCGGCCGTGCAGATCAGTCCATACGTCCAGAAACTGCCGGCCGCGCCCAGGCGCGCATTGAGCCAGGGGAAGGTGTAGGTCAGCACGAAGCACGCCGTCCACAGCGAGAACACACCCAGCGAGACGGCTTGCGCGCGGATACGGTCGGGGAATATCTCCGCCAGCAAGACCCAGGTCACCGGCGCCAGCGTGGTGGCGTACACCGCGATCGCCGCGAGCACGAGCAGCAGCACCGGCAAGCCCATCACATGCGCGGCGTAGGCGCCGCCGATCAGTGCATAGATCACCGCCAGCGCGCCCGCGCCCACCAGCATCAGCCGGCGGCGCCCCCAACTGTCGACCAGCTGCAAGGCAAGCACGGTAAACACCAGGTTCACCGCACCGGTGGCGACGATGGATTTGAGCGCATCGTTCACGTCGAACCCGGCCGACGCGAAAATATCCTGCGCATAGTTGAAGATCACATTGATGCCGCACCATTGCTGGAACACCGCCAGCACCACGCCGATCACCAGGATCGGCCGCAATTCCGGCGCCCATAGCGAACTACGGCCGGCACCGACCTTGCGGTAATCGTGCGCCGCACGGATCGCGGCCAATACGTCGCGTGCGTAGTCCGCACCGCCGATACGTTCCAGCACGGATGCGGCCTGCGCGTCGCGGCCTCGGCGGCTCAGCCAGCGCGGCGATTCGGGAATGGTCAGCGCAAGCAGCAGGAACAGCACCGCGGGCACGCCGCCGGACAGGAACATCCAGCGCCAGCCATGCTGCACGTTCCACGACTGCAGCAGCGCCGCGGCATCCATGTGCGGCGGCACCGGGCGCGCGATCCACAGATTCACCATCTGCGCGAGCAGCACGCCGATCACGATGGTCAGCTGGTTGACGGCCACCAGGCGGCCGCGGCTCGCGGCCGGACTCACCTCGGCGATGTACATCGGCGACAGCCCCGAGGCCAGGCCGATGCCAAGGCCGCCGACGATGCGGAACGCTGCAAACGCGAATGCACCGTTTGCCATCGCGGCGCCGATCGCGCTGGCCACGAACAGGATCGAGGCCACGATCAAGGCGGGACGCCGGCCATAGCGGTCGGCCAGCATGCCCGCACACATCGCGCCGGCGATGCAGCCGACCAGGGCCGAACTCATCAGCCATCCCGACATCGCCGGATCGTGCACGCCGAAGTAAGCCTCGTAGAACGGCTTGGCGCCACCGATCACTACCCAGTCGTAGCCGAACAGCAGGCCGCCGAGCGCCGCCACCAGGCAGATCAGCCACAGGTAACGGGTGGGCGCGGCGGTGGCGTGCTCGGGCAGCGCTCCCGGCGTCGAGAAATCACTATGCATGAGGCATCGGTTCCGCGGTTGGGGCGCGCGGTAAATTGTCATACAAGTAGACGGGATGCAAATGCGCCCCAAGGCTTTCGTGCTGCGGAGCGCCTTGAGAATTATCATACAATATGCTTGCATCCCGGTTCGACTCGGATCGGGGACCGGCGGGTGATGCGATATTCCATCGGCAAGGTGTACGGCGCGGCGCTGGTGCTGGGTTTACTGCTCGGCGCTGCCGCACCTGTTGCAGCAAAGGCGGCAAACACCGCGCCGACGATCCGCTACGACGCGACGCGCAAGCTGTTCCGCATCGACGCGGCACAAGTCACCTACGCCTTCGGCGTCGATCCCGACGGCATGCTGCAGACGGTCTACTGGGGCTCGCGGCTCGCCGCCAACGACCCGCTGGGTCCGGCCCGCGTTTCTCCTGGCCACGCCTCATTCGATTCGCCCGGCAGCACCTCGCCGCAGGAATACGCCGGCTGGGGCGGACGCATCACCATCCAGCCGGATCTCAAGGCGCATTTCGCCGACGGCAACCGCGACCTGGTGCTCCATTACGCCAGCCATCGCATCGACGGCGACGCACTGGAAGTGGAGCTGCGCGACATCCGCCTCGACGTATCGGTGCGGCTGCGCTACACCGCCGATGCGGCCACCGGCATCATCGGCCGCTCCGCGCGCATCGAGAACCATACCGCGCAGGCGATGACCGTCGACGAAGCCTCCGCCGCCAGCTGGAACCTGCCGGCCGGCGACAACTATTCGCTGCGCTACCTCACCGGCGCCTGGGCGCGCGAATGGCGCCTGCAGACTCGCGCGATCGTGCCGGGCGCCATCGACATCGGCAGCCGCCGCGGCAGCACCGGCGACCAGAACAACCCGTGGTTCGCCATCGAGCGCGGCGGCCAATGGGACGAGGAGCACGGCGACGTATGGTTTGGCGCGCTCGCCTGGAGCGGCTCCTGGCGCATGCGCATCGACCAGGACGTGCTGCACCAGGTGCGCATCACCGGCGGTTTCAATCCCTTCGACTTCGCTTATCGGCTCGCACCGGGGCAATCGCTGCAGACGCCGGTGTTCTACGCGGGCTATACGGCTGGCGGTGCCGGCGAGGCATCGCGGCTGATGCATCGCTTCGAGATCAATTCCGTGCTGCCCGCACGCGCCGAAACCAAGTTGCGTCCGGTGCTCTACAACTCCTGGGAAGCCACCGAGTTCAAGGTCGACGAAGCCGGCCAGGAAAAACTGGCCGAGGCTGCGGCCAAACTCGGCGTGGAACGCTTCGTGATCGACGACGGCTGGTTCGGCGCACGCAACAGCGACCACGCAGGCCTGGGCGACTGGACCGTCAACCGCGACAAGTTTCCCCATGGCCTCACGCCGCTGATCGGCAAGGTGCACGGCCTGGGCATGAGCTTCGGCCTGTGGGTGGAGCCGGAGATGATCAATCCCGACAGCGACCTGTATCGCGCCCACCCGGACTGGGCGCTGCATTTCGACGGCCGCCCGCGCAGCGAAGGCCGCAACCAGCTCGTGCTCAACCTGGCGCGCAAGGACGTGGCCGACTACGTCTACGGCGTGCTCGACCGCCTGCTGTCGGAAAACGATATCCAGTTCCTCAAGTGGGATTACAACCGCAACTGGACCGAGCCGGGTTGGCCGGAAGTGGCGCCCGAGGAGCAGCAGAAGGTCTACGTCGCCTTCGTCGACAACCTGTACGACATCATCCGCCGCCTGCGCGCGCGGCATCCCGGCGTGGAAATCGAATCCTGCTCCGGCGGCGGTGCGCGCGTGGACCTGGGCATCATGGGCCTGACCGACGAGGTGTGGCCGTCGGACAACACCGATCCATCCGATCGCCTGTCGATCCAGGACGGCTTTACCTACGCCTACGCGCCCGGCGTGATGATGGCCTGGGTCACCGGCTCGCCGAACTGGGTGAACCAGCGCAGCAGCTCGCTGGATTTCCGCTTCCTGTCTTCGATGCAGGGCGGATTGGGCATCGGCGCGAATATCCTCGAATGGACGCCGGAAGAAAACGCCACGGCGCAGCGCTACGTGGCCGAATACAAGCGCATCCGCGCCACCGTGCAGCGCGGCCTGCTGTACCGCCTGCTGTCGCCGCGCGACGACTCGCCGCGCTCGGCCACCGAGTCGGTAGCGGCCGACGGCAGCCAGGCCGTGCTGTTCGCGTTCCAGCGGCAAGGCCATGAAGCGGAGGCCTACCCTGCCCTGCGCCTGCGCGGGCTGGATCCGAAGGCGCGCTATCGCTACCGCCTGATCCACGGCGAAACCGTGGAAGGCACCCCGGCCGAAGCCAGTGGCGCGTATTGGATGAACCAGGGTATCGAGCTGAAAATCCGCGGCGACCTGCAGGCGGCAGGAGTGGTGTTCGAACGGACAGGAAGCTGATGGCCCGAAGCCAGGGCAAAGCATCATGCAGCCGGTCTGCAGGCCATCATCCGCATGGTAAGGGCGCCGGCCCGTATGGCACGGGCCGGCGCTTTTTCAGCCGATCAATGCTCGATCAGGCTGAGGCTGGTGCGGTAATACGAATCGCTGGTGTAAGGCGACTTGCGCCCGATCCCCAGCGACACCGACACATTCTGCCCCGCCGTCAGATTGCTTAGCGGGAAATAATGCGTGGCGATAATCCCGCCCGGGCACCAGTTGCGCGGATTGCTGCTGGTGTTGTTCTGGAAGATGCCCGGATTGCCGTCGGGGCTGTACTGCGCCAGATCCGAGCAGTTCACCGCGGTATTGAGGCTGCCCACCTGGGTGCCGTTGACGGAAACGGTGACCGTGGTGTTCGAGTATTCCTCGCCGCCGTTGGACGAACCATAAGCACCGATCACCAGGGCCACGTCGCCGCTCTTGTGCGCGACGCTCTGCGTGGTAGTGCTGGCACTGACCTGGTTGGTGGTCTGGTTGGAGCCGGACAGCATGGTGTCGATATGGCGGTCCATCACGGTCTGCGTCTGCGACGACACCAGGTCCAGCGAATAGGTGAAACCCACCGCCTTGAAGTCCGTGCTCAGCCCGCTGTGCGAATCGCAGGGGTCGCCGCCATAAGGATTGGAGCCGCTGCCGATGCCCACCCAGATATCGCGGTCCGGATCCGACATGGCGTCGGCATACGAGGACAGGTCGCCGTCGTTGTAGACATAGGTGGCCTTGGTGCCGCGCCAGTAATCGCTGAAGGGCGTGATGAAGTCCTGCAAGGTGATGCGCGGCGTGGTGGCGACCGGGGCCTGGCCCTTGGGCATGCTGATATAGAACACGGTGCCGATACGGTCGTAGTTGTCGCACTGCGCGTGATAGGTCACCCGCGCGCGCAGGTCGTCGCCGATCAGCGCCTTCTCCGTATCGCTCAGCTTGCGCGCGAATTCGGTGCCGCGGTTCCACATCAATACGCCGGATGGCGGCGTGTAACCGGCCGGGTCGGTGCTGGTGTAGATGCCGTACATCGGAATGTGATCGAACACCGCGACCGATCCACCCGGCTGCGTGCCGTTGCCATTGACCTGGAACTCGTAGATGCGCGCGGCCGTATCGGTGTTCTGCGTCGGCGTGGTGATGTTGAGCTTTGCGTAGCGCGCGGTGGACGGCGTGATCGTATGCGTGCTGGTATTGGCGGTGTTGTTGCTCACCGTGACCACCGTGAACCAGTTCTGGCCATCCTGCGACAGCTGGATATTGAAAGCCTTGGTGTTGTAGGTGCTCGATTCGCCGCCCGCGCCGGCATGGGCGATGGTGAAACTGTCGACGGTAACCAGCGCGCCCAGATCCACCTGCAGCCAGCGGCTGGAGGCCTGCGTGCAGAACTTGTCGTAGTTGCCGAGGTTGGTGCTGCCATTCACCGCGCGCTGCGGGCCTTCGGTGCTGCCGCACGGAGTCGAGCCCGTGGCCAGATGATTGAGCGCGAGATTGACATCGGCGGCTGAGGCCGAGGATGCGGACGACATCCAAATCATGGCGACGGCTACCGCCAGCAAGCTATAGCGATATGGCAGGCGCCGGTGCGTGACGCTTTGATTCGAGCGACGGACTTCAGGCATGCGATTGACGAACATCTCGATTTCCCTCGATGTGGGTGCCGACAGCGCGGCACGATCATTCCCCTGGCTTACGCCCGCTCCGCGGGCGACCTAACGAAATGCAATCAAGAGCTGCGCCGGTCACGCCCGCGTGGGCGTGACCGGTCATGCGTACCGCTACTTTTTCCCCGCCGGGCCGCCGATGGGCGAAGCCGCTGGCGCCGTGAATGTTCACTCGCGAACGGATAGTTCATATTTACTTGGATCGAGGCAAGTTGCGCTGCGATAGGAGAATTTCCTATTTGTCGGACGATGTGGGGCGCGCGCCGCCATGGCCACAAAATTTGTTTGGCCATCCGCGGAAAAGATTCGACTTACCCGCTCGCCGTGGCGAATGCAGACTGCCCCGCATTGCCACGGAGCCTCTTTATGCAGTCCCTTGTCTCGCTTTTTATCTGGGCGGCCGTCGCTAGCTCTTCCGCCGCTGCGGTTTCGAATCCATCCGCTGATGAAGCCGCGATCCGTGGTGCTGTCGACGATTATTTCCGCGCCAATGACGAAAGACGGCCCGAGCTGCTCTATCAGGCGTTCCAACCCAGCCTGGTGATGTACAGCGTGAAGCCGGACGGCTCATTGACCGGGCTGGATCTGGGGCGATGGGCGGCGAGGCTTGCCGCGGCGTCAACCGTGAAACCCGCGCAGAAGCGCAGCATCGAGTGGCTCGAAGTGCACGGCGATGCCGCGAGCGCGGAGACGCTGAGCGTCTTTGAAGACCATCAGTTCCGCGATTTTCTTTCCCTGCTCAAAGTGCAAGGCCGCTGGCGCATCGTGGGAAAGGTCTATGTGAGCCAGCCCGCCGGCACCGCCGCAGCCGAAAATCCATCCGATGTCCAGGCGGTGCGCGCCCTTATCGAAGCCCAGTTCCAGGCCATGGACCGCCAGGATGGCCAGCGCCTCGCCCCGCTGTACGACCCTCGCGCACTCAGCTACTCCGTCACCCGCGGCGAGCTGGTCGCGGTGGCCATGGGCGAATGGGTGGGCCGCTTCGACGAAGCCGCGGCGCGCAAGGAGTTTCCGCAAGGCGTGGTGCGCACGATCGACCGGGTGGTCGTGCGCGGCGATGTGGCGTGGGCGCGATTCAGCCATCGCATGGGCAAGCGCGTGGTGGTGGACAACGCGCTTTTCGCTAAGGTGCATGAAAAATGGCAGGCCGTGAACTTGACCTATGTCGTAACCGCTCAGTAATGCCGAGGCATCACGCCGGCCATCATAAGGGCATTGCCTGGGCGAGGTCCGGGATCGTCGCCGCAGCGAAAGGCGCAACGACTTTCCAGCCCAGGCTTTCATACAAGCCACGGCCATCCTCCGTCGCCACCAGGAGCTGAGGCGTGGCGCCGGATGTGACCGCCGATCCGAGCGCGCTCATCACGGCGTTGCCCAACCCTTTCCGCCGATGATCCGGCGAGGTTTCGATGCGGTCGTAGATAAAGACCTCCTCCGTCTCCGCCGCGCAGCCGCCGGCGGCCAGGCTTCCATCCGGGGCGATAATCGCGGCGCGGATCAGCGCACCCACACGATGGAGTTCCAGCCCGTATCCATCCGGCAAGGCCCTGCTGGCGCCGCCGAACACCGTGGCCTTCATGAAGTAATTCGCCGGCTGAATCTCCCAGCGCGCAGGCAGCACGCCGCGCAGCTGGCGATCGGTCCCGCACAGTTTCAGAAAATGGCGCGGCGCGACGATGTCAGCGCCAAGCTCGCGCAGCCCTTCGCACAGCTGCGGAAAGACCCAGCGCTTCGTTTCCTTTTCGGAGTGAGTGTCCACCCGGAATCCGCCGCGGTCGTGCACCGGCGGTGGGGACTGCCTTGCGATGGAGTGCGCGGCCTGCCACGCAAAAACCAGTTCCGGCTCGATGCCGGTATTGCCTGCCCTCAGTCTCATGCACCGTTTGCTCATGGCGACGTCGAGGCAAGCGTCTCGCTCCGCCGTCTCGCGGATTGAGATCGGAACATCGGAAAGACGCGCCATGCCATGGCATGGCGCGCCAACCACCAGGCTTACTTCTGGTCGGCCCCGAACTTCGCGCTCACGCCGCCGTTGAACGGCGTCGGATCGCTGGTGACCAGGCAGTTGTAATCCTTGCCCTCGTTGAGCACCAGGATCGAGGACTTCGCGCCCTTGAAGTCCGTGCCCATGGAATACAGCACATAGGTATCCGGCATCGCCGTCGGACGGAACGCACCGAACGCGTACTGCCCTTCGATGCCCAGCGGCGCCAGCTTGATGGTAAGCATCACCGGCTTGGTGGCCACCGGGGACGGCAGCATCGACGAGGCGCTCATGATCAGCGACTGCGGGTCGACCGAGTAATGCGTGGTGACGGTAATGCCCAGATAGCGGGAAGTGGGCGACGACACCTGCTTGCGGCAGGCGGCGACGTCTTCCGGCTTCGGGTCGATCTGACCGGTCTGCAGCGTCGCGAAGACGTGGGTCAGCTTGACCTTGGCCGTGCCGGTGACCGGCGCCGCGAAAGCCGCACCCGCGGCGGTCAGCGACAGCGCGCCGCAAGCCAGCAGGTAAGCGAGGCGATTATTTTTAATGCGCATATGGGCTATTTCCTTGTTGTTGAAATGCTGTTGTCGGCTCTATTTCGATGATATTCGAGCGATCGCAGGCCCAGTGCACCGACAGTCTCATTTGCCCGCCTGCCCGCTTTTGCACAAAGCAGACATCCGCAGCCGATCGGACTTCCCCCGATCGCCGCAAAAGCACGATGAAAACACGCCGACGCAGAGCCGGAGTCAGGCCAGCCAATGGAAACGCCAAACGGACGCCGGACGATCCGGCGGCCATGATGCATTGCAGAAAGTGGCCGATCCTGGCCGATGAAAATGAGTTCCTGGATTCCCCGAAAAACGGCGGGACGCTATCACGCAACTATGTATAAATGGCGTGAATAATCGAGCGGGCGATAACGCCCAATCCCGAAAGAATCCAATGGCAAAAAAGCCTCATAAATGACCCGCCCAATAACCATCGCGGCGACCTGGCAGCTTGCCGGTCAAAATCGCAAAACTTCTCAATATGCCGGTCTGGCGAATCGCACCCGGCTAACTCCGGCGATACCGCCCCATCTTGAATTCCGTGCCGCAGGTTTCCATCGCGCACCAGCGCCTGCGCTGGTTCTTGCTGGTATCGAAGAACAGCCAGCCGCAGGTGGTCGTGTTATCGCAACGGCGCAGCTGCGCCACCGACGGCCCGCTGAGCAGATCCAAGGCATCCAGCGCGATGCGCTGCAGCGGCAGCAGCACATCGCAGGCATCGCTGCGCCAATGCATCCTGCCGTCGGCGCCGAGCACCTGATTGGCCCAGGCGCGATGCAGCCACTGGTCGACGCCCTGCACCGCCTCGTCCGCCGGCACTACGCCATCGATCCGCGCCGCCAGCAGCACATGCAGGTGATCGCGCAACGGCCGCAGCTTGCGCATCAAGGCAGCGCGCAGCCCGGCGCCGGCCGGTGCGGCGATGTTCTCTCCGGAGCGAATGGCGCCGGCACGCAGGCACCATTGGATAAAGCGCTCCGGATCGGCGATGTAATCCTCCGCCGGCACCGCATAGCGGTCGTGGATGGTATTGACGAAATCCAGGCACAGCCGCCCCCCGTCCAGCCGGACGGCGGCGACCGGACGCGGTTGCGGAACACTGTTTTCGATCGGCATGCGGCGCTGCGGTCTCTTGCGGCAAGAACTTGACGTTACCGTCTAAATTAGTTTAGACAGTAGCCCGCCTTGGGGTCAATCCGGAGAGTGCAGATGGGCAGTGCCACCGCGTCCAACGAGTCCACCACCGCTCGTGCAACACGCCGCACGCTGGTGGTCTGGATCGTCATCGCCAGCCTGCTCGCACTGATCGGCACCACGGCGGTTATCGCCATCGGCGGCCAACCCGACCCTGCCGAAGTGCGCGCCGCCTCCCCCTTGCTCGGCGGCCCATGGCGGTTCCATCTGGGCGACGATCCACGCTGGGCCGGCGCCGATATCGACGACAGCGCCTGGGAGACCATGGACCTCAGCGCGCCGGCAAGCAGCATCGATGGCGATGTCGGCCTGCCCAATTATGTGCGCGGCTGGATGGCGCACGGCCACCCCGGCTATCAAGGCTATGCCTGGTACCGGCGCACCGTGGCGGTGCCGGCAGGAAACCGCGCCTGGGACATCGTCGGCCCTACCCTCGTCGAAGACGGCTACGAGCTGTATTGGAACGGCAAGCTGCTCGGCGGTTCGGGACAGATCGGCGCATCGCCCAGGGTCGTCGGCACGCGGCCGCTGATCTTTGCGCTTCCCGCCGATGCTGCAGGCACCCAGGACGTGCTTGCCATCCGCACCTTCATGCAACCGGGCAACGATGCCAGCGCCGAAAGCGGCGGTATCCACGTGGCGCCGACGCTGGCGCCGCGTCCGGAGAGCCAGGCGCTGTACCGCGCGGAATGGTGGCGCAGCATCGCCGGCTATATCGTCGAAGCAGTCGAGCCGCTGGCGATGTTCGCGCTGATCGGCTTGGCGCTGGCGATCCGCAGGCGCAGCAGCCATCAGGCTTTCATCGCATTCATCGGCATCGCGCTCGCGCTTTCGGGCGTGAAGCGCCTGGACAACGCGATCGTCTCGTGGACCGACCTGATGAGCCTGCCCACTTACGCATGGCTGTCCAAGGTGCTGTGGATGCCGCTCAGCCTCGCCGCGTGGGCGCTGGCCTGGAATCGCTGGAATGCACGCGCGTCGCGCGCCATCGATGGCGCCATTGCTCTGCTTACTCTCGTCGGCATCGCGGGCGCACTGATGAAACTCCCCTTGATGACGCACATCTTCCGGCTCGGCGTACTCGCCCTGTTCGCAGTGATCGCCGAGCGCATGATCCGCAGCGGCCCGATGCGCAACCTGGCCATCGCCACGCTCGCCACCATCCTCGTCTCGCAATACGCCGGCGAACTGGGCTCGCTCGGTGTGCCGACCATCTGGTTCCCGTTCGGCATCGGCGTGACGCTGACGCAATACGTCTATGCCCTGGCGATACCGCTGCTCGCCGTGCTGATCGTGCGGACGCTGCAACCCAGGAACGGCTGACGATAGAAAACAACAAGGCGCCCAGGTCTCCCTGGGCGCCTTGCCGTCAACGCCAGGCCATCAGCCCAGCGCGGCGTGCCTGGACAGCGACTGCGGACTGCTGACCAGCGCCGGCATCTGCGACAGATCCAGCGGCGCCTCCGGCAGCAGGCCCACGCCACCGTCCTCACCGCCGAACTGCGCCATCGCCTGCACCAGCTGATCCAGCGCCGCCGGAGCCTGCCAGGTCTGCGCCACATCGGTTGCCTCGAGGCTGGCGGCCTTGAAGCCGGTCGATGCCGGCGTGAACCCGGTAGGCAGCGGTTTCAGCAGCGCACCGATCGCCGAAGCGGGAATGCCATTGCCATCCGCCGGTTGCACATAGGCAATCGCCTTGTCGCCACCCAGGAAGTGGTTCTGCACCCGCACCTGCTGGTTGGAATCGCCATCGACCAGCACGATCAGATCGTCGCCGCTGCGGTGGAAGCTGAGCCGCGAGCGGTTGACGCCGTCGAAGATCAGCCAGTCGGTGCCGCCGCCGGCGTTGTCGATCACGTCCTTGCCGTTGGCCGCGCGGTAGACGTACTGGTCGTCGCCCGCGCCACCCTGCAGGTAGTCGTTGCCATCCTCGCCCACCAGGGTGTCGTTGCCGTTGCCGCCGACCAGGATGTCGTTGCCCGAACCGCTGAACGAGCCGTTGCCGCCGGAGAGGTAATCGTCGCCGTCGCCGCCGACCAGCTTGTCGTCGCCGCCCATGCCGAACAGCGTGTCGTTGCCGCCCAGGCCCTTGATCAGGTCGCGCGCGGAATTGCCGACCAGCTGTTCGCCCGCCGCGGTGCCGGTGACGGTGCGGGTGTAGTCGGCATCGTTGCCCGGCTCGCCCGGCGTACTGCCGCCACCGCCCGGATTGGTGCCGCCGCCCGGGTTGCCGCCCGTGCCTACCAGGGCGTTGATGGCCGCCGTATCGAGCATCGAGCCGGAAGCCGGCTGCACGTAGTCGAGCGCGGCATCGCCGCCGAGGAAGTGGCCGGTGACCGTCACCGTCTTGTTCGCGTCGCCGCCCACGGTGATCACCAGGTCGTCGCCCGAACGGGTGAACGTCAGTTGCGCGGCGGTGATGCCGTTGTTGAAGAAGACGCCGTCGAAACCGCCGCCGGTGTTGTCGATCACGTCCTTGCCGCCGCCATAGACGTACTTGTCGTCGCCGGCGCCGCCGATCAGCGTGTTGTTGCCGTCCTCGCCGTTGAGCTGGTCGTTGCCGATGCCGCCTTCCAGGCGGTCGTCGCCGGAACCTGAGCCGCTGCCATTGCCGCCGGCGAGATAGTCGTCGCCATCGCCGCCCTGCAAGGTGTCGTTGCCACCCATGCCGAACAGCGTGTCGTTGCCGCCGAGGCCGCGCACCAGGTCCTTGCCGCTGCTGCCCACCAGCTGCTCGCCCGCGGCGGTGCCGTCGATCACCTGGTCGTACTGGCCGCCCGTGCTGCCGCCGGCCACGATCTGGTTGATCTCCGCGGTGGTCAGCGAGAAGCCGCCATCGGGCTGCACGTAGTCGATCGCCGCATCGCCGCCCAGGAAGTGATTAGTGACGCGCACGGCAGGCGTGGCGCCGCCGCTGACGAAGATCAGCAGGTCGTTGCCGTCGCGGCTGAAGCTCAGCTTGTCGCGCGTGATGCCATTGGTGAAGAACACGCCGTCATTACCGCCGCCGGTGTTGTCCACCACGTCGGAACCGGAGGACGCATCGAACACGTACTTGTCGTCGCCCGTGCCGCCGACCAGGGTGTCGTTGCCCGCGCCCGCCACCATGGTGTCGTTGCCGCCCATGCCGTAGAGCTTGTTGTCGGCGCCGTTGCCGGCGATGTAGTTGTCCAGCTCGTTGCCGGTGCCGTCGATGGCGGCGGTGCCCATCAGGAACAGGTTCTCGACGTTGGCGGCCAGGGTGGCGCTGACGGTGGCCTGCACCTGGTCGGCGCCGCCGCCGGCCGCTTCCACCACCACGTCGTTGGCGTCGTCCACGATATAGATGTCGTTGCCGGCGCCGCCTTCCAGGCGGTCCGCGCCTTCCTCGCCGTCGAGATAGTCGTTGCCGTTGCCGCCGTACAGCTGGTCGGTGCCGGTGCCGCCCCACATCGCATCGTCGCCGTCCAGGCCGTACAGCACGTCGTCGCCGTCGAGGCCGGCCAGCTTGTTGGCGCCCGCGTTGCCGGTGATGACGTTGTCCAGGCCGTTGCCGTTGCCGGTCTGGATGCCGGCGGCCAGCAGCAGCTTGTCCACGTTGGCGGCCAGGATCAGGTTGGTCTCGTAGCGGCGCTCGACGGTGTCGATGCCTTCGTCCGCGTTCTCACGCACGCGGTCGCCGCTGGATTCCTCGATGTAGTAGTCGTCGCCCAGTCCGCCGGCCAGCGTGTCGTTGCCCAGCCCGCCCTCGAGGCGGTTGTTGCCGTCGTTGCCGACCAGCAGGTTGTCCTGGTCGTTGCCCAGCCCGTCGATATCGGCACTGCCGGTCAGCACCAGGTTTTCCAGCGTGGCGCCGAGCGTGTAGCTGATCGAGGACTCGACCGTATCGTTGCCTTCGTCCTCCAGCTCCACGATGACGTCGCCGGCCTGGTCCACCACATAAGTGTCGTTGCCCAGGCCGCCGGTCATGGTGTCGGCGCCCGCGCCGCCGTCGAGGCGGTTGTCCTGCGCATTGCCGACCAGGTCGTTGTCGCCGGCATTGCCGGTGCCGTCGGCAGCCCAGCCCTCCTGTGTGAGCACCAGCTTCTCGATGTTGTCCGACAGCACGTAGCTGCTGCTGGCATACACCACGTCGTGGCCCTCGCCGGCCAGCTCGACGATCACGTCGTCCGTGGCATCCACGAAGTAGGTGTCGTCGCCGGTGCCGCCACGCAGGGCGTCGCTGCCCCAGCCGCCGTCGAGCTGGTCGTCGCCCGCGCCGCCGATCAGGGTGTCGTTGCCGCCGTTGCCGTACAGCGTGTCGTTGCCGTCGCCGCCGTCGAGCCGGTTGTCGCTGCCGTTGCCGGTGAGCGTGTTGTCCAGCGCGTTGCCGGTACCGTCGATGGCGGCGACGCCGGTGAGCTCCAGGCGCTCGACGTTCGCCGACAGCGCATGCGTGACGCTGCTGCGGACCAGGTCGTCGCCGCCATTGGCCTGCTCGGTCACCGTGTCGCCGGCATCGTCGACGATATAGATGTCGTCGCCCGCGCCACCGGCCAGGCGATCCTGTCCGGCACCGCCATCGAGCAGGTCGTTGCCGTCGCCGCCGTCGATGGCGTCGTTGCCGGCCTCGCCCAGCAGCGTGTCGTTGCCCGCGCCGCCGCTCAGCGTGTCGTCGCCCGCACCGGCATACACCGTGTCGTCGCCATCCAGCGCGTCGATGCGGTTGGCCAGGGTGTTGCCGTAGATGACGTCGGCCAGCGCGCTGCCCTTGACCGCTTCCACGTCCAGCAGGGCCGGCGTGAGGTTCCAGGTGCCGCCGCCGATCTCGATGCGCAGGTCGCGGCTGGCGACGCCAGTCTGCGCGTCGAAGTACTGCTCCAGGCGAAGGCTGTCGCCGGCGGCGTTGGCAAAGCGGATCACCAGCGCGCTGCCGTCGCGGCGCATGATCAGGTCGCCCTGGTTGATGCCCTGCAGGGCCAGGATGTTGAGGCCGTCGGCATCGACGATGACGTCGTTGCCGTCGCCCGCCGCATAGACATAGCGGTCGTCGCCCAGGCCGCCGCGCAGCGAGTCCGTGCCGCGGCCGCCGTTGAGCGTGTCGTTGCCCTGGCCGCCGTCGAGGCTGTCGTCGCCCGCGCCGCCGGACAGGCTGTCGTCGCCCGCTTCGCCGTACAGCTGGTCGTTGCCGTCCTCGCCGGACAGCGTGTCGTTGCCGTTGCGGCCATAGACGACGTCGTTGCCGCCGCCGGCCGCGATGGTGTCGTCGCTGGCGTAGCCGACCAGGTACTGCGCATCGGCCGTACCCTGCAGCACCATGGCCTTGAGCTGCGCCACGCTCCAGCTGGTGCCGTCGGCGAAGCGCACTTCGCGCAGCGCGCGCTCGGTGCTGGCATCGGTGGCGAAGTAGGCAGACACGCGCACCGAATCGCCGCCCGTGCCCACCGTCAGCAGCAGGTCGTCGTTCTCGCGCCGCGCGCTCACATTGGCCGCCTGGATGCCGGCGCCGAACACCAGCGTATCCGTCGGCTGACCCGTGCCATTGCCGCTGTTGTCGATGACGTCGTTGCCGCCGCCCAGGCCGAAGCGATAGATATCCTCGCCCGCGCCGCCGGCCAGGCGGTCGTTGCCGGCGCCGCCGTCGAGCACATCGTCGCCGTTGCCGCCATTGAGCGAATCGTTGCCGGCATCGCCGTTCAGCGTGTCGTTGCCGCCGTTACCGAACACCACGTCATCGCCGCCGCCGGCGGCGATGGTGTCCGCGCTTTCGTAGCCGTAAAGCGTCTGGCTGGCGTCGGTGGGCTGCAGCACCATCGCCTTGACGGTGTCCACGTTCCAGCTTGTGCCGTCGGCGAAGCGGATTTCCTTCAGCGCATTGCTGGTGCCGGCGTCGTTGCTGAAGTAGTAGTTGACCACCACCGAATCCGTGCCGCCCGGCAGCTGCAGCACCAGGTTGTCCGACTGGCGCGAGACGGTGACGCCGGCCGGCAGGATGCCGCTGCCGAACACCAGTGCGTCCGCCGCGGCGGCATTGCCGTTGCCGGTGTTGTCGATGACGTCGTTGCCGTCGCCGGCATTGAACTCGTAGATATCCGCACCGCTGCCGCCGTAGAGCCAGTCGTTGCCCTTGCCGCCGGCCAGGCGGTCGTTGCCGTCGCCGCCGTCGAGGCGGTCGTTGCCGTCGTCGCCGTGCAACACGTCGTTGCCGGCATAGCCGTACATCTTGTCGTCGCCGCCGCCGGCCGACAGCGTGTCGTCGTTGGCATAGCCGTAGATCTCCTGGGCGGCGTCGCTCGGCGCGATCACCATCGCCTTGACCGCTGCGGGCGTCCACGAGGTGCCGTCGGCGAAGCGGATCAGCTGCAGAGTGTCGCTGCCGTTGGCGTCGTCGTAGAAGTAGTTGCGCACGCGCAGCGTGTCGGTGCCGACCTTCAGCAGCAGGTCGTAGCTCTGGCGCGATGCCGCCACCTGGGCGGCCTCGATGCCGGCGCCGAATTCCAGTACGTCCTGGTTCGACGCGCCCCAGCTGCCGGTGCTGTCGATGGTGTCGCTGCCGTCGCCCAGCGCGTAGCGGTAGGTATCGTTGCCGCCACCGCCGAACAGCTGGTCGTCGCCGGCGCCACCGATAAGGATGTCGTTGCCGTCCTCGCC
Source organism: Dyella sp. LX-66 (assembly GCF_018599165.1). NCBI lineage: Bacteria > Pseudomonadati > Pseudomonadota > Gammaproteobacteria > Lysobacterales > Rhodanobacteraceae > Dyella > Dyella sp. LX-66. The sequence continues at coordinate 97,750 of NZ_JAHFVJ010000004.1, forward strand.
GTAGATGCGGTCGTTGCCGGCGTCGCCCTGCAAGGTGTCGTTGCCGGCCTTGCCGTACATCTGGTCGTCGCCGCCGCCGGCGGACAGCACGTCGTCCGTGGCATAGCCATGGATTTCCTGCGCGCTGTCGTTGGGCACGATCACCATCGCCTTGATCTGCTCGACGCTCCACACCTTGCCGTCGGCGAAGCGGATCTCGCGCACGGTACGTACCGTGCCGGCATCCTGGGTGAAGTAGCCGTACAGGTTCAGGCGGTCGGCGCCGATGTTCAGATACAGGTTGTCGCCCTGGCGCGCGGCCGCCACCTGGCCGGGCAGGATGCCCTCGCCGAACTCCAGCACGTCGCTGTCCTGCGCGCGGTTGCCATCGTTGTAGATGGTGTCGCTGCCGTCGCCCAGCGCATAGCGGTAGATGTCGCTGCCCGCGCCACCTTCGAGGCTGTCGTCGCCGCCGTCGCCGACGATCACGTCGTTGCCCTCGCCGCCGTACAGGCGGTCGTTGCCGGCGTCGCCGTGCAAGGTATCGTTGCCGTCGTTGCCGAAGATGGCGTCGTCGCCGTAGCCGCCGGACAGCGCCTCGTCCGTGGCATAGCCATGGATTTCCTGCGAGCTGTCGTTGGCGACCTGCACCTGGGCCTTGATGTAGTCGCGGCCCCACACGGTGCCGTCGGCGAAGCGGATCTGGTCCACCGCGTAGCTGGTGGCGTCGGCATCGTCGAACTGGCCCTGCACGCGGATGGCGTCGTTGCCCTGGCCCAGGTGCACCAGCAGGTCGTTGCCGCGGCGCTCGATCCACACGCTGGACGCCGCGATGCCGGCATCGAGCACGATGGCGTCGACGTCGCCCACCGCATCCGCCGGGTCGTAGTTGACGATCAGGTCGCTACCGAAGCCGGCACCGAAGCGGTAAGTGTCGCTGCCAGCGCCGCCGGTCAGCACGTCGTTGCCGGCGCCGCCTTCGAGCACGTCGTTGCCGCTGCCGCCGATCAGGTTGTCGTTGCCGGCATCGCCCTGCAGGCGGTCGTCGCCGGTGCCGCCATCGAGGGTGTCGTCGCCGGCGCCGCCGATCAGCACGTCGTTGCCGCCACGGCCGCGCAGCACGTCATTGTCGCCGGTGCCCACCACGCAGGAGCCGCCGTCCAGGCCGGTGTAGTCGCGGTGGCCGTAGCCGATGTCGCTGAGCGTGCCGGTGAGCAGGTCGCGGAAGATCGAAGCGTTGGCATAGCCGGCCAGCGCCGCGGCCAGGGCCGCCTCGTTGACGCCCAGGTCGGCGCGGAACTGCGCGTAGACCTCGCCCAGCACCAGCGCATGGTCCGGCGAGGTCATCGCCTTGGCGTAGGCTTCCAGTCCGGCCGCCAGCCGCGCGGCGTCGGTCACTTCCAGCTTGTTGCTGCTGAGCGAATACACCGTGCCGGCGAAGGCCTGGCCCAGCGGGCCCTGGGCCAGGAAGCGGTCGGCGAAGTGCATGGACAGCGCATTGAAGCGCTCGTCGATATAGGCGGCGTTGATATTGCTGATGTAGGGATTGCGGTGCGCCGCGTAGTCCTGCTCGATCACGCCGCGGTACTGCGAGATGCCGGAGAACACCTCCAGGATCCACAGTTTCTCCGCGCTGCTCAGCGGCTCGGACTTGCTCAGGCCCGCCTGGCCGCGCAACGCGCTCAGGCCGGACCAGTCGGCCATCAGCCATTCGAACTGCGCATACACCGTGGCCGGCGCGGCCTGCGCCAGCGACTGCACGCGGGCCAGCACCTGGTCGTCCTGCGCATAGACGGTCTGCAGGTCCTTGGCATTGCCGAAGCCGCGCAGCATGGGCAGTGCGATGCCGCGCTCCAGCAGGCCCTGCAGCACGGTCTGGTTGATCGAATGCGAACCCGGATCCTTGGTGATGCGGTTGTCGAACTGCAGGTCGAACGCCGCGGCATACGACTCCACGCCGTTACGCACGAACGAGCCTTCGCCGATGATGCGGTTGCCGTTGCTGTCCTTGTTGACCGCGTCGTAGCCCAGCTTGATCGCGTCGATGCCCAGTTCCTGCAGCGTATGCAGTTCGCCGGCCTGGCTCAGGCCGTCCTGGTTGGCGTCGATCCACACGCGCAGCTTCTGGTAGATCGCGTCCTGCGCGTCGATCCGGCCGTCCTGGTTGTCGTCGCCGGCATTGCGCAGCGCCTCGAAGCCGTTGGAACCCGGGCCGCCGAACAGCTCGTTCAGGCCGTCGATCGAGCCATTGCCGTTGACGTCGTTGACCACCAGGCCGTCGCCCGGATTGATCCAGCCGGTGTGCTCGGCGATGCCGTCGTTGTCGATATCGAAATACGCATTGGACGAGGCCATCGCGCTGGTGAGGATCTTGCCGTCGCCGTCCAGGTCCAGCGCCAGCGGGTCGCGACGCACCACGCTGTTGTTCGGGTCGTGGGTGGGCGGCGGCGGCGGATCGTCCTCGGTTTCCAGGCGGATGCCGAGATCGCCCTTGTGGTAATCGTTGATGGTCAGGCCGCCATTGATGACCAGGGTGCTGCCGTTGAGCAGGTAGGTGTACTGGCCGTCCAGGCTCTTGTACTGGTTCTCCGGGTCGCTCTTCTTGCGCGTGCCGCCGACCAGGGTCGTGCCGTCGAGCTTGACCGTGCCCTTGCCGTCCTCGTCGCTGATCACGTCGGTGGCGTCGGCCTTGTAGCTGTCGAAGCCGGTGCCGCCCTGCATGCGGTCGCTGCCGCTGCCGCCGTCGAGCGTGTCGTCGCCATCGCCGCCCTTGAGCTGGTCGTTGCCGTCGCCGCCGTCGAGATTGTCCTTGCCGGCGCCGCCGTCCAGGGTGTCGTCGCCCGCATCGCCGATGAGCTTGTCGTCGCCGTCGTCGCCGTTGATGGTGTCGTCGCCGGCCTCGCCGTAAAGCTCGTCCTTGCCCGCGCCGCCCTTCAAGGTGTCCTTGCCGTCGCCGCCGTAGAGCTTGTCGTCGTCCTCGCCGCCGTCGAGGTCGTCATCGTCGTCGCCGCCTTCGAGGCGGTCCTTGCCCGCGCCGCCTTCGAGCTTGTCGCGGCCGGCTTCGCCGTAGAGCTTGTCGTCGCCGTCGCCGCCGAGCAGGTGGTCCTCGCCCTCGCCGCCCTTCAATTCGTCCTTGCCGGCGCCGCCGTCGAGCTTGTCGTCGCCCGCGTCGCCGTAGAGGAAATTGTCACCGTCGCCGCCGGCGATCTCGTCGTCGTACTTGGTGCCCTTGATGGTCTCGGCGTGCTTGACGTCGAAGCTGCCGCCGTCGAGGTGCAGCGTCACCGCGCTGTCGCCGGCATCGGTGACGTTGGCGCCCTTGTCCATGCCACTGAGGTCCAGCGTATCGCCTTCGTCGCCGCCGTCCGCGCCCAGGTCGATCCACTCCAGGCCTTCGAGCTTGCTGGCGTCGGGCTTGGTGATCTTGAGCGTGTCGTCGCCCGAGCCCAGCACGACGCGTTCGACGCCGTAGATCAGGTCGGTGGCGATCGGGCCGTGGGCTTCCACGCGGTATTTGTACGGGCCGCTGCCGTGCAGGTCGGTGTCGAGGGTCAGCTCGATGTCGTAGCTGTCCTCGTAGCGCATCGTGTCGGTGCCTTCGCCGCCATCGATCAGGTCGGTGCCGCTGCTGCCGAGGATGGTGTCGTTGCCCTTGCCCGCATTGATCACGTCGCTGCCGGCGCCGCCGCCGATGCCGGAGTCGTCGCCGAGCTTGCCCACGGTGTAGGTCTCGCCGCCTTCGGAGAAGGCACCGTTGAAGACCAGCGCGCGGCCGGGGTCGAAGATGCTGTCTTCGTCCAGGCCATAGTAGTCGCGGAAGAACTGCGTGGCGGCCTGCATCAGGTCGTTCTGGTCGGTATCGGGCACCGACGGGCCGAACAGGTTCTGGATCGCCTCCAGCATGTTGCTGATGCCCGCGCTGATCGATGCGGAGCGCGCGGCCTGGATCGCGGCGAACAGGTCGTAGGTGCCTTCGATGTTCTTGACGGTGATCGTGCCCTTGCCCTCGATGTTCGCCACGACCTGGTCCTTGTTGAGGATCAGGTCCTTGAAGAAGCCATCGAAGCCCAGGTACGGAAACAGCAGCGTGCCGGCCCACGGCGAGTAGTCCGGGTTCGGGCTGCCGGGCAGGCCCTGGAACACCGTGCTCGCCGCGGCGCCCGCGTCGATCGCACCCAGGCCGGTGATGCCGGGCAGGTTGCCGTTGTGGCCCAGGATGTCGTTCACCAGGTTGAAGGCGATCAGGTTGGACGCCGTCTGGTTGAGCGCCTCGGCTTGCGCCGCGTCGCCACCGCGCAGGCCGTACTGGATCTTGGTGTAGTCGCGGATGAAGTCGGCGAAGAAGCCGGTGCCGCTGTTGACCTTGGTGGCGCCGTCGATCCAGCGCCACACCACCGGATCCACGCCCGCCATGGGCACGCGCGTCACCGTCTGCACCTGGTAGGGCACGCCGAACTCGTCATGGCGCGTCTCGGTGGTGACCTGCTCGTCGCTGATGAAACTCAGCAGCAGCTCGTACATCGGCGTACCCAGCGCCAGGGCCGCGTGATTGGCGTCGAACTTGCCCTGCTGGGTACTGCGCAAGGCTTCCAGCTGGGCAAGCTGCGCCGCGGTGAGCGTGATGCCGCCGTTGCCGCGCTGGTAGCTAACGTTGACCGTCATGAGTTTCCTTCCTTGAACGTGGATGACAGAGATCGATGGGTTCGAACGACAGCGGACTTCAATGTTGCGGATGCATCAGCAGGCGCTGGACGCCGGCGCGGATGGCTCGATCGAGCTCGATCATCCGCGCGGCCGGAACGAGGTCGCGGTTGAGCTGGTAGCTCAGCACCAGGCGCTCGGAGAACTGGTAATGGACCTGGCAGTCGTGGGCCCAGATACCCGGGCCGAAGCCGCAGGTGACGATGAAGGGGTGGCCCAAGGGCGTGCCGTAGACGGATGCCTGCGAGGACAGCACGGAGCCGCCCTGCTTCTGGTCCGCATGGCCGGTGCATTCGACCAGGCCGCTGCCAACGTCGCGGCAGGGATGGCGCTTCACCATCATCGCCAGCGTGTTCATGGCGGACAGCTCGCCATACGGGCTGTTGCCGACGCGGGCGACGTTGATGGCTGCCGCGGGTTCGGGCGGCAGGCCCGGCAGCTGGTCCAGCAGCGAGGACTGATGCAGGGAGAGGTTGAGCGTGAAAGCTTCGGCCGGATGATCGGGACAACCGGGCGGCGCATCGCCTGCTGCAGCGGGCGCCGCTGTGCCGGGCTTCGGATAGGGCATCGGATAGATGCCGACGCGATCCGGCGTGCCCGGCACGCGGAACACGTCCTGGCCCAGCGCCACGTAGATCGCATCGTTGGCCTGGCCGTGGCAGGTGCGCGGCATCACGGCCACTTCCGGATCGGCCGGCGCGGGCGGCTCCGCGGCGTGGATCGGCGCACCGCACGCCAGCCCAAGCAAGGCGCTGCACAGCCGATATGAAATGTGGATTGCCATCAGCCCCTTCCCCTTTGACTGCATGCAAGAGCGCCTTGCCGCGCCCGTCCCGATCACCGCTCGCGCATCGCCTCGCTGCCCGCCCTCGTCAACGGCCCGGACAGGTATTCGGCGATCGTCCGCTTGCCGGTGCGGATCTCCGCCGCCAGCGTCATGCCGGCGCCGAGCGTCACGCGCACGCCGTCGGCCATCAGCGACGACTTCGCCAGCTTCACCCGCGCCTTGTAGACCAGCCCCAGCTTCTCGTCCTGGATCGCGTCGTGCGACACGCTGGCGACGGTGCCTTCGAGATAGCCGTAGCGCGTGTACGGAAAGCTGTCGATCTTCACCGCCACGGACTGGCCTTCGCGCACGAAACCGATATCGGCGTTGAGCACAGTTGCTTCCACTTCCACCGGGTCGTCGTCCGGCACCACCGAAAGCAGCTTCTGCGCCGGCGTCACCACGCCGCCCACGGTGTGGATGTCCAGCGATTGCACCGTGCCGTCCACCGGCGAGCGCAGCTGCATCAGCGCTCGGCGCTGCGCGGTGCGCGCCACTTCCGGTTCGAGCTGGCCGATCTGCTCGCTGGCCTTGCGGCGCTCGTCGAGCAGCTGCTGCCGCGTGTCGCTGCGATGCAGGGCCAGCTCCTCGCGGGCGCCGACGATGGCGGATCTCAGCTCCTGCCGGCGGCTCTGCTGCTGGGCCAGGTCGCGCTCGGCAGTGATGCGCTCCTGCTTGCGCAGCAGGTATTCCTGGCGCGGCACATAGTTCTTCGACAGCAGGCTTTCGTAGTCGGCGACCTTGGTGCGCGAGATGTCGAGGTATTGCTCCAGCGGCACGATGGCCGATTCGACCGTGCGCAGCTCCGCTTCGCGCTGGGCCAGCATCGCGTCCAGGCCATGCACCTTGGCGTTGTAGGCGGCGTACTGCCCGTTGGCGAGCTGGCGCGCGGCTTCCTGCCGTTCCGGCGGAAGTTCGGCGGCGGATGCCGCGAGCGGCGCGCCGCTCTCAATCGCAGCGATCAGCGCCGTGGTGCGCCACACGGTGGCGCGCGCATCGAGCAGCGCCTCGCGGGCCTTGTTCGACTCCGCATCGGCGGCGGTGGCGTCCAGCTCCACCAGCAGCTGGCCCTTGGCCACGTGATCGCCATCGGCCACCAGGATGCGGTGCACCACCGCCGTCTCGATCGGCTGGATGGTCTTGGTGCGCCCGCCCGGCACGGTGCGGCCCGGCGCCACGGCGACGATGTCCACCTTGCCCACGCAGGCCCAGATCGCCGTGCAGGCGAACAAGGCCATGATCAGGCGCAGCGTCCAGCGCGGCGCGGCCGCCAGCGGCGTGTCGATCAGTTCCAGGTGCGCGGGCAGGAAGGCGGCTTCTTCAGCGGTGCGGTCCGCCGGCGGCTGTTCGTTGCGGCGTGCCCAGGCTTCCTTCCACACCTCGCGGTAGCGGGCCAGCATGTTGTTCATGGCTTGCATCGTCGCGCCCCTCAACCCTGCTGCAGCCGGTGCAGGCGTGCGAAATGGCCGTCCATTGCCAGCAGCCGGTCCGGCGCGCCGCTCTCGACCACCTTGCCCTTGTCGATCACCACGATGCGGTCGGCCTGCCGCACGGTGGACAGCCGGTGCGCGATGATCAGCACCGTGCGGCCGCGGCAGATGGCGCGCATGTTGTCCATCACGGCGCGTTCGGACTCGTAGTCCAGCGCACTGGTCGCCTCGTCGAAGATCAGGATGCGCGGATCGCCCACCAGCGCGCGCGCGATCGCCACGCGCTGCCGCTGTCCGCCCGAGAGACTGGCGCCATGCTCGCCGACCACGGTGTCGTAGCCCTGCGGCAGGTCCACGATAAAGTCGTGCGCACCGGCCAGGCGCGCGGCCTCGATCACCCGCTCCATCGGCATGCCCGGATCGGCCAGCGCGATGTTCTCGCGCACGCTGCGGTTGAACAGGAAGTTCTCCTGCAGCACCACGCCGAGCTGCCGGCGCAGCCATTCCGGGTCGACCAGGGCCAGGTCGTGCCCGTCGACCAGCACGCGTCCGCGTTCCGGCACGTACAGGCGCTGTACCAGCTTGGTCAGCGTGCTCTTGCCGGAACCCGAACGGCCGACGATGCCGATCACCTCGCCCGCCTTCACGTCCAGGTCGATGCCGGCCAGCACTTCGGCGGTATCAGGCCGGTAGCGGAAACCGATGTTCTCGAAGGTGATGCGGCCCTGGATCGAGGGCAGCGCCATGCGGCTGCTGTCGCCCGGTTCGGTGCGGGTATTGAGGATGTCGCCCAGGCGCGCCACCGAAATGCCGACCTGCTGGAAGTCCTGCCACAGCTGGGCCAGGCGCACGATCGGCGAGGCCACCTGCCCGGCCAGCATATTGAAGGCGATCAGCTGGCCCACCGTCAGCGAACCGTCGATCACCTGCCGCGCGCCGAAGAACAGAATCGCCACACCCACCAGCTTCTGCAGCAGCTGCACGCCCTGCTGGCCGACATTGGCCAGGCGCGTAACGCGGAACGAGGCGCTGACATAGCCGGCCAGCTGGTTGTCCCAGGTGCGCGTCATACGCGGCGCCACCGCCATCGCCTTGACGGTGCCGATGCCGGACACGGTTTCCACCAGGAAGGACTGGTTGTCCGCGCTGCGCGCGAACTTCTCGTTGAGCCGGCGGCGCAGCACCGGCGTGATCATCGCCGACCAGATCGCATACGCCGGCAGAGACAGCACCACGATCAGGGTCAGCCAGCCGCTGTAGAAGAACATCACCGCCAGGAATACGAAGGTGAACAGCAGGTCCAGCACCGAGGTCAGCGTCTGCCCGGTAAGGAAGTTGCGGATGTTCTCCAGCTCGCGCACGCGAGCCACGGTGTCGCCGACGCGGCGCGATTCGAAATAGGCCAGCGGCAGCGCCAGGATATGGCGGAACAGGCGCGCGCCCAGCTCTACGTCGATGCGGCTGGTGGTGTGCGCGAACACGAAGGTGCGCAGGCCGCTCATCAAGGCATTGAAGACGGTGATCACGATCAGGCCGACGGTGATCACCGCCAGCGTGGTCATGGCGTGGTGCACCAGCACCTTGTCCATCACCACCTGGAAGAACAGCGGCGTGACCAGCGCGAACAGCTGCAGGAACAGCGACACCAGCAGCACTTCGCCGAGCAGCTTGCGGTACTTGACGACGGCGGGAATGAACCAGGTGAAGTCGAAGCGCGCCAGCTCCGCCACCAGCGAGGCGCGCGAGGCGGCCAGCAGCAGGCGGCCCTGGTAGCGCAGCGCGAACTCGTCCTCGCCCAGGATGGTGGTGCGGCCGGTGGCCGGGTCCTGGGTCAGCACCCGGCCTTGCGCAACCTTGGCGATCAGGAAAGCCGCGCCGTCGTCGCGCAGGGCCAGCGCCGGCAAGGCCTGGTTCGCCACGCGCGCCGCCGGCACTTCCAGCACCTTGGCCTTCAGGCCCAGGCGCTTGGCGGCGAGCAGCAGGTCGTTCTCGGTAAAGCGGGCGCCGCCGATGCCGGCCTGATGCCGCAGCTGCGCCTCGTCGGCGGCGATGCCGTGGAATTGCGCCAGCAGCACCAGTCCGCGCAACGCCGCATCGGGTGCGCCGGCTTCGGGTTCGCGGTCTGAATGGGCCGGGGTATCGGCGGCACCGGCCGTAGCTTCCCCGCCGGCCTCGCTCGGCAACGCTTCCATGCACCCTTCCCCTGGTGAAAGCGCCGCCCCCAATGACGGCGCGACTGAAGCAGCCTGCTTCAGCCCGGCGCAAGATTATTCGGGCTTCGGGGTGCTTGTCGAGATTCCTTGCGGAATTTTGCCCGGCTCGTCACAGAGCCCTGCCGGAGCCCTCCCTGGCGGCCTCCGGCAAAGCTTGACCCGTGGATCACGCCCCAGTGCACAGGCCCGCGCAAAGCCTTGCCATGAAAAGGTTTACCTCGCGCCTTGTCACGCCGCTGTTGCGGGACAGTCACCGAGCATCCCCACCCTGCGCCGCTTTTTCATCCCAACAACGGAGGTAGACCCATGCGTGGAAAACGTGCTTTGGCTCTGGCGAAATTTCCTGCGGCGATGGCGCTGTTCGCCCTCGCGGCCAACCCGGCCTTCGCCGCTACCAGCGGCAACCTGATCGTGGGCGGCGATGGCGAGGCGGGCACCTGCACCACCGATTGGTCGGCGGTGACCACGGTGCCGGGGTGGATGGTGACCCAGGGCAATCCGTCCGTGGCCTGTTACAGCGTCGGCGGTTTCAGCACGCCGGCCGGTGGAACGCCGGGGCGTGCGTTTATCGCGGATGGTCCGTATGGCGATTCGGCGCTGCGCCAGGTGGTGGATGTGTCGTCGGCGGGTGCGGCGATCGACGGCGGTGGCGTGAGTTTCAATCTGTCGGGCTGGCTTGGCGGTTACGGCGCCTATAACGGCCAGGCTGTGCTGACGGCCAGTTTTCTCGATGCCGCGGGCAAGCCGCTCGGCAATCCGGCGCAGCTGTCCGGCGTGAACGCGTCGGCGCGCGGCAGCCAGACCGGATTTCTTGCACGAGCCAGCACCGGCGCCGTGCCGGCCGGCACGCGTTCGATCGCGGTGCTGCTGCAGTTCACCAACACCTCGGCCTCGTACAACATCGGCTATGCGGACAATCTCTCGCTGACGTTGTCCACGCCGGTCACTGCGCCGTCGCTGCAACCGCCGACGTCGAGCGTGCCGGCCTTCGACCATGTCTTCGTGATCATGATGGAGAACACCGACTACACGCAGGTGATCGGCGACACCACGAACGCGCCCTATATCAACAGCCTCGCCAACCAGGGCGTGCTGCTGGTCAACCACAGCGGCGTCTATCACCCCAGCGACGAGAACTACCTGGCCATCGCCGGCGGCGACACCTTCGTCAAGGGCGCCATCTACTACCCGAACATCCACGTGACGGCGCCCAGCATCGCCGACGAGATCGAGGCCAAGGGCAAAAGCTGGAAAGCCTACGAGCAAGGCATGGGCACGCCCTGCAACACCAGCAACAACAACGACAGCTACTACGAACCGGACGACGCGCCGTTCATCAACTTCAGCAATATCGCCTCCAACCCAACGCGCTGCGCCGCCCATCTGGTCGACACGACCCAGCTGAGCGCCGACCTGCAGTCCGCCGCCACCACGCCGAACTTCGCCTGGATCGCCGCCGACGACTACTACGACGGCGAAGCGTCGGGCAACGGTTCCGCCGCCAGCCTGAAGACGCAGGACGGCTGGCTGAAGCAGACGCTGCAGCCGATCTTCAACTCGCCGGCGTGGACGACGCAGCGTTCGCTGGTGGTGCTGACCTGGGACGAGTCGGCATCCAGCAGCGGCAACCATATCGCCACCGTGCTGCTCGGTTCGCAGGGGCTGGTGCGTGCGGGCAAGACCAGCAATGCCAGCTATAACCACTACAGCATCGGGCGCACGATCGAAGCGGCATTGGGCCTCGGTGCGTTGACGGCCAACGACCAGTATGGGCAGCCGATCAACGACGCCTTCGTCGCGACTTCCGGCACGGGCACGGCATCGTTGTCGACCACCATGCCGTCGATCACCAAGGGCCAGTTCATCGCGTTCGCCTTCGACACGCCGTTCGCCCAGGTCAGCGCCAAGAACTGGATCGGCATCTATCCGCAGGGCGGCAGCCCGGGGCATGGTTCGTCCACCAGCTGGCAGTACACACCGGCAGCGAGCGGCACGGCCACGTTCGATACCTCGGGACTGGCGCCGGGCAATTACACGGCGTGGTATTGCAATAACGATGGCTACACCGTGATCGCTGGGCCGGTGTCCTTCACCGTGCACTGAGCAAACGGCAAGCTTTTTCCGTTTCGCCTGTAGAAGCCAGGAAGAACTTTGCGAAGTGGAAGCGCAACTTCGCAGGGTTCTTCCCGCTTGTTTTCGCCGCAGCTTTCTTTCTCTCGAAGCGTATTGCATCGACCCCGCGAATCCGCCTATAACGCGCTTCGCGCAGGCCGTCGTGTCCGTGTGCGCAAGTCCGATAGCGATCCATCTTTCAGCCACTGCCGTGCGCCGCGCGCCACCAGGGAGACAGGGTATGGAACGATCGATTCAAGCTGGCAGCGGCGCTTTTGCCGCAAGCGCATCCGATGCCAGCCCGATGCGTCCGGCGTATATCGCATTCGCCCTGGTGATGGCGGCACTCGGCATCATCGGCCTGGTCTACGGCGACGTCGCCCTGGTGTGGCAACGCATTCCGATCGAGAACATGCCCGGGCAGCATCTGCTTGCCTATGCATTTGCGTTGATCGAACTGCTCACCGGCATCGGTCTGCTGATCCGCTCTTTCGCCAGGCCTGCAGCCGCCGTGTTGTTCGTCTACATGGCGCTATGGGCCGTACTGCTGAAACTGCCGGCCGTGGTCGCCGTGCCGCGGATGGAGGCGACGTGGCTGGGCTTCGGCGAGATTGCCGTGGTCCTTGCCGGCGCCTGGGTGATCTACGCCTGGCTGGCGAACGGCAAGGCCTTCCTTGCCGGCCCCAAGGGCATCCGCAACGCGCGCCTGCTGTTCGCCCTTTCGCTGCCGATGATCGGCCTCTCCCACTTCTTCTACAGCCAGCAGACCGTGGAATTCGTCCCCGCCTGGCTGCCTTCGCCGCTGAGCTGGGCGTACATCACCGGGGCCGGAAGCATCGCGGCCTGCCTGGGTGTCCTGTTCGGTGTCTTTCCGCGGCTGGCCGCGATGCTGGAAGCGGCCATGCTTGCCGTGATCACGCTGCTGGTGTGGGGGCCGAAGCTGTTCGCGATGCCGCTGGATCGCACGGCAATCACGGCGTTTGTGATTTCCGCGGCCATCGCCTGCGGCGCGTGGCTCGTCGCCGAGTCATACGAAGGCCTGCCGTGGCTGGCCACCGGCGCGCCCGCATGGAAGACACCGTCCGCCGCATCGGCGTGACGGTGTCTCGATGGGCTAAGTCCCTTTCTTCTTGGCCGTCGCCGCCTTCTTCGCCGCCGGCGCCGCCACCGCCATCGGCTTGAGATCGACGGCATTGGTCGCCCGCCGGTCCGACTGGTCCATGATCAGCGAACACAGCGAATCGAAGCGGCAGCAGCATTCGTTGTAAGCGCCCTGCACGCCGAGGCAGCCCAGCACCGCCTGGTGATGCATGCCGCTGGAGCGGACCAGCGCCGCCGTGCCATCCGGCGCCTGCGGCCAGTCCAGCGTGCCGTTGCCGGCGACCCTGGCAGGGATCACCCAGTAATCGCCGTTGGCGTAGAGGCCGCCGGCCTGGAAGCTGATCTGCACGCCGTCTTCCAGCTCGATGGTCTGGCCTTCCAGCAGCGGCACGCAGCCTTGGCCGTCGAGATCTTCGCTCTGATCCCAGCGGCGCAGCAGCGGATGCCGCGCAGGGTCGTTGCTGACGGCATACGGCGTGACGTTCTTGGGTACGGTCAGCGTCACGATGCCCTGGGCCACGTCGATCGCCATGACCTGCAGCAGCGGCGCGGCCATCTGCGCCAGCGTGTACTCGTCGTCGACCAGCTCCACCCAGTCGTTCACCGCCAGGCCCAGCCGCTGGTCGCGGCCCAGCGTGGACAGCGATACCGCCAGCTGCGCGCTGCCATCGTTCTGCGGCGTGCTGATGGCGCCGATGATCGGGAAGATCACCGAACCGTTCTCGCGCGACCATTTGACATTGGTACCGGACGGCGAACCCACCGTACCCGCGGCGCCGCCCTGGTGGATCTCCACGCGGTACAGCTGGTTTTCGCAGCCGCGGTAGCGTGCATCGGCGGCGATCACGCAGGGATCGCTGTCGGAAGGGATCGGGCCCAGTTGCGCGCGCAGCTGCGGCCACGCATAGGCGGCGCGCGCGCCGAGCAGCTGGCGCAGCGAAGGACATGGGTCGCCGTTATTGGTGGCGCCGCCGCCGGCGGCGATGCTGTTGCGCAGCTGGGCGACGTCGGTGATCTGCTGGTTGATCGCCGCCTGGTCGGTGCTGCTGACCGCCGCTTCCAGGCGCACCTTCAGCGCGGCCGTCACCGCATCCAGGCGGGCGGTCAGTGTCGCCGGGTCGAGATTGAGCAGGCGCACCTGCCACACCGTCTGCGCACGCGAGGCGGTGTCCACGCCATTGAGCGCGAGGTCGGCGATCTCCGACGCCTCGATCGCGCTCAGGTGCCGCTCCCATACGTCCAGCCACAACGCGAAATTGTTCGGCGGCTTGTTCCAGTCGCCGCCGGAATCGGCCGGCGCCGGCGCATACGGCTGGCTATCCAGCGTGCACATCGCCTCGTTCTGGCACAGGATGCCGTCCACGTAGAAATGGCCGGGCGCCAGTTGCCAATCCGCCAGGTGCTGCTGCGTGGTGATCGCAAAGCCGCTGCCCGGCGCCCAGCAAGGGCCGACCAGGTCCGCGATCATCGTGCGCAGCAGGAACAGCTGGATGCCGGCCTGCTCGTTCCAGTCCGCTTCCAGCGTCACCCGGCCCTGCTGCTGCATGACCTGGCTGTAGTGTCGTGCCGGGTCGAACGTGACACGCGCAAAGTCGCCTTTCATGGTCGATCTCCTAACTTGCGAAAAGAATTCCGGCATCGGTATCGGCGGGTGTGTATTCCTGCAGCCGCCAGGCCAGGTTCGCCTCGCGCTGCGGCTCGTACAGGTCGTGGTACACGCCCATCGCGGACTGGTCGGACGCACCCGCGCGGATCTCGTCGCAGGTGCCGTCGTCCAGGCGGGCGTAGTCGGGCGTGCCGTAGCGCAGGCTGCGGAACTGCGGCACCACGCGCAGCGTTTCCTGCGGCTGCTGCGCCTTCGGCACGGCATCCAGCGCCAGGTCCGGCTGGCAATGGAAGCGCTGCGGCGTGCGCGAACCCGGCGGCACGTAGCAGAAACGCACGCAGCCGAACTGGCGGCGCAGCACGCGCACATGGCTGGCGAAGATGCAGTCCTCGGCCAGCGGGATGGTGTGCGCCTGCACCTCGCCGATCACCGTGCAGCGCTGGAAACTCGCCTGCACGTAGGCCACCGCCTCGTCCGGCGCACCGAGCGCGATGCGTTCGATGCCGGTGGCGTCCACCACGCTGTCGCAGATCTGCAGCGCGGGCGGCTCGCCGCGGCGTACCGGGCTGACCACCGAGATCGCGCCGACGATGCTCTGCTCGATGCGCAGCGAAGCGCGCGTGCCGTCCAGGGTCACGCTGGGTTCGCCCGGGCGCTTCGGATCGCAGTCGCATTGCAGCGCCCAGCCGGGCACCAGGGTGCAATGGCGGATCACCAGCTCGCACAGGTCCGGCTGCGGCTCGGTGCCTTCGGTGTCTTCCGGCCCGTGCACTTCCACGCCGCGGCCGACGATCAGCAGACCATCGAGCAGCACGCGGCTGCCGTTGGCGCCGCCGATATTGAGCGCGTCCGGCTGGCTGGCACGTACGTCGAGCAGGCGCAGGATCGGCCGCGTGCGTTCCGCGGCGCGCAGCTGGATCGCTTCGCCGGCGTCGAGCTGCAGATCGATCGCCCCTTCGTAGATGCCGCTTTCGGCCAGCTCGATGATCAAGGCGCGCAGCGACGGATCCACCGCCTTGGCCTGCGTCCATGCGCCCAGCGCATCGGCGATGCTGGTGAAATGCCCTGGCGGCAGCGGCGCCGGATCGGCCACGGGCAGCACGGTGTGCACGATGTAACGCGTGGCGTTCTCCAGCTCCGGCACCAGCCGCGCATACTCGCCGCCGCCAAGATCCGCGGCGAAGCCGTAGTTGTAGGAAACCCATACGCCGCGCTTCGGCCGCTGGTTCGCCGGGAACAGCAGGCGCCCGGTTTCCGGATCGACCGCGACGCGCCCGCGCGGCACCTGGTAGCGCCAGGCGGAGAGGTCGGCCGGGATCAGCGCCTCGATCGGCACCGGCATGCCCTGCCCCTTCGCCGGCCAGTCGGGCGCGTAGACCAGCACGCTCTTGCCGGGGCCGTATAAGGCTGGCGACACGCTGGCGTAATCGGCCATCGGGCCGCGCTGCGCAAAACGGTAGCGGCGCAAAGGCACCGGCAGGTTGTGCTCGCGGGCGATATGCGTGGGCTGCGTTTCGGCATCGGGCCGCTGGAACAGCGGCGTGTCGTTGCCGAGCACGCTGAAGCTGAAGCACTGCGGCCCGCGCTCTTCCAGGCAGTACGCGGGCGTCGTGGTGACCGGATAACTGCGCAGGCGGAACACGAACAGGCCGACATCGGGAATGCCGTAGCGGCCACGCTGGTGGGCGCTGCCGAACCGGCGAACGTCCACGCTGTGCGCGAGCGGATCGAAGGCGCCGCCCGCCCAGGTAATACGCTGCATCACGCCAGGGTCGCGCAGATCGGCGGTGCCGCCGCGGTGCGGATGCTGATGGTCCAGATGCTGCGTCCAGCCCAGCAGGCGGTAGAACTCCACCGCGCGCGCCGGCCAGCCGGCGGCGTCGCGCGCTAGGTCTTCCAGCAGCGACAGCGTGCCCTTGCGGCGGCGCGCATCGATGGTGTTGGCCACGTCGGCGCGCGGCGCCAGCACGCGTCCCAGCCGGGCGCCGTGCACGCTGCCGTCGGCCAGCGTCGCCGCTTCCGGCAGCAGCGAGTAGCCGAGCAGGTCGCCGATATACGGCACCACCCAGTCGTCGCAGGTTTCGATAAACCAGTTGTCGTACAGCCGCGTAATGTCCTGCTCCAGCACATTGGCCTGGGTCGACAGCACGCGCAGCAGGTCGCGCAGCGGATAGCCCTGATCCGCATCGCGCATGCGGTACACCACAGGCATCAGTTCATACAGGCGGTCGGGGTTGGCGCTCATGGCGTGGCCTCCTGCAGCAGCAGCGTGTCGGGCACGGTGGGCAGGAAGTAGGCGATCTGCGCCGGCAGCGGCAGGCCGTCATCGTCGTAGCGCGCCGGCAGCGCCTGCACGCGCTGGTTGACCAGGGACTGGCTGCCGGTGCCGTTGGCCGAACCGGTGGTGTTGAGGAACGACAGGTTGCCGATGCTCTCGCCCTTGTCGCCGTTGTTGTCGCCGCCGACGCCGAAGCCGGCCAGCACCGCCGCTTCGTCCAGATGGCCGAACGCATCCGCGTCCACCCAGGCCACGCCGCGCACCGCCTGGATGCAGGCGACGATCTCGCTCAAGTACACGTTTTGCGCCAGCCCGCGCCGCTCGAAGCCGAAGCGCTCCAGCAGAGCCGCGCGCACCAGCGGCTCCACCGCCTCCCAGTTGTAGTCGGGCGCCAGGCCGATCTTTGCGCTCAGCGTCAGCGCCAGCAGCTCGCGCACGTCCAGGCTCACCGGCAAGGACGGATCGCCGTACTGGCGCAGCGCCTGCAGCAGGTTGCGGTACAGATCGGAGGTGGCATCCACCGCCACGTCCGCCGCGCCGGCGATGGTCACCCGCACCTGGGTGCCCAGCTTCGCCGCCGCGGCCTTGCCGACGCCGCCGAAGGTGCGGGCGAAGTCGGCGTAGTCGGTGATCGACACCAGCCGGTCCAGCGCAAGCACGGCCAGCGGCACGTTGCCCCGCGCCTGGTCGCGGGTTTCCGGATCGGCGCCGCCGGACGCGCGCAGCGGGTTGATCACGTTCTTCACGCCCAGCGGCTTGGTGGTGAGCAGACTGATCTGCCCGGCCTGCACATTGCCGCTGGCGCCGATGCCGTTGCGGTACACCGCGGTGATGTTTTCCACCCCGGTGGGCAGGCGCGCGCCGTGCGCACCGTCGCCGAAGATCACGCTGGTCTTGCCGCTGTCGTCGGTGGCGGTGACGAAGCGGCGCGCATTGCCGTCGACAAAGGCCAGGTTGCGCACCTCGTGCCATTCCACCTGGTTGACGCGCACGGTGAGCGTGCTCAGCACGCCGTCCACGGTTGCCGCGGATACATAGGTAAGCGGCGGCTGCTTGAGCGCGAACGCCTGCATCGGCACGCTGCCGTCGCCGCTGCCCAGCACCTCGTTGCGCGTCTCGCCGTTGGTAGCGCGCACCACGTTGGCGAAGATCGACACGGTGCCGCGCTGGTAGGTATAGGCCAGGCCCTGGTTGGCGAATACCAGGGTGCTGTGCACGGTGTCGCCCGGCAGATCCGGCGGCACGCCCTGCTCCACCGCCAGCAGCATCACCAGTTCGGAGGCGATGACCGCGTCGGTGCCGGGCACGTCGGTGCGCTGGCCTTGCACGATCACCCAGCGGCCGGGCTTGAGTCCATCGACCGGCGCATCAAGCGTGACTCGCGTGGCGCCGTCGTTCGGAATGCCGGCGCTGGTGGCGTCGACGTTGCCCATGTCGTCGGCAATCGACAGCACGGCCAGCGGCAGCAGCTCGCTCTGCGCATGTACCAGGCTGCTGCGCAGCGTCGCTTCGCTGGGTGCCGGCCAGGTCGCGCCGGTGGCGTTGGAGGAACCGGCCAGGACGACCTGGGTGCTCTTGCCGCTCATGCCGTAGTCGCTGTGCGGCAGCGTGTGCGCCGCCTGGACCTGGCCGATCACGGGCAGATCCTTGCCCGTGGTGTGGATCATCACGTAGCCGCCGGCGCTGACGCCGTCATAGGCATTGTCCAGCCACAGCACGTTGTCCTTCTCGTCCATGCTCAGCGTGCCGGGCTGCGGCTTGGAGATCCATTCGCTGTTCGTGCTGTCGTAGGTCTGCACGATGCTCACCGGCGCCGGCGCGTTGTAGCCGAACAGCGGCGCGGCCACGCGCATGGCGTAGACCCCCTTCAAGGCAGGCGAAGGCTCGCCGTGCTGCACCTGGGTCCAGGCGTTGTAGAAGCTGTCCATCAGCGGCCGGGCGAAGTTCAGCAGCAGCTGCGGCCGTGCATCGCTGGCCAGCCCCAGCGCGGTGGCCAGGCTGCGCTGCAGGCGCAGGCTGTTGGCCGGCTGCAAGGTCACCGGCTGGATCAGCGCCGCGAACAGCGCACCGAAATCCGCATAGTTCGAACCGCCATTGCCGCTGTTGCCGAAGGCCTGCTGCACGGTCTGCATGAAATCGATCACCGGCTGCGGCGCGGTCTGGTAGCCCTCCAGTTCGCTGAAATCGTGCGCGAAACTGGTGAAACTTCCGGTGTTGCTCACTTCGAGCAGCAGCTTCTGGCGCACCGATTCGATGCTCTCCAGCCAGCCGGTGTTGGTATAGGCCAGCAGGCCGATCGCCTTGTTCGCCGCCGTCAATATCTGCACGGTCACCGCATCCACCGACTGCAGCACCACGCGGCTGCGCTGCTGTTCCGGCGGCAGCACGGCGCCGGTGGCCGGGTCGCGCTGCTGCACCTCCACCGACTGCACCCGCCGTATGGCGCTGACGCCGGTGCTCAGCTCGCCGAACAGGAACAGCAGCGGGTCGTTCAATTTCAGCTGCGTATTGGCGCTGGCCACCCACAGCTCGCCGAGGCCGCCGATGGTGGCGAGCGAGATGTTCTGCGGCTGGGTCAGGCGCGGCCGCAAGGTGTTCCACTCGCGGCGCGCATCCAGCGCTTCGGCGGTCTCGAAGGTCTGCATCTGCTCGCCCGGCGCCGGCACCGACTGCGCCTTGGCGCCCAGCGGGATGGTCACCGCGGTCGAGTTATCGTCGATGGTGTAGGCCAGGTAGACGCTGGCCGCCACGCCGGGGCGCAGCCGGTAATCCACCAGCCGGCCCAGCTGCAGCACGGAGCAGCGCTCCGTGGCGGTGCGCAGATAGCCTTCGTTGGCGATGCGCTCCTGGTAGAAGCTCAGCACGTCGGCGCCGATGGCCCAGGCATCGAGCAGGGCCATCGAGGGATCGTCCAGCTCGCGCGTGCGCAGGCCCTGCAAGGCGGGCAGCGCCGCATCGCTGAGATCCAGCTGCATGGTGGCGCGGAAATCGGCATAGGTGCCGACGCGATAGACCAGGCTGTCCAGCCCGGGCCGGTTGTAGAGGGATCGCGGCGTGCGCGCGCCGGCGCCGCATCCGCAGGCGCAGGCGTGCTGGCCGCAGGCGCTGCAGCAACTCATCGGCCACCTCCCATGATGAACGCGATGCTGCCGTGGTCGGGATGGTCCGGATCGTTGTCGACCTGGGCCAGTTCGGTGCCTGCCAGATGCAGCAGGCCGTCGTCCGGCGCGCCGCTGCCGCCCGACATAGCGGTGTCGTCGTCCATGCGCTGCAGCGTGCGCACTTCGACGTGCGCCACGCCGACCACCGCCTGCGCCTCGGCCATCAGCGCGCTGACGCTGACGGCGGCGCCCAGGCGCAGCCGGTCCGGATGGAAGAACCCGGGCGTGCCGTCGCTGCGCAGGCCGGCGCTGAAGCGCTCGATCAGCGCCGCCTCCACGTGCGCCGTGAGGAAATCCGGCAGCACGCAGACGAACAGTTCGATGCGCAGCGGCACGTAGCGCGCGGGCAGCACCGCCACGTCGTGGCCGATGCGGCGGTACGGCTGCAGGTCGGCCAGCACGCGTGCGGCGAGGCTGGGCGGCAGCGTGTCGCGGCCCAGCGGATCGATCACCACGTCGGCCTCGTACCAGCTGCCGTTCCAGGCCATGGCGCAGGCGGCGCCTTGCACGGCCGGCTCGCTCGCCGCGAACTGCGCGTAGTCGTTGGCCACGATCGCCCGCAGCGGGTGGGCGCGGAACGCACCCGGCGCATAGAGCTTCACTTCAGCCAGCGTTTCCGCCGCCTGTCCGCCGCCGGCCGCCAGCGGATTGCGCGGCACCAGTCCGTCCGGCACCACGCCGTTGCGCAGCGCTATCCACACGATGCTTTCGCGGCCGACATTGCCCGCGGTGCCGTTGCCGATGCGCGTGCGCGCGCGGAAGAAATCGCCGGCCTGCGGCTGGCGGCCGAGCACGCCATCGCCGAAGCGCAGATGCGCCGCGCCGTCGTCGTCCACCTCGACCACGAAGTGGCGCTCGTCCGCGCCGCTCTCCAGCAGGTCCTGGCGCGAATCCCAGCGCCATTGCGCATCGGGCGTGCCGGCAATAAGGATGTCGCCGAGCGCCCCGCCGTAGACGTCGAGCTGCGGCAGCGCGGTGCGCGGATCGCGCGCCAGCAGCTGGCAGACCGGCGCATTCGGCGTACCCGGCAAGGGCTCGGCCCAGGTCAGCGGCGTGCCCGGCACGACATGGCCGGTCTCCGAAGGCGGGCGCCGCACGTCCAGCACCGCGCCCTCGCAGCGGCAGCAGCCGTACTCGGTGCTGCCGGGCACCAGCCAGCAATCCTCGGCCAAAGCATCGCAGCGCTGGCAGGCATCGGGCATGGCGGCGCGCGCGGTGGCCAGCCCCGGATAGTCGTCGTCGCCCTGCCCGGGCGGCGTGCACAGCGCCGAGCAGTCGCACTTGCCGGGCACGTGGTCGCCATGATCGACCAGCAGCACATTGCCGCGCGCCAGGCTGACATCATGCAGCCACGCGCAATCGGGCGATGGCTTGCGCACCGACAGGCACAGGTCGAACGGCAGCGCATCGCAAGGATCCCAGCCCACCTGCAGCAGCAAGGTGCCGTCGAGCGGGTCGGCAATGGGCTGCACGGAGGTGAGCCGCACGGCGTGGCGATGTTCCGGGTTGGCATCCGCCGGATTGCCGGTGACCGGACCCAGCACTTCCTCGAAGATCAGCAGATCGCCGACCTGCAGCGTCAAGGCGCGCTGCGGCGCGGCCATCGCCGCGCGCGCCACGTCGACCGTCGGCGTATTGCCGCCATCGCCGGTCCCGGTTCCGGGCGTGGTCGCGGGACCCGACGGCACCGCCAGCGGATCCACCAGCACCACCTGCGTGCTTCCGCGCGGCAGGCAGCACAGCTCGTCGCCCCAGGTGTAGAAGCGGATCGCGCAATTGGCGGCGCTCACCGTGATCGTGGTGGCCCCATCCAGCGCCATCGGCTCGAACACCAGCGCCCCTTGCGCCCGCGCCTTCTCCAGCTGGTCGGCATTCAAGCCGCCCGGCGTGGCATCGGGTTGCGCGGGCGGCGGCACCAGCAGCAGCAGATTGTCGAGATCGAGCGTCGCCTCGCCCGCCGGCAGCTGCAAAGCCACCAGCGCGCGCGCATTGCAGCCTTCGTGCATGCGGTAGTCGACCAGCCGCGCATGCCGCCGCACCGAAATGCGCCGGCGCGCGGTGGCGAGATACGCCTCGGTCGCGACGGCGTCCTGGTAATAGCTCAGGTAATCGGCGGTATAGGCCAGCGTCTCCACCAGGGCGATGCCGATATCCGGTACGTGGCGTTCTTGCCACGCGGGTGCGTCCAGCGCCATGCGGTCGAGAAACAGCTGGCGGAAGCTCGCATAGTCCTTCGCCAGATAGTTGATCTCCGGCGGCGGCTCGGGCGTTTCCACGCAAGGCGTGACGGCGGCGCAGTCCAGCTCCTTGGCGCAGCCCAGGCGGAAGCGCAGGCCTACGCAGGCATAGCGCGGATCAAAGCCGGGGTACGCCATCCACTCGGCAGGATCGTTGCCGGACGCGGCATCGACCAGGCACAGGCAATACGGCGAATGGTCGCCTTCGCGGTCCAGCACCACGCGCAGGCAGGCGTCGTCGTGCATCTCCGGCTCGTTCTCCTCGCTTACCGCGAGCACGCGCAGGCCGGTGATGCGGTCGCCGCCGCTGATCCGCACATTGGCGACGGCCATACCTTCGGGTATCGGCCCGAACAGATGCACGCACAGCGTGACTCCGTCATCGCCGACTTCCACAAAGTCGATGCCGTTGAGCTGCCCACCCAGGCGCAGCCGTTCGCGCCGCGCCTCCAGCGAACAGGACGGCGGCAGGCCGCAGCCGATGGGGACCGGAAGCAGCGTCGCGTCGGTGCTCATGTCGCGCTCCCGCGGATGCTGGCGGTGCGCACGTCGCCGGTGGCCAGCACGGTGTAGCTCAGATCCACCTGCAAGGTGGCGTCGTCGCTGGTGACCTCCAGCGAACCCACATTGATCACGTCGCCCAGATAGCGCTGCAGCGCCGCCTGCAAGGTGAACTGCAGGGCCGCGGCGATCTCCGGGCTGTTCGGCGCGAACACCATCTGCAGCAGGCCGCTGCCGAAGTCCGGCCGGTTCACCCGCTCGCCCGGACGGGTGAACAGCAGCTGCTCGATCATGTCGCGCACGTGGTCGTCGTCATCGGTGAGCGCGGTGCGGCCGCGGCGGTCGAAGGCGAACGGAAAGTCGATGTTGATGGCGGGATCCATGACGTCCTCACATGGCGGTGACGCGCATCTGGCTGGCGACGATCAGCAGCGGCGTCGCCGTCGGCGCGCACAGCGCCTGGCTGTCGAAGCACAGCAGCGGCTGTCCGTTGGAAGTGACCCGGGTCGCGCTGGTCATGAACTGCGCGCTGACGCAGGGGCCGTTGGCCGCGGGCGGCGGCGGGAAGGTGCAGCCGGCCACCACCCATGGCCCGGGCATGGCGACCGTGGGCTGGCCGCTCACCGTCACGCGCGGATTCGGCACCGTGGCCTGCGCCTGCCCGCCGTGCGAGCAGAGCACGCTGGCGCCGACATGGATAAGGAAGCCCGGCATCCTTCTTCTCCTCAGGTCACGACCAGCGCGCCGTTGTTGATGGTGACGGTGGGCCCCGCCAGCACGATGGTGGCGCCCTGCCCGTTGGAGATGGTGATGCCGATCTCGTTGACCATGATCATCGCGCCCGTTACGGCCTTGAGCAGGATGCCGCCGGTGGGGCCTGGCAGGTCGCTGATCGAGATCGTGTTCTGCAGGCCCGACTGCAGCACCACGCTGGGGCTGGCGGGATTGCCCGCCAAAGCCAGGGCCGGCACTTCCGCGGCGATGCCCCAGAAACCGCCGGTCCAGATCGGGTAATCCGGATCGCCCTGTTCGAATTCGATCCACACGCCCGCGCCGATCTGCGGCACCACGTACACGCCGTTCTGCTTGCCGGCGAACGGCACGCAAGGCATGGCCCAGCTCGAAGGCAGCAGGCCGGACACGTCCGGCACCGTCGCCTGGATGCGCCCGAGCTGTTCGGGGTCGATGTTCTGCAGCACGGTGCCGCGGTATTTGCCGTAGTACTTGGTCATGACGGCACCCGCGGCACGGTGGAGATCAGGCCCTTGCGCGACAGGCTGAAGCTCTGCTTGTACTCGCCGCGCTTGATGGTGTGGCGCACTTCGCTCACGTAATGCAGGCCATCGAAGGCCGGCCCCACGCCGCGCACGCCGACCAGCTGGCGCGCCTTCAGCACGCGGCCGTAGCGCGACACGTCCAGGTTGCCGCGGCCGGTGACGGTGTCGGCGGATTTGGCCGCTTCCGCCATGCCCAGCAGCAGCGCGCGCACCGGCGAATATTTGGCGGTTTCGGTGAGCGGGTTGAAGCGCTGCGGCGGCGGGTCGAGCAGGCCCAGCGGCGGATTGAGCGGGCCGATGTCCGGGATCGGAATCGGGATCGGAATCTTGGTCTGCGGATTCTGGATATAGACGATCGGCAGGCTGCGCGCATTGCCGTTGTAGCTGAAGCTGAGGCTTTCCACGTTGCTGGCCGCGTCCATGTCGGCATTCAGCGCCGGCTGCGGCACGCCCACTTTAATCTTCGGCCCCCAGTACGCGGTGCTCATGCCCGGCGCGGGACCGGGTTCGATATAGAACACGTAGCCCACGCGGCTGGCCAGCATGCGGATGTATTCCAGGTCCGTGCCCTGCTGGGTGGGAATGCGGTCGGTGGGAATCGGCACGTCGATGGCGATGCTGGGAATCACCAGCGGCACCACGCCGAGAAACGCGTACTTGGCCAGCAGCAGCGCCACGATGCCTTCGGCCGGCATGGCCGGATACGGCAGCCCCGGCAGGCCGGAGAACTCCAGCTTCTGCATCACCGTGGTGAGATCGTCGCCGCTTACCTGCAAGGTGGTGTGGCGCTGGTCCGCGCCGGGCATCACTTCGGTCTTGGTCACCACGCCGTCGATCAGCACCTCCGGCGTGCCGTTCACCGTGACGATCACGATCACCCGCAGCAAGGGCACCACGTCGCCGCCGCTCAGCAGGAACAAGGTATGCAGCGGCGACTGCACGCTCAGGGTGAACTGCAGGGTGAAGGCGCCGGCCTGCTCGTCGGGCTGCACCACCTCGATCTGGGTCAAGGCGTCCAGCACTACCTGCGGCACCGGTACCGGCACCATGGGCCCGACCAGCAGGGTCAGGTGTACGCCCTTAAGCACGCGGCACCCCCGGAATACCCTCGGGCAAGGTGATGGCGAGCTTGCGGCCGATGGTTTCGGTCAGCTCGTCCGGACGCAGCGCGCGGTTGGCATCGCACAGCCGCCAGAACTGCTCGGGATCGCCCAGGTAGTGGGCGGCGATATTGTCCAGCCGCTCGCCCTGCACCACGCGATGCCACTGCAGCAGCGCGAACTTCTCCGGCGCCGGCACGAAGCGGCGCTTGAGATAAGTAATCGGCGTGCCGTCGGCGCGTACGAAGGTGCCGGTGGGCGTCAGCGCGTAGCGGCTGGTCGGAGGAAAGGCGATGGCCATCAGGGCACTCCCGTTATGCCGAGCGCGGACAAGGGCATGGCCGGCGCCATGCCGGACAGCCGTTCCTTGTTCTGCAGATAGCTCATGAACAGGCTGGCCGCCTTGTGTCCCGGCGGCACGTCGTTCACCGACAGCACGCGCAGGCCCAGGCTGACCTTGGCGCGGATCGGATTGAGCGCGGTGTCGAAGGCTTCCTCGGTGATGCTCAGCTCCGTGACGCGCACCGGCAGGATGCGCGTCTGGCTCCATACGAACAGGGCCAACGGCGTTTCCATCGGAATGATTTCCAGCGTGCCGGCCTGGGACATCGCATCGTTCGCGTTCAACTGCGCGCTGGTCGGATAGATCATGGTTTCCAGCGCGGCGAGCTGGGCGAACACGCCGGTCTGCGTGGCGACGCGGTTGCGGTCGGGAAACTCCAGCTGGTCGGTGGCGTCGATCTCCGCCTCCAGCTTGATGGTTTCCACCGGCGGCCCTTTCAGGCGCAGCACTTCGGAGCGGTCGCCGCCGTCGGCGCTGATCGCCTGCACCTGCAGCGAGCGGGTGATCGAGTCGGGGTTGTACTGCAGCGCGATCACGCGCAGCACGGCGGAGGTGTCCGGGTCGATCAGCACCAGGCCACCCTTGAGGATGCGCGGCGAGCCGGGGAATCCGCTCATGGCACGTGTCCGTAGCCGAGCAGCTTGTCCATGCGGCTGAGCACATAGGAGAAGCCCTGCACGTTGGGGCTGCGGTTGCCTTCGATGGTGTAGAGCATGCCGTCCTGCACCGAGTGCACCAGGCCGGTGTGGCCCAGCCAGCCGGCCAGGCTCACGCGCCACCACACCACGATGTCGCCCGGCTGCGGCACGTAGCCGTCGCCCGGCGTCGAGGCCCAGCCCTTGTCCTTGAATTCCGCCAGCAGGCTGCGCGCGCTGGCCACGTAGGGGAACGGCATCTTCGCCTGGACGCCGCCCGCGCCCTGCAGGAAGCAATAGCTCACGAAGGAAGCGCACCACGGATTGCCTTCCGATAATCCTGCCGGCGCCAGGTACTTGCGCACGAACGGGCCGCGGTTGTCGCCGCCCTGCTCGCCGGCGCCGGCCTTGAGCTCCACGATGGCCGAGGCTAGCGCCGCCCTGCCCCGCGCGCTGCCGCCGGTGGCCGGCAGCACGGTGTAGTCGACCGCGCTCGGCGTGACGATGCTCGGCTTGGGATTCTGCAGGCTCCACCAGGTCAGCGGCCCGGCCACGCCGTCCACCACCAGCGGCTGGCCGTGCTGGTCGAGGTTCTGGATCTGGAACGCGCGCAAGGCCTGCCAGGTGCGCGTGTCGAACACGCCCGTGCCCGGCGCCGCATAGCCGCGCTGGGTCAGCAGCTGCTGCAGCTGGCTGACCTGTGGCCCCTGGTCGCCTTTACGCAAGGTGTCCATGCTCAATGCTCCATCCCGATGGCGCGTGCGACCGCGCAGGATTGATCGTGTTTCAAGCGGTATCTCCGTTGACCGGATCCCAATGCGTGGCCGCCGGCGCGCTCAGGTCCATCGCGCCGCCCGGCAGCGCCGCATTGCGGCAGGCGGTGTCGCAGTCGTCGCCGTTGCTGCCGAAGCCGCGGCCCAGCCGCTGGTTGTTGATGTCCTGCGCGTAGCTGTCGTGCGGGCTGCTGTCGATGTACTCGCGGTAGAACTCGCGCGAACTGCCGGCAAGCCTGGCGGTGAAGGCGCCGCAGCGCTTGGTCGAGGCGCAGGCGATCCAGCAGTGGCCGAAGGCGTCCCACACATTGCTGGAGATCGGCGCGTGGGTCTGGTTGTAGTACCAGAGCCGGAAGCCGCCGGCGCGATTGACCGGATCGCCGAAAGTGGCGTCGTACATCGGACGCTCCAGCGGCGTGAGGCAGTGATACGCCCATGCCGCATAGAGCGCGGCGCCGACGCCGACCACGCCGGCCGCCACCAGCGGCCAGCCGCGGCGCAAGGTGGCGGACGGATCGGTGCCGACCATCGGCGTCACCGACGACACCGGCCGCGTCAGCACGTCCATCGCCGTGCGGTCGGCCTCGTGCTCGAAGGCGTCGTTGCGCTGGCCGATCGTCTGCGGACGGAGGTCCTGCTGGCGCTGCTGCATCACGTGCGACAGCTCGTGCGCGAGCAGGAAGCTGCCCATCAGCGATTCCGGCGCGTATTTGCCGTCGGCGAACACGATATGCCGCCCGGCGGTATAGGCCTGCGCATCCACGTCCCTGGCCGAGCGCGCGGCGCTGCCGTCGGTGTGGATGCGCACGCCGCCGAGATTGCGGCCGAAGCGCGGCTCGAAGAAACGGCGGGCGCGATCGTCCAGCGGACGGCCGCCGCTGCCCAGCGCGTCGTGGACGGACGCGGGCACCTGTTCGGCGGCCGCGTGTTCCGCATGCGGCTCGGCCTCGCGCTGGCTGCAGGCGCGGCACTGGCCGCCACCCGGGGTGTGCGTGCCGCAGGCGCATTTGCGCTGCAGCAGCTGGCCCGCCGCCGCACCGTTCGCCGCCGCGGTCTTTACGGCCTGCGCGGCCTGGCCCTTGGCGACGCGCTCGCTCATGGCCGGCCCTCCTCGTGCAGCAGCTGGTCGAGCAGCCGCGCGGTGGCGGCATCGGCCTGGCCGGACTGCTTCCATTTGAGCAGCAGCGCCTGGTCGCGCGGCCTGGGCACATAGGCATAGGCATACAGCGCGTACAGGCTCAGCGGCAGCTTGCCCAGGCGGATGAAATGCTCCAGCGATGCGCGCACTTCGGCGGCGATGGGACGCTGCAGCAGCAACAGCGGGAACGGCTGGCCGGTGCTGGTCATGCCCACCAGCTCCCTCGCCAGCGCAGCCTGATCCACCGGCAGCAGCCACAAGCCGGCATCGCAGGCTTCGGTCAGTTCCATGTCCGCGCGTTCCAGCACGGCCAGCAGGCGCCGGTACAGCGGATCGGTGAGGCAGCGCGAAAGCAGGATCACCGCGACGCGCGCGAGCGCAGGCTCGGGCTGGTGTTCCAGATAATCGAGCAATTGCGCGCCGGCCGTGCCGTCGGCGAGCAGCTCGCGCACGCGGGGCAGCGCAAAGAACGCATCCAGCCCCGCCCGCATGACGAACGGATCCGGCAAGTCCTGTCGCAGGACTTCCAGGCGGGCTTGCATGGATGCCGGTGCGTTCATGGCTGCGCCTCAGGGCCGCTCGCGTGCGGCGCCGCCGTAGTCGTCGGGGCGGCGCGGCAGGGCCGGCGAGTGCTCGGCGGCAATATCGCGTTCGACGTCGACGGCGTGCTGTTCCGAAGGAGGCGTGCCGCCCGGCGGCGTCGGGCCGCGTGCCGCATGCGTGCCCTGCATCTTCGGCAGCGCGTGCCCGCAGACTTCGTGGGCAAAGATCAGGTGGAACGGAATATCCACCCAGCGTCCGTTGATCTTGTACTGGCCCTGGAAGCGCGGATCGACATTGACGGTCGGACTGGTGCGGCGCCCCGCTTCACCCTGCACGCGCCCTTGCTGATCGACCGTGCGGCTGGTGCCCGGCGGGCCGGCCTGAAAAGCAATCGTGGTGGTTTCGGTGTTGTTGATGACGTCGCACAGACAACGGCAACCCACCGGCGTGCTGGAATTGGCCGGCGATTTCGCCGGAGCGGCCGGCGCCGGCGTGGCGCAGAAATTCGCCGCGCCCGCGCTGGCCACGCCGGTCGCCGGATCCACCACGAACTGGCCGTCGGGACAGACCTCGTGCATCAGGTTCTGCACCGCATTGGTCAAGGGTTGCGCCGGCCCGGCCGCGCCCGCCGGCATCGGAATCGAATCGCCGGGATTGACCACCAGCCGCCGGCGCAGGATCGGCGAACGCGCCAGGCTCAGTGGCGCTGCAGCCAACCCGGCACCCGTACCCGCGCCGCTCATCACCCGATGCGCCGCCGCATCCGCCTCGCCTTCCAGCGGATCGTCCGCGCTGCCGATGCGCAGGCCGCTGCCACCAGCCATCGAAGGCACATCGCCCGCCTGCCCGCCGGAGCGCTGCAGGCTCTGCGCACCGCCTTGCTGCACCACGTGCGCCAGTTCATGCGCAAGCAGCTGGCGGCCCGTATGCGTGGACGGCGCATAGCTGCCCTGGCCGAACACGATATGCGGCCCCACCGTGTACGCGGAGGCGCCGACGTCGGCCGCCGTTTCCGCGGCCTGCGGCGAGGCATGCACGCGGACGTGGCTGAAATCGTGTCCGAAGCGCGGCTCCATGAAGCTGCGCGTGGCGCGATCCAGCGGCTGTCCGCCGCGGCCCAGTTCCGCATGCACGCTGGCCGGGGCGACGCCGCTGGCCACGTCGCGCTGCGCGCGCCGCTGCAGGCTGGCCTTCTTCTGCGCGCATTCGCTGCACTGGCCGCCGCCCGGCGTGGATTTGCCGCAGCCGCATTTGCGGTGCAGACCTATGGGTACGCGGGTGAGCGCAGGCGTGAAACTCTGCCTGGCGATCGCTGATTTGTCGGCGCTTGGCATCGTGGCGGCCCTCTCAAGGCTTGGTGGTTTCGACCACGGTGGACGGCGCGATGCCGAAGGCCTTGCGCGCCGCATTGATCACTTTCTCGTCGCACGCGATCGGGTCGCGCATGACTTCCTCGGGTTTTGCCGGCTTGAACTCCTGGGTCACCTTGCTGCCGACCATGGTGATGTCGGCGCGGCGCATGAAGTCGAAGGCCTGGTCGCGCTGCGCCTTGAACGGCTGCGCCTTGAACGCATCGCGCTCGGGGCCGGCCTTGGGCGCCGTCGGATCGGCGGTGCTGCCGGGCTTCTCGCCCAGGTATTCCTTCACCGCGTCCTCTTCCATCGGGCGGCCCACCGGCTCGGGCTTCTGCTTGCCCTGCAGCGGCGGCAGTTCGCTCTGGCCGTCCGCCTTGACGCCCGAGGTATCGCAGTGCGGGCATACCTTCGGATCCTGCAGCCAGCGGATCGCCGCTTCGGCGCGCTTCACCGACAAGCGGTCGTTGCCGATAAAGGCCGGCTCGTGCTCGCGCCCGCGCGGACCTTCCGGCGAGGTGAAGCCCTGCACCGCGGTGATGCGATAACCCTTGGCGGCCAGCGTTTCGATGTCGTCGGGCAGGTGGAAGTCCTGGCGGATGGTGTCCTTGGCGTAGTCGAAGTACACCCGCCGCACCTGCGGATCCGCCCCCTTCAGCTCGGGCTGCCCGGGGTCGGCCGGCTTGCGCGTGACCTTGGCGCAGGCCAGGGTCACGTAGTGGCGCACGGTATGGCAGTCGACGTTTTTGGTCTTGTCGCCGGGTGTGTAGCTGAAGCTGATGCCGCCCTGTTTCTGCTCGGCGTCGTACTGGCCCTGGGCGCCGAAGCCGCCATACGGCGTCTTGACCTGCACGCCGCCACCATAGGTCGGCTTGCCGGACACGCCGGCGGTGATGGTGGGGCCGATGGTCACGGTGACCTTGTCGCTGACGGCGACCTCGATGCCGAGGCCCGCGGTGAGCCGGCCGCTCTTGACCGGGTCCTTGCCCGACAGCACATTGCCGATCGCCTGCGCCACGGTGGCCGGCAGACTGGCGGAGGGCGAGATGGTGACGCTGGTCTTGCCGCGGCAATAGGTGATGTCGACGTAGACGTTCTGCGAGTTGTAGCCCGGCACCGCGGAAATCGTGGTCTTGGGTTCGGGCTTGTCGGTGGAATCGATCAGGTTCACTTCGGTTTCCGACATATCCGGACAGCGCACCACTTTCTGCATGTCGTCCTTGCCGGCGCTGGCATAGCACTCGGCGATCTGCCGGCGGATCACGCCGCCGGCCGCCGGCGCCACGTAAGCGCGCTGGCCTTGCGCCACCGCATCGGCGGCGCGGTCGGCGGCATGCTCGCTGGCGTCGTCGGCCGCCCCCAGTTGCAGCTTCGGATGCAGTCCGCCGCCGCCGGCGTCTTGAATGGTATGGGCCAGCTCGTGCGCGAGCAGATGCCGGCCGGCTTGCGTATGCGGCGCGTACTGCCGGTGGTCGAACACCAGGTGCTGGCCCACGGCATACGCCCGTGCGCCGACGGAACGCGCGGACGCCGCGGCCTGCCCGTCGGTATGCACGCGCACGCCGCTGAAATCGTGGCCGAAGCGCGGCTCCATCCAGGCGCGCGCCGTGGCATCCAGCGGCCGCCCGGGCGTGCCCAGCACGTCGTGCACGATCCCCGGCACCGCCGTCTGCTGCGCGGATTCCCCGGCGCGCTCCTTGCGATGCAGGCGCTGCTTGCAGCTTTCGCATTGCCCCCCGGCCGCATGGCTGCCGCAGGCGCATTTGCGCCGCAGCACAGGGCTGGCGACACCGGCGGACGGAGCCGATGCGAGCTTTGCGTTGGCCAGATGCCGTGCCATGCCGCCTACCTCCGCGCCTGCAGCGAACGAGGCCAGAAGCCGGGAATGAAGTCGGTCATCGCCCGCTTGAACTCCAGCCGCTCCGGGTCCGTCCAGCCGGTACTGGCCTGGGTGAATACGTTCTCGACGAAGCGGTCCACCGTGGCGCAGGAGCACACGCACTGCATGTCACGGATATTGCCCAGGATGTTCTCGTCGCCGCGGCTGGCGATGTCGTGCTCGGCGGTCTGCATGGCGAAGCGGCTGGAGCGGCTCGGGTTGCTGACCGAGTTGCGGAAATACACGTCGAACTCGCCGATCTCCGCGCTGATCTCGCTGAGCAGGGACTGGATCGGCCGGTTGCCGGAGTTGGGCACCGGCGTGGTGACGTTGCAGTCCGCCGCGGCCGGCACGATGGTCGCGGCGTTGGCATCGAAGCGGTTGTGCTGCGATTCGTGCGCCACGGTGGAGGTGATCCACAGGAACTCCCGCAGGTCCGCATCGCCCAGCGGCCTGGGCTGCGCGCGCAGCCGGATGGCCAGGTCTTCGTCGGTGGTATGCAGTTGCACGCAGCGATGGCTGGGATTGGTGCCGGCCGGCGCGCCGCCGGGAAACTGCGAGCACGGCGCGTTGTTCGCGCCGTCGTTGGCCGACAGGCAGGCGTTGATGAAGAAACCATCGATGCCCGGCGCGATGGTCGCGCCCAGGCCCGCGGTGGTGGCCAGCGTTTCGAAGTTGGTGGCGCGCGCGCCATGGCGCGGCAGCGTGCAGCCCGCATGGCCGTTCGCGCCGACCACGCCACCGCTGGCGATGGCGTTCTGCTCGCTCTCCGCCTCGACCCGGTCGCCGAACTGCACCGCATTGCCCTGGCTGGGCGCGGTGCACTGCGCCGCCGAGCGGCAGGCCCGCTGCAGCGCCGGTGCGGGCGCGCCGCCCTGCTGCACCACGTGGGTAAGTTCATGCGCGAGCAGATGGCGGCCGCTGCGCGTATGCGGCGCGAACTGCCCGTCGGCGAAGACGATGCGCGAACCCACGGTGTAGGCGTAGGCATCGACGTCGCGCGTGGACCGTTCGGCGAGCGGTCCGGAATGGATCCGCACGCGGGAGAAATCGTGGCCGAAGCGCTGTTCCATGTCGCCGCGCAAGGCCGGCTCCAGCGGTGCGCCAGGGCCGGCGAGCGCGCGATCCACGCTGGGCGGCGCTACGCCGGCCTGCGTGTTTCCTTCCGCGGAGAAGCGCTGAATGTGCGGCGCGATGCGATCGGCGGCGACGTTTGCACCGCCAGCCAGCACCTGATCGGCGACGCGATCGGCCTCCTGCTCGTAGCTGTCGCCGGCATCGTTGATCCTGAGCCTGGCCTGCATCCGCGACTGCTTCTTGCTGCACTCGCTGCACTGGCCGGTACCGGCGGTATGCGTGCCGCAGGCGCACTTGCGCTGCAGCAGGGCGCCGATGCCGCGCTGCGCGGGTGCGCGGGTGCTGGCGGCGCGCAGGGTGGGCTCAGCCATGGCGCGGCCCTCCTCCGTCCTGCGCCATGGAGGCGGCACCCAGGCTCTGCCCGACCGCCATGGCGAGGCGCGAACCCAAGCGCTCCTGTCCGCGAGCCGGCGCGGGCAAGGCCGCAGCCGGCAGCGCGGTCACCGCGCCGGTTCCGCGCAACGCATCCAATGCGCCCGGTTGCGCGAGCTGACGCGCCAGCTCTCTTTCGAGCAGCAGCCGCACGTCGGCGGCGCGTTCGCCGCCCAGCACGGCCTCATCGATCACCAGCCGCTCGATATGCAGGGCGATGCTCACGACTGCCCTCCCGCGCTGCCCAGCCAGCGGAAGTCCGCTTCGTTGACCGGCTTCTCCAGCTTGCGGAACTCGTTGCGCGCGGCGTCCAGCAGCAGCGGCATGGTCACCTGCACGCCGTGCTTGGCGGCCAGGAACGCCGCATTCAAGGCGATGCCCTGGATGCTGCCGCCGGTCAGCGCCAGCTTGGCCAGGCGCTCGATATCCAGTGCGGCGGTGACCACCTTGGCGGGGAAGGCCGAGGCCCACATCGCCTTGCGCTCGGCCACGCCGGGGAACGGGAAGTTCACCACGAAACGGATGCGGCGCAGGAAGGCGGTGTCCAGCGCGCTCTTCATATTGGTGGCCAGGATGGCCAGGCCGCGGAAGCTTTCCAGCCGCTGCAGCAGATAGTTCACTTCGATATTGGCGTAGCGGTCGTGGCTGTCCTTCACTTCGCTGCGGCGGCCGAACAGCGCATCGGCCTCGTCGAAGAACAGGATCGCGCCGCCCTCTTCCGCCGCGTCGAACAGCTTGCGCAGGTTCTTCTCGGTGTCGCCGATGTACTTGCTGACCACGGCCGAGAGATCGATGCGGTACAGCGGCAGGCCCAGTTCGTTGGCGATCACTTCGGCCGCCATGGTCTTGCCGGTGCCGCTCTCGCCGGCGAACAGCGCGCTGATCGAAAGCCCGCGGTTCATGCGTTCGCGAAAGCCCCAGTCGTCGTAGACCACGCTGCGCTGCGCGACCTGGTCGGCGATCTCGCGCAGCAGATTCTTTTCGCTGTCCGGCAGCTTGAGGTCGTCCCAGCCCGCCTTGGGTTCGATGCGCTGCGCCAGCTGGTCCAGTGCCGGCCGCGTGCGCGCCAGCGCGCCCTGCCACAGCGCCTCGCCCAGGCCTTCGGCCTTCTGCTCGGTCGCGGCCAGCGCGGTATGCGCGATCTGCCCGATCTTGCCGAGATTGAAATCGAAATGGCTGGCGAGCTGGCGCGAATGCTGGTCTGCGCCCTCGCCCAGCAGGTGCTGCCACAAGCTGCGCTGTTCCAGCGAGGTGGGCCGGGTCACGTCGGCGCTGAGCGCATGCGTGCCGTTGTCGTTCCATGGTTCGCGCGTATCGACGAACAGCAGGCCGCCGGCGCGCGCCAGGAAACGGCGGATCGGGCCGGAGGCCGCATCGGCGCCGTCGATGGCGGACGCGTCGATATACAGCGCCACCGGCATCAGCAGGCTCTCGCGCCGCCACAGGCGCACCAGGGCTTCCTGTTCGGCGATGCCCTGCGGCAGCAGCTGCGCCGACAGGCGGAACGCCTGCGCGCCGAAGCCCGCCGCCACCGTCTGCGCGATCGCCTGCTTGCTGGTGCTGTCCACGCCGACCAGCTGCACCGTGGGCAAAGGCTCGCCGAACGGCATGTGGCGCAGGTTGTCGAGCAGGCGGTCCGCCACGGCTTGCTGCGAAGGCGGCAGGCTGTCCGTGTTCAACGGCGTCAGCAGCGGCATCAGGCGGTCGTCGACGTAGTTCAGGCCCTTGGCGAAGTTGACGATGCGCTCGTCCGCGCTCAGCGCGGCGCCGATCAGCGGCTGCGGCCCCGGCTGGTGGATCTCCAGCAGGCGCCAGTAGCGCAGCGGGCGTTCGGGCGAAAGCGCATCCCAGCTCGGCTGGTCCAGCACGGCGAAGGCGAGTGCGAAGGTCGGCCAGGGTTTGGCGGGATCGTGCTGGGCCTGCGCGCACAGCGCGGGCATGCGCGTATCCAGTTCCATGCCGATGCACAGCAGCAGCAGGTCGCGTTCGAAATCGGACAGGCCCAGGCGCTGGGCCAGCAGTTGCAGCGCGGGGGCGAAGGCCGGCGCCTGCGCGGCATCGGCCGCGGTGTCGACGGCGATCGCCGCGGGCGACGGTTCGGCCGCCTGCGCATCCGGTGGCGGCGTGTCCGTCGTGGCCACGGGCGCAGCCTGCGCCGCCGGGTGCTCGCCGAACACGCGGGACAACCATGACGTATGCCTGGCTTCAGTGGCCTCCGGCGCAGGCGCTACCGTCGCGGGAATCGCCGGCACGTTGCGCGCACCATTGGACGGCGCTGCCTCCTGCCCCGCGGCGCGTTGCAGCCGCGCGCGCAGATCGGCCAGCGCATCGGCCAGATATTTATCGTTCTCGGCGAGCCATTGCGCGTAGTCGCTCATGACACCACCACTTGCTGAAGGCTGTCGAAGACCGGCAACGGGCCGGTGAAGTCGACCGGAATGCTGTCGGCGCCATCGACGCGCAGACGCACCGTGTAGGTGCCGGCGGCCACGCCGGGCACGTCGAAAACCAGCGCCGTGGGCTGCGTCGGATCGGCCGGGTTGGTGATGCTCGTCGGCGTTACCAGCTGGTCGCCAAACAGCAGGAACACGCGCTGCCCGTCGCGGATGCGCGGCAGGCAGGTCAGATTCAGATGCTGCGTGCCGGGCGAACCGGTGCGCGGCGTCAGCCCGATCGTCGGCGCCAGCGCCAGCGGCAGTTCGTTGCTGAGCAGCGCGGGCAGGCCCGGCGACTGCACCAGCAGCGACAGCGTGTAGATGCCCGGC
Source organism: Dyella sp. LX-66 (assembly GCF_018599165.1). NCBI lineage: Bacteria > Pseudomonadati > Pseudomonadota > Gammaproteobacteria > Lysobacterales > Rhodanobacteraceae > Dyella > Dyella sp. LX-66. The sequence goes on from NZ_JAHFVJ010000004.1 coordinate 133,209, forward strand.
GCCCAGCGCGAGGGCGCCTGCGCATCCTCGGCACTGTCGGCCAGATGCACCTGCAAAGTGCCCGCTGCCGCGCCAGCCGTCGGCACCACGTCCACCGGCGCATCGAGCCGCAGGCTGTTGAAGCGCGCCACCGCGTTGGCGGTGCTGAGCTGGCTGCCGCTGAGCACCAGATCGTCGCCCAGCCTCGCCGCCGCCTGCGCATTCGGCAGGGCCACGCTGCTGAGTGCCGGCGCCGTGGACGCCGTGCTGGTCACGCCGCGATCCTGCGGCCCGCGGCGCAGCACCGGCAGGCTGGCGCGCGACGGCGCCTGGCTGTCGATCAGCAGCACGGTCGCCTCGTAGGCGGCGGAGACGCGGTAGTTGGTCTGGAACGCGGTCCACAGCTTGGAGAGTTCTTCCACACTCTGCGGCAGCGGCGTCAGGCGCACGCGCTCGATCTGGTCGGCCAGGTCGTTGCCAAGCAAGGCGTTGCGGATGTCGTCGGCGTCGAGCAGCGGGCGGTCGTGCAGCGTGCTCATCGCCGCCGCCAGCACGCGGTGGCTGACCGCGTCGTTGTCGCTGTCGCCGCGGCCCCAGGCGGTGATCAGGTAATGCAGGTTCAGCGCCAGCGCCGGCTGCGCCGTTTCGCCGGGGCGCACGCGGCCGGGCATGTCCATATTCCGCCAGCCGGCGTTGTAGATGACCTGATACAGGAACAGGTTGAGCTGGGCCTTGGTGATGCCCTTGCGCGCGACATCCAGCGGCTGCAGGGTCACTTCCAGGTCGCCCAGATCGGTATCCAGCAGCGGCATGCGGGCCAGCAGCACATTGCGCAGCGTGCGGGTGGCGGCGGCGATGGCGAGGACATTGCTCATGGCGTGGTTCCGCCGCGCTGGCGCAGATAGTCGTCGAGCGCGCTGGTGCGTGGCGGCGCCGCGGGGCGCGGCGCCGTGGCGTTCGTGGGTGCGGCGCGCACTTCGAGCCGGCCGATGCTGACGTGCACGGCGGGCTCGCTGGATGGCGGCGCCGCGCCGGACAGTGCTTTCGCCGATGAAGGCGACGATGCGTTCGCGCGCCGCGCGTCGGCTTCGGGCCGGGTGGCGAAGACGGGCTGGCTCGGCGCCAGCAGCTCGCCGGGCGGTTCCTCGTGCGAGGTCTCGATGGTGGTGCGTTCGCGCAGGATGCGGGTTTCTTTCAGCGGCTGAAGCTCGCCGGTGGAGGTGGGCTCCTGGCGCGAAGCCATCCGTGGCGATGGCGGCTCGACAGCCGCTTCGCGCATGGACGGCTTGCTGGAAGAGAACAAGCGCACTTCTTCCGTAACGATGCTGCGCTCGTGCGTGTCGGCCTGCGCCATCGGCTCGTGCGCAGATGAGCGCACGGGCGCGAGTTCCGGTGTCTCCGCGATCGCTCTGCTCTCGATCCGGCGTACGTTCGGCAATGCTTGGTCCTGCGTCCGCTCGACCGCCGGCGCCGCCTGGATCTGCACCGACTCCTCGGTGACGGCCGCCCCGCCCCGCCCCGCCGGCTCGAACAACGACGGCAGCCGCGGCGACAGCATCGACTCGCTGCCGAGCGCGCGCGTAGCCACACGGTCGAGGAAATCGCTCACGGCGCGCATTGCTCCAGGTAGGCCTGGCGGCGGCGCGGCGTCATCGCGAGGATGTCCGCTTCGCTCCAGTGGTAGTGGCGTGCCAGCGTGTCCACGTCGCGCAGCAGGCGCAGCGCCCAGGCGTGCAGTTCCTGCCACAGGAAGCGGGCGATATCGAAAGCCGGCTCCCAGTCGTGTGCGCACTCGGGGCAATGGAAGGCCAGTTGCAGGTCGGCCTGCGGATCGGCGGCGGCCATGGCCTGGGCCAGCTCCGCCTGCAGTGATTCCGGCAGGCTGGCCGGGGCACCGTTCGACAGGTTCGCCGTTTCGATCACGCAGCGCTGCAGCAGCAGGCGGCGGGCATCCACGACGTCGGCGCAATCCTGCAGGGCCAGCAGGTCGGCGCAGTTCACCGCGCGAAAGCGCACACGCAGGCCGTGCGTGGCCGATTGCAGTTCGAATACGCCGGTGGATGTGTCGCCGTCGGCTTCCGGCCCGGTCAGCAACGCATGCGCATCGAAGCTGACCTCAACCACCGCGTTGCACGCCGGGCAGCGCGCCACGCCATCCAGCCGCCGCCCGAACAGCCTTGCGTGCAGACGCAGCAGCAAGGCATCGCGCTGCCCCAGCGGCAACTGGAGCAACGCGTCCTGGTCCAGCGCTTCGTCGCCCGCACCGAGCAGATACAGGCTGCGCGCCGCGGCGGAGGCATCCCCGCCGCGTTCCCAGGCGCGCAACCAGTCGGCGGCGGTGGGCGTGCGCATGGCCTCAGCCCGCCGGCACCGTGAAGCTGGGTTCGGTCGGTTCCTGCACGCTGACGTCGCGGTCCCAGCCTTCGTTTTCCAGCTTCAGATGCTGGATGGCCACGGCGTTGGCATTGGCGTCCAGGTCCGGCAGCGCCTGGTATTCCGACACCCAGCAGCGATACAGGTGATAGGACAGCACCAGCTGGCCGGCCTCGTTGTAGACCTCCAGGATCAGGTCCTTGCGGAAGTCCTTGAGCGACACTTCGGCGCCCAGGCCGGCGCCGAAGTGCCAGACCTTGTTCGCCCACTTCTCGAATTCGAGATCGTGGGTGACGCCGCGTTCGATGGTGATCGCCTCGTACTCGGTGCGCCCCGGCGACTTGCGGCTGCTGCTGGGGTCGCCGCCTTCGCGGTGCTTCACCACTTCGGTGGTGCGCTTGAGGCCCGAGACCTTGCTGATGCCGGCCACGTAGCGGCCGTCCCACTTCAGCCTGAACTTGAAGTTCTTGTACGGATCGAAGCGCTGGGCATTGACGCTGAACTGAGCCATGGTGTTGTCCTCAGGTCTGGATCTGGCCGGCCATCTGCTGCAGCTGGATGACCACGAACTCGGCGGGCTTGAGCGGCGCGAAGCCGACCACGATGTTGACGATGCCCAGGTTGATGTCGTTCTGCGTGGTGGTTTCGCCATCGCATTTGACGAAGTACGCGTCGGTAGGCGACTTGCCCTGGAACGCGCCCTGGCGGAACAGGTTCTGCATGAAGGCGCCGACGTTGAGGCGGATCTGCGCCCACAGCGGTTCGTCGTTGGGCTCGAACACCACCCACTGCGTGCCGCGGAACAGGCTCTCCTCGATGTACAGCGCCAGGCGCCGCACCGGGATGTATTTGTAGTCGTCGGCCAGCAGGTCGGCGCCGCGCAAGGTGCGCGAACCCCACACCACCGGCCCCGCGTTCGGGAAGTTGCGCAGGCAGTTCACGCCCAGCGGATTGAGCATGCCGTTCTCGGCATCGGTCATCACCGTGGACAGGCCCTGCACGCCGTTCAAGGATGCATCCAGGCCTGCCGGTGCCTTCCACACGCCGCGCTGCGTGTCGGTGCGCGCCATGATGCCCGCCACGATGCCGCAGGGCACGAAGGTGTCGAGCTGGCCCTGCCGTGCCGGGTCGGACTGGATCACCCGCGGGAAGAACAGCGCCGCATTGCGTGCCGCAGTGCCGGTCAGGCCCAGGCCGGACACGGTGCCGGCATTGATCGCGCTGGGCGTGGTCCATGCGCCGGGCGCATCCACGATCAGCAGCGCGCGGCGGTCGACGCACAAGGCCATCGCCGCCTGGTACACGCCGTTGCTGGTATCGCTGCCGCGCACGTCGGCGGGGATGCACAGCAGGTTGAACAGGTCGACCTTCTTCAGCGCATAAATGCCGGTCTTGGCGTCCTGGTTGCCGAGATAGTCCGCATCGGCGGACAGCTTCTCGCTGTCCTGCGCCACCGTGGTCACGGCCACCGAAGTGGCAGCGGCGGGCGTGCTGCCGTTGTCGTCCCAGATGGTCTTGCCGGGGTCGGTGGTGTCGGACATCGCCGACGGCGGCTTCGCGCCCAAGGTGGCGCCGGCCTGCAGGCGCAGCAGCACGGAGCTGGCCTTCAGCACGCGGTCGACGCGGCGCGGGCTTTCCACCACGGTGACGTTGAGGAAGCTTTCCTGCGCGCCGCTGGCCATGTCGCGCACGGTGAGGTTGAACAGGTCGGCGGCGGTGAGGCCATACAGCGCGGCCACGTCGGCCGACACGTGGCTGTCCACCCGCACGCGCAGCTTGTTGGCCCAGGCGCCGGGCGAGGCCGCTTCCAGCAGCAGCGCGACGGCGGGCGGCGTCAGGCCGGGCGCGGTGATCTGCGCCTTGGCGCCGGCCGCGCCGGCCTTGTACAGGCGCACGATCACCGCCTGCGCACCGCCGTTGAGGAAGAAGTCGCGCACCGCGTAACCCATCGGATACGCCGGATCCAGCGCGCCGAAGATGCGCTCGTAGTCGCCGTAGCTGTTGATGGTGACCGGGCCGTCGGCGTCGGCATCGACCGGCCCTTTCGCGGCGCGGCCGACGAAGGCGGCGATCGAGGTGGCCACGCCGGTGATGGTGCGGACACCGCTGGGAATCTCCTCGATATAGACGCCTGGATAACTCAGGGTGGCAGGCATGGCTGTTTCCTCAAGTGTTGGCGGGATGCGTCGGTCAATGCAGCGGCGCCGGGTCCGCGCGGTTCAGTGCGTACAGCACGGCGCCGCCGGGAAGGCGGTCGCGCCGCAGCTGGCCGCGCTCGACCAGGTGGCTCAGCGCTTGCTCGATGCGTCGGCGTTCGGTGACGTAGCGCTGCTGCGGCAGCCACCAGCTCACGATGCCGTCGAGCGTGTCGGCGGCATCGGGATGCTGCGTGAGATAAGCCAGCACCGCGCCTTCCACTTCGCGCCAGCCGTTCTCCGGGTTCTGCCGAGGGCTCATGCGTCACCTCCACGTCGCCGGTGACTGAGGCAATCGCCGTGCCAGCGCTCGCCCGGCGCGAAATGGCTTCAAACAAGGGATGTGCGCGTGGGCCTGGAAGACAGCCGGGTGAGCTTTGCCCCGGTATGCGGGCGCGGGTGGGTCAAAGCGCACCCGAGCTCCGCGGCACGCCGTGAGCTAGCGGAAGCCGCCGGTCTCGATACCGTGCTTCTTCAGCAGCTTGCCCAGCTGCCTGCGCTCGGTGCCGGAAAGGCGCGCCGCGGCGCTGATATTGCCGGCGGTGCGTTTCATCAGGCCGAGCAGATAGCTGCGCTCGAACGCGCACATGGCGTTCTTCTTCGCGGACAGGTAATGCAGGTCGCCGTCTTCGAGGAAGATGTCCGCCGACTCCTCGGATGAAACATAGGCCGCCGGCGCGATCAGCCCGTCGAGGATGGAGGCGCCGATCGTCGCGCCCTCGGTACCGAGATAAGCACGCAGCACCACGTTCTCCAGCTCGCGCACATTGCCCGGCCAGCTGTGCGCGTCGAGCACGCGCAAGGCTTCGTCGGTCCAGCGCTTGGCCGGACGATCCAGCCGCTGCGCCAGCTGCGCCAGAAAGTGCTGCGCCAGCATCGGGATGTCACCGGCGCGCTCGCGCAGCGGCGGCAGGCAGACGTGCAGCGCATTGAGCCGGTATTGCAGATCGCGCCGGAACAGGCCAGCTGCAACACGTGTATCGAGGCAGGCATTGGTCGCTGCCACCACGCGCGCGCTCGACACGCGCGCCGCACCGCCGCCGACGGGACGGTATTCGTTGTTTTCCAGAAAGCGCAGCAGGGTCACCTGCGCCTTGCTCGACAGCGAATCCACTTCGTCCAGGAACAAGGTGCCGCCGCGCGCATGGTCGATCAGCCCGGGCTGTGCGCTCTTGGCGTCGGTATAGGCGCCGCGCTCGTGCCCGAACAATTCGTTCTCGATCAGATTGTCCGGCAGCGCGCCGCAATTGACCGGCACGAACGGCCGCTCGCTGCGCGCGCTGGCGTAGTGGATTTCCCGTGCGGCGAGCTCTTTTCCGGTACCCGTCTCGCCTTCGATCAGTACCTGCACATCGCAGCCCGCGTAGCGATGCAGCTGCGCACGCATCAGCTCGAACGCCTTGGATTGCCCCAGCATGGCCGGCATCGTCCCTTCTCCCTAGGATCCCATCGCCGTCGACACGTCGCGCCGCCCGATGAGTTTTACTCCCCGGAGATCAAGGGCTTGGGCGGCCACCTCGGCGAGTATGCGCGGCAGCGCGCAGCGTTTCCCATCCGTAGAAAGTTATAGGAGTGTGCGCTGGTGTGCATTTACTCCCTGGCCGTGTTTGCTAGTGCTTTGCGGCGATGTAACGCGGTTTTGTGCATGCCACGTCAAGACATCGTGCGGCGCTTGCGTCTGCCTTGCGACGATAAACCGATCTTCGCCGGCATGACGATTTCAAGACACGCATGAATGCCGCTGGGGCGCTCAGGCCTTGCCGCCGGATGCCGATCCGAGGCGATCCAGCCACTGTGCCGCCATCGCCTCGAACAAACCCGCCTGCTCGATCGCCAGGCCGTGCCCCGCCCCATCCAGCACCGCAAAGCTGCCGCGCGGATAGTTCTGCAGCAGCTTCCACTGGTCGCGATAGCCGACGTCGCTGTCCTGATGTCCCGTGACGATCAGCACCGGCTTCGTAAAGGGCGTCTTGAGATCGTCGACGTCGAACGACAAGCCATAGTGCTGCGAGATTTTTTCCAGCGCCGGCTGATTGGCTTCGCGGATACCTGGCAGCAGTTCTTCGCGAAAGCGCTTCCACACTGGCTCCGTCTGCACCACGAAGTTCGGCGTGAAGGCTTCGGCGTCGGTGCGGCTCAGGGTCGCGAGCCACTTGTCGTCCTTGCTCACCACGGTGCGCGGCGGCAGGTCGCGTTTGGCGCGTTCGGCGACGGCCACCGGCACGATCAGCGCCATGCCGTCGATGCTGTCGGCCTTGCGCGCCAGCACGCCGCGCGCGAGATAACCGCCATACGACTGCCCGACCAGCGCGAAACGTTCGCCGGGAATCACCGCATCGATAAACGCCAGGATCAGCTCCAGCATCTCGTCGGAACTGGTGACGGTATCGGAGGCCGGCGTCCTGCCCATGCCCGGCATGTCGAAATAGATCCGCCGCCATCCGCTTCTGTGCGCGCCGCTTCTGTGCGCGAAGACCGGCTCCATCGCGCCCATCAGCGAATGGCTGTCGACGACGAAGCCATGGATCATGATGATCGGCCTGCCTTCGCCGCGCACCTCGTAGTGAACGGGAACGCCCTTCACCGTCACCTGCCCTTGCCTGGCCAGAGGCTTCGGCGGCGGACTTCCACGCCCGGCTTCGCCGGGCTGGCTGCGAACGAGCGGTGACAACGAGGCCGCGAGGGCGGCCAGCATCAACTTGCGGCGCGACAGGGACACGTTCGCTCTCCTGGGGACGGGGGCGGGCGGCGCATCATAGCCCGGCGCGGAACTTACTTCGGCGCACCCTTGGGCGCCGGCACCAGCACGTCGTCGTCCTTGCTCCACGCCGGTGTGGTGATGGCGTAGAACTTCAGCACTTCGCCCTTGCTGGCGCGGATGGAACGCACGACGGCGGGCGGAATCAGGATGTAGTCGCCGGGGCCTACCGCGTGCGCGACGCTGCCGGTCCAGACTTCGCCATGTCCTTCGAGGATGAAGAACGATTCCTCGCCGGCTTTGTTGTGGCTCCACGCGCTGGCATGGCCCGGATCGAGCTCGAACAGCGCGACGCTGCCCAGCGTGGAGCGTGCACCGGCCGGCGCGGCGCGCCCGGTAAGTTCCTTCAGCCGGACGCCTTCGGAGACCTTGATAAACGGCAGCTCGGAGGGCGCGATGACTTTCGCGCCCTCCTCGGCCATGGCGGCGGCCGGAACGATCGCGGCCAGGGAAGCGGAGAGTGCCAGCAGTGCAGCCTTGCGCAGCATAGGTGGGGACCTTTGAGCTCGTGGGGCGGCAAAGAGTAGCGCACTCTCCGGCTCATGCCTCAGGGCTGCGCTCCCGCACGGATGACCGCCTGGTTGATCTCGCGCACCTTGGCCTCGTCCACCTTCTCGACCTTGCGGTCGTAGGTGTACAGGCCGTTGTGCTCGCCTTCGACGTCGGTGATCTGCGTATACACGCTGCCGGACATGCCCTTGGGCACGCCCTTGTCGCGCAGCACGGCGGTGTTGGCGACGTAGCCAGCGTTCAGCGCATCGCGGTCCTTCACATCGCCGTACGGATTGATGGCGGTGTTGGGCCACACATGGCCGGGCACGCCCAAGGTGAGGCCGCCGTGCTCGCCGTCGATGGCGGCGCGTTCCGCATCCGGGCTGGGCAGACCGGGGCCTTGGTAGTCGTGCACGTCGTAGACGTCGCCCGCATGCGGGTCGCCCTTCATATCGCAGCAGTTGGCGCCGCTGCGCGCGTCGACCAGGCGCGAGGGATCGAGCTGCTTGATCTGCGCGGACAGCTCGGCGGCGGCAGGGATGCTCCACTGGCCCCAGCCTTCGTTGAACGGGATCCAGCCGACGATCGAGGTGACGCCGCGCAGCTGCTCGACGATGGCGGAGACGTCGGCGCGGAAGCTGGCCTTGTCGGCCTCGCTGAGCTTGTCGTTGCGGTCGGTGGGCAGCGCCGGCATGTCCTGCCACACCATCAGGCCGATGCGATCGGTCCAGTAGTACCAGCGCGCCGGCTCGACCTTGATGTGCTTGCGGATGGTGTTGAAGCCGAGGTCCTTGGTCTTCTGGATATCGAACTTCAGCGCCGCGTCGGTGGGCGCGGTGTGGATGCCGTCGGGCCAATAGCCCTGGTCCAGCGTGGCGAGCAGGAAGGTCGGCTTGCCGTTCAGCACGATGCGGTTGCGGCCACCGACCTTTTCGACCGCGATGGTGCGCAGGCCGGCGTAGCTGGTGACTTCGTCATGCTGGTCGCCCTGGATGAGCGTGGCCTTGAAGGTATAGAGGAAGGGATCCTGCGGGCTCCACGGATGCGGATGCGCGATGGCCAGCCGCAACGGCTGGCCGGCCGCGCCGTTCGCCTCGCCCACGGCCTTGCCGTCGGCATAGGCGGTGACGTGCAGCGTGGCGTCCTTGGCCTCGCCCTGCAGCTTCGCGGTGACGTTGAACGCATCGAGGCTGCGCGCGGGCGTGAATTCAAGCTGCGCCAGGCTCGTAGCAGGCACCGGCTCCAGCCATACCGACTGCCAGATGCCCGAGGCCGCGGTGTAGAAGATGCCGGAGGGCTTCAGCCGTTGCTTGCCGACCATGATGTTGGCGGCATCCACCGGCGCGTGCACGGCGACCACGATCTCCTGCGGCCCCTTCGCGCGCAGCGCCGGGGTGATGTCCGCGCCGAAGGACGTATAGCCGCCCGTATGCTTTGCCACCTGCGTGCCGTTGACGTACACGGTGGCCTCGTGGCTCACCGCGCCGAAGTTCAGCCGCACGTGCTGGCCGTGGGCCGTATAGGCGGCCGGAATATCCACCGTGCGGCGATAGAACATGTAGTCCGCATGCTGCTGCACGCCCGAGAGCACCGACTCGACCGGATACGGCACCAGCACCTGCGCCTTCAGCGCCTGGCCGAACGGCGGCTTGCCCTGCCCGTCATCCGCCGCGTATTGCCACAGGCCGTTCAGGCTCATCCATTGCGGACGCTCCAGCGACGGGCGTGCGAGTTGCGGACGCGGATAGTCGGGCAGCGCGTTCTTCGGCGAAACAGAGGCTGTCCACGGCGTGGCCAGGGGCGCCACCTTGCCGTTCCACACTTTCGTCGGCTGATCCGCCGCCATCGCCGCGGAAGCGAGGCTCATTGCCGCGATCGTGCCGACCCAGGCGCCCGCGCGCCGTACCAGGAGGTTGTTCGTCATCCGCCCTTCCCTCATCGGTTGCGTTGGAGATCGGGAGAATGACTAATTGTCGGACAAATGTCCAAGCGTGCCGCCGCACGATGTGAAACCGCTCGCAGCCTGGTCCAGCGCCACCATATGGCTGAGCACACCGGCGAGGCTGCGCAGGTCCTGTGCGTTGTGCTTCAGCACGCGGTAGAGATCGGTGGGATCGCCCGCGCGCAGGAAGCGCAGCCATGCGGCCGGTGCCTGCGACCCCGGCAGATCGTCTTCGCGGACGACGCCGAGCAGCTGGCGTTCGGTGGTGGCGAGCTTGCAGTTCGGCCAATGCGCGCGCCAGCGCCGGCGCACGGGATGCAGCAGGTCGATATGCCGCAGCCCTTGCAGCGGACTGCTCATGCGTTCGAGGCGGAAGCGCGTATTCAGCAGAGGCGCGTCGTAGCTCTTGCCGTTGTAGGTGCCGAGCACCGTTGCCGGCGCGATCCATGCGCGCAATTGCTCGAGCATCGCGGCCTCGCCGGCCAGCGCGGTGATGGTGAGCTGGCTCAGCACGAACCGCGCGCCGCGCCAGCGCGCCACGCCGATCATGAAGGCGCGGGTGCCGGTGCCGCCGGCCAGTCCGGTGGTTTCCGTATCGAGGAACAGCATGTCCGCGGGGTCGATCCGCTCGGGAACCTTGGCGAACGAGGCATCGAACGGCAGCGGCACGCAAGGCCAGTCCGTCGTTGCTTCGGCGAGCCACAAGCCCGGTGCCAGCTCGCGGCCCAGGCCAGTGGGCGAGTTCGTGGCAGGCCGCTGGCGTATAGGCGCGGAACGGCGAACCGCAAGCAGGCGCGACAGATCGGCAGGCAAGCGCGGCGCCGGAACGGCGGCGATGCCGGCAACACCCGCCTGCCCGCGCAGCCGCCGCAGGCGTGCGGCGAGATCCGTCACAGGTCGGCCAGCAAGGCGAGCACCATCGCGCCCAGATCCTTCATGGAACGCGCGGCGGTTTCGTCCGAAGCCAGCACCGGCCCGACGCAGGCGGGACAGCCGAGCCGGCAATCGCACAGCTCGATCAGCTGGCGCGCCTTCTCCACCAGTTCGGCGCGGCGGTCGAACAACGGTGCGCTAAGACCCACGCCGCCAGGGAACGCGTCGTACAGATAGAGAGTCGGAATAAACGGCGCGTGCGGGTCCGGCACTTCCTCGTCCCATCCCGTATGCACGCGCGCATGCCCCGAGCTGTCCGGCACCGCGAACCACGCGCCGTCGCCGCTGCCCACCGCCTTCTGCAGATCGCGCCCCTCGGCCATCACCGCCACGGTGGCGACGGTATGCAGCGCGGTGGCGGCGGCGAGAAAACCATCGAGCGCGTCCTGGCGCCGCTCGAAGGCGTCGTCCAGCGTGCGCTGCGCCAAGGCCCACCACACCGACGTCGTATGCAGCTCGCTGTCCGGCAGGTTGACGTTGCCGTAGCCGATGTTCTCGTGCGTGTAGTAGCGGATCTTCTTGTAGCCGGCGACGCGCCGCACCACGTGCACTTCGCCGTGGTGGCATTCGCCGCGCCCGGAAGCAGAGGCATCGAACCGGTCCAGCACTTTCAGCCTGGTGTAGTCGATCGCATCCGTGTAGTAATCGGCTTCGGTACGCGTGACATAGGCCTTGCGCCCGGTCCAGTCCAGGCGCTCCACCTGGTACGGCACCGACTGCACCATATGGATGGCGCCTTCGTACAGCGTGAGCGGTGCCGCGCTGTAGTCGACCTCGGCGATGATGGTCTGGCGTCCGCCGGTGCGGTTGACCACCACGAAGTTGCCTTCTGCCACCGAGCGCAGCGACACCGCATTGGCCGGATAGCTGTCGGCGATCCACTCGAAGCGCTCGCCTTCGCGATGCAGCACGCCTTCTTCGGCCAGCACTTCCAGCCACGGCTCCACCATCTGGCCGCCGAAGGCATCGCCGGCGCGGAACGGCAGCTCGAACGCCGCGCAGCGGATATGGTCGAGCAGGATCAGCGGCTGATCCTGCGCAATGCGCGCGTGCTCCGGCGAGGCATCGCGGAAATATTCCGGATGGCGCACCAGGTATTGGTCCAGCGGCTCGCTCGAGGCCACCAGGATGCCCAGCGAAGGCTGCTGGCGCCGGCCGGCGCGGCCGAAGCGCTGCCACGTCGCTGCCACCGAACCCGGATAGCCATTGAGCACGGTGACGTCCAATGCACCGATATCCACGCCCAGCTCCAGCGCCGAGGTGCTGACGATGCCGTCCACCTCGCCCGCGCGCATGTCGCGCTCCGCCTGGCGGCGTTCGGTGGGCAGATAGCCGCCGCGATAGGCGCGGATGCGCGGCCGCTTGCGCGGGTCGTGGTCGAACACGTCCTTCAGGTACTTGGTCAGCACCTCGACCATCAGCCGGCTCTGCGCGAACACCAGGGTCTTCAGGCCCGCGCGGATCGCCGTGCGCGCAATACGGTTGGTCTGGCTGCGCGCCGAGGCGCGCAGGCCGAGATCCGCATTGATCACCGGCGGATTCCACAGCAGCACGTGCTTGGGGCCCGACGGCGCGCCGCTTTCCAGGATCGGCGTCACCGGCTGCTCGATCAGCGCCGCCGCATGCTCGGCCGGGTTGCCGATCGTCGCCGAGCACAGAATGAATTGCGGCGACACGCCGTAGAACGCGCAGACCCGGCGCAGCCGTCGCAGCACATTGGCCACGTGCGAGCCGAACACGCCGCGGTAGCTATGCACTTCATCGATCACCACATAGCGCAGGTTTTCGAAAAACTGCGCCCATTTGGTGTGATGCGGCAGGATGGCCTGGTGCAGCATGTCCGGATTGCTCACCACCACGTCGCCATGCAGGCGGATGGCCTGGCGCGCATCGCCCGGCGTGTCGCCGTCGAAGGTGAAGGCGCGCACGCCCAGTTCGCCCGCCGCGTTGAGTTCCAGCAGCTCGGCCACCTGATCCTGGGCCAGCGCCTTGGTCGGGAACAGATAGAGCGCCTTCTTGCCCGCCGTCATTACCGAAGTCACCACCGGCAGAGTGAAGCACAGCGATTTGCCGGAAGCAGTAGGCGTGGCCACCACGATGTTTTCGCCGCGCGACGTCGCCGCCCAGGCCCGGCCCTGGTGCTCGTACAGCCGGGCGACGCCGCGGGCGAGCAGCGCGGCGGCCAGCGGCGCGGGCAGGTCCTCGGGCAGCGGCACATAGCGGCCCTCCTTGCCCTCCACCACGAACTGGCCGGTGACGCGGTCGCCGTAGCGCTGGACCAGCCGCCCGGCCAGCTCCGCGCCGCTCAGTTGCAGCAGACGCTGGTCGTCCTCGTCCGCGATGGGGGCCGGCAATGGGGCGCGCATGGGTAGTCTCCGGGGAAAGCCGCCGCATTCGAATGCCCCGCCGTCTCACGGATTGAGACCGGCGCCGGAGACCAGGCCGACCGGGACTTGAAGGCGGCGAAGCGCCTGCGGCAGCATCGAATTCAAGCCACCGCCGTAGGTTGGGGTGAGCGCAGCGAACCCCAACGGACCCCGCCGGATCGCCAGCCGACGCCACGTTGGGGTTCGCTGCGCTCACCCCAACCTACGCCGCGCTTCGATGCATGCGCTTCAACCCCACCCCCGAGGAGTTTGCGATGAAGCTATCTACCCACGTTGTCGCTTCGACCATCCTGCTGTTGGCCACCCTGCCCGCGCTGGCGCAGCAGGATGGCCGCAAGCACATCGTCATCGGCCGCACGCCGGCGGAAGTGGCCAAGTCGCCGTGGAGCGATGCGGTGCTGGTCGGAAATACCTTGTATCTGTCCGGCTATATCGGCGTGGATGCGCACAACCAGGTGCCGAAGTCCGCGGAAGAGGAAACCCGGCTGGCCCTGGAGGAACTCAAGCACACGGTGGAAGCGGCCGGCATGAGCATGGACGACATCGTGAAGATCGACGTGCTGTGCACGGACCTGAGCCTGTTCCCGCAGTTCAATTCGGTCTACCGCACCTATTTCAAGAACGGTTTCCCGGCGCGCACTTTCACCGGCAGTTCCCAGCTGCTGCTGGGCGCGCATTTCGAAATCACCGGCGTGGCGATCAAGACCGGGAAATAAGCCGCCGCGGCGGGCCGTCGACTTGACGCCCGCCGCGCCCTTGGGCCACTTTCCGGCCATTGCATCGAAGCCAAGCCACTGCCGCCATGCGCCGCGAGATCGCCATCGTCGTTTTCCCGGGATTCCAGCTGCTGGACGCGGCCGGCCCGGTGGCCGTCTTCGAGATGGCGGAGCGCTTCCGGCCGGACAGCTATGCGATCAGCGTGCTGTCCCCCGGCGGCGGCGTGGTGCGCAGTTCGTCGGGGGTGAGCCTGGCGGCCACGCCGATCGAACCCAGGCATTTCGACACGGTGATCGTCTCCGGCGGCAACCTGGCGCAGGTGGAGGAAAGCCACGCCGACATCGTCGCCTGCCTGGGCGCCGAAGCCTGGCGCCGCGTGGCGGGCGTCTGTTCGGGCGCGTTCTTCCTCGCCCAGGCCGGCCTGCTCGATGGCCGGCGCGCCACCACGCATTGGGCCGCCGCCGAGCGCTTCCGCCGGCTGTATCCGCAGGTGAAGCTGGATGCGGACCGCATGTTCGTCCGCGACGGCGAAGTGTGGACCTCGGCGGGCATTGCCGCCGGGATCGACCTGGCACTGGCCCTGGTGGAGGACGACCTCGGTCCCGGCATCGCACGGCGCACGGCGCAGCAGCTGGTGGTGCATCAACGGCGCCACGTCGGGCAGTCGCAGTATTCGGTGCTGGTGGAACAAGGCGGCAAGACCGGCCGCTTCGGCGACCTGATCGGCTGGATCCGCACGCGCCTGGCCGAACCGATGACGGTGGAACGCCTGGCCGCGCGGGCCGCGATGAGTCCGCGCAACTTCGCCCGCGCCTTTACCGCGGAGATCGGCGCCACGCCCGCCAAAGTGGTGGAAGGCCTGCGCCTGGAAGCCGCGCGCGTCGCGGTCGAAACCAGCCATATGCAGCTGGACCATATCGCCGCCTCCACCGGCTTCGGCGATTCCAGCCGCATGCGCCGCGCCTTCGTGCGCAGCTTCGGCATGTCGCCGCAGTCGCTGCGCCGCAGCGCGGGCGCCTGAAAGCCGCTGGCGGTTTTTGTCCGGAAATTGTCCTTGCCGGTGCCGGCCGGACCGACCATAAAGAGCGCCACCGGGCGGCCCCGATAACGCGGCGCGCCCGCAGCATCGCTTTATTCTTCCCCATGAGGTTCCGCATGCGCCTGACCCTGATCGCCTCGGCCTGCCTGCTGTCGGCGGGCCTGGCCCACGCCGCCCCCGCAACGGCCCCCACCCGGCTCGACCATATCCTGCTGTGGGGCCACGGCATCGACCAGATCACCTCGGTGATGGCGGTGAAGCTGGGCTTCCAGGTCCGCCCCGGGCGCGATCCGGAGGGTGTCGCCAACCGCTATATCCGCCTGGCGGACAGCAGCTTTATCGAAATCCTCGGCATCACCAAGCCGAATCCCAAGTTCGATCCGGGCATGAAGGAAGACCAGGAAGCGCTGAAGGGCGGCCCCGGTTCGCGCGCCTTCGGTTTCCGCAGCTCCCAGCTCGACGCCATCCGCAGCTCGCTGCAGGCCAAGCAATATGCGGTGACGCCGTTCTTCTCCGGCCCCGACAGCGCCAAGCCCGGCTGGCGCCTGTTCGCCTTCGACAAGGCGCCGCTGTCGAGCAATACCTTCTTTATCGATTACAAGGCCGATTACGCGCCGGATCAGTTCGACCCCGCCAATACCGCCGATTACCGGGTGACGCGCGAACACCCCAATGGCGCGCGCGAGCTTTCCTCGATCTGGCTGGTGTCGGCCGATGCGGATGCCGATCGCAAGCAGCTGGAGAACATGGGCTTCGGCCATGCGGTGCCGGTGAAACTGCCGCAGCTGGGCGCGAAGGGGTTCTGCGTGCCGGTGGGGCCGACGGCATTGCTGGCGTTGCAGCCGGATGGTGCCGGGCTGGCGGCGCAGGCGATGGCTGCGGGCCCGCGCATTCTCGGCGTGAGTTATGGGGTGACCGATCTTGGGCGTGCGCAGCGGTGGGTGGAACGTGGTTATCAGCAGAAGCTGACGACGTATCGGGGACTGTGGGGAGAATCGGTGCTGGCGCCTACCGTCGACGACCTGGGCCTGTCCATTGAATTCCACGCAAAGCAGCAGAATGCTTCGCCTTGCCCGGCGGCCAGCTGATAAGCCTGCCGCCGACCATGCTTTTTGATGATGGCGTCCATGTGGGACTCGCCAGCTACCTTCCCTTCGGACGAAGTTCGTCCATCTTGGCGAAGGCTTTCTTGACCGCCTCCTGGTCACCGAGCGACATATAGACCTGAATCAGTGCCGACACGGCGGCGGGGTCTGCAGAGGGTTTCGCCAGCAAGTCGTCGCCCTCCTTTTTGGCCCAAGTCTTTTCTCCGGACGCGATCAGGTTCGGTATGCGCTTCACCCTCAACATGTCGTCCGACTGACGAAAACGAAGCACTTCGGACTGATAAACCACCGCGAGCTGCGTTTTCCCAGCCTTGTCTAGAGCGCTTGCCGAGGCCGCGAGAACCTCCACGGTAGGCATTTGATCCAGGATCCTGCGATATGCACTCAACTTGGCCGCATCATCGCAATCGCAACCGGAGAGGTTAGCCGCATAGGCCGCTGGCGCAGGCAACAGGAGCTTCAATAGTTCGTTGTCCTTGGCGTGTGTCTGGGCCTCCTGAACGATGCGCTTCATCTCGTCGATCGAACCGCCCCATTTCGGTTCCGCGACCAGCACGCGCACGCCATAAATGTAAAAGTTGCCAGGTTGCACAGCCAGAGCCCTGCGAGAGGCGTTCGCGACGTACGCCTGATCACCCTCCAGCATGCCGATGCTCATCATCGCCGAATAGGCAGCGATGATTTTGGGGTCGATGGCAATGGCCTGGTCCAGATCCTTGCGGGCAAGCTGGAGCCAATGCTCCATGCGCGCGAAATTCTCGGGCGGCGTCTGGCTCGCATATTGGCCTCCGCGATCCTGCCAGGCCCGCTCCAGATACACGCGCCCACGCGCCGTCAGAGCGAACGCACTCTTCGGTTGCTGGCGGTGCCAGGCCTCGATCAGGTTGAGGGCTTCCGTCGAGGGATCGAGGAAGCGCGAAAAGTAGATGTAATCGAGCAAGCTTCGCGAGTCGGCGCGAGTCAACTGCTTCTGCTGGGCATGCTTCAGGTAGGCATCGAGTTCCGCAGCGCGCCCCGATTCGACCAAGGCCTTCATGTCCTGATAAGGCATCACAGGCTGCATGTGGTAGGCGCAATTGGCCTGCGCCACGGCAGCAGACCAATGACTGCCTGGCGGCGCCGGATAAGCGATGCAGCGCTGGAGAGGATCACTGATGGCTTCCGCGCGATGCACCTGCTGCAGAAAATCGTGCACTTCCCCGTCCGAGAAGGATGGCGCCCCCTGGCCTGCCGCCAACTGGTGTGCCGCGTTTACCGGCTTTCCTTCGTATCCCTTCGCCGACGCCGGGTGGATGATCACGCCCATCGACATCAGCGCGATCGTCAACACCTTCAAGCATGGTGACCGCATATCCCTACCCTTTTCTTAAATGAAATACCGGGCCGCTACTGCCGATCGCCGATCGACAGGTGTCGATATCGATCTCATGCAGTTCGCGAGGCTCCGCCCTGGGTGTTTAGGGTAACTCGATCGGCGATATCTGGGCAGCTGGCTGGCCCTGGCCACGAACCTTCCAGGAGCAATACCTTCTTTATTGATTACATCGTCGGTGGAATTCCACGCCTTGTAGCAGGCTGGTTCACTCTGCCCGGCCGCGTAAGCCTTCGAAACGTCGGCGCCCCAGGGACGGGGCGCCGGTCGGTCACTCGCCCCTGGCGTGAAGCTCGTCCAGCCTGGCGAAGGTTTTCTTGACCGCTTCGAAATCGCCGACGGTCATGTAGACGTTGTTCATGGCCTCCAGCGAACGCCGATCGAGATCGGGATTGGCCGACAGCGCGTCGGCATCCGATTTGCTCCAGGCCTTTTCCCCGAATGTAATCAGGTGACGCATGCGCTTTGCCTTCACGGTGTCCGCCCAGGGATAGAAGCGAATGACTTCGGACTGGTAAACGACCGCCAGATCCGCCTTGTTGGCCGAGTCGACAGCATTCGCCGCACCACTCAAGAGTTCGCCGGAAGGCATCTGGTCCAGGATCCGGCGGTAGGCAGCGGGGTCGGCGCAGTCGCAGTCGATGAGCTTCGCCTCGTAGGCATCGGCCAGAGGCAACAGCAGTTTCAACAAGCCGTTGTCCTTCGCATGGGCCTGAGCCTCGCCGGCGATTCGCTGCATCTCACCCAGCGAACCACCCCACCTGGGTTCGGCCATCGCGACCAGCTGGCCGTATATCGCGTAGCTGGCCGCATCCACCGCCAGCCCCTTGCGGGCGGCCGCTCTCTCGTACTCCCGGTCCACATGGGCCTTGGCCAGATTGATCATCGCCGAGTAAGCGGGGATCACCCGTGGATCCAGTGCGACAGCCTGTTCCAGATCCTTACGCGCGAGCTTGAACCATTTGTCCATGCCCTGGAAATTCTCTTGCGGCGTTTCGCTCGCGTAATCGCTGCCGCGGGCCCGCCACCCCATCACCAATGCATAGCGACCGCTTGCCGCCAGCGCGAATGCGCTCTTCGGCCGCTGGCGTTTCCATGACTCGACCAAGGCATGGGTTTCGGCCGAAGCGTCCGAGAAATAGGAAATGTAGATGTGATCAAGCAACCCCGCCGATCCCGGCTGGGTCAGCTGCTTCTTCGCGGCATCGCTCAAGTAGGCATCCAGTTGCGCGGCCTTGCCCGATTCGATCAGGCCTTTGATCTCTTCATAAGACATCAAGGTCTGCATGTGATACGTGCAATAGGCTCGCGTCGCCGCCGGCGACCAATGGCTGCCCGGCGGATCGGGATACGCGATGCAGCGCTGCAACGGATCGGCAATGGCTTCGGCGCGATGCGCCCGATCGAGAAACTCGTGTATTTCCGTGGCGGAAAACGACCCCTGGTCCGGTGCCGCCGCCGATGGCGCAGCGGGTTTGGCAGCAGCTTCTTCGTAGCCCCGCGCCAATGCGGGCTGCATGGCCATTCCCGCCCATGCCAGCGCCACTGCCCATCCTTTCAAGCACAGCCTTTGCATATCCTTGCTCCTTCCGTAGATGAAATCCCTGGCGGCCATCCTTGCCCCGTCACCGGCCGGCCTGCTCAAGCGTAGCGCGATTGATCGTGGCGCGCGCACTTATTTCTAGCCGTATATAACCGGCCGTCGTTTCAACCATAGGCACGCTATTTCAAATTTCGCGACCGTCCTCGTCGACAAATTGCATTCTTCCGTCGGAGGTCGCCGATGTTCCAGCTAGCCACGCCACCCGCTGACCATCTATTGGACTGCGCCAGCGCCGACCCCTATGCGGTGCGTTTTGCCGTGGTGGGCGGCAGAAACGATCCGGACGAAGCGCCGCGGCTGGCGATCCGGCTGCCGGTGTCGACGGCGAGCGGCTCCAGTGAAACCTTCCTGCTCACGCTGATGGCCGCTTCGTCCCGCCGCACGATCTGGACGCTGCGCCACGTGCCTACCTATTGGCGCATCGCGCCGCTGGATATTCCGGTGTTCCGTTCGTGCCAGGCGGCCATGTCGTCGTTGCGCGCGGCAAAGGCCCAGGTGGAGTGGCTGCTGGCGCCCGCTCCGGATGCGGCGGACGGCCCGGCGATGGCGCTGTATTTCCAGGAAGCGCCCAATGCCCCATTCGTGCTGCTGTCGAGAAACGCCGCCAGGCCGGTGCAGGAGTGGCAGCTCTCGTACGCCGAGTGAGCGGCGCCGTGCGCGAACGGAATGGGTGCAAACGAAAGCCACCACCGTTTCCGGTGGTGGCTTTCGGCACATCGGCAAGAAGCCGATTAGAGCGAGAAGTCGTACTGCGCCGAGATCCGCACGTAACGCGGCTCGGTATAACCCTGGATGCCTCCGTACATATTGTTCGGCGAACCGCCCAGCGAACTGCCGTCGGCATTGCTGCCCACCTGCCCGCCCACCGAACTCTCGTTGATCGAGACGGCGCGCTGCTGGTTGAACACGTTGAACACGTCCAGCCCGAAGGCGAGCTTGTGGTCGGCAAAAGCCGGGCGCCACTGCGCACCCACGTCCAGGCGATACGTCCATGGCAGCGTGCCCTTGGAACCGCGCGACGACACCTGGCCGTAGCAGACGTGGTAGGCGCCGTTATCGCCGTCGCGGCCCATATAACCGGCCGGATCGGTGTAGACGCCATCCGGGCCGGCGAACCAGGGACCCAGGCAGTTCTTCGGGCGTCCGGACGTCGCCGTCACCGTGCTGCTGATCAGCCATTCCGGCGTGAGCTGCCAATAGCCGAAGGCACGAATCGCATGGCGGCGATCGTTCGGCAGATTACCGCTGGCGTAGCGCATGAACTGCGGATAATCCCAGTCCTGCGAAGCGGCCACGTCTTCCTGCACGATGTCCGATTTGATCTGGCCTTCGGTATTGCCCCAGTTGTGCGACCACACGTAGTCGACGCGGCCATACCAGGTGCCGTCGAACGGATGCTCCGCATACAGGTCCAGCGCCAGGTATTTGCGCTTAGGCTTGGGCATGCCGAAATCCTGCGCGCTCAGCTGCACGTGGCGCAGCACCGGCGTGGCGCCCGGCTTGGCCACGTTGACGTCGAACTCCGCGCCGCGGCCGGGATTGAAGATCACGCCCGGATAGGTCAGGCGCCCCAGGCAGTCGGCGACGCTGCTGTAATCCTGGTAATGGCTGGCCAGATACGCGCACACCGGATGCGGATCGGAAGTGTCGTCCACCTGCGATTTCAGCTGGCGATAGGTGGCGCGCGCACCGACGGTGAGCGAGGGCGTCAATTGCTGGTCCGCGCCCAGGATGAATTCATCCTGGTAATGCGAGCGCAGGTCCTTGATGTGCGCGGTGCTGGGATCGCGCGGCTGGCCGAACTCGCCGTTCGGGGAAAGCGCGGGGCCTTGTGCGACCAGGTTGAGCGGCAGGTCGGTCTTCGGATCGATGCCGCTATAGGTAAACGTCTGCTGTGTATTGAGCGAACCGCCGGCACCGCGGATCGCCACGCCATTGGGCAGCGCCAGGTAATAGCGGCCGGCATTGGCGTAGATCTTCAGGCTGGCATCGCCGTGCACGTCCCAGCTCACGCCCAGCCGGGGCGCCCACTGGTTGCTCTGCTTCATGAATACCTGGCCGGCGCTGTTGTAGTTCTTGAACGCCTCGTTGCGCACGCCCAGATACGCCAGCCAGCGATCCGACACCTGCCAGTGGTCTTCGAGGTAATACGCGTCCTGTTCGAGCTTGTACTGGCCGCCTTGCTTGTGCGTGATCAGCTGGACGGTATTGCCCACGCCATAACGCCAATAACCGCGGTACTTGTCGGAATTGACATAGGCCTCGCCGGCCGCGGTATGCAAGGTCTGCCGGTCGATACCGCCGCGCAGGTCGTGCGCGCCCAGCCGGTATTCCAGGTCCAGGCGCCAGCCCTTGGTCTTGTTGGTGGTGTCGTAGGGCACCACGCTGAGCGGCTGGTAGGCATGATATTGATTGCGCACCGCAGCCGGCGCATTGGGCGAGACGCGCACCAGCGGATAATCGGGGATATTCGCCAGGTTCGGCTGGTAGGTCTTGCTTTCGCCGTACAGCGCGGTGACGGTGAAATCGTCGGTGATATAGCCGGTGTATTTGCCCAGATACAGTTCGTTATTGTTCTTCAGGCGGCCGTCGGCGCTGGCGTTGTGGTTCAGCGGCGACAGCGTGGCATTGCTCCAGCCGTAGTTGCGCTGCGTGCTCTGCGCATTGTCCTGCAGCGCGGTCAGTTCCAGCAGATGGCTGTCGGTGATGTTCCAGTCGAGCTTGGCGTACCACTTGGTGGCCTTGTCGTGGCTCTTCTGGAAACCGCCGTTGGGGTTGTTCGCGCCCGACGGCGTAAGCCCACCGGTGGGCGTATAGGCCGCATCGCTGGTGGACAGCGTGCCTTGCTGGTCGGTCTTGGTGAACTCGGCCGCGCCGAAGAAGAACAGGCGGTCCTTGATCAGCGGGCCGCCGATCCAGGCCGAATAATCGAACTGCCCATAGGTGTTCTTGGCGCGATAGCGGCGCAGCTTGCCGTTGGAGCCGAACGGGCGGTTGATGCCTTCTTCGTCGGTCAGCAGGTTGCCGTTGTCGTCGCGGTGATTGAACGGACCGGAGCCGAGCGCCAGCGACTGGGCATCGGGATGCTCGGGATAATAGTAATTGCGCGGATCGCCGCGCAGCGAATCGGGCCGCCAGAATGCTGCCACGCCGCCCTTCCATTCATTGGTGCCGCGCTTGCCCACCAGGTTGATGAAGCCGCCGGTGCTGTGGCCGAACTCGGCGCCGGCGCCGCCCAGCAGGATCTGCTGCTGGTCGATCGCGCCGAACGGAAGCTCGAAGAAGGTCTCGTTGTTCAGCGGATTGGTGACGTTGTAGCCGTTGATCGAATACGCGTTCTCGGAAATGCCGGAACCGCCGATAGCCAGGCCCGCATTGGCGAAGCGGTTGTCGCCCGGCACTACACCCGGCGCCAGCAAGGCCACGGCCAGCACATTGCGCGCCACCGGGATCCTGGCCAGCTGGTCGGAGGTGAACACCGTGCGCGTATCCACCGACGACACGTCGATGCTCGGCAGCGCCGACGCCACCACGGTCACGCCTTCGAGCGTCTTGGGGCTGCCGCCGCCAAACGACACTTCCGAGTTGCCCGCGATGGTGACGTTGATGCCGCCGCGGCTGTCGACCTGCTGCCCATCTTTAAGCAGGCTCACCTTGTAATGGCCGACCGGCAGCGAGGACGCGCGGTAGCGCCCGTCGCTGTCCAAGGTCACCGTGCGCGTCATGCCGTTGTCGGTATTTTCGATCTGCACCGTACTGCCGGCGCCGCCGGCCACCTGGCCGTAGATCGCGCCGGAGGTATTGGACTGCGCCCAGGCGGCATCGCCGAACGCGAAGGCCAGAGCCAAAGCCATGGCGGTATGCCGCAAGACGAGCTTGCGCTGCATCGGATACATAGTTCTCCCCTCGTTGAAACTGGATCAGTGATGGATGGCTCCGGACCTCTCCTGGCCCGTGCGCCTGACTGCTCGATCGATTCGGACGCGGACCGGCTCGCCCTCGCGCTCGGATGTGCGCCGGCCATCCGAAGGGCTTTCGTATTTATGGAAATTCAACATAAGCGCCTGGATGGAGATTCGATGGATAAAGCGTGTAAGCCGCGTGGATCGCGGCGACTGCATCGCTTCATCCCCATGCGCCCGCAGAAAAAAAATAAGGCCGCGGGGGAAGCCGTCGGCCCAGGGGATGATCCGTCGATCGTGGCGACGTTGTTGTTGTCGTTGTTCGAAAAGCCGGCAACTACACCCGGCGACACCTGCAAGCTACTCGCGGGAATGGACGGCGCGTGCAGGTTTTATGGAGATTCGATGGAGAGATTTGATCGCTGGCGTGCACGGCTGGAATGCGTCACGATGATTTTCTGCAAGAAGGACTTTGTCGTAACTCGCGTCGAATCGAAGCTATCGTGGCAAACGCACCTCTGATTCTTATCGTTGAAGACGAACCGGATATCGCCGACGTGCTCGACAGCTATCTGCGGCGCGACGGCTACCAGACCCAGCGCGCACAGGACGGCGAACGCGCGCTGCAACTGCACCAGCAGATGAAGCCCGACCTGGTGCTGCTGGATATCCGCATGCCTGCACTCAACGGCATGGACGTGCTGCGCGAAATCCGCCGCGGCTGGGATACGCCGATCATCATGGTCACGGCGCTGGCCGACGACATGGAGAAGCTGGTCGCCCTGCACGTGGGCGCGGACGACTACGTGGTGAAACCCTTCAATCCCGGCGAAGTGGTGGCGCGGGTAAAGGCGGTGCTGCGGCGGCAGCAGGCATCCGTCCGCGCGGCGCGTCCGACCCAGGTCGGGCGCATCCAGATCGATCACGACGCACATCAGGTCAGCATCGTCGGCGATGACGGCCAGGCGCAGCCGCTGATGCTGACGCGCACCGAGTTCCGCCTGCTCGCCTATATGGGACGCCATCCCAGGCGCTGCTTCGCGCGCCAGGACCTGATCCAGGCCTGCCTGCCCGACAGCGATGCGCTGGAGCGCGTGATCGACTCGCACCTGAGCAAGCTGCGCCAGAAACTGCAGCAGGCCGGCGCCGGCCCGCTGATCGAAAGCGTGCGCGGCGTGGGGTATCGCTTATGGCCCGAATCCTGAAATACACCTGGGTGCGCCTGGGCATCTACGTCACCCTGGTGATCGCACTCACCGTAGCGGTGCTGCTGTCCAGCCTGTGGGCACTGCAGGCGCTGCAACTGCATGAGTTCATGGCCACGCTGCCGCCCGGGCTGCGCGCCGAAATGCTGGCGATCGACAGCTCCGGCCAGGATGGCAGCCTGCGCGCGCTGCAGATCTACGGGCATTACTGGAAGAACGACCCCTTGTATGGCGACGCGGCCGCCGTCGTGTTCACCCTGATCATCTGCACCGTGCTGGCCAGCGTGGTGGCGTTCCTGCTCGCCCGTGCGCTGACGCGGCCGATGTCGTCGATGGCCGATGCGGCCATGCGCATCGCCAGCGGCGACCTGGCCGCGCGCGCCGATCGCGTCACCGGCAGCGGCGAACTGGTGGAACTGGTCGCGCATTTCAATCAGATGGCCGCGTCGCTGGAATCGCTGGAGCGCGAGCGCAAGGAAACCGCCGCCGCGATCGCGCACGAACTGCGCACGCCGCTGGCGATCCTGCAGGGCCGCCTGCATGCCTTGTGCGATGAAGTGATCGAAGGATCGTCCGGCGAATACCAGAAGCTGCTCGGCCAGGTGATCCACCTCGGGCGGCTGGTGGAAGACCTGCGCGTGCTCTCGCTGTCGGAAGCCGGACGGCTCTCGCTGCAATGCGTTTCCTTTGACCTTGCCGCGCTGGTGGAGGAGCACCTGCAAGCCTATGTCGCCCTGGCGCAGCGGCGCGGCATCCGCAGCGACCTGCGCACCGAGCGGGCGATGGTGACGGCCGATCCCGACCGCATCCGCCAGATTCTTTCCAACCTGTTCGACAACGTGCTGCGCTACGCCGCCTCCGGCGGCCTGCTGCGCGTGGCGGTCAGCAGCGACGAGCACTGGGCCATCCTGCAGGTGCGCGATGCGGGGCCGGGGCTGCCGGAGCGGCTCAAGGCACGGCTGACGGTATCGGCTTACCGCGAGCGCGCGACGCTGGCCGCGAAAGTCGATCCGCAGGCCGAAGGCTCGGGACTGGGCCTGGCCATGGTGCGCAGCCTGGTGCAGCAGCATGGCGGCCGCCTGCAGGTGCGCAATGCGTCGACGGCGGGTGCCGTGTTCACCATTTCCTTGCCGCTGGCAGCGACTCGCTGAAGCGCTGGATCAATCCGCGGAAGCGGCGGCGGGTTTTATCGCGGGCATCTCGCCCCTTTCCTGCGCCAGCAGCGCAGCCTTCGCCACCTTGGCGGTGTGGTGGTCGCCATCGTGGCTCCAGCCCGGCGGCATGATCAGGTACAGCAGCTTGTTGTGCAGGCCGGGGGCGCGCCACACGTCGCGGCCGAGCAGCCAGAATTCGCCGAGATAGGCGTCGAGCACGCTGTAGCGCTTCACCGGCCGCGTGATGCCGTATTCGATCTGGATATCGTCGCGCGCATCCATGTAGGTGCCGAACGCGCGATCCCAGATCGGCAGCAGATTGCAGAAATTCGTATCCATGTAAAGCACGTTGCGCGCGTGGTGCACACGGTGATGCGAGGGCGTCAGCAGCACGCGATGCAGCAGGCCCAGCTTGCCCTTGGGCAGCACGTTCTCGCCCAGGTGGATCAGCTGTCCCCAGAAGCTGTCGATGATCATGATCAGGATCAGCAGCGGCGGGCTCACCCCCAGCAGCATGCAGATGCTGGTGCGCACGAAGTCCGCATACGGGCCTTCCAGAAAGATATGCGCGTAATTCACCGACAGGTTCATGGCCACCGGCGCGTGGTGCGTCGAATGCAGGCACCACAGCAGCCGCACCTTGTGCGCCAGGAAGTGATAGACGAAATGCGCCAGCTCCCACACCACATAGCCGTAAATCAGCCCGTACCAGGTCAAGCCCGCCTGGAACGGCGCGAAGCGGTTGAACAGGCCGATGCAGAAACCGACCATGGCGATGGTGAGGAAGCTGCCGATAAAGCGGTTCAGCACCATCACCAGCAAGGGCACCTGGTAATCCTCGCGCCGGGTGCGGCGTAGGATCACGCCGCGCACCAGCTCGAACACCAGCAGCAGCGGGATGATCGGACCCAGCAGCCTGCCGAAGCCGTCGACGGTGAGCAGGCTCTGGTAGTTGCCGGACGCGATCACGTCCAGCCAGGCGCCCAGGCCGAAGAAATCGGCCAGCTGATTGCGGATCCAGTCCAGGATAACCATGCAGCCCCTCGGCGGTGACGGCTCAGACATCGATCGCCGCCGAATTTGTCACGATCCAAATGCATATACAAGCAGGCCCGTCCCTGTGCCCCATCAATGCGCGCGGAGATAGGCCTGCAGCGGGACCTGGAAAATCCGGCCATGCGTCGCCGTCGCGGAGGCGGCATCCGCCTGGAAATAGAGCGTCTTCAGATCGGGGCTCAGGCGCGCCTCCAGCCCCTCGAGCCGCGGATCGAGCGCTTGCGGTTCGCTCCACTGGCCGTGGCGCTTGAACGAAGCGAACAGCAGCGACTGATCCTTCGCCGCCGGCGCACGGCTGGCGGAGAACACGAGGAAAGATTCATCGGGAGCCACCGCCACGTCGTAGCCCGGATGCGTGCCGTCGCTGATCGACAGCGCCACCGGCGCATCGAAGCCGCCGGGCCGGGCCTGGGCGCGATAGATATGGCTCTTGCGCGTCACCGGATCCGGCTGGTTGAAATAGATGCTGCCGTCGCGCGCCAGCGCAGGCGAATAAATCGCCGAGCTGGCGTTGACGATGTCCGGCAAGCGCACCGGCTCGCCCCAACCGTCGCCTTTGCGGTCCACGCGCCAGATATTGCCGCCGCGGCCGGGCTGCACCTGCCCGCCGAAATAGCCGTCCAAAACCGCCCCGCCCTGCTGCGCCGACCGGTTGGAGATAAACACCAGATAGGAGCCGTCCGGCGCCATCGCCGGTTCGATATCGCGCCAGGTTCCAGAGAACGGCGCTACTTGAGGCGCGGACCAGGCGCCATCGCGCAGTGTCGCCTGCATGATGCTGGAGGCGGCGCCATGGCGATGGGCGAAGAACACCGTCCTGCCGTCGGGTGTGAATGCCGGCGCCGAATCGTCACCCTCCGGCCAAGCGGCCTCGGGCTGAAACAGCGTGGGTGCCGCTGGCGTTCGCAGGGTCGATGCCGCGATCGGCAACAGCCCAAGCACCACGAACATGCCGCCGATCGCAAACCAGCGATGTGCCATGCGTATCCCGCCTCTGCAAAGCCATGGTGAACCAGGCCAACCATCGCGCCGGCTCCGCCTGCGCGAAAAGCACCGGGTGACAAAAAGCCCCTTGCGCGGGACGAGCGGCATCCACCAGGCCGCAAGAGGCTGTGCCGGGCAACGTGACGGAGACCCGATGATTGGCCAGGCGGCGGATTATCAAGAATAGGCAACCCGCAAAAACCCGTATGACAGTATGAGGTAATGCCCATAACCGCACCGCAATATGAGATGCAGCGTATAAAGTCAGCCCCACGTAATCCGCACATTAAGGTTTATCCATACAGAGCATTTTCATTTTCTTCACGCGCCATCTGCAATGTTCGGCGAGTGATCGGGAAGTAACCGCGCATTTTGGAACCGGCCATTCCCCGCCCACATTCCTGGATATCACTCCAGGCAAGCGACCGATTGCAGCTACGCATAGGCAAGTCTCCGGCCGGTGGAATGCGGCCTGGGGCTGCGAACCATTCGTCATGGAATGTACGTCTGTCAGTTCGCAACAGGGGGCAAGATGCATAGATACCAGCGATTCGTTTCGCGCCGATGTTCCATGCCCGGCGCGCATAGTCCGTTGACCTAGAGCAGGTTTTTCGCCGCCAGGCGATGCCGACCGCCTCCATCCGGGGCGGCGTTGCCGCAGTGCGCGCGAATACGCTCGCGGCCGGACCGCATTAATGCGGCATCGCGCTGCAAAACTGCCATGCGGATAGCCGCAGGGCAGCGTATTCCCGCTATCGGCGATTAATGCTCGATTAGGCGCCTCATAACGAGGCGACGGGAATGTTTTGCCCTTATTCCATAACCGAAAAACTAATGCCGCGGACAACGGCTGATTTCACCGAATCCAAAAACTCTACGCACGTGCTCGCACCCTTTTCGGCGGCCATGTTCGAGTTCGCGGATACAGGCCCACCGAAGCGTCACCACTCAACAGGAGCTGTCATGAACGCCCAAGTCAAAGTCACCGATTTCGAAGCCGGCCAGACCGTCAATACCAAGCTGACGCCCAATTCCAATTGCGTCGCCAGCGCCAGCGGCGACGACAACGACGACACCCAGCTGGCCTTCCAGTACGACAACAACATCTCCTACTGGAGCCCGGCCGTGTCCTCGGGCAGCGACGTGGCGGTCAACGACCGCGACCGCGGCAACACCACGGTGCGCTTCCTCAAGGGCCTGACGGTCACCTACCTGGCGCAGTCCGGCGGCCTCTACACCGTCGTGCTCGACGGCGAGATCCGCGACAGCGGCACCACCTATGTGATGACCGGCAAGACCCTCGGCACCTTCAGGAGCCGCACGCCGGCTTCGAAGCGCTAAGCGCCAAGTGGGCAAGCAAGCCGCCTGGAGGATCGCGGGACTCGCCCTCCTCCTGGCGGGTTGCATCAACAAGGTGCCGGCCTGCCTGCCGGCGCCGCCGGCCGCTGCCGTGCCCGCGCCGCGCGCGGCCGCGCTGCAGGGCTCCTTGGCCGGCACCCTCGACCGCACGGTATGGATCACTCCGGAAATACGCGCCGACACGCATGTCCAGGAAGACACCCAATCGGCCCAGGTCACCTTCGTCAGCGGCGAGCAGGTCATGCTGACCATCGCCTTGTCGCAAGGCGCCAACCACGCCGTCGCCGGCCGCGGCGCCACCGTCGGCAATGCACGTATCGATCCCGGCCTGCAGCTGGATTTCCAGATCGCCACGGCGCTGCAGGACGGCGCCGTCTATCTCGACGGCCACTTCGCCTCGTCGAATCTCCCGGACGTCCACTTCCAGGGCGCGCTGGCGACCTGGAGTGCGCCGCCGCCCACGCCCCCGACCGCCACGAAGGAATGACCATGCCCAGCCCGGTGGAGTACCAGCAAGTTGGCGGCAGCGCGGTGTACGAGATACCGGCCGGAAACCAGGTGGCCGGCTGGTCCGGCTACGTGCTCAAGGGCAGCAGCCTGCCGCCGGCGATCGGTTTCAAGGCGGCCTTCGACAATCAGGGGGGCAGCTATCTGTTCGCGTCGGCGCGGCCCGCCGCACTGGACAGCGACCCGAAGAAATTCGCCGAGGACGCGCTGCGCTACTTCGCCGTCAACGCGCCCAATGTGCGCGGCGCGGCCTGGCTGGCCAGTTCGGCGCCGACCGTGTTCGGCGCCTTCGGCGAATTCGGCTTCGCCTTCATGTGGGACCCGATCCAGAAGCTGTACCAGCTCACTTCGAACCTCAATGTCTCGCTCGGCTCCACGCTCAACTTCTTCGTGCTGCGCAATCTGTATATCCGCGCCGATGAAGCGGCGGCGACCCTGGTGCTGGCGATCCGGCGCGGCACACAGGAGTTCATCGGCTTCCAGCGCGGCCAGCGCCCGGTCGGCATCGTGGTCAGCCCGGGCGTGCAGCAAGAGGCACGCATCCCGGTCACCGGCGCCAATGCCGGCGGCTTTCTGTTTACCGCCGAGATCACGCCGGCCATCGCCTTCGCCGCCAGCATGCTGCCGGTCGGCTGCACCTATGCCGTGCGCGCCACGCAAGGCGGCGGCGCCGATACGCGGCTGGACTATCCGATCTTCGGCAAGCTGCCCGACAAGCTGGCGACCATCGGCGTGGTCGACCCCAGCGATCCGTACAACCGCACGCTCGGCGCCGCCGCCTTGGCGGCCGGCGCGTTGCGCACCGCGTTCGGCCTGAGTCCGTCCGTCGCGCTGGCCAGCCAGTTCCGCACCGCGCAGGGCCATGCGCTCGACCTGCTGCCGCTGGGCAGCGATCCGGCCGTGACCGCGCTGCCGCTGGCAGCCGGCGCACTCGCGCTGGCCTCCGCCTCGCCGGTGGATACCCTTACCCGTAACTGCGTCGCCTATCTCGCGCCCGCCGGCAGCTACGGCGTGGTCGCGGGCGGCACCGACGGCAAGGAAGACCTGCTGTGCGGCCTGTTCGGCTCCGAGCGCCTGAGCTTTCTGCCGGCGGTCGGCGGCGCCACGAACGGCAACCCGATGCGCTGGTTGCCGTCGCAGCCGGGTTATGCGCCGGTGTATCCGTTCGCCACGGTGGACCTGGACAATCCCTCCAGCGGCTGCGTCAAGCCGCGCCTGGATCCGCGCTATCTCACGTCGTGGATGACGCTCGGCGGCACGCCGCAGGCGCAGTACCACGCCGAACCCGAAGGCGCGCCGCTGTACGGCAAGCCCACCGCCGAGGGCCTGCTCAACGCCACGCCGCCGTCGGCCGAGGTGTCCGGCGATCCGGCGCACAGCTTTCCACTCGTGCCGTATGCCGGCGTCAGCACCGGCGCGGGCGTTACCGCGGACCTGATCACCGGCATGGAAAGCGAGATCATCGCGCCCACCCGCCGCACGCTGATCAACGAAGGCGCCACGCCCACCTGGCAGCTGCGCGCCGCCGCGCTGCGGGTGGATGCGGCAAAGACCGACACCAGCACCACGCCGCAAGGGCTGCTGGTCACCATCGACCCGGCCTCCGGCGCCTACCAGGAGGTGCTGCTGGCGCAGTCGGAACGCGACGACGGCAGCCTGCTGCCGTTCGCCTTCGAGCAACCGACCATCGAAGTGCAGCAGGCGCTGCAGACCAACCAGCTGTTCGTGGTGGCGGTCAATCCCGATCCGTTCGTGCGCCCGCCCGCTGCATTCGCCAACGTCGCCGATATCGCCGGCTGGACCATGACGGCGAATGTCGGCCGCGGCGCCACGCCCACCTCGTACAAGAACGTGATGATCATGAAGTACTGCGCCGGCAGCCTGGCCGAGCGCGTCACCAATCCCAACCGCTGGACCGACCCGGAAGTGTTCTCGCTGCTGCCGGAAGCGAACTTCTCGGTGTCCGGGCGCGCGCCGTCCACCGCGCGCAGCCTCGGCTCCGTACGCGCCGGCGGCAGCTGCCGCGAGAACGACGCGCTGGCCTATACCGGCCTCTCGCAATGGCTGCAGGACTACATCGCGGCGGCGATCGCGCTGGCCGACGGCAACAGCTCGGCCGCGCCGTTCTACCAGCGCTTCAAGCAGATCGTCACCGACCCGAACTGGAACGGCGTGATCGTGCTGGCCGCCGACCTCGCCCCGGGCGACCTGCCGCCGCAGATCCAGGGCCTGGCCGCGGGCATCGACCTGAGCCGCTTCAACTCGCATCACTTCGGTTTCAATGCGAGCCGGGTCAAGGTGAAGGACAAACAGCTCAGCCTGGAGGGGCCGTCGAGCTGGTTCGGGTTGGTCGACTACAGCAATCTCGCCTATGAGCAGGGCGTGCTCGCCGGCGCCTCGCCCGAGCTGCCGGTGCCGTTCACCGTCAGTGCGGATTTCGGCTTTACCGTGCTGCAACTGCGCAGCCTGTTCGAGAACAGCGCACTCACGCGCTTCGAAAGCCGCATCCAGCTCACCTGCCGCCGCCTGTTCAGTTCGCGCGTGACGGCGGCCTTCCGCAACGGCGAAGGACTGCCGGAAACCGCGGTGGTGCTCACCGGCAGCTATATCGCCCAGGGCGACAGCGGCGCCTATGTGTTCGAGCAGACCACGCCGAGCATCTTCGCCACCGACAGCAACGTACTGAGCGCGGTGG
Source organism: Dyella sp. LX-66 (assembly GCF_018599165.1). Lineage (NCBI taxonomy): Bacteria > Pseudomonadati > Pseudomonadota > Gammaproteobacteria > Lysobacterales > Rhodanobacteraceae > Dyella > Dyella sp. LX-66. The sequence goes on from NZ_JAHFVJ010000004.1 coordinate 164,967, forward strand.
CCTTCAATCGCGTGCAGTTCAACACGCTGGGCCCGCGCGACGGCGGCGCCACCGTGGCCAGCCGCTTCCTGATCTGGGGCATGTTCGATTTCGTCCAGCTCGATGCCGCCGACGGCTCGCTACTGGACGTGCTTTCCTTCGGCAGCGCGCCCGGCACGCCACCGCCGCAGCTGGGCCGCGGCCTGGCCTTTTCCAATCTCAGCATCGACATGAGCTTCCCCGCCGTCACGCCGAACGCCGTGTCGTTCGTGCTCAACACGGCCAACCTCGCCTACGACACCACCGCCAGCCAGGCGCGCGATGACAGCCTGTACCGCGGCTTCTCGCTGCAGCTGAAGAGCTTCGTGCAGGTCACCGATGCGCAGACGCCGGCGCAGCTCGGCTTCCTGCCGGTGTCCTCGCCGCTGGTGCTCGAACGGCTGGCCGAGCCGTGGTACGGCGTGGTGTACGAAGTGACGCTCGGCGGCCCCGGCGCACTGGCTTCGAATGCGGGCTTCAGTTCGAACATGCTGATCGCGTGGTCGCCCAAGTCCACCGCCGGATCCGGCACGCGCTCGCTGTTCATCGGCCTGAGCCTGCCGGGCGCGGCACCGGGCGCACGGCTCTTCAGCGTGCAAGGGGTGTTCAAGATCGCGGTCGGCGCGATCGCGCTGTCGCGCCAGGAAGTGCCCGACACCGGCCAGCAGCCGCCACCGCCGCCGCGGCATTACTACTGCCTGAGCCTCAACGACATCGCGCTGAAGATCTTCGGCATCGCCAAGCTGCCGCCCAGCGCCACCATCCGCTTCTTCCTGTTCGGCGATCCGGGGCGGCCGGGCAGCCTGGGCTGGTATGCGGCCTACGTCGCCGACGATCTGAAGGCGGCGCCCGCGCTGCCGCCGGCGCCATCCGCCGCACTCATCTCCGCCGGCGAGGAACGCCCATGACCCGCTGCCTGTTCTGGAACGTCGAGCATTTCGGCGAGAAGCGCTTCTACAACGCCTCCAGCGATACCGACACCGATGCCGGCATGACCTGGGCGCTGTCCTCGACGGCGCGCAAGGATCTGCTGTACCGCGTGATCGAAGCGGCCAACCCCGACATCATCGTGATCGTCGAGACCGTGGCGCAATCGACCAAGGGCAGCCGCATGGCGCAACGCATCACCGCACCGGTGGAACTGCTCAACTGGCTGCGCACCACGGCGCCGACGGTAAGAAGCGCCGGTTGGCGTCTGGTGCCGCCGCTGGTGCTTGCCGGCCAGCCCGGCAACGTGGGCCAGGAAGCGATTGCCGTGTTCTATCGGGGCACCACCGGCACCACTGAGCGCTACTTCACCGGCCCGAACATCTGGCCCGGCGGCGTGGACGGTCCGTCGCTGCTGCCGGGCACGCGTCCGGCGGCCGCCTATGGCACCAACAAGCGGCTGGGCCAGAACGTGGACCTCAACGCCTTCCTGGTGCCACCGACCACCACCGCGCGCACCATTCCCGCCGGCGCCCTACACAACGGCAACGGCACCACCGCCGAGAACACGGTGGGCGCGCGCATCCAGCTGCGCGTGCTGACCAGCGGCGCGGCTGGCGCCAATCTGGACTTCGGCGTGGCGCGGCCGCCCTTCATGGTCAGCTTCACCGAGCAGGCCAGCGGCGGCGCGCTGCGCAACCTCACCCTGTTCGGCGTGCATGCACCGGCGAATGCGCCGGGCGCGGCCAGGTACATCACCGACCTGTCCACCGCGTTCGAAGTGTCCGGCGCGCTGGGCACCCACGAAACCCGCATCATCGGCGGCGACTTCAACGCCAACCTGCTGCAGGACGACGGCACGCTCACCACCACCTTCGATCCGCTGACCAAGGACAACAGCTATCGCCAGCTGCTGCGCCCCACCGCCGGCGCACCGTCGACACCCGGCGCGCTGGAGGCATGGAAGGGCTACTTCGGCACGCATATCAATCCGCTCGACGATCCGCCGCTGGTGAGCAACCGGCAGACCTCGCGCTTCCTGTGGTCGAATGGTTCGACGGCGTCGTATTACCCGCCGTACCGCTATCAGTCGGCGGCCTATTATTCGATCGACAACGTGCTGATATGGCCGCTGGACGGCAGCCGCGACTACCAGACCACCATCATGAACACGGTGGTCTCCTCGCCACTGTCGGCCGTCACGCCGGTACCGGCGGGCGCATCGGCGGGCAGCGTGGCCGTCGCCGCCGAGATCGAGCCGATCATTCCCTTTGTGTGGCCGCAGGCGCCGGACGCCGCCGACTACGATGCCGGCAACGCTACGATGCTGCTGGCCTGGGAACGCTACGGCCACATCGTCAGCACCAGTGACCACTTTGCGCTGTTCACCGACGTCTAGGGGAAATCTCGATGGCCAGCACCGCGATCCAGAACCTGCAGGCGGCCCTCAAGGCCAGCGTCGATGCGAGTACGCCCTTCGCGCTCGATGCCGCCTACCTGACCGCCGGCATGGCGGACCCTGCCGTGCAGGTGCCGGCCTCGTACGACGCCGACCTCGCCAAGGCCTTCCAGGTGAAGACCGCCGCGGACTTCAAGGTCTCGGCCAAGCCCGGCAGCGTCGGCCCGATCGGCAATGACAGCTTCAGCGTGCAGAGTGTCAGCCTGCCGTTTATCGGCGTGCAGCTGAGCGGCACCGGCAAGCTTACGTTCTCGCTGTCCGCCGACGGCGCCACCCTGGTCATCGCGATCGAGAGCAAGCCGGCCGGCTGGACCTGGACCACCTCGTTCCCGCGCATGACCGGCTGGCAGTTCAAGGTGCTGCCGGTGAGCTCGGCGACCTTTACCTTCCTCAGCTCCAACGGCCCGCGCCAGAGCGCGGCCATCGGCTGCGGCGTGCCCGCTTCGGCGACGCCGCTGTTCACCCTGTTCGATCCGATCATCAAGCCACCGGCGCTGGTCACCCTGCGCGGCGACCTGGACCTGTCCACCTACAACAACACCAGCGTGCTGTTTCCCAGCGGCGACCTGCGCGGCTCGGTCAGCGACGGCAGCTTCTCGCTGATCTACCTGCAGGTGAGCAAGCCGGCCATCGCGCTGAAGATCCCGCCGCCGGCGGATGCGCAGGGCAAGCAGATCGCCGACACCCAGCAGACGCCGCAGCTGTCGATCTCCACCGAATTGAAAGTGGACGGCGCCAGCTCCGCCTTCCTGCTCGAAGTGGCGCTGCCGCAGCAGGCCGACGGCCGCGTGCCGTTCGACATGTCGCTGCGCGCGCTGGCGGATTCCAACGGCCCGCAGCTCACACCTTCCACCATGCTGGCGCTGGCCGGCGGCGCGCAGAGCGGCGGCCGCAGCTATCTGTCTTCGGTGCCGCCGGTGCTGCAGCAGTTCATGACTTCGGTGAGCCTGCGCGGGCTGGCGCTGGCCGGCATCGTCGGCTCGCCGCCCGCGCTCTCGCGCATCGGCCTGCAGATCGGCAGCGTGCCCGGCATGCACTGGACGCCGCTGCCCGACGCGCCGCCGGGCCTGGATTTCACCTTTACCTCGTTCGCGCTGGACTGGTCGCTGATCGATCCGTTCAATGCGGCCACCCGCCAGCAGGCGTTTCAGTTCTCCACCCAGTTCACCCTGGCGCCGGCGATCTTCAAGGGCAAGAAGCCCGGCACCGACGGCCTGTTCACCGTCAGCTTCGGCTCCGACCTGCAGTTCGCCGCGGGCTTCGCCGGCACTGCCTCGCTGCGCGACTTCGTCGACGTGCTGTCGGGCGGCTCGATCACCCTGCCCGACGGCGTCAATGCCAGCGTGTCGGACATCACCGCCACGGTCGATTATCCCGAGCGCAGCTTCACCTTCGGCAGCGGCTTCGACGTCGAGGTGAGCTTCCTGGAAGTCGGCGGGAAACCCATCCTGGCCATCTCCGACGGCCGCATCGACCTGGCCGCGATGACGCCGACCCAGGGCGACACGCAGAACGCCAACGGCGACCAGACGCAGTGGCAGGCCAGCATCGGCGGCACGCTGTCGGTGGGACCGGTGGGCGCCAATGTCCTGCTCGCCTACGACGGCTTCAGCACGCCGGCCAGCTGGGCGCTCAAGGCGCAGCTGGCCGAGTCGGTCAAGATCAACGCGGTGATCCGGCAGTTCTTCGACCCCTACGGCAGCTACGACTTTCCCGACTTCCTGCCTGGCGACGTGGAACTGAAAACCTTCGTCATCGATGCCAAGCTGGCCAGCAAAGGCGGCAAGCCGCCGACCACGTACACCATCGACACCACCTTCTCCTGGCTGTTCGACCTGGGCGAACAAAGGGTGGGCATCAACCCCGCGCACCTGATGATCGCCTACGACGGCGCCAAGCCGGCCAGCCAGCAGTTCTCCGGCCTGGCCGAAGGCACCTGGGTGTATACCGCGATCAATCTCGAACTGAAGATGGGCTACCAGTTCCAGCCCACCGCGGAAGGCCCGAACGACACCTTGTACCTGGAGTGGGAAGGCTTCCGCGCCACCTACGAAACCGGCAAGGAGCAGATCACCTTCTCACTGAAGGGCTGGACCGTCGGCACCTTGATCCAGGCGCTGGTGCGCACGCTCGGCGACCCCTACTTCACGCTCGCCTCGCCGTGGGACCTGCTCAACCAGATCTCGCTCGATGGCCTGAGCCTGATCGTGTCGCTGAAGTCCGGAGTGAAGAACCGCCTGTCGGCCGCGTACACGCTGTCCAGCCCGCTCAATCTCGGCTTTATCGTGATCAAGAGCCTGATCTTCCGCCGCGACACCGACGGCAAGGTCACGCTGGCGATCGACGGCACCGTGCCTTCGCCGCTGCAAGGCACCATGGGCGACCTGCTCGATCCGGCCAAGGGCCAGGACGTGCAGAACATGCCGTCGGTGCCGGGCGCGGGCCAGGAATACTTCAAGCTGTATCTGCTGGCGCTGGGCCAGCGCATCGGCATCACCGGCTACCAGGGCTTCGCCACCACGCAGGAGGCGATCCTCGCGCTCGAAGGCGTGCCCAACACCATCGCCAAGCAGAACCCGGTCAATCCCACCGCGAACGAAGGCACGAGCAAGGGCATCCCGTATTACGACCCGGCCAACCACTGGCTGATCGCCGGCCATATGGGCGTGCTGAAGATCGCTGGCGTGTGGACGGTCGACGTCAAGGTGGTGTTCAACGATCCGAACCTCTACGGACTGCGCCTGGCGCTGGCCGGCCCGCGCGCCGGCGGCCTGGCCGGCCTGGTGGTGGACATCATCTACAAGAAGATCACCGACGACATCGGCCTGTTCCAGCTGGAGTTCACCTTCCCCGATTCGATCCGCAACCTCAATTTCGGCGCGGTGTCGGTGGTGCTGCCGCAGATCGGCATCCAGGTCTATACCAACGGCGATTTCCTGATCGACATCGGCTTCCCGTACAACCTGGATTTCCGCCGCTCGTTCTCCATCTCCGCCATCGTCTACGGCGTGCCGGTGCTCGGCTCCGGCGGCCTGTACTTCGGCAAGCTCAGCGGCGCCACCGCCACGCAGGTGCCGCGCACGGACCTGGGCACCTTCAATCCGGTGATCGTGTTCGGCTTAGGTTTGCAGCTGGGCCTGGGCTACAACTTCGTCAAGGGTCCGCTGCAGGCGGGCTTCGCGCTCACCGTGTTCGGCATCATCGAAGGCGTGATCGCGGCCTGGCATCCGTACAAGCCGGCGCAGTCCGCCAGCCGCGAACTGATGCAGGCCGGCTCCGGCAGCCTGCAGGACGAGTACTACTTCAAGATCAGCGGCACGGTCGGCATCATCGGCCTGCTCTACGGCAAGGTCGATTTCGCGATCATCCAGGCCTCGGTCAACGTCAACATCACCTTGTCGCTGAAGATCACCTACGAGTCGTACCGCGCCATTCCGCTGATCGCCACCGCGCGCGTGGACATCAGCCTGAAGGTGAAGATCAACCTCGGCCTGTTCTCCATCTCGATCTCGCTGTCGTTTGCCATGACGGTCACGGCCAGCTTCGTGATCGGCTCCGACAGCAAGGCGCCCTGGGACAGCCCCAGGCTCACCGCCGCCGCGCATGCCCGCCGGCGCCAGCTGCTCACCGAAGGCCCCGCCGCCATCCGCGCCCGCGCCAAGCAGCTGCGGCCGCAGCCGCGCCGCCTGGCCGCGCATCTGGCCGCCGCGGCGGACAAGCCGACGCTGCACGTGGTCACCGCGCCGCAGTACACCGTGCTGGCCGCGGAGAAGGCCACCGATCCGTCGACCCAGCAAGGCGCCTTCGTGTTCCTGTTCGCGATGGATGCGCCCACCATCGACGGCGCGGCCACCGGCCAGACCTCGTTCGACCTGTTGTGCAACGCCTACTTCCCCTGGCTGATCGACGCGCTCGGCGGCGATCCGGCGAAGCTCAGCCGCGCAGATCTCGAGACCTTCATTGCGCGCATCGCCGACCTGGACGATCCGGCGCTCAGCACCAAGGACCTGCTCGGCTTCCTCGCCGACCACTTCACGTTCGACATCGCCACCACCCAGGCCAGCACCCAGCAGACGCGGGACGCGCTCGCCGCCGGCGCCATGCTGTTCCCGGTGTTCGACGGCCTGTCCCTGAGCGTGCCCGACCCGGACGGCGGCAGCGGCAGCAAGCCGATCGCGTTCGAAACCTATGCCACCGCCACGCCGACGTACCGGCGGCAGGTGTCCGAGACGTTCGCCAAGGTCGCCGTGCAGATCGGCGAGGAACAGTCGGCGCTGCGCGCCACGCTCACGGCGGACACGCCGGAGTCGATGGCCTCGCTGGTGTTCGGCGACACCTTCTCCATCGTCGGCCGCCAGCTGCTGCAGGCCGCTCTCGACGCGCTGGACGCCTACGTCTACAAGCTGAGCAACAGCAGCGCCTCGCCGGATTCGATCGGCTGGATCATCGACTGGGCCAACCAGCGCGGCAACGACCTGCTGCCCGAGGACGTGGCCCTGCCGAACCAGGACCATCCGCTGAACGCGTCCACGCGGCTCACGCTGGCGGGGCTGAGCAGCACCATCCAGGCCAGCGACACGCTGCGCTCGGTCGCCACGCGCTACTCCGACGCGGCCAACCCGGCGCGCTGGACCACGCCGGCCGCATCGCTGGTGACCGGCAACGGCGACGCGCGCGTGCTGCGCATCGGCGTGCCGCTGAAGCTGACGGACGCGGACAACCAGACCGTCGACTACACCACCACGCCCGGCGACTCCTTCGCGGCCATCGCCAGGACGCTGCGCATCACGCTCGATGCGCTGTCGACGCAAGCCAACCTGCTCGACGCGAGCGACCTGCTCGCACCCGCCGCAGCATTGGCGATCCCGTCGTTCGCCTACACCTGCGCTGAAGGCGACACGCTGGCCAGCATCGCCACCCAGTTCGCCACCACCGTGCCGGTGCTGGCCGACAGCAACCTGCAGGTGGCCGGCCTGTTCTCGCTCGACGCCAACGGCGGTGCGTTGTCGCTGGCCAACCTCAGCATGCTGCCGGCCGCGGATCTGTGGACCGCGATCCAGGCCACCGACCAGGTGGCGATGACCGCCGGCATGGTCTCGCGCTTCCTGATGTTCGGCCTGCGCCTGCCCACCGGCGCGGGGCTGAGCCTGTCGCAGTATTTCCTGTATCTGAGCGGCCAGTCCGCCTATGGCCTGTACCAGCTCACCGGCCAGCAGTTCCCGGTGCCGGCCAAGCTCAGCGACGGCAATTACAAGATCCAGGTGTTGCGCGCCGACGCGTCGCACGAGGTACCGCTGACCTTCGTGCATTTCAATGGCGCGCCCGGCAAGGACGCCGAGGTCGAACTGAGCTCGGCCTGGAACCTGCTCGATATCGTGGTGAGCTGGGCCAAGACGGGCGCCTTCCAGCCGGCGCCGGGCTTCGAAGCCCTGCCGCTGGCCGACACGGCGCCGCGTGCGGTGTCGCTGGGCAACCCCGCGCTGTGGTCCACCTCCGATCGCACCGCGCTGGGCCTGCTCACCGACCGCGGCCAGGGTCCGGGCAACCCGCTGGCGCAACCCACCTGGTGGTCGCTGCCCGGCGGCTTCGTCGCCGAGACGGCGGCGCGCCAGGCCGCGCTGGCGCCGGTGTTCCCGACGCTGACGGAACTGATGCAGCGCATGCCGCGCTACCTGCCTTCGCGCGTGGTCAATTCGGCCTCCGGCGCGGAAAGCACGGTCACGCCGCTCACCGCCTTTGCCTGGGCTACCCGCGTCGACGTACAGATCAAGCGCATGCCGGCGCAGTCGCTGGCCGATGCGCAGCCGCAGGGCGAAGGCTCGGTGCCATCCGGCCCCGCGCTGGCGGCGTCGCTGCCGAATGTCTACGAACTGGTGGCGCCGGCCAGCGAAGTCGGCGCGCAACTGGCCGGCATGATGCGCGCGATGGCCGCGCTCGGCCCTTCGCTGACCTCGGGCGTGTCGCTGCTCTACAGCCAGGCCACGGGTGCCGCGGCGGGTTCCGGCGATGCGGTGGAGCTGGTCTCGCTGGGCGCCGCGGAATTCCTGTCCTTCATCACCCAGACCAATCTCTCCACCGAAGCCAATCCGATGGCGACCTTGCAGGCCGCGCGGCTGGGCGAGATCGAAGCGCCGCACGGCATCGCCAACTCGCCGTCCGAGCTGGCGCGCCTGCTGTGGGAGCTGTCGGTGGTGCGCAGCGGCGGCTATTTCCTGTATTACCGCGTGCTCGACGGCGACGCCGGCCTGCCCGCCTCGCTGTTCGACGCCAACGGCACGGCCACGCTGAGCTTCGTGTTTACGCTCGCCGCCAAGGGCGGCGCGTCGATCGGCGACACCCCGCTGGACTTCGTCAACGGCTTCGTCACCACCGACGACATCGACCGCCAGCGCGACATCGTCGAACTGGTGGCGCAGACCGCCAACACCACCAGCAAGCCGCTGGATGGCCAGGCGTCGCTGGCGATGCTCGCCGCGACTTACGGCATCTCGCCGGGCCGCATCGCCAGCGGCAATCCAAGCGCCGTGGTCACCGCCAGTACGCAGCTCACCATCGCCGGCATCCAGCGCCAGCTCGGCCCCGCCGACGTGGCGAATCCGGCGACGACACTGGAGACGCTCGCCACCTATTACTCGCAAGGCGCCGCCACGCCGATCACCGCGGCGGACATCGTCAAGCTCAATCCCGGCGTCGCGGTGGCGCTGGGCGCGGTGTTCTTTATCCCGGCGGTGGAATATGTGGTTGCCGCTAACGCCAAGCCCGGCCAGACCCTGGGCTCGATCGCGAACTACTACGGCCTCTCGCTCGACGCGCTGGCGGTGCTGATCGCCGCCGTGCCCCGGCTGCTCATGGCCGGCACCGTGCTGAATCTCGATACGCAGGCGCTGGAACCGCGCAGCACGATCGGGCCGGCCAATCTCGGCATCGCGCTGGAACGCGCCAACCTCGGCCAGCCCTCGCTGCCGGTCAACCCCACGCCGGGCGACAAGGAGACCTTCGCGCGCGCCTCGATGTACGCGCTGTACAACACGCTGTCGGCCGGCTTTGCCGCCAATGCCTACTTCACCGCCAGTCCGCTCGGCCTGCCGTTCGGCCCGCAGGCCGATGCCGCGGGCGCGACGCCGGCGCATCCGCTGCGTGCAGCGGCACACCGGCGCGACCGGCTCGCGGCAGCGCTGGAGGAGGATTTCCGTTATCGGCAGATGCTCGGCCTGGGCACCTTCGCCAAGGTCAATCCGGCGATCGATGCGCCGTATGCGCCGGCCGCCGACAATCCGTATGTCGGCGTCGGCACGCCGGCGCAGATCGCGCTGCAGTGGCAGGACCTGTTCGGCAATACCACGATCACGCCCTTCACCAAGGTGCCGCCGGGCTATACCGGCGCCATCAATGGCGAAGCGGTGGCGGTGCGCTACCGCGACACCCTGGTCAATCCCTCGGGCTGGCCGCAGGCGCTGCTGTACTACAACTACTCCGGCGATGCCGGCAGCGCGATGCTGGAGATCGAGCTGCAGCTCAGCGTGCAGAACTACACCGGCCAGCTCGACCAGGCGCGGCGCGATCTGGCGCTGTATCAGCTCGTCTACTACCAGCTGCACCAGGACTACAGCAAAAAGAACGTGCCGAACATCGACGGCAACGCGGTGAGCATACAGCTCGCCAATTCGCTGCTGGCCCAGCCGCTGCGCACGCTGAGCGACAGCGAAGCTGGCGTGATCCGCGGCTTCGTCGCCGCCTGCGCGGCGTATCTGGCCGCCCTGGTCGGCAGCGCGCCGCTGCCGGCCGCGCCGAAGGCCAAGCTGAGCGTGGCAGTGGATCCCGCGGCGCTGGCGGCCGGCGACCTGATCGAACTCGATCTCAGCCTGAGCCTGACCCGCCAGCCGCTGCTGGTCGATCCGGAAGTCGCCACCCTGCCCGGCGGCCTCAGCGTGGATTGCCCGGTGCTGCCCAAGCCGGACGGCGGCGAGAGCATCGCCTATACCGACTTCGCCAAGCGCTTCGAAACCGTGTTCCAGGACAGGACCTGGCGCCTGCGCGTCGGCGAAGGCCTGCGCGCGCAGAGCGATGCCGGCAACGCCAACAGCCGCCAGTTGTGGGCGGTGCGCTTCGGCGCGGGCGGCATCGGCTACAAGATCGGCGATGCCTCGAGCTATTACGCGCCGCGGCCGATCGCGCGCGCGCTGGTCAACCGCTCGGCCACGCTCACCCAGTACCCCGGCGGCGACAGCATCACCTCGGCGTTCACCGGCGTGGACCAGAACCTGTGGTTCCAGACCGTGCTCGATGCCATCGACACCTTCCTGTCCGGGCCGACGTCCACGTCGGTCTATGTGCTGGATGCCTTGCTCGGCGCCGACGATCCCCTGATCGACGGTTATCTGGGCAAGGTGCTGGCGGCCAAGCAGTCGCTGGCCGATTCGATCAGCGCGAGCGTGGCGCCGATCCTGTCCACCAGCGCGGACGACAGCTCCTCGCTGTGGGCCGCGCAGACCACGCTGCGCCAGCAGCTGCTGGCGCAGCTCGGGCCGGCCTATGCGGCCGGCGCCACCCTGGTGTTCGGGCTGGACAACGTCACCGGCGGCAGCGGCGACCTGCCGCCGCGGCTGTACGGCCAGCCGCGCGCCACGCTGGCGGCGAACTCCGCCAACGAGAATTACAGCCTGTCGCCCGCGCGGCTGCCGCTGGGTCCGACCACGGTGGACGGCAATACCTATGCACCGCGGCTGGCCTTCGGGCTGACCACCAAGAACGTGAGCGGCCAGGCCTATATCCCGCTGGACCTGCACTACCAGATCAGCCATATGGAATTCGGCCGCAGCGCGGTGCCGGGTATCGACGGCTATCTGCAGAGCCAGTGGCTGGCCTTCGTCAGCGGCCCGATCGACACCACGCTGGGCGCCAGCACCTCGAACGTGCCGGTGGTCAATCGCGCCCTGCCGGTGCCGCCCAGCATGACGCTGCAAACCGGCGACAAGCTGCACGACGAGCCGGCCAGCGCCGACCAGCTGCCGCTGTGGACCTACCGCTTCAGCTATGCGGGCGAACAGGCGGCGCAGGACCTGGTGTGCGTGACCATCGAGCTCAATGCGCCGATCGACAACCTGTTCGCGCCGCGCGCCAACGCACCGGACCTGTTCACCGCGCTGGCGCAGTTCGTGTCCAGCTATCCGGCGGTATCGGCCGACATGGCGCTGAGCCTGCCGGCGATCGGCGCCGGCACCGCCGACGAAGCGACGGTGGAGCTGGCGCAGCGCGCGGTGCAAGCCTTCCAGCAACAGGTCAGCGCCGTGGCCGCCGCGCATGCGGCCGGCGCGCCGAATGCGCAGGCCATGCTGCTGGTGGAGGCGCCGGCGCGAATCGAAATCACCATGAACACGCGGCTGGACCGCACCGGCCAGGACGAGGCGATCAGCGAGATTCTCGACCTGCAGATCAACAGCGTCGCCGCCACCTGGAACGCGGCGGCCGGCACCATCTCCAACGGCTCGATCGTGCTGCCCGCGCCGTGGATCGAGATCGCGCCGGAAACCTACGAAGCCGAACCGGTCTCGCCGCCGCCCGCCAATGTGGCGATCGCCTACCGCTATCGCGATGGCGAGGGCAATTACCTGTCCTTCGACGAGGCCAGGGCGATCGCCACGCGCAGCGTAGCCATGGAGGGACTCAACGTGCTGATGCACCAGCATGCCTGGTCGTCCCTGCTGGTGGAGCGCAACCGCATCCTCACGCCGATCGCCGACGCCGCGCGCATCAAGACCCGCGAAGACTTCGTGTTCCAGACGCCGACGGTGAAATTCGCCAACCCGCTGGTGCCGCGGCTGGAGTACACCAGCTTCCCGCTCGACGGCGTGGCGCCGCCCACGGCAGGCGTGGGCGAAGTGCTGGGCGCGTTCTATGCAGCACTGTTCACCGGCGGCAACGGCACCATCGATACCAGCGCGGCCATGACGGGCGCCTATTCGTACCGCGTGATCCCCGGCGTGCCGCGCACCGTGCTGCCGATCAGCATGGTGCCGCCGATGGATACGCCGGTGACGCCGACGCCGGCGCCTGCCTTCGTGGCGCCGTTCGCCGGCATGATCGACGAATGGCTGGCCATCGAGGACCCGACCCGCAAGGGCGATGCGCAGCTCAACTACACGCTCACTTTGTTCGCCACCACCGCCGCGCGCCAGCCGCTGCTGGTGGTGAGCGACCTGTGGCGCACGATGCCGCCGTAAACGCGCGCCGCTCTCCCCGCCTCATTGCGGGGCGGGGAGCGGCGGCGCTATTGTCGCTGCGTTTTGCCGCGGCGCCTGCCCAGGCAGACATCGACGCGCGCCCGTCCGCGCCACTGTCCCACTGCACTGGAGCAAGCCATGAAGCGAGTCACCGGCATCGGCGGCATCTTCTTCAAAGCCAAGGATCCCAAGGCGCTCGGCGCCTGGTACAAGACCCATCTGGGCATCGACGTGCAGGCCTGGGGCGGCGCCGCCTTCCGCTGGAAGGGGCCGGACAATCCCGACGGCGGCGGCACCACGGCGTGGAGCCTGTTCGCCGCGGACACCGATCACTTCGCCCCGAGCCAGTCCTCTTTCATGATCAATTACCGCGTCGACGACCTGCATGCGCTGCTGGCCGCGCTGCGCGCCGAAGGCGTGCAGGTCGAGGACAAGGTGGACGAGTCGGACTACGGCAAGTTCGGCTGGATCGTCGATCCCGAGGGCAACAAGGTGGAGCTGTGGGAGCCGCCGGCCGGCATGTAATGCCCGGAGATTTTTAATCTGTAAATCAATACATTACAATAATAATTGAATGTAGTTTCGCCTGGCCGTGCAACCGCTCGTGCGCAAGGATGCGCGCCGCCCGTTCGTGGCGGCACTCAAGTCCGCCGCGCATCGGCCGATGCAGACTGCGTAGCCTGAGCAGGAACCCGAGTGAACGTCAGTTTCAGTTTGTCCGGTGCGATCGCGCCGTTCCCCGTCAAACCCGGCGGCGCCGGCACGGCGCAGGCCGGCAACTCGCCGAAGAGCCATTCCGTCACCGCCACGCTCAGCGCCGCGACCTCCGGCACGCGCCCGTCGGCCGCCAAGAACAGCAGCGATTCGGACAGCGGCAGCATCACGGTGCAGACGCTGCGCAAGCAGCTCGAACGCCTGCAGAAGCAGCTCGCGCAGCAGGAGCGCCAGCTGCGCGCGGCCGTCGCCCGCGACAAGGACAACGATCCGGCCAATGCGCCGCGCATCGCCGCGCTGCAGTCCGCCGTGTCCACCACCATGGGGCAGATCGCCGAGACGGTGGCCAGACTCGCCGCGGCGATCATGGCCGAGAGCGGCAGCAGCAGCGGCGGACTGGTCAATTCGGCGGCCTGAGCGCCCTGCGCTCGCCCCGGCGGAAAAAACATAAGACGGCATGGCCGATATCTGATAAGCCTTGGGCTTCGTCAGATGCCGGCGATGCGCGATGATCGGGCGCCTCGCCTTTCCCACTGAGGGGTTCGAACATGCCCGATGCTTACTCGCTGAAGCGCCGCCGTGGCCTTGCGCTTACTCTCGCCATCTCCTTTGCCATGGCCTGCTCGCCGCTGCTTGCCGCGGATGCGCCGCCGGCGGCGACCGTTGCCACCGGCCGCCTTGCCGGCATCCACGACGCGAAAACCGGCCTGAACGAGTTCAAGGGCATTCCCTACGCCGCGCCGCCCGTCGGCCCGCTGCGCTGGAAGCCGCCGCAGCCGGCGCTGGCATGGAAGGACCTGCGCAAGGCCGACCGCTTCGGCCCGCGCTGCATGCAGCGCCCGATCTTCAGCGACATGGTGTTCCGCTCCGACGGCATGAGCGAGGACTGCCTGTACCTCAATGTGTGGGCGCCCGCGAACGGCGCCGGCAAGAAGCTGCCGGTGCTGGTGTACTTCTACGGCGGCGGCTTCGTCGGCGGCGATGGCTCGGAACTTCGCTACGACGGCGCCGCCCTGGCCCAACGCGGCATCGTGACCGTCACGGTGAACTACCGCCTGGACGTCTTCGGCTTTCTCGCCACGCCGGAGCTGGCCGCCGAGTCGCCGCAGCATGCCGCCGGCAACTACGGCCTGCTCGACCAGGCCGCGGCGCTGGCCTGGGTGAAGCAGAACATCGCCGCGTTCGGCGGCGATCCGGACCAGGTCACCATCGGCGGCGAGTCGGCCGGCTCCATGTCGGTGTCGGCGCTGATGGCGTCGCCCTTGTCGAAAGGCCTGATGCGCGGCGCGATCGGCGAAAGCGGTTCCGTGCTCGGCAATCTCGAACCGCGCCCGCTGGCGCAGACGCTGCAGGAAGGCAGTGCGTTCGCGCGGCGCGTGAACGCAAGCTCGCTGCAGCAGTTGCGCAAAGCCAGCGCACAGTCACTGCTGGATGCCGCCGGCCAGAAAGACGTGCCGGAATTCGGCCCGACCATCGACGGCTATTTCTTCCCGCGCTCGCCCACGGCTATCTATGCGGCCGGTGAACAGGCGCATATCCCGCTGCTGCTCGGCGCCAACTCGCAGGAAGGCAGCTACGTCAACCTGCTCGACAAGGCCACGCCGGATCCGGCCCATTACCGCGCCGCGGTACAGAAGCAGCTGGGCGAACACGCCGATGCCGCGCTCAAGCTCTATCCCGGCACCAACGAGGCGCAGATCAAGGCCAGCGGCACCGCGCTCGCGGGCGACCGGTTCATCGCCTACTCGACCTGGGCGTGGATGCGCGCCCATCGCCAGACCGGTCAGGCGCCAGTGTTCTATTACTTCTTCAACCAGGCACGCCCGGCCAAGCGCGATGGCAGCGCCGGCCCGGATGCCGGCGCGGTGCACAGCGGCGAGATCGAATACGCGCTGGGCAACCTGCCGGGCAACGCCGTGTATGCGTGGACGCAGACCGATCGCCAGGTCTCCGAAACCATGCAGGCGTATTGGGCGCAGTTCATCAAGACCGGCACGCCCAATGGCCCCGGCCTGCCGCACTGGCCGGCCGCGGCGGACAAGGACGGCGGCCTGCTGCGCCAGACCATCGGCGCGGACACGCGCACGCACGTCGACCGCGATGCGGCGCGCTACGAGCTCCTGCAGCGCGCGCTGGCGGGCGAGCATCTCTGAGTGGCATCGATGCGGCGCCGCATGCGCGGGCTTGCGCTGGCCCTGGCCATCATGGCGTCGCCCACCGGCGGCGCCACCCCCGCCACGGCGGCGGAACCCGGGCCGGCGGCATCCACGGCATTGACGCCGGCCCAGACCAGCGAAGACCTGGAGCTGGCCCTGTCCGCGCTCGAAGCCGCCCTGCCCGACCTCTACTGGCATCAATCGCGCGCGGACTGGCAGAGAGCCAAAGCCGCCGCGCGCGCCAGGATCGGCACCGTTTCGAGCGGCGAAGAACTGTGGCGCATCCTGATGCCTCTGCTGGCGCGGATCGGCGAAGGCCATATGAGCCTCGCGCCCAGCGCCGCGATGAAACAGCACGAGCGGGACACGGCCCTGCTGCTGCCGCTCGCCGTGCACTGGACCGAACGCGGCGCCTACGTCATCGACGGCTACGGCGAGGCCGGCGACATACCGCAAGGCACCGCCATCGTGTCCATCGACGGGAAGGACGCGCAGGCGCTCGCCGACGAACTGATGTTCGCCGCTACACGCGACGGCATCATTCGCACCGGCATCCTGCGCGAAGCCTCGGGCAAGGGCTATGGCGAGCTGCTGTACCGCATGACCGGCTCGCGCGCGAACTTCCACCTGGTCCTGCGCACGGCGGACGGCAAGCTGGTGGAGCGTGACGTCGCCGGAGTCGCTCCCGCCTTGCGCAAGGAACGCGCATCGGCCGCCACGCCAGACGTGGCCACGCTCGAATGGCTGGATGCCAGCACCGCGTATCTCGATGTCCCGACCTTCAGCAACAAGAGATACCGCGCGGCGGGCGCCGACTTCGCCGCCACCATGCAGCGGCTGTTCGACGAGCTGCACCGGCACGGCGCCGCCAACCTGATCCTCGACCTGCGCGACAACGGCGGCGGTTCCGAACCCAACGAAAGCATTCTGTTCTCGTACCTGGTGGAGCAGCCGCTGCATAAATACGCGGCGGTGGAGGCGCGCGGACGCCGCATCGCGGTCGACGATGCCAGCGGCAGGCCGTACGAGGTGGAAGTCTTCGACGGCGACGAATTGAAAACGCAGCGCCGCCTGCCGAATGGCCGGCTGACCCGGCGCAATCTTCCGCCGGAAGGCCTGATGACCCGCTGGCAGCGCGCATCGCCGGTGTATCGCGGCCGCCTGGTCGTGCTGGCCGGCGGTAATACCTTCTCCGGCGGCGCCGAACTGGCCTCGATGCTGTTCCACGTGCGGCGCGCCGTCTTCGTCGGCGAAGAGGTGAGCGGAACCCATGAAGGCAATACCAGCGGCTACCGCTGGTCGCTGGACCTGCCCAACAGCGGCATGAGCCTGCGCATACCGCTGCTGCAATTCCGCTTTGCCTGGCCCGGCCTGCCGCACGACCGCGGCGTGCGCCCGGACTGCGCCGCGCCGCCGGATGTCATGGAGCTGGGCCTGCGCAGGGATGCCGCATGGCGCGCCGCCAGGGACATCCTGCGCCAGCCGTGGACGACGCCAGGTGCAGCGACCTGCCCCGTCGAAACGATCGGCGCCGACGCTTAGCGCCGACCGCGAGGGTGTCTTCGAACACCCTCGCGGCCCCTGCGTTTCAATCCGCGTAGTCTTCCGCGTGGCTCACATCGTCGGTGGGCCACCAGTAGCGGCCGTTGTCAGCGGGCGACAGGTTGGTATTGCCGTCGCCGAGCCGCGCCTGGTAGACGTTGTTGCGCCATACCGATCCCTGCGCCGTGCCGCCCCACAGGCCGCCGTACACCGGGCCCCACAGTTCCTTCAGCTCCGCCGAGAACACATTGCCGGTCACCGTCAGGTTGGTGGCGTTGTTCTTCACGCCGAAGCTCAGCGCATAGCCATAGCCCGACACGTAGTTGTTGGTGAAGCTGATGCGGTCGTAGACGCCATCGCCCTGCAACGCCAGCGCATTGGTATTGCCCAGCGAGGCGATGGTGTTGTGGTCGATGATCATCGGCCCGCCGTCGCCTTCGCTCTGCGGCCCGATGCCGTCGTGGTGGTAGACGTTGTGCGAAGTGTCGGCCGCGTCGTGGATGTAGTTGTTGGTCCACGTCGACGGGCGGTCCGGAAAGCCCGTGGTCATCTCCAGGCCCGCATTGCCCCAGATATCGTTGTGATCCATCGTCGCCACCGCTTCGTTCATGGTGGTGACCAGCTGCCAGGACTGCTTGAACGGCGTGCCGGGCGTGGTGTGCGACGAGGACACCGTGCCGTCGTTGCCCGGCGGCAGCGCATAGGCGCTGGGCTTGAAGGTCGAATAACGGAAGGTGACGCTGCTCGCCGCATACAGCTGCACCAGGTTGTCGTTCGGGCTCTTGCCCTCGAACAGGCAGCCGACGAAGGTGAGGTCGTCGCCGTAGATCACTACTTTCGAAGCCAGGAAGCGGGTGAAGGCGATCACGCTGTGATCCGGATAAGTGACGATGATCGGCTTGCTCGCGCTCATGCTCGCGGCGTAGTCGGTGAGGTGGCCCGGATACGCGCCCAGCCCCAGGCCGCCGGTATTCGCCGGCGTGTTGGCATAGCCGGTGTTCGAGAAGTCGGGCCAGTAGCCGGAGCCGTCGTTGGGCCGCGCCGTGAGCGCGGTGGCGGCAGT
Source organism: Dyella sp. LX-66 (assembly GCF_018599165.1). Classification (NCBI taxonomy): domain Bacteria; kingdom Pseudomonadati; phylum Pseudomonadota; class Gammaproteobacteria; order Lysobacterales; family Rhodanobacteraceae; genus Dyella; species Dyella sp. LX-66. The sequence continues at coordinate 183,066 of NZ_JAHFVJ010000004.1, forward strand.
GGCGTAGCGGCTTAGCGGATCGGTGCCGGGCGAGGCCGCATGGGCCGCGGCGGGTAGTTGCGTCAGCAGGAAGGCGGCGAACAACTGGGAACAGACAACGGTACGCGCTGAATGCATGGCTGATTCCTTGTGAACTTCAACGTGGGAACACGGCGCGGCGCACTGCCGGCCTTGGATCAAGACTTCCGACCACGGATGCACGGCGCTTCGCGGCAAGCGGCTGCCGCGAAACTGACGACTGGACGAGACAGCTGCCTTGCCTGTGACATGCAAGGCGATATGAGCGGTATGGATGGCCCCCGCGGGCTTGGTGAAGCCCGAGTCAAAATGACTATACACATTGTATATGTCGAGCCAGGCGGCCTTGCTGTCGACGCGCTCACACATTCCGCGAAGCGTGTCTTTCGCTCGATTACGTCCGGGTAGTGGCAAGCGCCAGCTTCAATCCGAGGCCGGCGAAACCCAAGGCAAACACGCGGCGCAACCACGTCGTCACCCGCGGGCGCGCAAGCACATGTGTCCGCATGAAGGAGGCGAACGCGCCATAGATCGCGAACACGATCAGGGTCATCAGCATGAACACGCCACCGAGTTGCAGCAGGCTGGCGACCGGCGATGGATCGTCCCTGGCAATGAACTGCGGCAGGAAGGCCAGGAAGAAAATCGGCAGCTTCGGGTTGAGCAGGTTCAGCAGGACCGCTGAGGCCACGATGCGCAACGGCGAGCGCGCTGCTGCCGCAGCGTCAGGATCGAGCGCACTGCGATCCCGCCACGTGCGCCAGGCCATATAGAGCAGATAAGCCGCGCCGGCATACTTGAGCAGTTCGAAGGCCAGGGCGCTGGCGTTGAACACCGCCGCCAGGCCGCATACCGCGGCCGCCATATGCGGCACGATGCCCAGCGTGCATCCGAGCGCCGCCAGCAGGCTGGCCCGCGTGCCGCGCGACAATCCGGTCGACACCGTATAGAGCACGCCGGTGCCGGGCGATGCCACCACCAGCAACGACGTGAGCAGGAAGGCGATGCTCATGCAGCCTCTCCTTAGAATGAGGGAGGCGCGACCATCGCAAAGGCAGCGCGGGCGGTCTTGAAGAAAATTGCGCGGCTCAGCGCAGCGCGTCGCGATAGCGCCCCGGCGTGATGCCGAACTGGCGCAGGAAGGCGCGGGTCAGATGGCTTTGATCGGCAAAGCCGGCGAGCTGCGCGGCTTCCGCCAAGGCATGGCCCTGGCGCAGGTAGCGGCGCGCCAGGCGCACACGCCACTGGATGCGATAAGCATGCGGCGTGGTGCCGACGTCGCGCAGGAAGCCGCGGATCAGCTGGAAGCGGCTCACATCGCATGCGGCCGCCAGCTCCGACAGCGAAGTCTCGGCAGCGGGTTCGGCGTCGATCCATTCCAAGGCACGCGCCACCGAGGGCGAAGCACAGGCCAGGCGCGGCCCGCTGAGGCGATGCTGCTTCACCACCCGCACGAGGCAGGCCAGCAGGAGTTCGTCAACGTGGCCGTCCGGCGATGGCAGCGCATCCAGCAGCTGCGTCACCTGCTGCGCCAGGCCACGGTCGTGCACCACCGGCTGGAGCACCACGTCGCCGCCGCCGAATTCCGCAGCCAGCTCCTGCGCCACCAGCGCGGGTTCCAGATAGGCGATATGCCAACCGCGCGGCCCACCGATCGGCGTACCGTCATGCACCTCGCCGGGATTGACCATGATCACGTCGCCCGCTACGGACTGCACCGCGCCGACCACGCTCCAGGACGTCTGCGCGCCCGCGGTGATCACGCCGAGGCCGAATTGATCGTGGGCGTGGCGGGGGAAGCTGTGCTCGCTGAGCAAGGACAGAGCTTCCACGCCGGGCAGGCCGGAGCGGAGTTGCACTACCTGGTGGATTTTCTTCGGCAAGAGGCGATCGGGCGCTGCGGCGATAGAACCTAAGCATAGGCTTTCTCGGCCCTCAGCTCACGGCTCCGCCCGGCCCCTCACCCCAACCCTCTCCCCGGCGGGGAGAGGGGGATGGAGGGCGCGGCGACAATCGAACGAAGAGCATGCGGCGCAGCCGCAGCGTTCCGCTTGCGCGCTTTTGCTCCGGCTCTTGATCCACCGGGTCCCCTTGGCGCCGGCGGTGAGGGCTGGACGAAAAGGCCCCGCAGGGGGCGGGGACACGATGTCCCCGCCTTTTTGATCAGGGCATGGATGCCCTGTCAAAAAGCCCGGCCAGCCCTCACGGACCCTCAGCAGCTTTGCTGCTGAGGGCGCCAAGCAGGGTGCCCTCTCTTTTTGGTTACTTTTTCTCTGGGCACGCAGAGAAAAAGTAACTCGCCCCGCGGCAGCGGGGCGAAACCCTCGCCAAAGGCGAGACACCCAACCGTCAACGCAACAACCGAGCGACAAAGTCCCTGGATTCCAGCTTTCGCTGGAATGACGAGCGAGGCCTACGCCGGGATGACGAAGTTGAGACGATGAGGCAAGACCGTTGCTCACCCCAACCCTCTCTCCCACGGGGACTACCTTCGAGTCGCCCAGAGGGGAGAGGGGGTACGACGTTCGCCCCTCAGATGGAATGCCGGTAAGGCTTCCCGGACTGGCAATCCTGCACGTCCTCCTGCGTCAGCCGCGCATACGGACGCAGGCTTTCCTCCTTGGCGATCATGACGTCCTGCGTCTGGCGCATCTTCTCCAGCGACGAGCAGAACTGCGGCGAATGCGGGATCTTCTCGGCATCGGCCTCGATGCCCTTCGATGCGCCGTCGGTGCCGTGGATCATCGAGCCGAACAGCAGCCGCGGCACCGCATACCTGGTCAGGCGCGAAGCCGCATCGAACGAGATGTCGATCACTTCCAGCGAGGCTTCGCGGTAATCGAGAATGGCCGAGCGCTGATCGGCGGTCAGCGCCAGCGGCTGCTTGTCGATGGTCACGCCGCCGGTCACGTCGATATAGGCCTTCGGTACGTCCTTGTCGCCGCGCAGTTCCAGCGGCTCCTGGTGCATCTTGATGCGGTCCGCTTCCATGTCGCGCCTGGCCGCGCCGGAGCACCCCGCAAGCACGAGCGCGGCAACGGACAGCAGCAGCAGGGGACGAACTTCCATGGCGCACTCGCATCGACTGGCAAGGCGCCGAAGATAAAGACGCCCCGCACCCCTGCCCCGTGCCAAAGGTCGCCCTCCCCCAGAAGTCAGGGCCGCGCCAGGGCCTCGGCCAGCGCCGTGCTCAACGGCTTCATGTAGTAGCTGTCTGCCGGCACCGCGTGGACGCGCACGCCATGCCGCGCGAGCGTGTCGGCCACCACCGGCCCGACCGCAGCCACCACCACGCGCGACAGGGCCTCCTTCGACACGTCGGCGCCGGCCAGCCGGAACAAGCGCTCCACCTGCTGGATGCTGGTGAATGCGATAGCGTCGATCTCGCCCTGGCGCATGCCTTCGAGCATGACCAGCACGTCGGCATCGTCGGCCGCATCGGCGTAGCGGTAAGGCGCCACCGGCAATACGTGTGCGCCCGCTTCGGCGAGAAACGCCATCAGCGGCGCATTCGGCTCGGTGCCGTACAACTGCACGCCGACCTTGCGTCCGCGCAGATCCAGCTCGCGCAGGCAGGCGATCACACCCGGGGTTGTCGCCGGTTCCGCCACCAGGCTGGGGCGCAAGCCCAGTTCGCGCAGCACGCGGCCCGGTTTGGGGCCGCGCGCGATGATCCGCACCCGGGCCAGGCGGGCGATAAAGCGCTCGCCCCACTCCGGTGCGTGCCGATCCAGCGCATCCAGCAAGCGGCTCAATCCTTCGCCGGTAAACAGCACCAGGTCGTCGCAGGCGCCGTCGTTGAAGCGGCGCAGCCAGTCCAGCACCGGCGCGGGGTCCGCGGCATCGCGGATCTCCACCAGCGGACAACGCAGCACGGTGGCGCCGCGGCGTTCGAGCAGCGTGGCGAAGACGTCCAGCGCGCGCGATTCCGGCACGGCGATGCGGCGTCCCGCCAGGGCCTGTTCGGGCGCCGCCATCAAGCCACTTCCATGCACGGCAGCGCCGCGGCGGTTGCTTCCGCCACCAGCGTGCCGAACCAGCTGTGTTTGCGCGCAAAAGCAGCTACTTCGCCCACGATCAGCAAGGCCGGCGTGCCCACCGCGTGCTCCCTGGCCAGCCTGGGCAGATCGCGCAGCACACCGACCACCACGCGCTGCCGCGGCAGGCTGCCATTTTCGATCAGGGCCACCGGAGTTTCCGGATCGCGCCCGCGCGCAAGCAGGCGCGCCGTCAGCATGCCGATCCGTTCCACGCCCATATAGACGGCCAAGGTCTGGCGCGGCTGGGCCAGCATGGCGTCGCTCAAGGTCTCCGCCGCATCCTTGCCGTGCGCCGTGACCAGGCACACCGACTGCGCCAGCTCGCGATGCGTCAGCGGGATGCCCGCATAAGCCGCGCAGGCCACGGCGGCGGTGATGCCCGGCACGATCTCGCAGTCGATGCCATGTTCGCGCAGAAAGGCCAGTTCCTCGCCGCCGCGGCCGAATACGAACGGATCGCCGCCTTTCAGCCGCACCACCCGCCGCCCCGCCAGCGCATGCGCGAGCATCAGCTCATGCGTCCGTTCCTGCGGCACCTGGCGGCCGCCGCAGCGCTTGCCCACGTCGATGCGTTCGGCATCGCGCCGCGCCAGCGCCAGGATGTCGTCGCCGATCAGCTGGTCGTGCAGGATCACATCGGCCTGGCCCAGCGCGCGCAGCGCCGCCAGGGTCAGCAGGCCGGGATCGCCGGGGCCGGCGCCGACCAGCGCGACGGAACCTCGGGGCTGCCTGTCCGTATCGCCGCTCAAGGCATCGAGCAGCATCCGCTCCGCTTCCTCGTGGCGCGCACGCCGCAGCAGCTTCAGCACCGGGCCATCGTGCAGCCAGCCATAGAAGCCGCGGCGCTGCGCCAGATCGCCGTAGCGCCGCGCGATGCTGCCGCGATGGCGCTGCGCCAGCGCCACCAGCGAACCCAGCGCATGATCCAGCACGCGCTCCAGCATCTCGCGCACGCGGCTGGCCAAGGCCGGCGCGGCGCCGGCGGTGGAAATCGCCACCATCAGCGGCGCGCGGTCGATCACCGCCGGCACGTGGAAGCGCGACAGCACGGCATCGTCGACCACGTTGACCAGGAGGCGCCGCGCCCCCGCATCGGCCGCGATCCGCGCATTGACCGCCTTGTCGCCGGTGGCCGCCACCACCAGCCACACCTCGTCGAGCCAGCCCGGCTCGTAGCCGCCGCGCAGCCATGCCACTGCGCCGTCCTGCGCCAGGCGCGCCAGCCCGGCATCGAGCTGCGGTGCTCCCACCCGCACGCTTGCACCGGCCTCGCGCAAGGCCGCCACCTTGCGCCGCGCCACCGTGCCGCCGCCCACCACCAGCACCGGCAAGCCCTGCAGATCGGCAAACAATGGATACAGCTTCATCGGTACGCCCTCCAGCCGCATCCGTGCCCGCTCATGCCGCGGTAACCGCGCGCGTCTCGGCGATCAGCCGCCGCAACTCAGGAATACAGGAACCGCAATTGCCGCCCGCGCGCAGCTCGGCGGTGATCTGCGCCGGCAGATCAAGATCGTTCGCGCGGATGGCGTCGAGAATGGTGTTGCGCCCCACGCCGAAGCAGGAACACACCACCGGCCCGGGATCGCCGCCACCGCCCGGCGGCTCGCCCGACAACAGGGCCAGCCGGTCGGCTTCGTCCAGCCGCTCGAGTGCGAACAGCGAGGACAGCCATTGGCGCGAGGGCAGATGCGGTTGCGCGGCCAGGAACAGGCAGGATTCGATGCGGCCATCGCGCAGGTGCACGGCGCGGTACACGCCGGTCTCGCGATCCTCGAAGGCCAGCCAGTCCGCGCCGGTTTCAGTCGCGCCCAGCCAGCCCTTCGCCCAGGCATCGCAATCGGCCGGCCGCTCGCGGTGCGCCAGTTCGTAGCGCAGAAAGCGGTCGCCGCGGATCAGGGTCCAGTAACTCAGCGCCGACGCCGGCAACGCCTGCCGCGCCAGCGCAAAGCCATACCAGCGCACCGCGAACGGCTCGACCCGCACCGGCGTGTGCTTGAACTCCGGTTCGCCGGAGACCGGATCCACCGCCGGATTCACTACCCCGCCCACGCACGCATCCGAAGCGAACTGATCGCTCCAGTGGATCGGCACGAACACCTGCCCCGCCAGGATGCCGCCGCCATGGCGCACCCGCCCCACCATCGCCCCCCAGCGCGAACTGACCCGCGCCAGCGTGCCTTCGCGCACGCCGCAGCGCAGTGCATCGTGCGGATGCATGTCGATAAAGGGTTCGCCGATATGGCCGTTGAGGCGCGGCGAGCGCGCGGTGCGCGTCATGGTGTGCCACTGGTCGCGGATGCGGCCGGTGTTGAGCACCAGCGGATACTCGCGGTCGACGGCATGCACCGGCGGACGCGAAGCCGTGATGACGAAACGCGCGCGGCCATGGGCATGGCTGAAGCGGCCATCCGCAAACAGGCGCGGCGTGCCCTCGCCTGCTTCCGTTACCGGCCACTGCACCGGCGCGAGCGTGTCGTAGGCCTGCCGATCGAGCCGCGCCAGGCTCCCAAGATGCAGGCGCCTGTACGCAGCCGGCACGCCGTCGGCGGCGGGCTCGCGGTTGCGGAAGGTGGTGAGCTGCGCATGCTCGACGAAAATCTCGTGCGGGTTGCCGAACTCGAAACCGCGCTCGAAACCCATCCGCCGCGCCACCTCGCACACCACGCGCCAATCCGCCCGCGCCTCTCCCGGCGCCGGCAGGAACGGCCGCTGCCGCGAGATGCGCCGCTCCGAACTGGTCACCGTGCCGTCCTTCTCGCCCCAGCCCAGCGCCGGCAGCAGCACGTGGGCGTACGCATTGGTGTCGGTGCGCTCGACGATGTCCGAGCACACCACCAGCTCGCAGCGCGCCAGCGCAGCGCGCACCTTGTCCGCCTCGGGCAGACTTACCGCCGGATTGGTCGCCATGATCCACAGCGCCTTGATCCGCCCCTCGCCCACCGCATCGAACAGCTCCACCGCCTTCAGGCCCGGCTTGTCGGCCATGCGCGGCGACTGCCAGAACGCCTGCACGATATCCCGGTGCGCCGGCTCGCCCAGCTCCATATGCGCCGCCAGCATGTTGGCCAGGCCGCCGACTTCGCGCCCGCCCATCGCATTGGGCTGGCCGGTGATCGAAAACGGCCCCATGCCCGGCCGGCCGATCCGCGCGGTGGCGAGATGGCAGTTGATGATGGCGTTGACCTTGTCGGTGCCGCTGCTGGACTGGTTCACGCCCTGCGAAAACAGCGTGACCACTTTCTCGTGCCGCGCGAACAGGCGATAGAACGCCACCACGTCCGCCGCCTGCAGACCGCACTGCTGCGCCACCTGGGCCGGATCGCCCGCCTCCGCCTCGGCGGCCGCCAGCGCCGCATCGAAGCCTTCCGTATGCGCATCGATAAACGCGGGATCGATCACGCCATGGCGGAACAGAAACGACAGCAGGCCGTTGAACAAGCGCACGTCGGTGCCGGGGCGAATCGGCAGGTGCAGATCGGCGCCTTCGCAGGTAGCGGTAAAACGCGGATCGATCACCACCACACGCGGACCGTCGCGGCCGTCGCGCGCCTGCGTCACGCGCTGGAACAGCACCGGGTGGCACCATGCCGTATTGGAACCGACCAGCACCACCAGCTCGGCCTGCTCCAGGTCTTCATAGCAGCCCGGCACCACGTCCTCGCCGAACGCACGCTTGTGGCCCGCCACCGCGGAAGACATGCACAGGCGCGAGTTGGTATCGATATTGGCCGTGCCGAGATAACCCTTGGCCAGCTTGTTGACGACGTAGTAGTCCTCGGTCAGCAATTGCCCGGATACGTAGAACGCCACCGCATCCGGACCGTGCTCCGCCACCACGCGCGAGAAGCCGTCCGCCACGCGCTGGATCGCTTCGTCCCATCCCGCACGGCGCACCACGCCATCCGCCTCGCGCAGCAGCGGATGCAGCAGCCGCCCTTCCATCCCGACCGTATCGCCCAGCGCCGAACCCTTGACGCACAGGCGCCCGCGATTGGACGCATGCGCCGGATCGCCCGCCACCCGCGCCGCACCGTCCGCATCCACACTGGCCAGCACGCCGCAACCGACGCCGCAGTAAGGACAGGTGGTGCGTACCGCTTCGCTCATGTATCGCGCCGCTCCACCTGCACGTCCTCGCCCTGCCGCCGCACCGCCCAGGTGCGCACCGCCTGCTGCGGTTGCTCCAGGCATTCGCCGGTACGCAGGTCGAAGTGCTGCTTGTGGATCGGCGACGCCACCACCACGCGCTCGCCGAGACTGCCGACCAGCCCGCGCGACAGCACCGCCGCGCCCGAGCAGGGGTCGAGATTGTCGATGGCGTAGAGCTCCTCGCCGATGCGGAATACCGCCACCTGCTCGCTGCCCACCAGGGCGCAGACGCCGGTGGACGGCACGATGTCGCCGATGGCGCAGATGGACATCCAGCCTGCCTGTTCGCTCGTCATGGCCTCACTCCGTCTCCACCACCACGGGAATGCCGCGCAGCACGCGCTTCTCCTGCACCGTCGCGGGCCGGATCTGCCCGCGCTCCGGCACGAAGGCCACGCGGTCGTCGCCAGCTTCGCTGTTGACGAAGTGGCGGAAGCGCGCGCGCACCGCGGGATCGGTCACCGCACGCTTCCACTCGCAGGCATAGGTGTCGACCACCAGGGCCATCTCGGCTTCGAGTTCCGCGGCCAGGCCCAGCTTGTCGTGCACGACCACGTCGCGCAGATAGTCCATGCCGCCTTCCAGCCCATCGCGCCACACGCTGGTGCGCTGCAGACGGTCGGCGGTGCGGATGTAGAACATCAGGAAGCGGTCGATATAGCGCACCAGGGTGGCCGTATCCAGGTCGCCAGCCAGCAATTCGGCATGCCGCGGCTTCATGCCGCCATTGCCGCAGACGTAAAGATTCCAGCCCTTTTCGGTGGCGATCACGCCCACGTCCTTGCTCTGCGCCTCGGCGCATTCGCGCGCGCAGCCGGACACGGCGAACTTCAGCTTGTGCGGCGAGCGCAGGCCCTTGTAGCGGTTTTCCAGGTCGATCGCGGTGCCCACCGAATCCTGCACGCCATAGCGGCACCAGGTGGAACCCACGCAGGACTTCACCGTGCGCACTGACTTGCCATAGGCATGGCCGGATTCGAAACCCGCCTCGATCAGCTCCTCCCAGATCAGCGGCAGTTGCTCCAGCCGCGCGCCGAACAGGTCCACGCGCTGGCCGCCGGTGAGCTTGGTGTACAGGCCGTAGGACTTGGCGATGCGGCCGATGGCGATCAGTCCATCCGGCGTGACTTCGCCGCCGGCCATGCGCGGCACCACCGAATAGGTGCCGTCCTTCTGGATATTGGCCAGGAAGTAGTCGTTGGAATCCTGCAGCGACGCGTGTTCCTGCTGCAGCACGAATTCGTTCCAGCACGAGGCCAGGATGCTGGCCGCCACCGGCTTGCAGATATCGCAACCCAGCCCCTGGCCATGGCGCGCCAGCAGTTCGTCGAAGCGGCGGATGCGCTCCACCCGCACCAGGTGGTACAGCTCCTGCCGCGAATACGCGAAGTGCTCGCATAGATGGCTGGTCACCGCCAGGCCCTGGCGCGCCATCTCCGCCTTCATGATCTGGGTGACCAGCGGCACGCAGCCGCCGCAGGTGGTGCCGGCGCGCGTGGCTTCCTTCAAGGCGCCGATGCTGGTGGCGCCCTCGCCCACCGCCTTGCACAACTGCCCCTTGGATACGTTGTTGCACGAACACACCTGGGCCGAGGCCGGCAGCGCATCGACTGCCAACCCCGGTTTCGCCTTGCCGTCCGAGGCGGGCAGGATCAGCGATTCCGGGGCCTCCGGCAGCTCCATGCCGTTGAGCATCATCTGCAGCAAGGTGCCGTACTCGGCGGCATCGCCCACCAGCACGCCGCCGAGCAGGCGCTTGCCGTCTTCCGATACCACCAGCCGCTTGTAGACCTGGCGGCGCTCGTCGCTGAACTGATAGCTGCGGCTGCCCGGCGTGGCGCCGTGCGCATCGCCCAGGCTCGCCACGTCCACGCCCATCAGTTTGAGCTTGGTCGACATGTCGGCGCCGGCGAATTCCGGCAGGTCGCGCGCCTCCTCGCGCGTCAGCAGGGCATGCAGATGCTTGGCCACCACGCGCGCCATCTCGTAGCCCGGCGCCACCAGGCCGAACACCTTGCCGCCCCACTGCGCGCATTCGCCGATGGCGTAGACGTCGCGGTCGCGCGTGCGGCAGAAGTTGTCGACCATGATGCCGCCGCGCTGGCCCACGCCCAGCTCGCATTGCCGCGCCAGTTCGTCGCGCGGGCGGATGCCGGCGGAGAACACGATCAGGTCGGTCTCCAGCGTGCTGCCGTCGGCGAACTTCATGGCGTGGCGTGCGCTGCTGCCGTCGACGCCGCTCCCATCGACAATGGCCTGCGTGTTCTTGCCGGTGTGCACCACCAGGCCAAGTTCCTCGATGGTCCGGTGCAGGATGCGCCCGCCGCCGTCATCCACCTGTACCGCCATCAGGCGCGGCGCGAATTCCACCACGTGCGTTTCCAGGCCCATGTCGCGCACGGCCTTGGCGCATTCCAGCCCCAGCAGGCCGCCGCCGACCACCACGCCACGTTTGGATTGCGCCCCCCATTCGGCCAGCTCGGCGAGGTCGTCGAGCGTGCGGTAGGTGAGGCAGCCGCGGCGGTCGTTGCCGGGGATCGGCGGCACGAACGGCGTGGAGCCGGTGGCGAAGACCAGCTTGTCGTACGGGACGACTTCGCCGTCGGCGGTGGTGACCCGCTTGAAGGCGCGGTCGATGCGCGCGGCGCGCGTGGCCAGCCGCAGATGCAGGCCGGGATGATCAAAAAAGCCGGGCGCCACCAGCGACAGCTCGTCCGCGCTGCGGCCGGCGAAGTAGTCGGACAGGTGCACGCGGTCGTAGGCGGGCCGGCTTTCCTCGCACAGCACCGTGATGTCCAGGCCGGGCGTGCCCAGCGCCACCAGTTCCTCCAGCAGCTTGTGGCCGACCATGCCGTTGCCGATCACCACCAGTCTCGTCGTCATGCGCGTCGCCTCAGTCGATGGCCAGGGCCGGCGCCGGCGTATCCACCGGCCCTTGCCGCAATACCCGTTCCTCGGCCACGTGTTCGCGGCTGAAGCGCACGGCGAGCGCGCACAGCGAGCCGGCCAGCACGAAGCCGCCCAGGTACATGAAAGTGAGCTGCACCGAGCCCAGCGATTTCTGCAGGAAGCCCGCCGCCACCGCGCCCACGTTGCCGCCGGCGCCGACGATGCCGGCCACGCCGCCCAGCGCCTTGCGGTCGATAAAGGGCACCAGCGCATACGTCGCGCCGCAGGCCATATGGGTGAACAGGCCGAAGGCGAGCATCGCGGCCACCGCGGTGGCCGCGCCCTGCGCGCTGGAGAACCACAGCAGCCCGATGCCTTCGAAGAACATCAGCAGGCACAGCAGGCGTGCGCGCGCCGGCAGGCCGTGCCGGCGCACCAGCCGGTCGGAAGCGATGCCGCCCAGCGCACGCGCGAACAGGGCGAGCAGGCCGAAGCCGCCGACGGCCAGCCCCGCATCGCGCAGGCTCAGCGAGAAACGATCCACGTAGTAGCTCGCCGCCACGCCATGCACGAACAGCTCGATGCCGAAGCAGCCGGCATAGGTGACGAACAGCAGCCACACGCGATAGTTGCGCGCCGCCGCGCGGAACGCCGCCCAGCCGCCGGGCTTGCCGCCGTCGATGGCGATGCCGCGCGCGCGCAGCTGGCGATAGTCGCCTTGCGGGCTGTCCTGCGTGCAGCGCCAATACAGGATGCCGACGACGACCATCAGCACGCCCGGCAGCAGCATCGCTACACGCCACCCCAGGCCCTGCCCCACGCCCAGCGCCAGCACACCGGCCAGCACCCATGGCATCGCCGCCTGCGCCGCGCCACCGCCAGCGTTACCCCAACCGGCCGCCGCCGCATTCGCCGTGCCCACGACCTGCGGCGCGAACATCACCGAGGTGTGGTACTGCGTGATCACGAAGCTGGCGCCGATCATGCCGATGGCCAGGCGCATCGCCAGCAGGGATGCGTAGTCGTGCACCAGCAGCATGCCGAACACCGGCAGCGAGCCGAGCAGCAGCAAACCGGTATAGACGCGCCGCGGCCCGAAGCTGTCGCACAGCGGTCCGATCAGCAGCCGGCCGAAAATGGTGACCGCGACCGCGGCGATATTGATGTCGGCGACTTGGCCCGGACTCAGATGCAGCTCGCCGCGTATCAACGGCATCAGCGGCGCGGCGGAAAACCACGCGAAGAAACACACGAAGAACGCCAGCCAGCTGAGATGGAACGCGCGCATCTGCGGCGTCCGCCATTGCAGCAGTTCGATCCGAGTCGCCTTGCCCGACATGCGCTTTCCCCCGCAGAGAACGAACACGCTGTGCTGCTATGCAACACGTGTGCCATGGGAGAAAAGCGATGGAATTGCGGTATTTGCTGAAAAGCCGGCGGATTTAGGCGGCTATTTGTGCACCAAGATCATTCGTGCGCTGCGGGCTTGCACCAGTGCAGTGCAGCATGAGCCGCCGCCGTAGGTTGGGGTGAGCCAAAGGCGAACCCCAACAAGCCCGCCATGCATCGCAACGTTGGGGTTCGCCTCTGGCTCACCCCAACCGACGGCGGCGACGGCGCTATCTCAGCGCGCCCCGCCCGTCTGCGAAAAACTCAACTCCGTACACTTCTGCGCGCGCGCCTGCTTGTCCGTATCGCTGCCCGCCGCCATCGCCGCGCCCAGGCAATTGGTATACGCATCGGTCGCCGCCGCGCGCCCCGCGCCTTCGGCCAGGCTCTGCGCCGCGATGCCGGTGGAGAACACCTTGCCGATCGCCAGGCCCACCGCGGTCGTCCCCGCATCGCTCTTGCCGTCGAAGCGGCCATACACCGACAAGGCATCCTCGCGCACCAGCCCAAGCTGCTTTGCGGCTTCCAATGCGGCGGGCCGTTTGGCGGAAGCGGCCTGCTCGGCCGCCGTCAGCGACGGTGTCAGCTGCTGGATCTTGCTGTCGATGGTCTGGTTGCTCGCCTGCGCGCTCGCCAGCTGGCCCTTGGCGTCCTGCAGCTGGCTGGCGGCTTCCTTGGTATCCAGCCGCGAGGCCTTCAATTGCGTCAGCCGCGACGACGCCAGCGCGAGCTGGCTTTTCAGCGGCTCGATCGGCGTCTTCTGGTTGCTCAGGTCCTGGATCGAACCCTTGGTGCTCTCCGCCGCCTTGGCCGCATTCAGATAATCGTTGACCTTGGCCAGATTCGCCGCGTCGGCGCTTTGCGGTTGCAGGTCGTTGGAGTTCGAATACTTGGCGCGGATCTGCTCCAGCACGAGATCCGACGTGCCCGCCTTGTTCGCGCCCGCCACCGACACCGGCACATAGGCCGCATCCAGCTGGTCGTAGCCGATGCTCAGCGTCGCGCCCGACGCGCTCGCCGGATTGGACGTGACGGTGACGCCGAAACTCACCCGCGACGAATACACCAATGCCGCCTGCGGCAACGGCGAGCACGCCGCCAGCGCCAACAGGCTCAATGCCACTGCCGTCCTTGCACGAAGATCCATGTCATCCCCCTTGATGTGTGTTGACCTCACAGACGTGCTCCAACGAAGCACCGCCTTTTTGCAGTTGCTGCCTGATCGCCTCCGCTTCCGCCGCCGTGCGGATCAGCACGATGAGCTGGCATTGCTGCGGATCCTTGCTGGCCACCACCAGTTGCCGTGTCCAGCCCACCGAGGTGCCATTAGCCACCGGCACCACGCCGAAACCAGTGGTCTGGATCACCAGCAAAGGCGCAGCCGGATCCGGCTCGACCCTGAGCACGCCGAACCGGTAAGAGACGGTGGTCTTTCCCCCTTCCACCACGCGCACCTGCGTGCAGGCCGCCAGCGCGAGGCAGGCGACGGACACGGCAAGCCGCGCGGGCGCAACCCGCGCCATCAGGCGCGAGCACGCGTCGCGAACGTCGAACAAGGCATTCCCCCTGATGGAATGGCCGCGGTCGAATAACACAGAAATCGATAGCCGGGCGTGAAACCGGGCCGCCCGGCGCCTAGGAATATTTCTGGTCCCCGGCACCCCGGCCAGGCTCCCGCGACGCCGCCCGCATCTGGCCCGAAATGACAATTCCAAGCCTTTCAGGCACATCCCCGGGCCCACCGAAAACCGCAAAAACTTACGTCAATCAGCCCCTTGCCGGCGCAGGAACGAGCCGCTAGTTTTTGTGAGCGCGGACACGCTTGGACGGGTCACAGGGGGCTCGTCGGCGGCGTCCGCGACTGAAGGGGGACAAAGGAATGACTCTTACGGCTGGGCCTTCGGGCCGCCGCCGGGCATGGAACCGCCCGCGCTTGGCGCGCGTTTGCGCGCGTGCGAACCGCCACCGCCATCTGCTGCCCCTGTACGCCCTGCTGGCCTGGTCCGCAGGCTCCGCGCAGGCCGCCAATCCGCCGTCCTACGACTGCCTGATCGAGCCGACCCAGACGGTCGAGCTGGGCGCGCCGGTGAGCGGGCTGATCGACCGCGTGCTGGTCAAGCGCGGCGACCGCGTGGCGCACAACCAGATCCTGGCGACGCTGGAATCGCATGCCGAACAGGCGGCGGCAGATCTTGCGCATTACAAGTCGCAACTTGCCGGTCCCAGCCAGCAGGCGCAGAGCAAGATCGAATTTTCCCAGCGCAAGTTCACCCGCCGCCGCGACATGGCGGCGGAAAAACTCATGTCCAGGCAGGACAGCGACGACGCCGAGGCCGAGCTGAAACAGGCCCAGGCCGAACTGGTCACCGCCAAGGAAAACCGCGAGGTGGCACGCCTGGAATACGTCCAGCAGAGCAGCCAGCTCGCGCTGCGCACCATCCGCAGTCCGTTCGACGGCGTGGTGGTGGACCAGATGATGTGGCCCGGCGAAATCTTCGAGCCCGGCGCCACCAAGCACGCCGTACTCAAAGTCGCGCAGCTCAATCCGCTGCGCGTGCGCGTGGTGATGCCGCTGCGCGCGTTCGGCGAACCCGCGGCCGGCATGGAGGCCAGCATCGCACCGGAGATTCCCGCCGGCAGCCATTACAGCGCGAAGGTGGCCAGCGTCGACCGCATGGTGGACGCCGCCAGCGGCACCTTCGTGGTCTTCATGGACCTGCCCAATCCCAAGCTCGACATCCCGTCGGGCGTGAAGTGCAAGGCCGTCCTGGCCAAGTAAGCCAGCACCGATTCGAAACGGCGACGCCAGCGCGGCGCCGGCATGCAGCACCGCACGCACCCTATTCATCTCAACGTCGATCGGCCACCGCGCATGCGCGGCAGGGCCTGCCAAGAGGGCAACATGGAACAGTCGCACGGCAACAGCAACGGCAAGCTCAACGAAACCTCCGCCGCGGAAGCGATCGACACCGCACCTGCTTCGAACACACCGGCCATCCGCTTCGAAGCGCTGGAACCGCGCGTGCTGCTGTCCGGCGACGTCAATCCCGCCGCGCTGTCCATCAACGGCGCGCTCGATGCGCCCGGCCAGCAGAAGCAGTACCAGTTCACCGTGCAGGACACCAAGCGCGTCGTCTTCGACAGCCTGACCAACCGCTCGGATCTCAACTGGACGCTGACCGGCCCGAACGGCACCGTGGTCAACGGCCGCCAGTTCTCCGACGACGGCAACAGCAGCAGCATGCCGGCGTTCGATCTCGGCAGCGGCACCTATACGCTGACCGTGGCCGGCTCCGCCGACGCTACCGGCAGCTATGCCATGCGCATCGTCGACGCCACCGCGGCCGCGAATCTCACGCCCGGCACGGCGGTGTCCGACACCCTGGTGCAGGGCAACGAGACCAGCGTCTATCGCTTCGACGCCAGCGCCGGCCAGCAATTCTTCTTCAAGAGCAACAGCGTCAGCGGCGGCTCCGCCTACTGGCGCCTGATCGATCCGTACGGCCGCCAGGTCGGTTCGCACTACAGCATCGGCAGCGACCCGGACACCTTCAGCGTGCCCAGCAGCGGCGAATACCTGCTGCTGGTGGAAGGCGCTTCGTACAACACCGCGCCGGTGAGCTACAGCTTCACGCTCAATCCGGTGGTCAATCCGCAGCTGCCGCTGACGTTGGACCAGGTCACCACCGCGGTGACCCAGCCCGGCCAGACCAACTACTACAGCTTCACCGTCAACGCCGACACCCAGATGGCGTTCGACGCACTGAGCAACAACTTCAACTGGGGCCTGAGCGGCCCCAACGGCGCCATCGTCGCGCCGCATAACCAGTCCGAAACCAGCAACGCCTTCGAACTGTCGGCCGGCACCTACACGCTGGCGGTGCGCGGCTACAACGACCAGGCGGGCAGCTATGCCTTCCGCATGCTCACCGATGCCTCCGCGCACACGCTGGCCGTCAACACGCCGATCAGCGGCACGCTGGACCAGCCCACCGGCTCGACCATCTACAAGGTGGCGCTGACCCAGGGCCAGAAGCTGTACCTGGGCAGCCAGTCGCCCACCGGCGGCACGGTCTACTGGCGGCTGCTCGATGCCTACGGCAACCAGGTGCAGAACAGCTACCTGGGTTCGGGCACGGCGCCGTTCACGGTGGCCTCGACCGGCACCTACTGGCTGATGCTGGACGGCTATATCTACAACTCGCCCACCGCGACCATCGGCTACAACTTCCAGCTCAACCAGGTGCCGGATCTCACCTCCGCGCTGAGCATCGGCACCGCGGTGAACGGTTCGATCCCACTGGCCGGCCAGTCGGCGGTGTATTCCTTCCATCTCGCCGCGGCCACGCAGCTGGCCTTCGATGCGCTGTCCAGCCGCAACGACATGCTGTGGTCGCTGACCGGCCCGCGCGGCCAGGAAGTCAGCAACCGCACACTGAATTCCTCCGACGGTAATTCGGGACAGAACATACTGGCGCTGCCGGCGGGCGACTACACGCTCACCGTGCAGGGTTCCGGCGCGGCCACCGGCGCGTTCGCCTTCAACCTGCTCGATCTCTCCACCGCCGCGGCGCTGGCGCAGGGCGCGCCGCTGTCCGGCACGCTGTCGCCGGGCAACAGCAGCACGGCTTATCAGTTCACCGCGGCGGCCGGCGACAGCGTCGCCGTGCATGCGGCCAGCGCCACCGGCGGCAGCGCGGTGTGGCGGATCGTCGACATGTTCGGCCGCACCGTCGGCAGCGGAAATCTGTCCGGCGACAGCGCGGCGGTGAGCCTGGCCAATGCGGGCAGCTACACGCTGTTGATCGAGGGCTATGTCGGCAACACCGCGCCGGTGAATTTCCAGGCGCGCCTGGACAACACCGGCAACACCGCCCCGGCACCGCTGCCGGCGGGCGATCCGCTCACGCTCGGCAGCGTCACCGCCGGCACCTTGGCGGCGTGGAACAGCACGCAGACCTATCGCTTCACGCTCGGCGCCACCACCCAGCTGCTGCTGGACGCGCAGCAGTCCGGCAACACCTACTGGAACCTGCAAGGTCCGCGCGGCACCGAATTCAACACTTGGGTTTCCAGCGGCGACCAGATCCTCACCCTGCCCGCCGGCGACTATGCGCTGACCCTGCAGGGCGCGCCGTCCAGCGGCTACAGCGCCGGCGCCTACGCCTTCAGCGCGGTGGACCTGTCCACCCTGCCGAACCTGCAGCTGGGCCAGCAGACCATCGCCCAGCGTTCGCCGGGCAGCGCCGCCGCGGGTTACCGCGTGCAGGCCAGTGCCGGGCAGACCCTGCTGCTCAATACCGACTACATCTCCGGCTACAGCCCGACCTGGCGCTTGGTCGGCCCGCAGGGACAGGTGCTGCAGGCGCAGTCCGGCGACAACCTCGGCACGCTGTTCCGCGTTCCGGCCGACGGCACCTACACGCTGCTGGACCTGGGTTACTACTACGACAGCTACGCCACCGACCGCGACACCTTCACCCTCAGCGCGACGGACACCAGCACCACGCCGCTGTCGTTCAACGACGTCGCGCACCTCACGCTGACCGGCCGCCAGTCGATCGCGCAGTACAGCTTCACCCTGGACCACGCGCAGACCGTGGTGCCGGACTTCCTCGCCGGCGCCAACGGCAATCCGTCCAACCTGCAATGGATGCTGCGCTCCACCGCCGGCACCATCGTCGGCTGGCAGTGGGCCAGCTACGACCAGGGCACCATGCAGCTGCTGCCGCCGGGGCAGTACACGCTGCTGTTCCGCAACAGCAACGACACGCCCACCGACCTGTCCTTCCGCGTGCTCGACCGCGGCGTCGCGCAGGAGCTGCAGCCCGGCACGCCGGTGCAGACCACCCTGGTCACCGACCAGACGCAAATCTTCCGTTTCAACGCCAGCGCGGGCGACCACTTCTACCTGCAGAGCGACCCCAGCTCGCAGAGCAACAATGCCGACTGGCGCATCCTGGCGCCGGGCGGCGCCGTCATCGCGTCGGGTTCGATCTACAACGGCTACGACAACGCCGACATCGCCGCGACCTATACCGGTGAGTACCTGCTGGTGGTCTCGCCCTACGTGGGCAACAGCGCACCGAAGTCGCAGCCGCTGAACTTCACCCTGGGCCTGCGCAGCGTGCAGAACGCCGCGCTCACGCTCGGCGCGGATACCGCCGGCGCGATCACCCAGCCCGGCCAGAGCATCCAGTACAGCTTCACTCTGGACGCGCCGACCGCGGTGCTGATGAACACGCCGGTCAACAACGGCTCCTACCTGCGCTGGAGCCTCACCGGCCCGCGCGGCTCGGAAGTGTCGCAGCGCGATTTCAGCTATTCGAGCCAGAACCTGCTCAACCTGCCCGCCGGCACCTATGTGCTGACCGTGGCCTATGGCGACCTCTCCACCGGCAATTTCCATTTCAGCCTGCTCAACCAGGCCGCCATGCCAGCGCTGGCGGCCGACACGCCGACCACCGCCTCGCTGCCGGCCGCCGGCCTGCCGGCGCCGTACCGCTTCGACGTGGCCGCCGACGGCGACTTCCGCATGGAAGGACCGCAGGACGGCAACTCCGAGCAGTGGCAGCTGCAGAACGCGCAAGGCCAGGTGATCGCCAGCGGCAACAGCAACTACGACAACGCCACGCCGTTCCACCTCGCCGCCGGCAGCTATGTGCTCAGCTGGCAGAACGCCTGGAACGCCAGCGCCGACCGCGCGGTGAACTTCGTGCTGCGCCACGTCGTCACCACGGTGCAGCCGCTGGTGCCGGGCACGCCGGCCACGGCCACCATCGCCACGCCGGGCCAGCGCTACGAGTACGACTTCGCGCTGGGCGCGCCGGGCGCGGTGCTGTTCCAGAGCCTGGCCCACCGCAGCGACCTGAGCTGGCAGCTGCAAGGCCCGCTCGGCAGCGTGGTCAACAGCGCGGCGATGGACGGCAGCGGCGACCTGCTGCTGCAGCTGGCCGCCGCGGGCAATTACCGGCTCACCGTCATCCCCAACGGCGCGGCCACCGGCGCCTTCGCCTTCAACCTGTTCGACTTCAACAGCACGGCGGCACTCAGCCTGGGCGCGGCGCAGACGGCGCGCATCGCACCGTCGGGCAGCAGCGTGCTCTACGCCGTGCAGGGTGCGGCGGGCGATTACCTCACGTTCCACTTCGACAGCATCACTGGCAGCGGCGCTTCCGCGCGCGTGCTCGATGCCAGCGGCAACGTGGTGCTCAACTTCGGCAATGTGGCCGCCGGCCAGGACCTGCTGTTCAAGCTGCCGCACGACGGCCGCTACCAGCTGCAGCTGAGCGGCAATGGCGATGGCGCCGAAACCGACATCGGCTACAGCGCCGCGCTGACCACGCCGGCGCATGCCGGCCTCGCGCTCGGCACCGACGTGCAGGGCCACAGCAGTGTGGCCGGGGTGCCGGACAGCTATGCCTTCGCCATCGCCGCGCCCGCCACCGTGCTGGTCGACGGCTTCGGCGATGCCGGCCAGCGCTGGAATATCCGCGCCGCCGACGGCAGCCTGGTGCAGACCGGCCACACCGGCACGGCATCCGCCTGCCTGCTCGGCCCGGGCACCTACACGCTGGAAGTGCTTGCCGACGATGCCTCGCAGCTCGGCGCCTACGGCGTGCGTATCGTCGACTTCGCCAGCGCGCTCGATCTCGCCATCGGTTCGTCCAGCGTCAGCGCCACCGACAGCCACGCCCTGCTCTACCGCCTCACCGCGGGCATGGACCAGTCGGCGATCCAGCTCGCCGTGAGCACGGCGCAGGCCAGCGGCGCCAGCATCCGCGTGTACGACGCCGGCGGCCAGCTGGTCGCTTCCGGCAGCGGCGCGCTCGCCTCCACCGTGATCGCGCAGAGCGTTGCCGCCGGCACGCAGCGTTATCTGGTGATCGACGGCGGCGCCGCCGACTACACCATCACCTCCAGCGAAACGCAGGCGCCGCCGGCGCCGCCGCTGGCCTGGGGCGGCTCGATCAGCGGCAGCTTCAACTTCGTCGGCGACAGCGCACGCTATCGGGTGACGATCGGCTACGCGCAGACCCTCGCCCTCGCCAACCTGCTGCGCGACCTCGGCTCGCACGGCGTGCACTGGCGCCTGACGCCGGCCGGAGCCTCCAGCGAAAACCCGTGGTCCGACGAAGACATGGGCGCCTACGCCGCGCTGCCCAATGCCGGCGACTACGTGCTGACCATCGCCGCCACCGCGGACCAGGCCAGCTACGCGTTCCAGACCGTCGACACCGCCACCGCCGCGGCCTTGCCCACCGGCACCGGCAACGGCCAGCTCGCCGCCGGCCAGGCGGCCCTGGTCTACCGCTACGAAGCGAACAGCTCCGGCGCGCTGCATATCGCGCTGGATTCCAGTGACGACAGCTCGCTGGCCTGGTCGCTGTACGACCTGGGCGGCAACCTGATCGCCTCCGGCGCGGCCGGCTCCGCGGTGGATACGCCCGTGCTGAGCACGGGTTCCTACCGCCTGCTGCTTGCACGCACCGGCAATACGGATGCCGCGTTCGCGCTGCATGTCGACGCGGTGGCGCCACCGGTCGCGCAGCCCGGCGACAACCTCGTCGGCAGCACCGATCCGGTCACCGGCTTCTCGGTCTACCGCATCACGCTCGACCGCGACATGCGCGTGCTGCTGCATAACCTGGGTTCCGACGGCGGCATCCAGTGGGGCCTGACGCCGATCGGCGGCGAGCCTGCGCTGGAGTGGCTGCAGAACAACAACCCGGGTTCGCTGGACGTGGAAAACAGCGCACCCTCGCTGCAGCAGCTCACCGACGGCAGCTACGAGCTGTGGATCCGCAGCGACAGCCCGGGCGCGCATTACGCCCTGCAGCTGCTCGATCTGTCCGACACGCCGGCCCTGCCTGCCGGCAGCGTGCAAGGCAACATCGCCGGCGGCGCGGCCGCCGTGGCGTACCACTTCACGCTGGCCACGCCGAGCGCGCTGCACCTGGCGTTCGGCCTGGCCGACACCTCGTCGCTGCGCTGGAGCCTGTTCGACACCTACGGCAACCTGATCGCGCAGGCCGTCGACGGCAGCGACACCGACCTGGCCACCCTGGCCAGCGGCGATTACGTGCTGGTGCTGAAGGGCCAGGATCCGAACGGCGCGGACGTCGCTTACACGCTGGCGCAGAGTGCCGCCACGCTGCCGCAGATCCAGCCGGGCCAGTACATCGGCGGCACGCTGAGCGGCAATCCGAACAACCCCCAGGGTTACCGCTTCAGCCTCGATCATGCCGCCAGCTTCCTGCTGAGCCGGCTGGTCGACGGCGGCAACATCCAGTACAGCATCTACTACAACGGCTACCCGTACGACGCGCACGTCCAGGGCGACCGCTATTTCCTTGCACCGGGCGACTACGACATCCGTGTCGCCGGCAACTGGAGCGGCGAGAGCTACGCCTTCGCGCTGACCGACCTGTCGCAGGCGCCGTCGCTCGACGCCACCGGCAGCGTGCAAGCGCAGTTCGACGCCAGCCATACCGCCACGGCCTACACGTTCACCAGCGACGGCCAGTCCACCTACGACTTCGGCATCTCTGGCGGCGATGAGGCGATCGGCCTCGAGTGGGTGCTCTACAACGAAAACGGCTACACGGTCAGCTCCGGCAGCAGCGGCTTCGATCGCCAGCAGCTGTCCTCCGGCACCTACACCCTGCTCGTCTACCCCGACACCATCGGCAGCACCGACCCGATTCCCTATACGGTCAAGGGCGCACCGGTCGCCGTGCCGGTGTACGCGCTGACGCCCGGCGCCGACCAGCCGATCGTGCTGGACGATGCGGGCAACTACCACGCCGACTACAGCTTCAGCCTCGATGCGCCCGGCCGCTTTATCGCGGCGGCGAGCAACCTGCCGAACCAGTCGATCTATTTCAACATCGTCGACGCCACCGGCCAGGTATGGAGCAACGGCGACGTCTACCTGCCGAACGGCCAGACCACCCTGCTTCAGCTGCCCAAGGGCAACTACACGCTGCGCATGTACAGCTACGGCCCGGTCGCCGCCGACGGCGATGCGGCGCCGAGCTTCCGCCTGATCGATGTGGACGCCGCGGCGGACCTGTCGCCCGGCACCACCGCCAGCGCCGACCTCGCCGACACTTCCGGCGCGCAGGTGTGGCATTTCACCGGCCATGCGGGCGACAGCATCGGCCTGACGCTGCAGGCCAGCAGCACCAGCATCGGTTCGCCGCAGGCGCTGTGGTACCTGTTCGCGCCCGATGGCAGCGTCATCTCCTCGGGCTGGGTCGGCACCGGCCTCGCCCAGCTCAACCTGGACCTGTCGGCCACCGGCAACTATGCGCTGGTGCTGTCCCATGCCAACGGCCCGCTGACGATCACCGCCGGCAATACGCTCACCAGCCATATCGATCCGCCGGTGCTGCCGACCGCGCCGCTCACGCTGGGCCAGGCCAGCACCGTCACGCTGACCAACAACGACGCGCGCGCCTATACCTTCACTCTCGATCAGGACTCGCTGGTCTCGGTCAACGGCTCGGCCACCACCTGGGGCATCCAGTGGCGCCTGCTCGATGCCAACGGCCAGGTGCTGTCCGGCAACTTCCCCGGCTATGAAGGCAGCTTCACCCAGCCCCAGCGGCTGGCGGCGGGCGACTACACGCTGGAGATCGACGCCTCGCTCGACGGCTCGGCGGATCTCAACTTCAGCGTCGCCACGCAGGCGCAGGCCACCGTCGCCGATGGCCCGCTCGCGGCGCCGGCGGTGCTCGGCCTGTACGGCTTCAAGGTCAAGGCCGGGCAGGACTACTACATCACCGGCGCTTCCGGCAGCCAGGTGCAGCTCTACGACGCCAGCCTGAATACGCAGGGCTCGTACTGGTTCAACAACAACAGCGACTACTACGTGGTGCACGCCGACAGCGACGGCACCTGGTACGCCGCGCTTACCAACACCTACTTGAACGACAACACGGCCACCGCGCTGCGCATCGCGGCGCCCACGCCGCTGGTGTCGGGCCAGAGCCTGGCAGACACGCTGCCGGCCGAAGGCGGCGTGAAGTTCTACAGCATCGACGTGGACCACGACCAGGTCATCAGCCTGTGGATGCCCAGCTACAGCGACGGTGTCTCCGCCGAATTCCAGGTGCCGGGCCGCAACTACCAGCTCAACAACAACGGCTACTACACGCTGTTCCTGCCCAAGGGCCACTACGTCATTCCCGTCACCAGCCAGGGCAACGGCGGTGGCGGCGGCGAGTCCTTCGCCGCGGCGATGAGCGAAGACGCCGGCGCCAACCCCGGCGACGCCAGCTACACGCTGATGTTCCAGAGCTTCGCCGACGCCACCGCGCTGCCGCTGGATACGCCGGCCACCGTGACGCTCAATCCCGGCCAGCTGCAGACCTACGCCTTCCAGGCGCAGGCCGGTCAGCGCCTGCGCTTCGTGCCGCAGGCCGGCAGCACCGGCGACGGCGCGTGGGAGATCTTCGACGCGCAGGGCCAGAACGTGTGGAGCGACAGCTCCTCCAGCAACGACGCGCTGCCGGTGTTCGCCAGCAGCGGCACTTATTACCTGGTGTGGTCCGCCACCGGCGACGCCGCCGGTCCGGCCAGCTACGGCTTTGCGCTGGACAGCACGCAGCCGGCCGCGAACGGCACGGCGCAGATCGGCGACATCTTGCAGATCGACACCCAAGGTGCGTCCGACACGGTCTACTACGACATCAACGTCGCGGCGCCCACGCGCCTGCTGCTCGACGCGCTCGCCAACACCGGCGCGGGCTACGACTGGCAGCTCACGCAGAACGAAAACTATCTCGGCTGGGGCACGTGGGTGCCCGGCAACGCCGCGGTGCAAGGCATCACCCTCGCCGCCGGCAGCTACCGCCTGACCCTGCGCGCCAAGGGCGCCGATGCCAGCCACTTGTCGCTCGCGCTGATCGACGCCGCGGCCGCCGCACCGCTGCCGCTCGATGCACCGCTCAACGACAGCATCGCCCCGGGCCAGGCCAAGGCCTACGCCTTCGACGGCCATGCGGGCGACACCTTGCACGTGGCGTCGCTGGATCACGGCACGCTCAGCGGCCAGTGGATCCTGCTCGACCCGAACGGCAACATCGCCGCCAGCGGCGACCTGGCCAGCGCCACCGACGTGGCGCTGAATGCGAACGGCCAGTACGTGCTGCTGTACCAGGCCGATGCCGGCAGCGACACCACGCCGGTGGCATTCCAGTTCGAACTGAGCCACGTGCTGGTGCAGCTCGGCGACGTGCTGCGCCCCACCGGCCCGAGCACGTACAGCTTCCATCTCGACCGCGCCACCCACCTGCTGCTGGACCTGGGCTATCTCAGCAACGACGGCTACCTCAACTGGCACATCGCGCAGCATGGCCAGACGGTGTTCAACAGCCAGGATGACGCCGCCCAGCCCGATACCGCCTTCGACCTGGAAGGCGGCGACTACCAGCTGGTCATCGACAGCATGCCGTACGGCTTCGACAACGCGCGCCTGCGCCTGCTGGACCTGGACACCGCCACCGCGCTGACCACCGGCACCGCGACCACCGGCAACACCGTCGCCGGCAATGCCGAGCTGTTCCGCTTCGACGCCAACAGCGGCGACACCGTCACGCTGGACAGCAGCGACAACTTCAGCTGGACGCTGTACGACGAGTTCGGCCACTACCTGCAGCAGGTGCAGGGCGCCGGCAGCATCGCCAACCTGCCGCGCACCGGCAGCTATTACCTGGTGCGCGAGACGGAAGACGACGGCAGCGCCACCGCACAGAGTTACGACTTCACGCTCACCACCTCGCACCTGCTGCCGGCGCTGCCGCTCGGCAGCGCCGTGCAGGGCCTGCTGCAGAACGGCAGCCTGGCTTATCAGCTGCAGGCGACCCAGGCCACCTCGCTGTGGGTGACCATGCCGTCCGAACAGAACGTGCGCATGGACGTCTACGACGGCCAGGGCACCCTGCTGTATGCCTTCGATCCGTACAACGCCAACCGCGCGCTGATCCTGCCGGGTGCGGGCAATTACACCTTCCGTTTCGTCGATCTCAACGGCAATGCCGGCACGCGTTCGATCAACTTCAACGTGCTGGATCTGTCCACCGTGCCGTCGGTGCTGCCGGACGTGCTGACCACCGGCACCTATACGCCCAGCAACGGCCCGCAGGTGTTCAAGCTCAGCCTGGCCCAGGCCAGCGAGTTCTGGTTCGACCCGATCAACACCACCGGCCAGCAGAGCTATCTGAACTGGCACCTGGTCTCGCCTTACGGCAGCCCGGTCGCTTCCGGCTCGATGTACTACCAGAGCGGCGCGCTGCCGCTGGCGGCCGGCAACTACTACCTGGTGATCGACAACCCCGGCTACGTGCCGTGGAGCACGGTCAACTACAGCTTCGCCATCAAGGCCGGCTATACCGCGCTGCAGCCCAACACCGTCGTCACCGGCACCGCGCCGGCCTCCGGCGTGCCGCTGCAGTACACGCTGCACCTGGACCACGATTCGGTAGTGGCGTTCGACGCGCTCAACCTGCCCAACGGCGCTTACTGGAAGCTGACCAACGCCAGCGGCTCGCAGGTGTTCTACCAGCAGATGGGCTACACCTACTCGTACAACTACAGCTACGACTTCAACGGCCTGCTCGCCACCGGCGACTACCTGCTGACGGTGTGGAGCAACAACAGCAGCGCCAACCCCTTCAGCTTCCGCATGCTCGACGCCGCGCATGCCACGGCGGTGACGCCCGGCACGCCGGTCAGCACCACCATGGACGTCGCCGGCGGCCTGCAGCTGTACAGCTTCGACGTGGAGGCCGGCGCGCATTACTTCCTCGACGCGCTGCAGGGCCTGAGCTCCACCAGCAGCGGCTACGTACCGACCTGGACCCTGCTCGATCCGCAGGGCCGCACCGTGTTCTACCAGCAGAGCATGGGCAACGATTACGGCACCTGGAACGGCAGCAACTACACCTACCAGTTCAACGGCAGCGGCATCGACCTGGGCCACCTGCTGGTCGGCGGCCGCTACACCCTGGTGCTGGCCAACTCCAGCTACAACAGCGGCGGCAACGTCACGCCGAACGTTTCCTTCAACGTGGTGCGCGTGCCTGACACGCCGGTCACCGTGCTGGACACCCTGGTGGTCACCCCGGCACCCGACCTCACCGTCACCTCGGTGAACGTGTCGCCCGCCGGCCCCCTGCAGACCGGCCAGATGGTCGACGTGCAATGGGTGGTCGCCAACCAGGGCGTGCTGCCGACCAGCGGCAACTGGAACGACCGCATCGTCATCCGCAACGTCGCCACTGGCGTGATCCTGGCCGACATCAGCGTGCCGTACGACGCCTCCGACGCGGCCAACGGCCCGATCGGCGTGGGCGATGCGCGCACGCGCCACCAGCAGATCCGCCTGCCGGACGGCTCCTACGCCGCCGGCACCATCAGCATCACCGTGCTCACCGACGCGGACAACGTGGTCAAGGAGAGCAACAGCGCCGGCAATGCGGAAAGCAACAACGCCGCCAGCATCACCGCCACGGTGCAGCTGTCGCCGTATGCCGACCTCACCGTGCAGGACCTCAGCCTGCAGCCGTCGAGCGCGTTCCAGCCGGGCCAGACCGTCAACGTGAGCTGGAGCGTCGGCAACCAGGGCAATGTCGCCGTGGCGCAGCCGTGGAGCGAAACGCTGGAGGTGCGCAACCTGTCCACCGGCAAGGTGGTCGCCACCGTCACCCTGCGTGATCTGCTCGACAACGGCCCGCTCGCCGCCGGCGCCACGCGCCAGCGCAATGCCAGCTTCACCTGGCCGACCGGCGTGGATGCCTCCGGCAACTTCGCCATCCGCGTGATCGCCGACAGCCTGGGCGAGATTCCCGAGGCCAATGCCAATGGCACCGGCGAGAGCAACAACGTCGCCGAGGTCGACCAGGCGGTCGGCCCCGACATGCAGGTGCAGAACCTGCAGGTGGTCAGCACCACCATCCAGGCCGGCGGCCTGGTCACCATCACCTGGGAAGACTGGAACCAGGGCGCCAGCGCCACCGGCACCGCGTTCAACGACCGCATCACGGTGAGCCGCGTCGACAACGGCATGAGCGTGCTCGACACCAGCCTGGTGTACGACCCCACCGCGCTGGTCAACGGCCAGGTCAACGGCCCGATCGGCCCCGGCGAGCATCGCCTGCGCAGCTTCACCTTCCGCCTGCCGGACGGCCTCAAGGGCACCGGAAACTTAAGCATCACCGTCACCGCCGACCAGAACGCGGCCGGCGTGGGCGTGCTCTACGAAACCAATCTCACCCACGACGCGGAGAGCAACAACAGCGCCGCCACCGCGGTGGTCTCCGCCGCCGTGCCGTACGCGGATCTGCGCGTGGACAGCATCACCACGCCGCCGAACGCGATCGGCGGCCAGCCGGTGACGGTCAGCTGGACCGTGGCCAACCATGGCCAGGCGCCGACCAGCGATGCCTGGTCCGACGAGATCGTGCTGAGCTCCGACGCCATCATCGGCAACGCCGACGACATCGTGATCGGCACGGTACGCCGCAACGGCGCGCTGGCGGTCGGCGACAGCTATACGCAGACCGCCACGCTCAACCTGCCCCTGCTCAACGACGGCCACTACTACCTGGCCGTGCGCGCCGACGGCCAGAACGAAGTGCTGGAACCGGATACGCGCGGCAACAACGCCAGCGTGGCCAAGCCGATCACCGTGGCCGCGGCGTATGCGGACCTGGGCGTGGTGTCGGTGAGCGCGCCCACCACCGCGCTCAGCGGCGAGAACGTGCAGGTGAGCTGGACGGTGTCCAACACCGGCAATGCGCCGACCAACCTGGCGCTGTGGAACGACCGCGTGGTGCTGTCGCGCACCGGCGTGCCCTCGGCCGACGACATCGTGCTGGCCGGCTCGGTCACGCATGCCGGCGTGCTCGCCAACGGCGGCGCCACCTATACCGCCACCGCGACGCTGACCCTGCCGCGCGACCTGGTGGGCGACTACTACATCCTGGTCACCACCAACCTCAACAACACCGTCACCGAGAACGGCCACACCGGCAACAACGCCGGCGCCACCACGGTGCCGCTGCACATCACCCTGGCGCCTTCGGCCAACCTCACCGTCAGCGACGTCAGCGGCCCGGCCGCGGTGCGTCCGGGCGATGCGGTGAGCGTGAGCTATACCGCGCACAACACCGGCACCGGCGACGCCACCGGCGTGTGGCGCGACCGCGTGTATCTGGACGACGGCCAGGGCCACCAGATCGAAGTGGCCAACCAGTTCTTCACCGGCGGCCTCGCCGCCGGCGCCAGCGCGGCGCGCAGCATCGCCTTCACCCTGCCCGCCGGCTTCACCGAGGGCACGTACACCTTCGTGGTGCGCACCGACACCGACAACACGGTGTACGAGCGCGACGGCGAGAACGACAACGGCGCCTCCGCCGCCACGCCGGTGGTGGTGGCGCGTCCGGATCTTTCGGTCAGCAAGGTCAGTGGCCCGACGCTGGTGCTGTCCGGCAGCAACCTGCACGTGCAGTGGACGGTGACCAACAACGGCGGCATCGCCAGCGGCAACTGGCTCGACCGCGTCTACCTGTCGCACAACGGCACGCTGACCCAGGTCGCCGAGCTGGCGCACAGCGGCCCGCTCGCCACCAGCGGCAGCTACGACGCCGCGGCCGATATCCAGCTGCCGCTGGATGCCAGCGGCGACTACGAGATCGTGGTGGTCACCGACGCGGCCAGCGCCATCGACGACCACAGCCGCGCCAACAACACCGCGCAGCAGGACCTCACCGTGCAGCTGGCGCCCTATGCCGACCTTGCGGTGAGCGCCGTGCAGGCGCCGTCCACGCTGATCGCCGACCCGGCCACCATCGACGTGAGCTGGACGGTCAGCAACAACGGC
Organism: Dyella sp. LX-66; assembly: GCF_018599165.1. Classification (NCBI taxonomy): domain Bacteria; kingdom Pseudomonadati; phylum Pseudomonadota; class Gammaproteobacteria; order Lysobacterales; family Rhodanobacteraceae; genus Dyella; species Dyella sp. LX-66. The sequence continues at coordinate 212,442 of NZ_JAHFVJ010000004.1, forward strand.
ACCGGCGCGGGCAGCACGTCGCAGTGGGTGGATCGGGTGATCCTGTCCACCGACGGCGTGCTCGGCAACGGCGACGACCGCGTGATCGGCGAAGTCGCGCACAACGGCGCGCTCGCCGCGGGCGCCAGCTACAACGGCGCGCTCAGCGTGATGCTGCCGCCGGGCACCACCGGCCGCTACAAGCTGTTCGTGGTGACCGACGCCACGCATCAGGTGTTCGAGAACGGCAACACCGCCAACGACACGGCCCTGCTCGGCCACAACGTCGACGTGATGCCCAAGCCGTACGCCGATCTGCAGGTGGACTCCGTCTCCACCCAGGGCACCCCGGTCAGCGGCCAGCCGCTGACCCTGACCTGGACGGTGAGCAACCAGGGCATCGGCATCACCGACAGCTCGGAGTGGTCGGACCAGGTGTGGCTGAGCGCCAACCCGGACGGCACCGGCGTGATCGCGCAGTTCGGCAGCGCCAGCCATATCGGCCAGCTGGCGGTGAACGACAGCTACACGCGCAGCATCACCGTCACCCTGCCCAACGGCATCCAGGGCAACTACTACGTCAATGTGCGCACCGGCGGGCCGTTCGAATTCATCTACGGCGACAACGACGTCGGCCACAGCGCGGCCGTGCCGGTCACGCTGGCGCCCTCGCCCGACCTGATCGTCAACTCCGCCAGCATCGCGCCGTCCGCGCCGGACAGCCTCGCGGCGGACGGCACCAGCCTGCTCGAGGGCAGCCTGGCCGACGTGACCTGGACGGTGAGCAACCAGGGCCAGGCCGATGCGGTCGGCCCCTGGACCGACACCGTCAAGCTGGTGCCCACCAGCGGCACCGGCGCGGCCATCGTGCTGGGCAGCTACACCTACGACCGTCCGCTCAAGGCCGGCGAAAACTACAAGCGCACCGAGCAGATCCGCCTGCCGGCGAAGATCGAAGGGCTGTACCGCCTGCAGATCACCACCAATGCCAACTTCGGCGGCGCCGGCGCGCAGGTGTACGAGTACGGCGCAGCCGCCAGCAACGACGTGCTGCTGGCCAGCAACCCGACCCCCATCGCGCTGCAGCCGCGTCCGGACCTGCAGGTGGGCGCGGTCAGCATTCCCGACCACGTTACCGCCGGCACCACCGTCGGCATCCAGTACACCGTCACCAACCTGGGCACGGTGCCCGCCAGCGGCCACTGGCGCGACAAGGTCTACCTGTCGCACGACGGCACGCTCAGCGGCGACGACCAGCTGGTCGGCACCTTCGACAATGGCAGCGCGCTGGCGCCGACCCAGAGCTACTCCAACATCAGCGGCAGCATCAGCATCCCGATCCGCTTCCCGGGCGATGCGTACCTGATCGTGGTGGCCGACGCCGACAACAACGTCGACGAGTACCCGAGCGACGGCAACAACGCCAAGGCGGTGCATTTCTACATCGACCCGGTGCCGTTCTCCGACCTGGTCACCAGTGGCGTGACCGCGCCGGACCAGGCCGTGCACGGCGGCACCATCGACGTGCGCTACAAGGTCAGCAACCTCGGCAGCGCCACCACCCGCGGCCTCACCGCCGACGTCAACAGCTGGACCGACACCGTGTGGCTGGCCAAGGATCCCAAGCGTCCGGGCGCCAACAAGGGCGACGTGCTGCTGGGCTCGATGGTGCACACCGGCAATCTCGCCGTGGGCGAGGACTATCTCGGCGACATGCAGGTCGCCATCCCCGACGGCACGCTCAGCGGCCAGTACTACATCACCGTCTGGACCAACACCTACGGCACCATCCTGGAAGACACGCTGGCGTCCAACATCAACCAGGACGACGCCACCCAGATCGACAACAACGACTACAAGGGCCGCCCGATCAGCGTGCTGGGCATCACCCCGCCCGACCTGGTGGTGACCCAGGTCAACGCGCCGGCCAGCATCGACGCCGGCGGCCCGGTCAGCTTCAGCTACACCGTGCAGAACCAGGGCGACCTGTTCACCGGCGGCTGGACCGACACCATCTACGTGGCCGACAACGCGGACCTGAGCAAGGCCACCCGCATCTGGACCATCGGCAGCTACACGCAGAGCCGCACGCTCAACAACGGCGAGAAGTACACGGTCAACCAGACCGTGCAGCTGGCGCCGGACATCGTCGGCAGCTACATCATCGTCAAGACCGACGCGCTCAGCCAGGTACGCGAGCTCAACGAAGCCAACAACACCACGCCTTTCGCCGCGGCGGTGATTCCGCACCCGGCCGACCTGCAGGTGACCGCGGTGCAGGTGCAGCCGCAGAACTACTCCGGCGAGCTGACTCCGATCAGCTGGACCGTCACCAACTTCGGCCAGTCCGTATGGCCGGGCACCGTCAGCTGGCAGGACTCGGTCTTCATCAGCACCGACCCGACCTTCATCCCCAGCCGCGCGATCGCGCTGGGCAAGTTCGAACACCAGAACACCAACGGCCTGGCCGCCGGCGCCAGCTACACCACCACGGCCAATGTGGCGCTGCCGCCGGGCACCAATGGGCGCTATTACATCTACGTCATCACCGACAGCGCGCGCCCGGACAGCTCCGGCCTGCCGCCGCGCGCCGCCGACGAACTGCTCGGCGGCGGCGACAACACCTGGGGGCTCAACCTCTACGCCAGCTCGGTCTACGAAGGCAGCGCCAACAACAACAACGTGGGCAGCAGCCCGCTGGACATCACCTACCGCGAAGCCGACCTGCAGATCGACAGCATCCAGGTCTCCAACCCGGCGCCGAAATCCGGCGACCAGATCACCGTCACCTGGGTGGTGACCAACCGCGGCAATCGCGCTACCCGCGTGAGCAGCTGGAACGACGGCGTGTATCTGTCCAACGACAGCTCGCTCGATCCCACCGACTACCCGCTGGTGGAAGGCTCGCTGTACAGCAACCCGGGCCGCGTGCAGCCGGTTTCCCTGGTCGACGCCAACGGCAAGCCGCGCTTCCTGCAGCCGGGCGAGTCGTACACGATGTCGGCCACATTCCACCTGCCGCAGTCGATCAGCGGCAACTACAACGTCATCGTCAAGACCGACACCGCCACCACCAAGGACTGGTACTACAGCGAGCCCAGCTCGATCCGCGACGGCCTGGACGTGGTCACCGGCAACGGCCCGGGCGCCGTGCTGGAATTCCAGAACGAAGGCAACAACGTTTCCTCGATCGCGCTGCCGATCACCCTGGCCACGCCGCCGGACCTGCAGGTGAGCCTGGTCAGCGCGCCGGCCTCGGTGGTGGCCGGACAGAGCTTCAGCGTCGACTACCACGTGACCAACGCCGGCGGCGATACGCCCAGCGACCAGGGCCAGTGGAACGACCTGATCTATCTCTCGCGCGACCGTTTCCTGGACGTCAACCAGGACCGCTACCTCGGCTACCTCGGCCATAGCGGCGGCCTCGCCGCGGGCGGCGGCTACGACGGCCACTTCTCGGTGACCGCGCCGCGCGACCTGGACGGCCCGTACTACGTGTTCGTGATCACCGATCCCGCGCGCGCGTTCGGCGCCGGCCCGTACGGCCAGGTGCTGGAATTCGGCAACGACCAGAACAACGCCACCGCCGCGCCGCAGCCGATGCTGGTGCAGACGCCGCCGCCGGCGGACCTGAAGGTCACCGACGTGACCGTGCCGCCACAGGCGCAGGTGGGCGATACCGTCACCGTCAACTACACCATCGTCAACGACTCCACCAACCCGGCCTACGGCCAGTGGACCGACGCGATCTATCTGTCGATGGACAACGTGTGGGGCCTGGACGACATCCTGCTGGGCAAGGTCACGCACAGCGGCGACCTGGCCGGCGGCGCCAGCTACAGCGGCAAGCTCACCGCGCAGCTGCCGCCGCTGAAGGACGGCCACTGGCGCATCATCGTGCGTCCGGACCTGTACAACGAAGTCTACGAAGGCGGCATCAGCTATGGCCCGAACGGCCTGGTGATGGCGCCGGGCGAGGCCAACAACCTCACCGCCTCGGCCGCCACCATCCAGACCCAGGTGCCGCCGCTGGCCATCGCCAGCCCGCTGCAGACCACGCTGTCCAGCGGCGACGTGCAGCTGTACAAGGTGACCGTCGCGGCCGGCCAGACCCTGCGCGTGATGCTCGACTCGATGGCCGCCAGCGGCGACAACGAGCTGTACATCCGCTATGGCGATATCCCGACCACCTATGCCTACGACGCGGCCTACAGCAATCCGTCCGCGGCCGACCAGCAGGCGCTGATTCCCAGCACGCTCGCCGGCGACTACTACATCCTGGTGCGCTCGCGCAGCGGCAACGCGGTGCCGGCGACCCTGCGCGCCGACCTGCTGCCGCTGTCGATCACCAAGATCACGCCGGACAACGGCGGCGTCAGCGACGACGACCACCGCTGGGTGACGCTGGACATCTACGGCTCGGCCTTCCAGGCCGGCGCGCTGGTGAAACTCAGCCGTCCAGGCGTCTATGAGGCCGAACCGGACCGCTGGCAGGTGCTGGACGCCACGCACATCCGCGCCATCTTCGACACGCGCAACTTCCCGCTGGGCCTGTACGACGTCAGCGTGATCAACCCGAACGGCCAGAGCGTCACCGAGGCGAACCGCTATCGGGTCGAGCGCGGCATCGAGGACGACGTCACCATCGGCATCGGCGGCCCGCGCAATCTCAATCCGGGCGACGGCGCCACCTATTCGGTCTCGCTGCAGAGCCTGACCAACGTCGACACGCCGTACGTGCGCTTCGACGTCGGCGCGGTGGAGATGGGCTACAACCAGTACCTGCTCGACGGCCTCAACCTGCCCTACGCGATCTTCGGCTCCAACGTCGGCGGCTCGCCGTTCGGCAACGTCAGCGGCTCGCCCGCCAACAACCAGGCCTACGGCCAGACCGGCTCCAGCCTGCCGCGCACGGATATCCCGTGGGCTTCGCTGGACGGCACGCTCAACACTGCCGGCTACAACCTGGCGCCGGGCTATGCCTTCGACGTGGCCGCGCACGGCTTCGTCGGCATGAGCTTCCGCCTGCAGACCTATCCGGGCCTCACCGCCTGGATCAACCGCGACTTCGCAGGCCTGCGCGACGCGCTGTACGCGACCCATCCGGACTGGAAGGCGCAGGGCATCCTCGATGCCGGCGTCAGCGGCCTGGACAAGATTTCGCAAGGGCTGACCGCGCGCTTCCTGTCCACCGACCCGGAAGACATCATCTACAAGATCGAAGCGCTGTCCGAGTCGTTCCAGTTGAACGTGGTGGCCGCCGCCACCGCGCTCACCCGCGACGAGTTCATCGCCGAGCAGACCGCCTACGCACTAAAGCTGCGCACCGCCGTGCTGGCCGACCCCAGCGCGCCGAGCAACCTGGCCACGCTGGCCGCCGACGCCTCGCAGTGGGTGAACGGCTGGCTGGCCGCGCTGGAAAGCGCCGGCATGCTGCTGCCAGCCGACCAGGCGCCGCCGATCACCACCAACCCGCAGGTGGTCAGCCTCAATGCCACGCTCGCCGCCGGCATCCTCATGTCCAAGGGCGGCGACAGCTACCGCACCCAGGCGGACCTCCTCGGCTTCTTCGCCAAGGTGCAGCAGTGGTACGGCGATACGTCCACCTATGCCGGCGATCCGAATGCCGCCAAGGGGCCGATCGACCACTACGAGACGCGCACCGACGACGACGGCGACGAGATCGAAGTGCCGGTGCCCGCGCTGGCCAATCCGGCCGACTACGACCAGCACGCCGGCCGCACTCTGCAGTTCGAGAACTTCCAGATCTTCGTCGGCAGCCAGGCCGAGCTGGAGTACCTGCGCGCGCAGGGCCTGCTCGACGACAAGTTCAATCCGCTGCCGGGCAAGAGCCTCAACCTCACGCAGTACCTGCAGCTCGTTGCGCAGCAGGCCGGCGCCACCAATGCGGCGATCAGCGTGCAGGGTCCGCAGGGCCAGGCCGTGGCCGCCGACGGCAGCGTGTACGTGCCCGCGGCCACGCCGCTGCCGTACACCTTCGCCTTCAGCAATCCGACCGGCCAGGGCGTGGGCCAGATCCGCATCGTGTCGCCGCTGGATGCGGACCTCGATCCGCGTTCGGTGCGCCTGGGCGACCTGAAGATCGGCGACATCAACATCCATATCCCCGCCGACCGCGCCAACTTCCAGGGCGACTTCGACTTCACCGGCAGCAAGGGCTACATCCTGCGCGTCAGCGCGGGCGTCGACGCCGAGACCGGCATCGCCACCTGGCTGCTGCAGGCGATCGATCCGATCACCGGCGAAGTGATGCAGGACGCCAGCCGCGGCCTGCTCGCCGGCAGCAATGCCGGCGGCTTCGTCAGCTTCACCGTGGCCGCCGCGCCGGGTGCGGCTTCCGGCGCGAAGATCGCCATGCAGGCGCGCGTGTTCTTCGACGACACGCCGCCGATCGACAGCGCCACGCTCAACGTCACGCTGGACGCCAAGGCGCCCGGCACCACGGTCGCCGTCACCTCGCTGGGCAACAACGCCCAGGGTGCGCCGACCTACGACGTGAAGTGGAACGCGCAGGACGATGCCAGCGGCATCCGCTTCGTCACGGTCTACGTCGCCACCAACGGCGGCGACTTCAAGATCTGGCAGCGCCAGGTCGCCGCGGGCACGAACGAGGCGGTGTTCACCGGCGAAGCCGGCAACCACTACGAGTTCCTTGCCGTGGCCACCGACCTGGCCGGCAACCGCGAGGCGGCCTCGGTCAGCAATGCGGTGCTGCCGGACGACGGCGCGCGCCAGCAGGTGCTCGACGGCCTCGGCGTCACCCCGGGCGTGGACCAGACCGCGCAGGTGCCGCAGGCGCCGCAGGACCGCGACTACCCGAGCAACCCGCTGTTCCAGCAGGCCACGCAGATGCTGCCGGGCGCGGTGGCCAGCGTGAATGCCGGCGATCTGAAGAACGTGCTGGCGCCGTTCGCCGCGCGCGGTTTCGCCGACGGCTTCGCCACCGGCGCGGCCGACATCGGCGCGATGGCGATGGTGCAGTTGCCGGATCAGTCGATCCTGATCAGCGCCGGCCAGCAGCGCAACGAGGTGTACCGCTACGGCAAGGACGGCGGCCACAGCACCACGCCGCTGTTCGTGCTCGACCAGCCCGTGCTCGACATGGCGGTGGACGCGTACGGCCAGCTGTGGGTGATGACCGGCAACGAACTGCTGCAGGTGGACGCCGGCAGCGGCGCCATCGTGCGCCGCATGCAGGGGCCCAGCCAGCAGCCGCTGACGCACGCGCTGGCGATCCAGCCCGGCACCGGCGACATCTACGTCTCCGACGGCGACGGCATCGAGGTGTTCCACCCGAACCAGACCGACCCGAACAAGGCCTGGCAGCACTTCAGCAACACCCGCGTCGGCGATCTCGCCTTCGGTCCGGACGGCCGCCTGTGGGGCGTGCGCTGGACCGGCAGCGACATCACCGCGGCGGACCCCAACGGCACCACCGACATCGTCAGCTTCCCGATGAGCGGCATCACGCTCGGCCGCGCCGAGCTCGAATACCGCATCAAGGGCGTGGTCGACAGCATCGCCTTCGGCGCACCCGGCTCGCTGCTCGACGGCATGCTGGTCGCTTCCGGCGCGCTGCCGCAGCACGTGCAGGTAGCCGGCGTCGCCGACACCACCAGCGGCTCCTCGGTGTGGACCATCGAACTGGCCACGCGCCGCGTGCTGCAGCTGGCCGGCGGCGGCACCCAGGGCGAGGCGATCCTCACCACCGCCGACGGCCGCATCCTGGTCGCCGAAACGCACCACATCGACGAGATCGCCCCGGCGCGCGCGCCCAAGGTGATCGCCACCAGCGTGCCGGACGGCGCACTGATCCCGCTGCCGGTGGGGCAGATCGCGGTGCAGTTCGACCAGGACATGTGGCTGGGCACGGATGCGCAGTCGGCGCTGAGCGACGCGTCGAGCGTGCTCGATGCGGACAACTTCCAGCTGATCGGCGCCACCACCGTCACGCCGCACAGCGTGCGCTGGGATGCCGCCACGCATACCGCGTACCTGGATGTCACCGGCCTGCCCGCCGGCCATTACCAGCTCACCATCAACGGCAATCTGCGCAGCGCCGCGCAGCTGCGCATCGGGCAGGACACCGTCAGCGGCTTCACCGCGCTGCTGGACATGAGCACGCAGGTGCAGCTCACCTTCACCAACACCCGCTCCGACCAGAGCACCGGCGCGGTCAGCTACGACGTCAGCCTGAAGAACATCGGCACGGACGACCTGCACGGGCCGCTGATGCTGCTGCTCGATCCGGGTGCGTATTTCGGCATGAACATCAATGGCGCCACGCAGGGCACAGGCGATCAGTCCGATCTGTGGGTGCTCGATCTCACCAGCGCGCTGCAGGCGCTGGGCGGCAAGCTGGCGGTCGGCGCCACGCTCGCCAACCAGACCATCAGCGTGGTGCCGGCCAGCCACTTCAGCGGCGGCCTGGCGGACCTGGCGAAGTTCAACCTGGGGCATGGCGTGTATGCGGTGCCGCAGGCCAATCTGCCGCCGACCATCGCTCCGGTCGGTGCCAGCGCCGATACGCCGGACACCTTTACGCAGCCGGCCACGATCGGCCAGCCGTGGAGCGCCTCGGTCGATGCGATCGATAGCGACGGCACGCTGTTCTATTGGCAGGTGGTGCAGGCGCCGCCCGGCCTGGTGCTGACACCGCCGGCCACGTACACCGTCGGCGCCGACGGCAACTACCACTCCACCGCCACGCTGAGCTGGACCCCGGGCGCGGGCGCGCTGGCCGATACCGTGGTGGTGCTGCGTGTGCAGGACAGCCGCGGCGGCGTGGCGCTGCGCACGCTCCATCTGACGGTGAGCAACGGCGACCACGCGCCGACCCTGGCCGCGCAGGGCAATGTGACCCTGCTCGAAGGCCAGACGCTCAGCCTGCCGCTCTCTGCTGTCGATGCCGACGGCGACACGCTGACCTTCAGCGTGGGCAACCTGCCGGCCGGTGCGGTGTTCGACGCCGGCACCGGCGTGCTGACCTGGACGCCGACCTACGACCAGGCCGGCACCTACCGCAACGTCACCGTGCGCGTCAGCGACGGCAAGACCACGGTGAGCGAGCAGTTCGACATCGTGGTGCAGCAGGGCTTCGCGCAGCCGGTGCTCGGCACGGTGCCGGCGCAGACCCTGCGCGAGGGCGATGCCTTCGCGCTGCAGCTCGCCGGCAGCCTGCCCGGCGGACTGAGCCGCGCCGACGGCACCGCGATCGCGCTCAGCTATTCCGCGCCGACTCTGCCGGGCGGCATGCAGCTCAACAGCGACACCGGCTGGCTGAGCTGGACGCCCGGCTATGCGCAGCACGGCAACTACAGCGTGGTGGTGACCCTGACCGCCACCTACACCCTGCCCGGCGGCGACGTCCGCCGCATCAGCACGCAGCAGGTCGTGCAGCTCAACGTGCTCAATGCCAACGGCGCGCCGCAGTTCGACCCGCTGGTAAGCCAGGCCTGGAACACGCTGGAAGGCCAGCCGCTGCAGATCAGCGTGTTCGCGTTCGACCCCAATAATCCGGGTTTCGTACCCAAGATCCGCCTGCAGCCGGGCGGTCCGCTGCTCGACCAGGATGGCGGCGGCACGGCGCCGGCCACGGTGAGCTACCAGGTGCTCGGCCTGCCGGCCGGCGCCGTCTTCGATCCGGATACCCTGACCATCAGCTGGAAGCCGGGCTACGACCAGGCCGGCACGTATCACGTGACGGTGATCGCCACCAACGACGGCGACGGCACCGGCACGCCGGCCTCCTCGCAGGTAACGATCCCGATCGTGGTGGGCGACACCACGCGCGCACCGGTGATCGCCTCGATCGGCAACGCCTTCGTCGATAAGGGCGCCACGCTCGACGTGCCGTTCGACATCACCAACGTGGATGGCAATCCGATCCTGGTCAGCCTCGGCGGGCTGCCGCGTTTCGCCAGCTACACCCAGAATCCGCCCAGCGCGAACGGCCATATCACCGGCACGATCCATTTCGCGCCGGGCGACGGCGACCGCGGCGACTACACCATCACCCTGACCGCACAGGACACCGGCGGCGCTACGCCGAACCAGGCGCAGGCCACCTCGGTGAGCTTCGTGGTCACCGCGCGCAGCGTGACCGAGCCGCCGGTATTCAGCCTGCCGCAGCAGATCGTGGCCGTGGCCGGCCAGCCGCTCAGCCTGCCGATCGCGATCAGCGACGCCGATCAGGACGCGCTGCACCTGAGCGCCAGCGGCCTGCCGCTGGGCGCGCAGTTCGCCCTGCAGACGCAGTACGGCCAGGCCCTGCTGACCTGGACGCCGAGCGCCGACGACGTCGGTCCGCACGACATCGTGCTCACCGTCACCGACAGCGGCCTGCCGCCGCAGGACCAGGGCCAGACCAATCCCGCCAACCCGGTGCCCAACGTGGTCAGCCACACCATCCGCGTGGTGGTGCGCGCCGCCGATGCCGCGCCGCAGCTGCTGGGCGTGCAGCTCAACGGCAACACCGTCGCCGACAGCGGCGATCCCGCGGTGCCGGTGGCGCTGGCCGGCAGCGAAGGCAGTCCGCTCACGCTGGATCTGTTCGCCGCCGACCCCGACGCCGATCCGCTCAACTGGAACGTGACCGGCCTGCCGCCGGGCATGACGCTCGACGTGCCCGCCGCCGGCACCGGCAAGCAGGCCACCCTGCGCTGGACCCCCGGCATCTACGCCGCCAGCGGCGGCAATGCCGGTGCCGCCAGCCCCGGCGTCTACCGTTTCAGCGTGACCGGCAGCGACGGTTCGGCCAGTTTCGTGCGCACGTTCGAACTCCGCGTGGCGCACGTGAACCTGGCTCCGACCATCCTGCCGATGCCGATGCAGCTGGTGACCGAAGGCAATACGCTGTCCTTCAGCCTGCACAGCGCCGACCCCAACGGCGATCCGGTGCACGTGAGCATGGTGTACGACGACAACACGCCGGCCGGCGTGTCGTTCAACAGCGCCACCGGCTACTTCGAATGGACGCCGGGCTATGGCGTGGTCGACAACGCCAGCGCCAGCAGCCGCGATTTCACCTTCACCTTCAAGGCCACCGACGGCGACCTCAGCACGACGCGCACCGTCAGCGTGCGCGTGCTCGACGTGAATCGCGCGCCCACCCTCGCGGTGAGCAGCCACGCCGTGGCGGTAGGCCAGGCGCTGAGCCTGCCCGTGCAGTTGGGCAGCACCGGCGCCGCCGGCGGCATCCTCGCCGGCGATCCCGACGGGACAGCACAGACCGCCGCGCTCACGGTGAGCTTCAGCGGCCTGCCCGAAGGTGCCAGCTACGACGCCCAGGCCGGTGAGCTGAACTGGACGCCGGGGCCGGGCCAGGTCGGCGACTTCGTCATCACCGCGCAGGTGAGCGATGGCCAGGCCAGCGTGCGCAAGACCTTCACCGTGCGCGTCGTGGCCAATGCCGCCGCCAACGCACCGGCGATCCTGATCGACAGCGTGCCGAGCACGCCGGCCCTGCCCGGCCAGACCGTGCTGGTCACGGTGCGCGCCAGCAGCTTCAGCCCGATCGCCAGCATGATGGTGCAGGTGCGTGGCGCCGGACTCGGCAGCGACCAGTGGCAGACCGTGGCGCTGGACAGCAGCGGACGGTTCCGCCTGCAAGCCACCCAGCCGGGCCTGATCGACGTGCGCGTCACCGCCACCGATGCCGATGGCTTCAGCGGCACCCAGGACGGCCAGCTGCGCGTGCGCGATCCGGCCGATACCCAGGCGCCGGCGCTGAACTGGCTCGGCACACTCGCCGGCGCCACCGCCACCGGCAAGCCGGTGGAAGTGGATGCCCCGGCCGCACTGCAGGCTTCGCTGCAGGAACTGCAGCTGATGGGCTACCGCCTGGAGCTCGCTGCCGCCGGCAGCGACCAGTGGCAGACACTGGCGCAGCAGGACGGCGGCGCCGCCAGCGTCGACCAGGCGCTCGCGCTGGCCACGCTCGACCCGTCGCTGCTGCGCAATGGCGTGTACCAGCTGCGCCTCACCGCATGGGATCTCAGCGGCCGCACCAGCGAGATCGACGCGCGCGTGATCGTCGATACCGCGCAGAAGAATTTCGGCCAGCAAGCCGCCGTCGATGCCAGCTTCCAGCTCGGCGGCCACGCCTTCGTCGTCGACCGCGAACTCGACGGCGCCGCCGGCGCGGCATTCGGCAACTGGGGCCTGCCCGGTTTCGACACCGCCCTGAGCACCGACCAGCTCGCGACCACCGCCACCGGCACCACCGCCGCGTGGACGCTCGGCTCGCGTGTATGGCTGCGCATGCCCGACAGTCTGGGCGACGCCGGCGCCAGCATCCGCAACCTCAGCTTCACCCTCGGCGCCATCGCCACCACCCTGCCCGGCGGCGCCGGCGCACCGGTGGTGTACCAGGCCAGCTTCGGCAGCGACCAGGGCTGGCAGCTGCAGGCGGCCAACGGCAACAACCTGCTGCGCCAGGGCAGCCATCTCTACGATCAGCTCACCGGGCTGCCGTGGGTGCCGAACGGCTACGTGCTGACCGCGCCCGACGGTACGCACTACAGCCTCGATGCGCAGGGCAAGCTCACCGGCGTCGCCTTCGCCGATGGCGCGCAGTGGCTGGTCTCCGACGCCGGCATCGCCCTGGTCGGCGGCCGCAGTTCCGATCGCGTGGACATCGTGCGCGACGCGCAGGGACGCATCACCCGCATCAGCGGACCGCTCGACGCCGCCGGCAACAGCCGCAGCATCGTTTACCGCTACGACATGCAGAACCGCCTGGTGCTGGTACGCACGCTTGACGACAGCGCGCTGGGTACGCCGTACGGCTACGACGCTTCCGGCCAGCCCTATGCCGACAGCATTGCCGCCAACCTGGGCACGGCCGCCAACTGGCTGGGCAACAGCACGGCCAATCAATGGAGCGGCACCCTGGCCGCCGGCCAGACCACCACGCTCGCCTTCCAGGTGCGCGACAGCGAGCTGGCCTCCACCGTCGGCGCGCCCGGCAGCCAGGGCGCGCTGATCGTGGCCATCAGCCTGCACTTCGGCGATGCCGCATCGGACTTGCAGGTGATCGGCGGCGACGTGCTCGGCAGCAGCGTGCACGACGGCGTGCGCACGGTACTGGTGCGCGTGACGTCGGCCGGCCTCAAGCTGCTGCGCCTGACCGGCACCGGCAGCGCCGGCGTCAGCATCGCGGTGGCCGGCGATCTCAATCGCGACGGCCGCATCGACGGCGCCGACAGCGCGTTGTGGGCGCAGGACGCGGCCGGCGGAAACCTCGCCGGCGATCTCGACGGCGACGGCACCGTGGGCCAGTCCGACCGGCAGATCCTCTATGCCAACTATGGCTGGCACGCCAACCTGCCGCCGCAGGCGGCCGACTATGGCGCAGCGACCACCCACGTCGGCCTGCCGGCGCAGATCGCGCTGGACAATCTCGCCACCGACCAGGACGGCGACCCGGTGTTCTGGCGCGTGGTCGGCGCCACCCACGGCCAGGCGCGGCTGAGCGAGGACGGGCAGACCGTGATCTTCACGCCCGACCCCGGCTTCAGCGGCGCGGCCAGCTTCGTGCTGCTCGCCGACGATGGCTACAACGCGTCGGCGCCGCTGACGGTCACCGTCAATGTCAGCGCGGCGCCGCTGACCCGCATCGACGCCGGCGGACTGGGCTTCCTGACCCCGGGCAGCTCGGTGCCGCTGCATCTGTACGGCGAATTCGCCGACCAGGCGCATGTGCTGCTCACCCAGGGCTACGTGCAGTTCAGTTCCAGCGATCCGTCGGTGGCTACGGTGGATTCGGCCGGCGTGGTGCACGTGGTCGGCAAGGGCAACGCGGTGATCTACGCGCAGGCCGGTGGCCTGACCGCGGCGATCGCCTTGCAGGCCTCCGGCAATACGGTCGACCAGAACCTCTACAACGCCAACAACCAATACGCCTATGACGTCTACCCGGGCAGCGTAAGCCTGGTCGAGAACCAGGGCACGCGGCAGATCCGCATCAACGCCTCGACCGGTCCGGACCAGTCCGGCGCGGCCAGCGGCGTGATCTACCGGGTGCAGAATCCGGCTATCGCCACGGTCACCGCGGACGGACTGATCGTCGCCAGGAGCCCGGGCTTCACCATCGTCAGCGTGATCACCAACGGCCTGCAGCGCGATATCGAAGTGCAGGTCATGGCGCTGCCGGCAGCCGGTGCGCAGCAGATCGATCCGGCGGCGGGCGGCATCGTCAACGGCGGCAATGGCCTGGTGCTGCAGGTCCCGCCGGATGCGCTGGCGCAGGCCACCCAGGTGTCGGTTACCGCCACCGACCCGGCCAGCCTGCCGATCGCGCCGCCGGCGTTCCCGGCCGACTTCAGCATGGCCGGTGCCTTCAACCTGCAGATGGGCTCGACCCAGCTGCCGGTGCCGGTGCAGTTGTCGATGCAGGCGCCGGCCGGCGCCGTCGCGGGACAGACGGTGTACTTCTACAAGTACACCACCTTCCTCAATGAAACCGGCGCAACGCAGGGCGTGTGGCTGGCGGTCGAATCCGGCAAGGTCGGCGACGATGGCTTCATCCATACGTCCTCGCCGCCGTATGCCGGCCTGGCCAATTCAGGCTTCTACGTCGCCGCGGTCAAGCGCAACCCGGACGACGGCAGCCGCCAGGTGGTGCTGGGCGTGCAGCCGGCGTTGCTGTTCAACCCCGCGACCAATATCGCGATGATGGCCGGCGGCCTGATCGGCGCGGCGATCTCGCTGGACGCGATCGCCATCGGCCTCAACTCGGTGATCAGCGCCTACGCGTTCCGCTCAGGCATCACCTATGTCAGCCAGGCGAGCATTCCGCCGCTGGCGTCGGGCCAGCCGCCGGTCTCGCTCGACAGCGTGCTGCCGCTGCCGCCGCCGGACCTCGCCTTCGCGCAGCCGAAGATCGACAACGTGGCGCTGGACGACAGCGGCACCACCCTGACCATCAGCGGCTCCAACTTCAGCCCCTCGCAGCCGGATGCGCTGTACGGCGACCTGCTGCTGCGCATGACCGCACCCACCGGCGATCACTACGACGTGGTGATCCCGCCCGGCGGCATCGGCGCCAGCCAGGTGCAGGTCGCCGTGCCTGCCGGCATGCCGCTGGCAGGCATGACGCTGAGCCTGGTACGGGTGATCCATCAGCAGACCATGACCGCCAGCGGCGACAGCTCGGTGCAGGACATGGAAGTCACCAGCGGCAACGCCAAGGTAGACGGCCGCCACAACCTGACCATCGTGGCGCAGGGCGACCATATCCTGGTCATGCAGGGCGGCAACCTGATCAAGACCATCAACCAGGATCAGAACGGCGGCGCCATCAGCGTGGTCGGCTGGCATGTGCAGGACGTGGTGTTCTCGGCCGACAACGCCCGCGCCTACGTCGGCGGCCAGAACGGCAAGATCTATGCGATCGACACCGCCACGCTGTCCGTCTTCGATACCTTCACCATTCCCGGCGCCAACGCCGGCACCACCATCACCTCGCTGACCATCGCCAACGATTCGCTGTACGTGGCGCTGGGCGACCGCTATGGCACCGGTTCCGAAGGCCTGTACCGCTTCGACATCGACCCGTACTCGTCCACTTACGACACCCAGCAGGCGGTGCTGCAGCTGAAGCTCGGCGATGCCTCGGTGATGCCGTTCGGCATCTACGGGCTGGCCGTCGGCGGCCATGGCCGCTACCTGCTGGCCACCGCGCCCAGCCAGGAATACACGCTGTTCCCGAGCGGCCCGCGCGTGCCGGGCAACCTGATCGTGATCGACCTCGATTCGGTCGACCCGCTGACCGGCAAGTGCAAGACCTGGAACGTCGGCTCGGCGCAGGGCTTCAACGGCGTCACCCCGCTGTTCATCGAGGCGGCCGCGGACGGCTCGCACTTCATCGTCTCCAATGCGCAGAGCTTCAACGACGGCATCGCCACGCTGCAGCTGGTCACCGACCCCACCACCGGCGACCTGCAGCGCGTGAACGTGTCGCCGCTGATCAACATGGCGCCCCCGGGTTACACGCAGAACCGCTACTGGCAGAACATCAACCAGGCCGCGGGCATCGTGATCACGCCGGACCTGAAGTACGCCTTCATCGCCGACTACAACCTCACCCGCACCAAGCTGGAAATGACCGGCGACCTGGATATCTACAACCAGATCTCGCTGGACTTCATCGGCGGCAAGATCGGCGTGATCCAGGATCCCTTCGGCCTCGACGGCCCGCCGGTCTACATGGGCGCGACCACGCCTATCGATGGCGGCGCGCTCAGCGGCCTGAGCCTGACCCCGGACGGCAAGTACATCTACGCCCAGGTGTTCAATGCCGACGGCCCGGCCGGCCTGATGCAGTACACGGTCGATACGCTGATCGCCGACGCGCATGCCGCCTACGGCTACACCTCGGACACGCGCCCGATCGACCAGCCGCCGCCGGGCGTGCAGCCGCCCGCGGGCAGCCTGCCCACGCTGTACCCGATCGGCTTCGCCCATGGCATCGGCAGCCAGGCGCAGGATGCGACGCTGAAGGACCATAGCGTCGATGGCATCGATTCCTATACCGATGCGACCAAGCTGATCCAGCCGGTGTTCCACTGGAGCATCGACGATCCGGACTACGTCGACGGCGACCCGATCGAAGCCACGCTCTACATCAGCGTGTTCGATGCGAACCACGGCCTGTTCCCGGACCCAAACGACAAGTACGGCCTGGCCGCCAACAACCTGCTGCCGGGCAGCATCCGCACGCTGCTTCCGTCCATCGACGGCACCAGCACCGTGGACTCGCACGCAGCCCGCATTCTCACGGTCAAGGTGCATGGCGAGTACCGCAACGGCAAGCTGGAGTTTGACTACGACACCAGCAAGGCGCCGAACTTCGCGCTGACCGCATCGCAGCAGTACTACTGGGGCGTCACCTACGACTCGCTCAGCGACGGCAGCACGGTCATCCGCGAGTCCTACGCCTTCACCACGCCGTCCTATCGCGCACCGGGCGGGCAGTATGCCGGCATCACCCTGATCACGCATGGCTACCAGCCGTCGCTGGAACAGGGCTTCGTGGAGACCACCTCGGCCTATGAGCTCGGCCGCGAACTGGCCCTGCGCACCGGCGGCGGCCTGTTCGTCTACGCGCCCGCCACCGGCGAATGGGTGGAGTACGACCCCACGCAGGAGAACCCTTACTTCGCGCGGCCGAAGGGCACCGACTCGCAGGCGGCGCTGGCGGCCTACCGCGCGGCCGGCAAGCCGATCTTCCTCATCTCGGACTGGTATTCGCAGTCGGGCATGAGCACCACCGGCTTCACCGAGGCCGCGGCCGACGCGATCTTCGCCAGCCTGATGCAGCTGGGCGCGGATGCACTCAACAACGCGCCGCTGCAGCTGATCGCGCATAGCCGCGGCACGGTGGTCAATTCGGAAATCGCGCAGCGCCTGGGCCAGTGGGGCATCCACCCCAAGGACCTGCAGATGACCGACTTCGATGTGCACGACTACGACCAGCCGTCGCTGGACCTGGGCAACCTGATCAACGACGACTTCAACGACTCCAACGTCATCGACTGGCGCAACATCGGCTTCGAGGACAACTACTACGAGCAGGAGGCGCTGGAACTGCGCATCGCGCTGACCTTCAACCCCAACGGCCGCTCGCTGTACGACACCAACAAGGAGCCGTTCTACCGCAACGACCAGATCTCCTCCGATTACTGGCTGATGCTGGCCGGCGGCTACAAGCTGATGCTCAGCGACGCCAATATCGACTTCGACCTGAGCCAGCTGCCGGGCTTCACCGGTCTGTCGGACGGCATCGGCGCATTCGGCTCCGCGCTGCAGGCGGGCCCGCACTCCATGACCCAGAACTGGTACCTGGGCACGGCGGCACTGAACCTGATCGCACCGCCCAAGGGCAGTCCCACCGGCATCGAGAACGGCAAGCCGATCTGGCGGCATTTCTCCGACTCGCCGGCGTATTCCAGTTCGCTGCTGAGCCCTCCGAACTACACGCCCTGGTACATCAACGAACGGCAGAACCTGCGCAAGCCAGGCAACGTCACCATGTACTCGGCGGGCGACGGCCTGCTCAGCAACTGGCAGACGGACTTCTCCGACAGCTCGTTCGAGGGCGTGGGCGAAGGCTGGTTCTATTCGATTCTCGGCGGCGGCTCGAGCCGCCGGCCGCCCCTGCTCGCCCCGGCCAGCAACCAGCCGAGCACCGGCTACAACAATTCCGAGCGCCCGATCGTCACCGTCAACCACGGCGCGCCGGGCGAGACCAATCTGCAGGCGTTCGAGAACGGCGACCAGGTCTACGACGACGGGCTGCAGGTCTTCAACGGCACCTTCGAGCAGAGCCGCAATGGCTTCGAAGGCCGCTACATGACCTCGTACGACGTCCCCGGCTGGAGCATCGACAACGGCGAGGCCCTGAGCGGCAACTATCCCAACAGCCACGACACGCGCGACAGCCGTGCGCAGTTCCTGGACCTGCGCACCAACTGGAACTACTCGGACTTCGAGTACAAGTTCGTGCACGCCTTCCCGAGCTTCGACAACCCCACCTCGAAGGCGGCGATCCACCAGCTGTACGACGTGATCGTCAACCAGGTGCAGCCGCTGCTGGACCAGGCCATCGCCGCCAATTACTCGGCGATCGTGCAGGAGATCAAGAACTCGCCGATGGACCGCTCGCTGCTGGCGACGCTGGGCTTCGTGACCGGCGGCACGCCGATCTACAACAGCATCCTGGGCGTGGTCGACAGCGTGGCCCGGCAACTTTACAGCTCGGGCCTGGAGCAGACCCTGGACAGCATCGCCAACTCGCTCGGCGGCGACCTCCTGGCGCCGACGCTCAAGTCGATGCTCGGCCTGGACTTCAGTTCCAGCGGCAGCCTGGCCGTAAAGGACCAGAACAACCCGTTCGCCATCGAGCAGTACCGCAGCTACAACCTGATCTACTCGATCTTCGAGGCCAACTCGGACGGCGACTACGACCTGAGCTACGTGCTGGGCACCAACAACAGCACGCTCACCCACGACCGCATGGCGATTCCGCCGACAGCCGACAGCCTGTCGTTCCAGTTCTCGACCACGGCGACGCAGCCGGGCACCACGCTGAAGGTGTTCTGGATCCCGCAGGTCAACGGCAAGGACGGCACCGCCGCGATCCCGCTCGACAGCATCGCGCTGGGCACCCCGGCCTATAGCGGCCAGGGTTTCCAGACTGTGGTGATCAGCGGCCTGCAGAGCCTGCTGGGGTCCAGCCAGATGCAGGGCCGGCTGCAATTCGTGGTGGTCCCCGATGGAGAGCCGGCCAGCGTCGCCGGCGACCTGGTGCGCCTGGACAACCTGCGCTTCCTCAAGGCACAGGCACCGGTGACCCACGCCATGTCGCTGGCCGGCGTCGCGGCCGGCGCAACGGCGGCAGGCACGGATGCCGATGCGGCGGCCCCCGCCGCGGATACCGGCGGCCACTACACCATGGCCTCACCGCAGGCCGGCGCTGCGCTGCCCCAGGCCACCGTGAACCCGACGCTGTCCAACGGTGGCTTCCTCGACGGCTCCGGGTGGGCAACCAGCGGCCTTGCGACGCTGGGCAACGGCGCTGCCACGCTGGGCGAGACGGCGTTTGCGCAAAGCCGTGTCGGCCAGTCCTTCGTGGTCGGCGCGAACGACCGCTTCCTCAGCTTCACCGTCTCCGGTGTCTATCTGCAGAACCCCGGAGACATGCCTGAAGACGCGTTCGAGGCAGCGCTGGTCGACGCGTCCACCGGCAAGGCCATGGGCGGCACCATCGCCCTGGGCGGCACGCAGGACCTGCTGAACCTGCAAGGCGACGGCACGTCCTTCCTGGCACAGGGCGTCAGCTACGTGACGAATGCCGACGGCAGCCGCACCTACCTGGTCGACCTGCGCGGCATCGCCGCCGGCACCGCGGTGAACCTGTCCTTCGACCTGCTCGGCTTCGGCCCGGCCGGCAGCCATGTCACCGTCAGCGACGTGGCCCTGATGGGCCTGCCGCAGGCGAACGACGACCTGGTGCAAGGCCAGGAAGACAGCAGCGTCAACGTCAACGTGCTCGGCAACGACGTCAACGCCACCGGCGCCACGCCCACCGTGGTCACCGGCCCGGCGCATGGCACGCTCACGTTCAACGCCGACGGCAGCTTCACCTACGTGCCCGACGCGCTGTACTACGGCAACGACAGCTTCACCTACCTGCTCGACAACGGCGAAGCGCAGTCCAACCTCGCCACGGTCAACCTCGCCATTGCGCACGTGAACCACGCGCCGGGTGCGAACGACCTGACGGTGACGCTGCAGGAAGACGGCACCGCGCTGATCGACCTGAGCAAGCTGGTTTCCGACGTGGACGGCGACGCACTCACCTACCGCATCGTCGACCAGCCGCAGCACGGTTCGCTGACGCAGAACGCCGACGGCACCTACACCTACACGCCGGGCGCGCTGTTCTACGGGGACGACAGCTTCACCTACGTGGCCAACGACGGCACCGCGGATTCGCCGGTGGCCACCGTCAGCCTGGTGGTGATCCACGTCAACCACGCCCCGATCGCCATCAATGCGCAGGTGCATACGCCGGAGGAACAGGCTTACAGCGGCCAGGTGCTGAACTACGGCACCGACGTCGACGGCGATCCGCTCACCGCGGTGCTGGTCAGCGGCCCGCAGCACGGCAGCCTGCAGTTCAACGCCGACGGCAGCTTCACCTACACGCCGGACGCGCTGTACCGCGGCACCGACAGCTTCAGCTACCAGCTGAGCGACGGGCAGCTCACCTCGGCGGTGGCGACGCTCACCTTCACCATGGATCCGGTGAACCACGCGCCGACGGTGGCCGACCTCAACGCCGTCGTGGCCGAGGAAGGCCTGCTGGCGATCGATCCGCGCAGCGGCGCCACCGACGTCGACGGCGATGCATTGAGCACGGTGATCGTGAGCGGCCCGCAGCACGGCACGCTCACCCGCCTGGCCGACGGCAGCTACCAGTACGTGCCGGATGCGCTGTACCGCGGCGACGACAGCTTCAGCTACAAGGTGAACGACGGCACGGTGGATTCGAACGTCGCCACGGTGAAGATCACCGTGACGCCGATCAACCACGCGCCGACCGCCGCCAATGCCAGCGCCACCCTGCCGGAGGACGGCAGCCTGACGCTGGATCCGCGCAGCGATGCCAACGACGTGGACGGCGATACGCTCACCGCCGTCATCGTCGGCGGCCCGGCCCACGGCACGCTCACGCAGAACGCCGACGGCAGCTTCACCTACGTGCCTGACGCGCTGTACCGCGGCAGCGACAGCTTCAGCTACAAGGTCAGCGACGGTACCGCCGAGTCCAACGTCGCCACCATCACCTTGACCGTGACGCCGGTGAACCATGCGCCCACGGCCCAGGACGGCAGCGCCACGGTGGCCGAGGACGGCGCCGTCGCGCTCGATCCGCGCGGCAACGCCAGGGATGTCGACGGCGATCCGCTGTCGGTGGTGATCGTCAGCGGTCCGGCGCACGGTGCGCTGGTGCGCAATGACGACGGCAGCTTCACCTACACGCCCACGGCGTACTACGCCGGCAGCGACAGCTTCACCTACAAGGTGAACGACGGCACGGCCGATTCGAACGTGGCCACCATCGTGCTGACGGTGACGCCGGTGAATCACGCGCCGGTGGCGGTGAACGACACCGCCACCACCGACCAGGGCGTGCCGGTGACCATCGACGTGCTGGCCAACGACAGCGACATCGACAACAGCACCGGCCTCAACGCCGGTTCCGGCCGCGCCGCCAACGCCGGCCTCACCGCGCGCATCGTCAGCCAGCCGGCCAACGGCACGCTTACCGTGAATGCGGATGGCACGCTGACCTACACGCCGAACGCGGCGTTCAGCGGCACCGACAGCTTCAGCTATGTCGCCAACGACGGCACGCTCGACTCGGCGCTGGCTTCGGTCACCATCACGGTGCGCGCCACCAACCATGCACCGGTCGCCAACGACGACACCTTCAACGGCAAGCAGGGCCAGCCGCTGAACTTCAACCCGCTGGCCAACGACACCGACGCCGATGGCGATGCGCTGTCGCTGGTGCTGGTGTCCGGCCCGGCGCACGGCACGCTGACGCGCAATGCGGACGGCAGCCTGAGCTATGTGCCCAGCGGCAGCTGGACCGGCACCGACACGCTCACCTACCAGGCCAGCGACGGCAAGTCGCTGTCCAACGTGGCGACGGTGCGGCTGGTGGTGGCTTCCGCCAACCAGGCGCCGGTGGCGGCCAACGACACGGCGCGCGTGCACAACAACCAGACCGCCAACATCCGCGTGCTCGCCAACGACACGGATGCCGACGGCGATGCGTTGACTTCGCGCATGGTGGCGGGACCGAAGCACGGCAGCGTGGTGCACAACGCCGACGGCAGCTTCAGCTACACCGCCGACTGCGGCTACACCGGCACCGACACGTTCACCTACGTGGCCAACGACGGCAAGGCGGATTCCAACCTTGCCACCGTCACCATCACGGTGCTCGGCCCGAACCTGCCGCCGCTGGCTTTCGACGACGGCGCCTGGGTCAACGAGAACGGCACGGTGAAGATCGATCCGGTCGCCAACGACTGGGACATCAACGGCGACCCGCTCACCGCGCGCATCCTGTGCGGCCCCAGCCACGGCAGCCTGGCGCTCAACGCCGACGGCACCTACACCTACACGCCGGATGCGAACTGGTACGGCCTGGACGGCTTCACCTACGCCGCCAACGACGGCCAGTTCGATTCCAACCCGGCGATGGCGTGGATCCACGTGGCACACGTGAACCAGGCACCGGTGGCCAACAACGATGCCGTGACCACCCGAGCGGGCCAGGCCACGCGCATCGACGTACTGGCCAACGACAGCGACGTGGATGGCGACAGCCTGCATGCCACGGTCACTGCCACGCCGAAGCACGGCACGTTGACGCGCAACTGGGACGGCAGCTTCAGCTATACCGCGCAGGCGGGCTTCGTCGGCACCGATACGTTCGTGTACGTGGCCGACGACGGCCAGCTGAAGTCGGCTCCGGCCACCGTGACCATCACGGTGCTGGCGCCGAACCACGCGCCGGTGGCCCGCGACGACCAGACCACGACGAACGCCGGCACGCCGGTGCGCATCGACCTGCTCGCCAACGACAGCGATGCCGACGGCGACAAGCTCGCCGCCCGCATCGTCTGCGGCCCCTGCCACGGCACGCTCAGCCTCAACCCGGACGGCAGCTACACCTACACGCCGAACAAGGGCTGGTACGGCACCGACAGCTTCAGCTACCGCGACAATGACGGCAGCGCCGACTCCAACACCGCCATGGTGTGCATCACGGTAGCGCCGGTGAACCACGCGCCCACCGCGCGCAATGCCAGCTTCCAGGTGCAGAAGGACGGCAGCGTGTGCATCGACTTCGGTTGCCTGATCGGCGACGCGGACGGCGACTGCCTGACACTCACCCTGGGCAAGGCTGCGCACGGCACGCTGACGCGCAACTACGACGGCAGCTACACCTACCGTCCGGCGCATGGCTATACCGGCACCGACGGCTTCGTGTACATGGTGAGCGACGGCAGGCTCAGCGCCACGGCGACGGTGAGCCTCAACGTGGTGGCCAATGGCGGTTGCTGGAACGGGCAAAGCGTGATGGTGTCGGCCGATGCGGCGGTGTACGGATGGTCGGCCGGCAGCGGCGGCTACATCATCGTGCGGCGCGCCAACATCGACGACGACAGCACGCCGGCAATCGACTGGTCCGGCGACGCCGCGCCTGCGATCGGTTCCGCCGCGAACGTCGGCGGCGCGTGGTGGAACACCCTGGTCGCCGATCCGCTGCTGCCGCCGGACGACCTGGCCAGCCAGACGGGCCTTTCGGTAAAGCGGCTCAACTGATCGCATAAGGGGCGGGCACGGCCCGCCCCTTATGCCTCACCCCATGGCACCTGTGGCGGCGCCAGCTGCGAAGCGGTAGCGCTTTTCGCGCAGAATGGCGAACGCGTATCCAACCGCAGCTGGTCCTTGCGGCAGGGATCACGGAGGATGGTGGTCGACCCACCTATGCTCGTCGCCGGCCACCAAGGAGAGGTTCGAACATCATGAAGCCCGCTCGCCCCGCATCACTGCTCGCCACGGCGCTCGCCTGCCTGGCCGTGGGCTCCGCGCCCGGCCTGCGCGCGCAGGCGGCACCGGACGAACCCGCCCAGGGCAGCCTCTGCCCGGCCGGCCAGGCCACGCTGTTCGCCTGCACCTCCGGCCAGAAGCAGATCGCCGTCTGCGGCAAGCCCGGCGACGACACCTACGACGAGCTGCGCTACCGCTACGGCACCGAGCGCAACCTGGAAGCGGATTTCCCCAACGAACGCGAACCGGTGCCGCCGCGGCTGTTCGCCAGCGGCAATCAGGCCAGCAACGGCGCGGGTGGCACACTGACCTATCTGCGCCTCAGCGACGGCCGCTCGACTTTCACCGTGTTCTCGGAAACCAGCTCGCCCGCGGAAGGCGCGGCCGGCTACGAAAGCAGCGGCGTGCTGGTCGACAACCACGGCCATACGGAAACCCACCTGTGCGACGGGCAGACGCCCGCCCAGGTGCAGGGCTTGTCGGACAAGAAGCTGATCGGCAAGGCGGTGCCGCGTGACCCGCGGGTACCGGAGGGCTTTCCCACCTACCAGGCCTCGCCGCCAGCGGCGGAACCGGCAGCATCCGAGCTGCCGGCGCAACCTTCGTCCTGAGCAGACACGGCATGGGGCGATGCCGGGGCTTCGCCGCGCGAACCGCTTTCCGCTTCAGCTGAGCGCGCTGCCGGCATCCCGCCGCTGCCCGGCACCACCGGCAGCCATCAACAGCAGAAACACCAGGTTGACGCCGGCCAAGCCCCAGAACCAGGGCGAGTCATCGGCCAGCGGCCTGGCAGGCACGCCGGGACGCGGACCGGGATCGGACGCGCTGCTGGCGAAGTAATAGCTCCACGGCATCGATACCGCCGCCTTGGCCATGAAACCGAGCGTGCCGCTGAGCGGTGCGCCGCGAGTGGCGCCGGTGGGGCGGTCCACCGCGTTCACGCCGATCGCCAGGACGAACAGCAGTGCATAGAGCTTGGCGAGGGTCGGCCAGAAGCGGCCGGTGCCGCCCTGGCGAAACCGGTAGACGACCAGGCAGGCCATTACCAGCAAGGTCAGCCCCGCATGGATGGCGGCGGGACTCGTCGCCTGCTGTGCCATGCCGCTGGCGCAGTTGCCCAGCGCCTCGCACGGCGCCGTCTGCAGCCGCTGCCGGGCTTCGGTCGCGGCCGCGGCGCGCCATGCGCCCTCCAGGGTGGCTCCGCTCGCAGTGTCGATGGTGAGGTGCAGCTCGCCGATGCGGACCGTGACCGCTTTCGGTGCAGGCGCAGCGGCCTGCCGCAGTGCGAGCAAGCTGTCGTACAAAGCGGTTTTCTGCTCAGGCATCAAGGCCATCCAGTGGCTGCCTCCCGGGCTGGCCACCTGGCCAGTCAGCATGACCTGGCACAGGCCGCTGCGATGGTCTCCTGCGGGTACCTCGCCCGCTTCGCAGCTCAGCGTCAGTCCGGACGGCAACTCGTACTGGACGTGGAGATCGGCCTTCATGGCCAGCCGGTTGCGCATATCCGCGGCGAGGTAGAGCGCCTCGGCCTGCGCGGCTGTCTCCGCGGGGTCCGCTTGCCCGCCTTTGAACAAGCCCCATGCACCGGGTGCGAGGCGATCGATATGTTCCAGCCCCTGCTGGCTCATCTGCAGCTGCGGCGCGCTCGCGCTTTGCGCGTCAACGGCGGCGGGAAACCCCACCGCCACGCCATCTGCCGTGATGCGCGCGACGGCGGCGCGCAGCGCGGCTTCGACACGCGCCCCAGCCACCACGTCGCGCAGCGTTGCCGCTGCCTCGCCCGGCGGCGGCATGGCCGCACCCAACAGGCGCAGGCGTTGATAGTCGTCGAGCCGGTCCGCGGCAGCCTTGAAGCCCAGCAACTCAAACTGCTGCTGCAGCACGGCGGATTCAAAGGCATCCAGCGGCGGTGCGCGATCGAGCGCCTGCCGCAGCATCGGTATGGCATCCATCGAGGGCGCAGCCGCTGGCGCATCGGCGCAGGCAGGCGCGATCCACGCCAGTACCGGCACGATCATGATGGTCGCTGCCACCAGGCCGCGAATCGACTTAGCCATCCAGCGCTCCTTGTATGCGCAGCTATTCCGCAGAACCGGCACGGCGAACAATCATCCGCACGCCGGCTCTCACGACTCCGGCGGCACGATCACCACGTTGTGCAGCCCTTCGCGCCGCGCCAGCCCCGGCCCGAACTGCACCACGTGCCCTTCCTTCATCACCACGGTGTAGTCGGTGTGCGTCACCGACATGCGCGAGCGATGGCGCGCCAGATAGGTGTAGACCTCGAAATCGCCCATCGTGCTCAAGGCATCCGGACGGCCCAGGGTGGCGACCACCTGGTCGCGGCTGTTGCCCGGATCGAGCGTGGTGATTTTCTGGCCGGTGGTGTGGCAGCCGGCCAACAAGGCGGCCGCCAGTACGGCCGCTCCCATGATGCGCTTCATGACTCCCCCTGAGACTGGCGCTGGATGCGCCGCGCGCTGGTGAACGAGGCGGGATGGTAGCGCAACTTCGTGTGCGCCAAGCGGGCGTCGGCCAGCGCAAAACCTTGCGGAAAACCTGAACGCGCCAGCCCTTGGCACACCCCCGGCCCGATGCCAGAATGCCTGTGCTTCAGGGGGAAATCGTCGGAACTAACGCCAGAGCGCACCGTGCGGTTTCCGGTGTGCGTCCAGTCGTTGCGGTCCACGACGGACCGGCCTCTCCCTCCGGGCACTACGAAGGGATTTGAGGTGCGACGCGAAAGTCTTTACGCGAGGGAGCTGGTTCCGGTACGTCCCGGAGGATCGCCGATGCGCCGCCGCGCCCTGCCGCTGGCGCTGCTGTGCGCCAGCCTGCTGGTGGCGATGCCGGCGCTCGCCGCCGACACCGTCACCTCGCTGGGCGAACTGTTTTCCATCGCCCACGACAGCGAACCCGGCTACCGCGCGGCCAAGGCCAGCCTCGATGCTTCGCAGGCGCGCACGCGCCAGGCCTTCGGCGCGATGCTGCCGCAGATTTCCGCCACCGCCAGCAGCAACGGCAACCGCCGCCGCTACGACACGATGGACCGCGTCACCCACACCTTGCACGACCGCTACCACGGCGACACCGGCCAGCTCAGCCTGACCCAGCCGCTGTGGCGTCCGGCCAACACCGCCAGCCTGCATCAGGCCGAACAAGTGGAACGGCAGAGCGAATACCAGCTCAAGGACACCGAGCAGCAGCTGTACCAAAAACTCGCCTCCGCCTGGTTCGACCTGATGGAAGCGCGCGACGCGGTGGAGTTCACCGCCGCGCAGCGCGACGCCTTGCGCGCGCAATGGGATATCGCACGCCGTGCCGTGGAACTGGGCGCACAAGGCGAACCGCAGGCCGAGGACGCGCACGCCAAGTACGAGGAAGCCGCGGCCGATGCGGAGTCGGCGCAGGCCGACCACGCCACCAAGCTGGCAGCGCTCGAGCAGTGGGTAGGCCCGGCGGAAGACCTGCAGCAGCCGTATCTGGACGACCAGCTCGAACTGCCCGACCTGATCGGCAACGACATCGACAGCTGGCTGGGCCAGATCGACACCAGCAGCCCCGCCCTGCGCGCCGCCGCGCGCGCGGTCGCCGCGGCGGAGGACGAAGTGAGCAAGCAGCGCGCCGGCCACCAGCCGACCCTGGACATGGTGGCGAGCTACGGCAACACCGACCAGAACGTCGGCAACTTTCCCGGCCAGGCCGGCTACCGCATCCGCACCTTTACCGTGGGCCTGCAGCTCAACGTGCCGATCTATTCCGGCGGCACGCAGTCGGCCAAGGTCGCCGAAGCGCTGGCCCTGCGCGACAAGGCGCGCGACGACATGGAAGCCGCGCGGCGGCAGGCTGTCCTCAACGTGAAAACTTCCTTTCTCGCCTGGCGGGCGGGCCTGGCCAAGGCGCATGCCGCGCGCATCGCCATTGCCTCCGCGCAACGCGCGCTGGCGGTGGCCGAGCGCGGCACCGACCGCGGCTTGAAGACCGAAGCGGACACCCTCGCCGCGAAGCAGCAGATCGCCGCCTCCCAGCGCGACATGCGCAAGGGCCGCTACCAGCAGCTCACTTCGTACATCAAGCTGCGGGCCACCCTGGGCGACCTGAGCATCGCCGATATCGACGAGCTGGATCAGTGCTTCGTGCCCGCGCGCATGAATGCCACCGCTTCGCTCAAGCCGGAGCGCGCGCCGCGATGAACGCCCTGCCCGCCACGCCCGATCCTTCCGCACCCACGCCCTTGCCGCTGGACGGCTGGACGCGCTTCATCACCGCGCGCACCTCGGCCGAATTCTGCGACGCCTGGCTGGCGGTGCTGCGCGACAAGTTCGCGGCGATCGCGCAGGCGGCGATCCTGGTCGAATCCGCGGACGGACAGAACTTCGTGCCGATCGCGGTGTTTCCGCAGGCCAACGGCGATATGGCGCGCATGGGCGAAGCGGTGCAGCGCACGCTGGCCGAGCGCCGCGTGGTGGTGCAGCCCTGCGCGGAGCCCGCCGGCCTGTGGCACGTGGCGGCGCCGCTGTCGGTGCACGACCGCGTGGCCGGCGCGGTCGTGCTGGAGCTGAGCGCCCACGACGAAAGCCTGCCGCTGCTGCTGCGCGAGCTGCATTGGGGCAGCGCCTGGCTCAGCAATCTGTTCGCGCGGCGCGAGCACGATGCCGCGCTCGCTTCGAGCGTGCGCTCGCTGGGCGTGCTCGAAGCCATTGCGATTGCGCTGCGCCACGAACGCTTCCAGCAGGCGCTGTTCGACCTCAGCAACGAATTGCGCCGGCGTTTCGGCGGCACGCGCGTGGCGATCGGCTTGATGCGCCATGGCGAAGTCAGGCTCACGGCCTTGTCGGAAGCGGCGACGTTCGAGAAATCCTCGCCGCTGGTGCACGCCTATACCGCCGCGATGAACGAGTGCTGCGACCTGGCCCAGCCGGTGGAAGCGGCGGCGCCCGAACACGATGCGCCGGACAGCTTCCGCGCGCATACCGCCCTGCTGCAGCGTACCGGCGCCGGCCGCCTGCTCTCGCTGCCGATCGCGCAGCAGGCCAGGTGCGTGGCGGTGGTGACGATCGAGCGCGAAGCGCCGACGCCGTTCGGCGACGACGAGCGCAAATGGATGGACACCTTCGGCGCGCTGCTGGCGCCGGTGATCGCGCAGCGCGTGGATGCGGAGCGCGGTTCGTGGCAGCGCTTGCGCGATGAAGGCCGCCGCTTCCTGGCCGCCTTGCTCGGCCCGCGCTATCTGCTGTGGAAGGCCGGCGCGCTGGCGGCAGCGCTGCTGCTGGCCCTGCTGGTGTTTCTGCCGGTGCCGTACCGCGTCTCCGCCAAGACCGTCACCGAAGGCGAGATCCAGCGCGTCGCCGCGGCGCCGTTCGAAGGTTTTCTTGCGGCCAGCTTCGTGCGCGCCGGCGACACCGTCGCCAAGGGCCAGCCGCTGGCCCAGCTCGACGACCACGATCTGCGCGTGGAACGCAGCAAGTGGGCCAGCGAGCGCGATCAGTACGACAACAAGCTGCGCGAGGCGATGGCCGGGCACGACCTCACCGCCATGCAGGTGGTCGGCGCACAGCTGCGCGAGGCGCAGGCGCAGCTGGACCTGCTGGACGACAAGCTGTCGCGGGTGAAGGTGCTGGCGCCGTACGACGGCGTGGTGGTCACCGGCGACCTGAGCCAGCAGATCGGCACGCCGGTGGAAGCCGGCAAGAAGCTGTTCGAGATCGCGCCGCTGCACAGCTACCGCATCATTCTTCAAGTGGACGAGCGCGATATCGCCCAGGTGCGCGAAGGCCAGGACGGCCAGCTGGTGATCACCGGCTTGGCCGGCGAGCCGATGGCGTTCACCGTGGCCAAGATCATGCCGGTGGCCACCGCGCAGGACGGCCGCAACTTCTACCGCGTCGAGGCGCGCCTGAAACAGGATTCGCCGCTGCTGCTGCCGGGCATGGAAGGCGTCGGCAAGATCGGCGCCGGCCGGCGCAAGCTGGGCTGGGTGCTGCTGCACGGCCTGTTCGACTGGCTGCGGCTGAACCTGTGGAGCTGGGACCTCTAGCCCATGGCGCGCAGTCCGTTCAGCCCTTCCTGGCATAGCGTGGCGCAGCTGCGGCCGCGGCTGATGCCGTATGCCACGGTGCAGCGCGTGGTGTTCCGCGGCAAGCCCTGGTACGTGGTGCAGGACCAGACCGGTGGGCGCGTCTATCGCCTGTCCACCGCGGCGTATGCGTTTATCGCCGGCATGGATGGGCGGCAGACGGTGCAGGCTTTATGGGAGCGAGCCAACACCTCCGAATCGCGCGATGCCTGCACGCAACCGGAAGTGGTGGATCTGCTGGTGCAGCTGCACGGCGCGGATCTGCTGCAGACCGACGTGGCGCCGGATTCCGCCGAAGCGCTGGACCGCCACAAGCGCAAGCGCACCGAGACCATCCGCCAGTGGCTGCTCAATCCGATGAGCGTGAAGCTGCCGCTGCTCAATCCCGACCGCTTCCTTACCCGTTTGTCACCCTATCTCTCGTGGTGCTTCGGCCCGGTCGGCGCGCTGCTGTGGCTGGCCGTGATGCTGCCGGCCATGGTGCTGGCGGCGCAGCATTGGGGCGAGCTGACGCACAACCTGTCCGACCGCGTGCTGTCGTCGAGCAACCTGCTGGTGATGCTGGCGGTGTATCCGGTGGTGAAGCTGCTGCACGAGCTGGGGCACGGCTTTGCAGTGAAGCGCTGGGGCGGCGCGGTGCGCGAGCTGGGCGTGATGTTCCTGATCTTCGCGCCGGTGCCGTATGTGGAGGCGTCGTCTTCCGCGGCCTTTCCGTCGAAATATCGGCGCGCACTGGTCGCAGCCGCCGGCATGCTGGTGGAGCTGTTTCTCGCCGCGCTCGCGCTCTACGTGTGGCTGGCCGCCGAACCTGGCGTGCTGCGCGCGGTGGCGTTCAACGTGATGGTAATCGGCGGCGTGTCCACCTTGCTGGTCAACGGCAACCCGCTGCTGCGCTACGACGGCTATTACATCCTGGCCGACCTGATCGAGATGCCCAACCTGGCCCAGCGCGGCACCGCCTGGTGGACCTGGCTGCTGGACCGCTACGCCTTCGGTTCCACCGACGCGGTGAAGCCGGACGAGACGCCGGCCGAGCAGCGCTGGCTGTTCTTCTATGCGCCGCTGGCGTGGTTCTACCGCACCACGGTGACGCTGTCGGTGATCTTCCTGGTGGCGGGCAAGTACTTCATCGTCGGCGCGCTGATGGCGTGCTGGAGTGCATACGGCTTGCTGGTGGGGCCGATCCGCAAGGGGTTGAAGCATCTGCGCACCGCCGGCGCGCTGCATCGCGTGCGCGCCAGCGCCTATCGCCGTACCGCTGTGGCGGTCGGCGTCCTGCTCGCCGTGCTGCTGTTCGTGCCGGTGCCGCTGCATACGCGCGCCGAGGGCGTGGTGTGGCTGCCGGACCGCTCCATGCTGCACGCACAGGAGAACGGCTTCTTCCATGCCTGGATGGCGGCGCCGGAGCAGGCCGTGCGGCGCGACCAGTCCGTCTACCTGATGGACAACCCGCAGCTGCAGGCGGAACTGGCGGTCGACCAGGCCAAGCTGGACGAAGCGCAGGCGCGCTACGACGCGGACGCCTTCATCGACCCCGTGAAAGCCCAGGTCAGCGGGCGCCAACTGGCCGAAGCACGCGAAGTGCTCGAACGCGCCGAACTGCGCGCCGCACGCCTGATCGGCCATGCCGGTGGCGACGGCCGCCTGATCGCCGCCACGCCGCAGGACATGCCGGGCCACTACTACAAGAAGGGTGAGTTGCTGGGCTACGTGCTGGCGCCGCGCGACCTGATGGTGCGGGTGGTGGTGCAACAGGACGATATCGATCTGGTGCACCAGCGCCTGCACGGCGTGCAGTTGCGCCTGGCCGATTCGCTGGGCGAGGAACGCGCCTCCAGCGTGGTGCGCAGCTTCCCCGGCGCGGTGGACGAATTGCCCACCGCGGCGCTGGGGCTCAACGGCGGCGGTGCCATTCCCACCAACCCGAACGACAACAACGGGGTGAAGACGCTGCAGCGCGTGTTTATCGTCGACGTCGCCCTGCCCGCCGGCATCGCGCCGCCGTTCGGCGAGCGCGTGCACGTGCGTTTCGATCACGGCAGCGAATCGCTGGCCCGCCAAGGCTTGCGGCGCCTGCGGCAGGTGTTCCTGGGGCATTTCGGTGTCTGACGTGCGCGCCCTGCTGGCGGATCGCGATCTGCGGCTGGGCGATGGGCCTTATCTGGAACGGCTGGATGCGAAGCGCTCGCGCTGGGAGGACCGCTTGCGGGCGATGCTCGACAGCCTGCCGCGCTTCGACCGGCGGCGCGTGCGTGGCTTCCTGGCCGCGACGGCGGCACGTGAGGAAGCCGCACGTGCGGCGAGCGACGAGCAGGTGCGCGAACGCCTGCGCGCCGTCGCTCACCGCATGCATCTGGAAGGTTTTACCGATGCGATCCTGCCGGATGCGTTCGCGCTGATCCGCGAAGCCTCGCGCCGCACCCTGGGAATGCGCCATCACGACGTGCAGCTGCTCGCCGGCCGTGCGCTGCTGCAAGGGCGGCTGGCGGAGATGTCCACCGGCGAAGGCAAGACCCTGGCCGCCACGCTCGCCGCCTGTGCCGCGGCCGCGACGGGTGCCGCGGTGCACGTGGTGACGGTGAACGACTATCTCGCCGAGCGCGATGCGGAACACAACCGCGCGCTGTTCGATTTCCTCGGCATGAGCGCCGGCGTGGTGCTGCAGGACATGTCGGTGGCGGACCGGCGCAAGGCCTATGCCTGCGATATCGCCTACGTGTCGAACAAGGAGTTGACGTTCGATTATCTGAAGGACTGCATTGCGCTGGGAGAGATCTCGGCAACCCAGCAGCGCCTGCGCGAGCTGGCCGGCGGCGCGCGCGGGGAGCCGCCGATCCTGCGCGGCCTGCATTTCGCCATCATCGACGAGGCAGACAGCGTGCTGATCGACGAGGCCAGCACACCGTTGATTATTTCCGAGACGCTGCCGGACGATCTCGATCCGGCGGTGTATACGCAGTCGGTGGAGCTGGCGCGGACGCTGCTCGCGGGCACGGATTACATCAAGGGCCCGCGCCGCGATATCTGGCTGACCGAAACCGGCCGGCAACGCGTGCGCGAACTGACAGCCTCGTTCGGCGGCCTGTGGCGCTCGCCGCTGTGGCGCGACGAGTTCGTGCAGAAGGCCTTATCGGCCGTGCATTGCTTCACCCGCGACCAGGACTACATCCTGGCCGAGGACAAGGTGCAGATCGTCGACGAATCCACCGGCCGCGTGATGCCGGACCGCACCTGGGAACGCGGCCTGCACCAGATGATCGAGTGCAAGGAAGGCTGCGAGATCACCGGGCAGCGGCGGACGCTGGCGCAGATCACCTATCAGCGGTTCTTCGGGCGCTATCTGTTGCTGAGCGGCATGACCGGCACCGCGCAGGAAGTAGCCCTGGAAGTGAAGCAGACCTACGGCCTGCCGGTCACGCGGATTCCCACGCACAAGCCGAGCCGGCGCCGGCGGCTGGCGGACCGCATTTGCGCGGACAGCGCACAGCGGTGGCGCGAAGTGGCGCGGCGGGCGATCGAGCTGGCCGCGGATGGGCGCGCCGTGCTGGTGGGCACGCGATCGGTCGAAGCCTCCGAAATACTCGGGCGCCTGTTCGAGGAAGAAGGCGTCGAACACATCGTGCTCAACGCGCGGCAGGACAAGGGCGAGGCGGAGATCGTCGGCGACGCCGGCCAGCCCGGCCGCATCACCGTCGCCACCAACATGGCCGGCCGCGGCACCGACATCAAGCTCACCAAAGACGTGGAAGCCGGCGGCGGCCTGCACGTCATCCTCACCGAATTCCACGAATCGGCCCGGGTGGACCGGCAGCTGTTCGGACGCAGCGCGCGCCAGGGCGATCCTGGCACGACCGAGGCGATCATCAGCGTGGATGACGATCTGTTCAAACGCTTCGCACCGGCAGCGGGACGCCGGCTGATGGGGCTGCTGATCCGCGATATGCAGCACAGCGAGCGGTGGTTCCGGCGGTGGGTGACCTACGTGCAGGACCGGGCGGAACGGCATTACCGGAAGCAGCGGGTGGAGACGACGCGGAGGGATGCGGAGTGGGTGCGCGCCCTAGGATTTGTAGGAAAAACAATGAAATAGGGGGATACCCCTAGCCCTACCCCCACTTGCGCGAACTTCAATTAATCGTACTTTTATTAAAGATTTTGATCAAAAACTTTAATAAGGTGCCGACTTATTGAAGGTTAGCCTTCGAAGAGCCGGAGCCTCTCAGTGCGCAAAGCAGACCTCAGCCAAGATCGGCAGCGGCATTTAGTGAAATGCGCCAAACCGCATGAGCACTGTTATGCCCTCATCCCGCCCGAGACGCCTCGCGCATTGCCGCAAAGCCCCGCCATGCAAACTCAGCTGCAGCGGGCGCACGAAGCCCTCGGCACGCTTCGCGCTGAAGCGGCGAAGCTTCCAAACGCCGGGCTGATCACTCGCACTCTGGTCAGGCGCGAGGCCGTCCAAAGCTCCCAGATCGAAGGGACCAAGACCAATCTTCCCGAGCTTTTGGAATACGAAGCCACGCAGGGTCAAGATGGCGCGACCCCCGATGTGACGGAAGTGGAGCGATACGTCCATGCGCTGGCAGAGGGACAGCGGGCTCTGCACGAAAAGCAGGCACGCTCCGCCATCGGTATCGACCTGATCAAGCGCATGCATCGCATCTTGCTGGATGGCGCGCCCGCTCGACTAAGGCCCGGTGAATATCGCGATGCACAAGTCTGGATCGGCGGCGGCCGGATCGAAGACGCCACTTTCGTTCCACCACCACCCCATGCGGTCGCGGGCTGCATGGAAGAACTCGAAAACTCCATGCTTCGCTACCAGCCACGCGAGGACGAAGTCGCCATCATCTCGATCGTGGCGCAACTGGCCATCGCGCATGCCCAGTTCGAAACCATCCACCCGTTTTTTGATGGCAACGGCCGCATCGGCCGCCTGATCATGCCGTTGATGCTGGCAGCGGAGGGATATCCGCCCTTGTACCTTTCGGGCTATCTGCTTCGTTACCGCCGCGCCTACTACGACGCCCTGACCAATGCGCAATTGCGGGGAGATTGGAATGCCTGGGTTGTCTTTCTTTGCGAGGCGGTCATCCGCTCCACCGAAACCGCCATCGCGATCGCCAAAGATCTCAACCACATTCATGATGAGTGGATGGAAGCATTGTCCGAGTTGAAGGCACATTCGGCGGCGCGCCAATTTCCCCGGCTATTGCTGGGCCGCCCTGTCGTGTCCGTCACTCAAGCAGCCGAAGTCCTGGGCATCTCGTTTGTCTCCGCCAACAATGCGATGAAGGTGTTGGTTGAGAAAGGCATCCTGGCGGAACCCAAAGGCAGGAGGAACCGCGTATTTCATGCAACGCGGATTCTCGATCGACTTGGACAGGACTGACGCCACCATCAGTCTCAATCACTGCCAGCTGCCGGCGCTACATATCTATCCGGTAAACACCATCGGCACCGCTGACGCTTTCATATAACCCGCGCTGGTTTGCCGCCACGAAGAAAAGATACCTCCCACCCGCCACGCAGCAGTCCAAAGAGAGTTCGGCGATCCCGTTGGTCCAGATAATCTGGACATCGTCACCCGGCGCGCCCTTCAGCACCTTGTCGATCCGCACCAAGGCCGCGCGTTCATTGCCGGCCAGGCGCAGATCTCGATAATTGGCTTCCTTGACGGTGCCGAAGAATACCAGCGTCGATCGCGCGGCCTTTTCGTTCAAGGGCATCGTGGGACGGTTGAAGGCGTACAGCGAGCCGGCGCCGATCGATGCCACACCCAGGGCTGCGATGACGAACTTGGCGATGCGCATGACGTGCCCTTGAATGCGAGCGGTTGGCCGCTGTGAATTTTCCCGATGCCGCCTATCAAGAAAAGGCGAACTTCTGCTGACGGCCGATGATACGGCAGCCGATCGCCAGCAGGTTTCCACTTTCGATGGCTGGCGTGTGGAACCGTCGGTCCGGATCGCGCCATTGCATTGCACCTGCCCTGCCCCATAATCGCGGCGCATCGGCAAACCACGGCACACCCATGAATAAATTCACCCGGATTGCGCGCAATGCATTGGCCTGGCTGCTCGCCATAGGCTTCGCTCTAGGCGCATGGGGCAATGTGTTCATTTCTCCCAAGGCCACCGCCAGCTATGAACGCTGGGGTTATCCCTCCTGGTTCCATTACCTCACGGCCGCTTGCGAGCTGACGGCAACGATCCTGCTGCTTGTTCCTGCCACGCGGCTTATCGGCGCGGCGATCGGCGTGGTCGTGATGGGTACCGCGGTCGTCACCATCGTCGCTGCCGGGGAAGCCCCACATGCGATTCCCGCTGCCGTAGTGCTGGCCGTCTCGATCGCCGTATTCGTGCTGGCCTATAAGGCAAGACGCCGGGCATGAAAAAAGCCGGTGGACGCATCGCGCCCACCGGCTTCGCACTCACTTCCCTGCATGATTTACCGCCGCCGCAGCGGTGGTTTCAGCATGCCGGTCAGGGAGTCCAGGTCGCCTTCAGCGTCACGCCCGAGAAGGACGTATAGCCGCGGATCATCACGTAGTACGTGCCGGTCGACGGCGTGCTGAAGCTGCAGCTCTCGTTGTTGCCGGTCAGGTACGGACGGCAGTTGTAGCTGGACGTGGTCGGCGCGGAGCCGAACTTCACGTACAGGTCGCCGTCGCCGCTGCCGCCCGAGATCGCGATCTTCAGGTTGCGCGCACCCGCCGGGATCGCCACGGTGTAGGCGAGCTGCGTACCGGTGGAGCCCGACAGGCCGGTGACCGGCACGCCGTTCTGCAACGCGGTACCGCCACCGCCGCCGCCCGAGCAGCTCACGCCCACGGCGGTGAACGCCGCGGTCACGTCGGCCTTGGTGTAGCCCTTGTCCACCGCGGCCTTCTCCACGCCGCAGGCGCCGTCCTTGTAGTCCGACGTCGCGGTCCAGTACACCGCATTGGCGCCTTCGAACACCTCGAACGCCTTGCGGGTGTTCCAGCCGCTGGTCTTGGCCAGCACGCAGAACGCCTTGTTGTACACGCCGCTGGAGTAGTGCACGTCCAGGCCGTCGTAGTAGTCGGCCGCGTTGTCGATCGACGAGCCGTCCTGGGTCGGGTTGCACATATAGCGCAGCGCGCCGCTGCTGGACTTGAAGATCTCGGCGCCGACCAGGAAGTCGTTGTTGCCGTTGCGGTCGAAATACTCGGCCGCTTCGCCGGCCATGTCCGAGAAGGCCTCGTTCATGCCGCCGGACTGGCCGCTG
Organism: Dyella sp. LX-66; assembly: GCF_018599165.1. Lineage (NCBI taxonomy): Bacteria > Pseudomonadati > Pseudomonadota > Gammaproteobacteria > Lysobacterales > Rhodanobacteraceae > Dyella > Dyella sp. LX-66. The sequence continues at coordinate 249,907 of NZ_JAHFVJ010000004.1, forward strand.
TACTCCAGGTTGGAGTGCTGTTCGGTGAAGCCGTGGCTGATTTCATGGCCGGTCACGTCCAGCGACACCAGCGGATAGAACGTGGTGGCGCCGTCGCCGAAGGTCATCGAGCTGCCGTCCCAGAAGGCATTCTCGTAGCTGCTGCCGTAGTGCACCTTCATGATCAGCACCTGGTTGAGCGGCGGTGCGCCGAACCAGCTCTGGTAGAGGTCATGCACCACGCCGCCGAAGTGGTGGGCGTCGTTGATCGGTGCATAGGCGCCGTTGACATCCGGCTCGTCGCTGTTGGAGCAGGTGAAGCTCCACAGCGTGCCGGTGCCGCTGGTGGAGTGGTTCATGTTGTAGGTCTTCACGTTCGCGTTCTGGAACGTGCAGGTGGTGCCAGACTGCGTGACGTTGAGATACGGATACTGCGTACCGTTGTACTGGTACATGCCGGTCTTGGCGTTGCCGCCCGGGCCGGTGGCATTGGCATTGGTCAGGCCTTCCCACTGCTTGATGACCTGCCCGGTGTTGGCATCGACGATGGCCGTCGGGCGCGAGGCCTTCGGGCTGTCGACCACGTACGAGGTCAGGTACACCAGCCGCGCGCGGCCGCTGGCATCCGGATACACGTAAAGGTCCGCGCGCTCGTTGCGCGGCGCCGTCGCGGTGGTCGGCAGGAAGCCCTTGGTGGCGCGCAGTGCGGACAGAGCCTGCGCCGTGCCCAGGCGCGGCGTGACCGAGCCCAGATCCACCTGCACATTCTGCAGCACGGCGCCGTCGGCGGTCAGCGAGTTGCCGGCCGCGTCCTGCTCGACCGCGATGCTGCGGCCGTAAACCGGCACGCCCTTGTAGTACTGCTGCATGCGCACCTTCTGCGTGCCTTGTACGGTCTTGACCGCACTGCGTGCGACGAAGGTGTTGTCGGCGCTCAGGCCCAGCTTCGCAGCGAGCTGATTGCCCGGCGTGACGCCCAGGCTTTGCGCCTGGAGATGCTTCATATCAGCTGCATGCACACTGGTGACGCCGATCAGCCCCATCACGGCGAGCCACAGACATGCACGCTTTTGCCCCATCTTTGCACTATTCATTTGCGGTGTTCTCCAAAGGGTTATGAGAAACCACCGGGCAGCGCGAAACACTCCCCAAAACAGGAACGTTTGCTTGCAATTACGATTGTGAGAAGCAAGCCGTCCCCATTCCTGCCTGTCGGAAAACAGGCAAGAACCTACGCCGCACCGGCGATGCGCTTCTGTGCAAACGAGTTACTAGGAATAGCCGCCGAGCCCCTATTCGACGGCGGGGGGACGCTATCACGGGAATAGGTCAACAAAGCGTGACAACTTGCGGTTGACAGAAAGATTTGCGAACTCGGTTGTGAATCTTGCGAAACGCCGAGAGAAGCTGCTTTTTTCGATTAGAGCGATCCAAATTCTTGCGCCTGACTGACGCCGCTCATCGCGACGTCCGGCCAGCAGTTATCAAGCGATCGCCAGCCGCCGCTTCCGCCTGATGCGCCGGAACATCGCGCGAATCGCGAGAGCCAGCACGATCACCAGCGCCACTCCGACAACGAGCAGCACACCGAGCACGCGATTCTGGTTGTAGACGACGTAGTTCCCTTCCCGGCTGAAGAAGCCGTTGTAGTCCGCGAGCATGCGCGGCAGCGTCGCCAGCTCGTCCTTGCTCAGTTCGAGCGGCCTTTCGTCGACGCGCTCGGTGCCGCCGATGATCAGCTGGCCATGCCTGTCCATCTCGACGTGGCCACCCAGCACGTGCGACACCGGCCGCTCCTGCAGAAACGCCACCAGGCGTTCCGCGCTGCGCCGTGCCGCGGCGGTGTCGTCGATCAGCAACCTGCCCGGCAGGAAGGCATCGCCGGAGAAGACCAGCGCGGTGGAGCGGTCGTAGTAGCTCACGTGCGCGGGATGATGGCCGGGTGTCGGGATGACGTCGACGATGCGGTTGCCGAGATCGACCTGCGCCACATCGTCGGGCCAGTGCTGGAACTTGAAGTACTGCTGCACACTCGGGAGATCCGAACCGATCACCTGCACCTTCGCGATCGAGGCGAATTGCCCATCGCCTGCGCGGTGATCGAGATGGCCATGCGTGTGGACGACGACCAGCGGCAGCTTTGCGCCGCCAAGCTCGGGCAGCAAAGACATCACCGTGGAGGCGAGTGGCGCGGCCTTGGCATCCGCCACGTCGCCGCTGTCGATCAGCAGCGCCTTCGACGTGCCGACCAGCAGGTACATGAAAGGCGCTTCGTCGGTAACGCAAGGATTCTCGCGCAGTACGTAGGTGTCCTGGTTGTAGCGCTGCACCTGGATTGGCGGCGGCGCATCGTGGCTGCAGTCGGCCTTGCCTGCTTGCCATGGCGCGGCGAGCTGGCCCGGTGCCGGCGTCGCTTCAGCCGACACCGCAAGAACAAACGCCGCTGCGAAGAGAAGTTTCGAGAGAGTTGAATAGCGCATGGGCGGCGAGAGTAAGGCAGATCAGACGTAACGTGCTGCTGCCATCGTCACGATCGCAATCATCAGCAGGCCGGCGGCGACGCGATGCCCGATCAGGACACGCGCAGGCAAGGCGGCATCGCCACCTTCGGCGTTCGCCTTGCGCAAGGCGCTGCCCACCACCGCCAGCTGCACGATCAGCGCCGCGAATGCGCTCAATGCGCCGATCATCAAGCTGCGCTCCATCGGCCCCACGGCGCCTTGATGGATCGCATGCCACAGATAGCCGCCCGTAAGGATGGCAACCGCCGCCGCACCCATCTGCGGCCGGAACAGGCGCTTTGTTTCGCTACCGCCGGTGCGTGCCAGTGCGGCGGTACTGCCTGACCAGAACACGGCGGCGAGAACATGCAGGGAGATGGCAACCACTAATACGTATGACATCGGATGGCTCCAGCGTGACGGATTTCATTGACTATACATAGTGTATATGTAAACGCAAGAGCCATCGAAACCACAGTGTCAGCGCATTAAAAAAGGCCCGCGCTTACCGCGGGCCTTCGCACTGCGCATGTCACTTCAAGCGTGCTTATTTGACCGGATGAATCTGCGTAAAGATGACCTGCCACTGCCCGTTGCGTTTCGCCCACACATCGACGAAGCGCCCGCGGAAAGTGAACTCCTTGCCCTGGCTGCTGCCTTTCGCATCCACCATGCCGGCAAGCACCGCGCCGTCGCTCCACACCTTGCTGACCTGGTCGTAGAGATCGACCGAGATGGTCTTGTTGCCCGGCGCCGTCTGGTCGGCGATGAATTGCGCCTTGGTCAGATTCTTTCCGGCGGTGCCGGCCAGCGTGTAATCGTCGGCGAGCACGCGTTCGAGTTCCGCCTTGTCGGCCTTGAACTGCGCGATGTCGTAAGCGGTGGCGGCGGCGGCGAGGTCCTTCGGCAGCTTGCTGTAGTCGCCGACTTCCTTGGCCTGTGCCGTGGTGGTGATCAAGGCGGCCAACAGCGCCGCAAAGCCCAGTACTGAACGCATATTCCCTCCAGGTAGATGCTGACGCACGAAAAGCCGGAAAGCGGAGGCAACAACTCGCGCATTGAACACCCCGCGAGGTAATCGTGCCTATGGGCTGGAAGTCAGCAAATGATGGCCATGGCAGCCATGCGCCGGCGAAGGCCATCCCTGCAGCGCACTCGAAAAATCCGGGTGATACGAGAGCTGGCGCAAACCTAGCATCGCAGGCCTATTTTTCTACGCAGGATCATTGCCATGCTTCGCTCGGTTCGCCCTCTCCTACCGCTCATCGCCATGCTGGCGCTGAGCGCCTGCACCGAATGGGTTCAGCCCGGCGTTTCGGAAGACCAGCGCGACCGGGATCTGGCCGCCTGTACGGCCAATGGCCATCGCAGCATGCCGACGGACAACGTCGTTCTGCGAACCTCAGGCCATTATCAGAAGGGAGAAAAGCAATGCAAATGGCGCAATGGCAAGAAGGAATGCAGCCGCAAAGAGGAATGGATCGGCCCGAGCGAATATGTCAGGGACGCGAATGAAAAAGCCCGCGATGCGCTTATTGAGGATTGCATGTACCGCCGCGGCTACGTAGAGAAGTAAGCACTGTTCGCGCCGCGCCAAAAGCCGGATGTCCGCAACGGACATCCGGCTTTTTCATTTCCACGAACGAGTCGATTCACGCGCCGCCGAACAAGGCCTGCGCCTGCTCATTGAAGCCGTTGACGAAGCCATGCTCGTTCGGACCCACATTGGCGCGGAACGCCTTGGCGTTCTCCACCAGCACTTCGTCCACATCGGTGCCCAGCACCTCGATGGTCTCGGCAATGAACTGGTCCAGCGGCATCGCCTGCTCCGCTTCCTGGCTGTTGAGCAGCTCGGTGCGCACCCACGGCGGCGCGATCTCCAGTACGCGCACGCCGGTGTCGCGCAGCATGAAGCGCTGCGACAGCACATAGGAATGCAAGGCCGCCTTGGTCGCGGAATAGACACCGGACACCGCCAGTGGCACGAAGCCCAGCACCGAACTGGTGTACGCAACGACTGCGTTCTGCTTCGTCTTCAGATGCTCGATCAGCGCGGAGGTCATGCGGATCGGACCGAGCACATTGGTGTCGACGGTTGCGGTAAGCATCGCGTCGTCGACCTGGCCGCCCACGCTGTCGATCTGCATCACGCCGGCGTTATTGATCAGCACGTTCAGATCGGGATGCGCTGCAACCAGCTGCTTCGCCACGCGCTCGATACTGGCCGGATCGGTGATGTCCAGCTCGACCGCCTCCATGCCGGGGTTGGCCGCGATCACGGCATCGAGATGCCCGCGCCGGCGCCCGGCGATGATCACTTTGTTGCCGCGCTGGTGCAGCGCTTCGGCCAGGCCGCGGCCAATGCCGGAGGCGCCGCCGGTGATGAAGATGGTGTTGCCGCTGAGTTTCATGAGGGGTGTCCTTGAAGGAGGCTGCGCAGGGCTAGAAAAGCCCGGTTCGTGCCGGAGGGGATTCACAATGGCGATCACCATTGACGAGGCGTAGAATCCGCCCGAACCCGGATGATTGTCAATGGCGATCACCATCGTATTTTTGAATCGGTCCGATAGACGGCCACCGGAAAGGAGCGCGCCATGGGCGTCAGCAAGCAGCAAGCCGTTGAAAACAAAAAGGCTATTGTCGAAGCCGCGGAAAAGCTGTTCCGCCAGCGCGGTGTCGCCGCCGTGGGCCTGACCGAGCTGACCAAGGCCGCCGGCTTTACCCAGGGCGGCTTCTACAACCACTTCAAATCCAAGGACGCCCTGGTCGCCGCGGTCATCGACAAGGCGATGGAAGACGGCGCCACCCTGTTCAACTCGGGCGTGCAGGCCTCCAAAGCCGCCAAGGCCACGCCGATCAAGCGGCATGTCGAGTGGTACCTGTCGAAGGAGCACCTGGCCAATATCGAGCAGGGCTGTCCGCTCACCGCCTATGCCGGCGACGTGCGCCGCCTAGGCGACGAAGCGCGGCAGTCGTATGCGCACGGTCTGCAATGGAATATCGAGCAGTTGGCAAGCCTGATCGACAACGAGGACCCGCAAGCGAAACGCCAGCTGGCGGTGGCGCTTTTCAGCCAACTGGTTGGCGCGCTGGTGTTGTCGCGTGCGGTGGCCGATGCGGATCCAGCACTGGCCGACGAGATCCTGGAAGCCGGACGCCAACAGCTGCTGCTGGCATTGGAGAACTAAGCGCCCCGCCCCCGCTGCCGCCCGCGCACCGGCGCTAAGATGCCCGTCTCAAGGGGAGCCGGGGACGGCGATGTGGAAGCGGGTGGCAGGTTATGGCGCGCTGCTGGCGGCGGGAACGCTGGCCCTGCAGTGGCTCGACTACCAGCGCATGGCGCGCCTGCATTCCGGCGACATCTATGTGTTCCTGGTCGCCGCCGCCTTCCTGGTGCTCGGCATCGTGCTGGGCGTACGGGTGTTTGCCCGGCCCGAGGCGCACGCTTTCGACGGCAACCCCAAGGCGCAGACGGCGCTGGGCCTCAGCGGCCGCGAGCTGGAAGTGCTGCACGAACTGGCCGCCGGCCACTCCAACAAGGAGATCGCTGCGCACCTGCACGTGTCGCCGAACACGGTGAAGACCCACGTGGCCCGGCTGTTTGAAAAACTGGGGGCGAAGCGGCGCACCGATGCCATCCGGCGGGCGCGCGAGCTGGGCATCGTGCCCTGAGGCCACGGCATTTGGGGTGAAAGCACGCAAATCATCCATTCGGGCGATTGCCGCCGGGCGCCGGATCGCGGCCAATGGCGCCACCATCCATCGCTGAGGAGCAGCACCGTGTTACGCACCATCCTGAAGTACGGCCTGATCGCCGGCCTGGTCGTCGGCGGCTTCGAACTCGCCACCTTCGTGCTGTTCTCCGGCATGCCGCCGCTGAAGTACGGCATGGTGGTCGGCTACACCACCATGCTGATCGCCCTGAGCGCCGTGTTCGTCGGCATCAAGCGGCACCGCGACGTGGACCGCGGCGGGGTGATCGGCTTCTGGCCGGCGCTCGGGGTCGGGCTGGGCATCAGCTTTATCGCCGGCATCTTCTACGTGGCCGCGTGGGAGGCGGTGCAGTCGATGATGCATATGGATTTCGCCAGCTCCTACGCGCAGGCCATCATCGCCAGCCAGAAGGCCAAGGGCGCCAGCGCCGAGGCCCTGGCGAAACTGACCACCGAGATGGAGGCGTTCAAGGTCCAGTACGCGAACCCCATGTACCGCCTGCCGATGACCTTCGCGGAGATCTTCCCGATCGGGGTGCTGGTGTCGCTGGTGTCGGCGGGGTTGCTGCGCAACAGCCGCTTCCTGGCAGTGCGGCGGGGATAAAGAGCATAAGCTTGAGGTCATGGATCGAAACCTGAAGCGGAGAGGAAACGCCATGACCAGGGATGACGCCGAACGCTTGAACGTGGTGTTCCTGCAGATCGTCAGCCGGCGGGACGAAACCGCGGCTTTTGTGCAGGAAAAAGGCGACAAGGCGGAGTGGCATCTTTATCGCAAGGCCGTCGGCAGCGCGATGGCCGGGGTCTTCGAACTTGCGGAAGGGCTCTGGGCGCGCTTTCCCGATCTCAAGCCCGAGCAGCTTGGCGGCACTTACCAGGTCGATCTGCTTATCTACGAGCCGCGTTTTTACTGAATCGCGATAGGCAGAGCTTGGAAATGGAACGGGCGCGGTGAAGTATTTTCACCGCGCCCGCTGTTTTTTCCTCTTGGAAATCAGAGCCCGATCGCCGAAACCCGCGTCGCCCAATTACCCAGCGCGCCGCGCGTGCCGCCGCACTGGAACAGCGGCGGCGTCAGGTACTGCGCCAGCGTGCAGGTCTGCGCGATGTACTCCGAAGCCAGCCAGATCGTGTTGCCGTCGACCGCGGCCGCACCGTAGTCGCCCCAGCGCGGACGGTTGTCGCCCAGGTAGGGAATGCCGGTAAAGCCATCCCACGGCCCCGCGCCCGCCGCGGCGATATGCACGTCGCCGGCACCGGCCTTCGCATCCAGGCTGGCATAGCCAGCGCTCGGATAATCATTGGGTCCGACCACGGTGAACGCGATCACGCCACGCCCGCTTTGCGTCACAGCTGCCGCGCCGTACGTGAGGTTGGCATCGGGCAAGGCCAGCGTGCCGTTGGCGAAGATGCCGCCGGAGTCCGGATTGATCACAAAGTAGTTGATGCCCGAACCATGGCTGCCGTCGCCGAGCAGCACATCAGTATCCAGCGTGCCCCAGAGCTTGCCATTGGCGTAGCTCACCTGCTGCATGCGCGAGTCGTTCACCGCGAGATCGCGCGGCGCGGCATAGGTGAAGTTCGGATAGCCGAGGTAGTTCGGTGCGCAACCGGTCAGCGCAAAGCAATCACGCAACGGCGTGCTGCCAGGCTTCTGCTTCGCCAGGCTGCTGGGCACCGCGTACGGCTGCACGGCCAGGGGGACGACGTCCAGGGCGACAGCCGATGGCGTGGTGTCGATCGCCCGCGTATTGGTCACCGTCCACAGCCACAACGTGCTGGACGTGCCCGAGTCGTAGAACACCGCATCCGAACTCAGCAGATACTCGGTGCCGTTATGGCCGCCGGCGTACTGTCCGCCGGACGAAATGGCCGGCCACACCGTGAATGCAGGCGCAGGGATATTCGGGTCGCCGCCGTTGAACATCGTCACGTTGGCCACTTGTCCCGCAGCCAGTGCCTGCTTGGAAATCACGTAGATCTGTGCGCCGTAAAAGCCGTCCGCGAACAGCGAGTACTCATTGGTGGTCAGGAAGATCGCATTCGCATCGGCACCGATATGCGGATAGTCGCCCAGGCAGAAGCCGCCCGCGCAGCCGTGATCCGGCGTGCCTTGCGTGCCGTTGTTCTGCACCGGCAGGCGGTAGATGTTCCAGGCGCCGGTGGGATCGGCGGTCTGGCTGACCGCGATGTCCAGATGATTGGTGCCGGCGAAGGACGACGTCGTGCCGAAACGGTCCAGCGTCAAAACGACATGGAACCAGCGCTGCGTGCCTGCATCGTAATAGCAGCTGGGATCGGTGATCTCCGGCCCGTAGGCGCCCGTCGCGCGATTGATCGCCGCCGGATAGTGATAGAACGTATTGAGATCGACCGGCCCGACCAGCTTGTTGCCGGAGCTGCTGTAGATGGCCATCACGTCGTTGACGCTTTCCACGATAAAGCCGTTGCCGGCGCACATCCCTTGATCGGGTGGTTCCAGCGAGAACTGATTGCCACCGTTGGCATAGCGCTGGTCGTGGAAATTCAGGCCGTCGAAACCGCCGAGCAGTTCGGGGCTGGATTTGGCCCGCTTCGCATTCGCCAGCCGGTTGCTGCCGGCGTTCCCGTGCGGAAGGCCGCGGTTGATCACCGGTTTCGAGCCGACGTCGCCCACGTCGCCCGAATCGGCATCGCCGGCGCTGGTGGCCGGATCCAGTTCGAGGCTGGTGATCGGTGCGCCGCCCAGCGGCGTGGTGACCGGTACGGTGGTGCCGCTGCGTTGCAGTTTCAGCGTGGCTGGCGACGCCCCCAAGGCGCACGTGGCGAATGCCATGGATGCCATGGCGAAGAGCAATCGAGTCTGCATAGCACTGGGTCTCCCGTTCGTATCGATAGGTGACCGCGCCCCCGGTAGAACGCCCAGATCGGCTGCACCGACCAGCGCTCGCGCAAGTACGCATATGTTGCATATGCGTGCGGGGGACGATAGGCGCATCGGCCGATGGGCGCCATCGTCCATAAGGCCGGGAACAGCGCTGAAAAGACAGCTATGCGTAAGCCGCGGGCTGCGCAGGCGATCATCGCCAGATCGACGGCGGCACTCGGCAAGACGTCAAGCGGTCTCCCACGAGAAATCGTAGAAGACCCGCAGCAGGTTGCCGTCCGGGTCGGCCGCCGTGAACTCGTGCAGCTTCCATGACTTCGATTCCGGCGGCGCCACGATCCTGGCGCCGTTGCTGCTCCATAGGCGGTGAAGCTCATCCACCGCGTCCCTGCTCTGCAGATTGATCCAAAGCAGGATGGGCGCTGCGTTGCCGTAGCTCTGGCGGAAATCGGCGTCGGTCAGAAAGAGGCGGCATGCCCCTTTCGAGATGCCGGCGATGCCGCCGTGATCCGCGCCGCCCCAGTCCAGAGTGAAGCCCAGGCAGCGCTGGTAATAGTCGATCGCCCTTGCGATATCGCCGACGGGCATTTCAGGGACGACGGCGGGAAAGTTCGCGCTCATACTCGATCCTCTCTTACGGAAGGCTCCAGCAGCTGCGCCTATGGCGTCGAGCCACCCGTCGCCGCGACATGCAACCGCAATATCCTGCGTAACTCCAGAATCGCCGCCGGCGTTTCCTGCACGCTATGCCACGAAGGCACCGCCAACTCCGATTCGGCGCCTTCCAGGTGCGCGCTCTTGTAGGGCACCACGCCGTCGCTGCTGTCGGCCAATGGCCCCGGCGGCGTATAGACGCCGACGATGGTGTGGTAACGCACCGCGGGCGACATCGGCAGGTCCGCCGCCGCCATGATGAAAGGATCGGTATCGCTGAGGTTGTCGACGCTGTTGGGAATGCGCACCGGCGTGCCGCTTTCGCCTTCCTTCAGCAGATCGGCCACGCCCGCCACTTCCTTCAGCACATTGGCCGGCAGGCGGATCAGGTTGGCCATCCAGCGCGCCAGGGTGTTCTGCGCATACGGCGTGCCGCGTTGCGGCGAGGCCAGGAACACCGCGCGCGTCACCTGCGGCATCGGCGTGAACTGCAGGTACGGCGCCAGCCGCTCGCGCAGGCGTGCCTGCTTCGCCTTCGAAAGATTGTCGCGCGCCGGCATCAGGCTCCACAGCTTGTCGCCGCTGGAAGACACCAGCAGGCGTGCGATCACGCCGCCCATGCTGTGGCCGATCAGCACCACGTTGTTGGAAGCGCGCGCCTGCCCGCCCGGATCGAAATGCTGGAAGGTGGCGTCGAGCGCCTTGCGGATATTGGCGAGGTTGACCGCGATGGGCGCATTGGTCGGGTAATAGATTTCCCACACCTGGTAGTTGCGGCGCAGATCCTCGTCACCCATCACCTCGTTGGATACGTTGATCCATGCCTCCGGGCTGCTGGCCAGGCCGTGCAGCATGATGATGGTCATGCGGCTGGGATCGTAGGGCTGCATCAGCAGCACGCGCGGCGTCTGGATGCCACCTTCCCTGCCCAGCAGCGAACGGATCGACTGCGTGGCGAAGCCCGAACGCGCCAGCCACACACCGTAGGCCGCGGTGAAGTTACCGGCCAGCGGCACCTCGTGCCCGGCCACAGTCATGGTGTCGTCGTGATAAGGATCCTCGACCTGCACCGTCGCCTGCCTGGTGGCGAGCACCTCATCCAGATTGGCGCCGTCGAACAGGATGGCGCCGGTCATCGACACATAATCGGGATCGCGCCACGGCACATCCTTGGACGGCGCATCCGGCGGCGCCACCGCCACGAATTCCGAACCGAAACCGTCGCGCCGGTACACATTGCGCACGCCGTTGAAGCGCAGCGTCGAGGCGGGAATCAGCTCCGCCGGATCGGTAGCCGCGCCTGCCCAGCGCACCGCCGGCTCGTTGCCGGTGACATACCAGCCGGCCAGCTCGGCATGCCTGGCATGGCGCTCCAGCCGCGGCAGTTCCTGAAAGAAGCGCGTCATCGAGCGCTGCACGGCAAAGTTGTAGAAGCCGATCACCCGCACCTGGCGCAATTCGAAGGAGCGCTCGGAGGGTTGGCGCTTCGTATAGAACAGATAGGCATAGGCGTAGCGCCCCGCCTGCAGGTACGCATCGAGCGCCTGGTCGCTCATCTGCGTATCGCGCGTGCTGCGGTCGATGCGGATGGCCAGGCCCAGCCACAGTTCGGACAGCGCCGAAAGCCGCTGCTCGTCGTCCAGACCCGGCGAATGCAGCACGGTGTCCACGCAGGCCGAAAAGGCGCGCTCGCAATCGCGCGCCGCGAGCGCCACCACGTTGAGCGATTGCACGGTCTGGTCGCTCAAGCGCCCGGTGCTGATCACGTCGCCGCGCTGCTCGCTCACCGAATCGTGGGCATTGATGCGGCTGACGCCTACCATGGCGCAGCCGTTGAGGCATAGCAGGACCGCCAGCAGGGCGCAGCGCGCGAGCAAGGCGTGGCTTGGGTGTTTCATGCGTACGGAGGCCCTTGGGTGCTTCGGAATGAAGCACGCGTGGGCGGATTTTGTCACAGGAGGGTTGCCGTTCCGCAGGGGGCGCTCATGGACAGCGCCCCCTGCGTTACACCTGCTCCGCGCGAATGGCCGCCAGCGAGCGGCGCTGGTTGCCTTGCCCGTCGAAATTGCCGGGCGCCAGCCAGGCGTCGAACGCCGCGGAGAGTGCCGGCCAATCGCGGTCCGTCATGGCGAACCACGCGGTGTCGCGGTTGCGCCCCTTGTAGACGATGGCCTGGCGGAAGGTGCCTTCGTACTGGAAGCCGAGCCGTGCGGCGGCCGCGCGCGAAGGCGCGTTGAGGTCGTCGCATTTCCATTCGTAGCGGCGGTAGCCCAGCCCGTCGAATACATACGCCATCAGCAGGTATTGCGCTTCCGTCGATACCGGCGTGCGCTTCAGCGCCGGCGAGAACGCCACGAAGCCGACTTCGATCGAACCGTTGGCCGGGTCGATGCGCAGCAGCGCGAGGGTGCCGACCGCGCGGCCGCTGGCGCGGTCGATCACCGTGTAGTGCAACGGGTCAGCGCTCGCTTCCACTTTGTGCGCGTGGACCAGGTAACTGGCTTCGTCCTCGAACGGGCCGACGGACATATAGGTCCAGTCGCGCCCGTCGGGGGCCATGGCGTAGGCGGCATACAGCTCGGCCCCGTGGCGTTGCGCATCGAGCGGTTCGAGGCGGCAATAGCGGCCGTCGAGCGCCACGCGGTCCGGCCGTGGGCGTGGCGTCCAGCCGGACACGGGCAGTCCGATGGGTTGTCCGTAGGTGTTGGCGGTGTGGGACAAGGCGCAGTCTCGCTGAGTGAGGCCGGCGGCGGGCCGGCGTGTTTGAAGATCGTAGGCAAGCCTAGGTACCATGAAAAGCGCCAGATCATGGCAGTTTTATGGTGCCACACGATGACGCTTCCCCGTGCCCACCGTCCGACCCGGCAGCAGCCACTGGATGCGCCGCTGTCGCGCGCCCGCAGCGCGCCATCGCTGCAACGCCAATTACTGCTGCGGCTGCGCGAAGCGGTGCTCGGCGGCACGCTGCCGGCCGGCAGCCCCTTGCCTGGCACGCGCGCGCTGGCGGAGGCGCTCGGCATCTCGCGCAACACCGTCATGGCCGTCTACGAGCAATTGCTGGCCGAAGGATTCGTGCAGTCCGACCGGCGCGGCACGCGCGTCACCGAACTGACCCGGCCAGCGCGCACCAGGCAGGCGGCGGCGCCACCGGTGGTTGCGCGCCGGGTGGCGAACCTGCGTCCGCGCGCGGCCACGCCACCCGCGCACGAGGGCGGTTATTTCCGGCCCGGCGTACCGGCGCTCGCGCAGTTTCCGACCGGCACATGGCGGCGCGCGCTCGATCGCGCGATGCGCGACCACGGCCCCGCCGCGCTGGGCTATGGCGACCCGGCCGGCGAACCCGCACTGCGCGCGGCGATTGCGCGGCATCTCGCCGTCACTCGCGGCGTGCACTGCGCACCGGCGCAGATCGTGGTGACCGAAGGCGCGCAGGACGCTCTGGCCTTGTGCATGCAGTTGCTGACCAATCCGGGCGACGTGGCCTGGACCGAGGAACCCGGCTACCGCGGCGCGCGCACGGCCATGCATGCCGGCGACCTGGAGGTGGTGCCGGTGCGCGTCGACGCGCAAGGCATGTGCGTGGAGGCCGCCAATGCAAACGCGCCGGCGCCGCGGATCATCTATACGACGCCGTCCAATCAATACCCCACCGGCGCCGTGCTCTCGGTCGCCCGCCGCCTCGCGCTGATCGACACGGCGCGCCGCCATGGCGCCTGGGTGATCGAAGACGACTACGACAGCGAGTTTCGCCACACCGGCGAACCGGTGGGCGCGATGCAAGGCCTGGTGGCCGATGCACCGGTGCTGTACCTGGGCTCCTTCAGCAAGACCATGTTTCCCGCGCTGCGGATCGGCTTCCTCGTGCTGCCGCATGGTTTGATGCCCGCGGTCACCGATGCGCTGCGCGAACTGCAGCGCGGTGCGCAACGCCATGCGCAACTGGCGCTTGCCGATTTCATCGACAGCGGCGAGTACGCGCGCCATCTCGGGCGCATGCGGCGCTTGTATCGCGACCGGCGGCGGGCGCTGCTGCAGGCACTGGAACGCGTCTTTTCCATCGAGCACCAGATCGAGGGCGGCCCCTGCGGCCTGCATCTGATGGTGCGGCTGCCGGCCCGCTATGCGGACCGCGAACTGGTCGGCGCAGCGCGAGCGCACGGCGTGGGAGCACTGGCGCTGTCCTCGTTCATGAGAAAGCCAGGCTCAGCCGACAACGGCCTGGTGCTGGGGTACGGCAATACGCCCGAACATCTGTATCAGCCGTTGCTGCGCACCCTGGCGAAGCTCGCCCGAGGCATCGGCACGCGCTGAGCACCGATGCACGGGCGCCATCGGATTCAAGCCGGCCCCGCGGTATCGCCGAGATAATCCGGCAAATGGACCGGCGGCAAGATTCTGGCCGCCGCCATCCATTCGACGACCGCCGGCCGCTGCAGCAGCGCATCCATCCACGCCTTCACATGCCCCCAGCGCGCGGGCACTTCCACATGGCTGAAAATGCGCATGACGGTAGGTACGAAACCGAGGTCGGCCAGGCATGGCGCACCCATCAGGAACGGGCCGCCCGAGCGGTCGAGATAATCGCCCCATACCGTGAGCAATCGCTCCGCCGCGATTTTCTCGGCCTCGGACGCCTGCCTTTTTTGCGAGTAGAAGACGCTCTCGAACGACAACGCCGGGCAAATGCGTCCGACATCGCTGTGCTGCCAGGCAAGCAACGAACGGGCCACCGCCCTGGCCTTCGCCTCCGCGGGCCAGAGATGGCCGCCACCGAGTTCGTTGGCGTATTCCATGATGGCCAGCGAGTCGAAGATCGCGGTGTCGCCATCGATCAGGGCCGGCACGGCCGCCGTCGGGGAAACGCGGCCGACGCGTGCCAGTGCTTCGCCGCGCGCCGGCTGGCGCAGATCGATGTCCACTTCGTCGAAAGCCAGCCCCGCCTCCTTCAGCCCGAGCCATGCGCGCAACGACCAGCTCGATGCGTTCTTCGTACCGCAATAGAAAAGCAAGGCGGATCTCCTGCCTGGACGATCGGCAGATTATCCGCCCGGCTGGCGCGCCATGGTCAATCGGCCGGTCGCTGCTTGTGGAAGGTTTTCAACCTGGCAGCCACGGTGCGCCGATGCTCATCGCGTGGACATCACGCCTGCGGCAGCGGCGGCAGGATCGCCTCGTTGCGCCCGCGCTCGGCGACCATCGTCCAGATCTCCTGCGCAATGTCGTCCGGATCCATGGTGGGCAGGTCGCCTTCGATCTTGATGCCTTGCGCTTCCAGTGCGAGCTTGCCTGCCGAGCGGTCGATCATCGCGCCGATGCTCACCGAGGCCGCATAGATACCCTGGCCCTTCGCCTCGGCATTCAGCGCGAACGCATAGTTGCGCGCCGCCGCCATCAAGGGACTGAAGGCGGTCAATCCCGGCACGGGAAGCACGGCGGAAAGACCGCTGACGATGACCACCGCGCCTTCGCCACGCTTCAGTTGCGCGGGCAGAACCGCACGCGCCACTTCCACCGGCCCATACATGAAAACGTCGGCGGCCGACTTCAGTACCGATGCCGACACCTCCGCCGCGGGAATGAAACTGAAGATCGACGGCACCGGCGCATAGACGGCGACATCGATCGCGCCGAAGCGCTGCTCGATCGCCTGGACCAGTGCGGGAATGCCGTCGAGGTCGCCAAGGTCCGCCGTAAACGCCGCCGCCTCGATGCCGGCGCTGGCCAGCTCGGCCACGCGCTCCTGCAACGGCGCCGCCCGGCGCGCCACCAGCGCCACCCGATAGCCCTCGCTGCCGAACCGGGCCGCCAGCGACGCGCCGAGGCCCGGACCGGCGCCGAAAATGGCGATAGTCTTCTTGTAAGTCATTGAATATTCCTTAAGGGTAGAATCGGAACCAGGTAACTAATGATTCGTGAGTTACCGAACCACACCAGGGATGGTATGGACGCCGTTCCCCGTCCCACAAGAAGGCACATGCATGTCACCGACGCACACCGGCATCACCGAGGCGACCCGTCCCACCGTCGACAACTGCCGCGCCACGCGCGAAATCCTCGACCGCATCGCCGACAAATGGAGCCTGTTCGTCATCGCCATGCTTCGCGACGGGCCGCGGCGCTTCAATGAATTGCGCCGGGACGTGACGGGGATTTCGCAGCGCATGCTGACGCTCACGTTGCGCACGCTGGAGCGCGATGGCCTGGTGACGCGGACGATGTATCCGACGATCCCGCCGCGAGTGGATTATGAGTTGACGGAACTGGCGAAGGGCTTGCTGGGGCCGGTGATGGGCCTGGTGATGTGGGCGGAGACGAACAAGGAAACAATCGCCGCGGCGCGAAAGGCGTTCGATGACGAAGCGCAGGCAGGCGCTGCCCTCTCAGCCCAGCGGGCAGCGCAGCCGTGGAGGTAAAACGGTAAGTCCATCAATGGACGGACTTACCGAACCACCGAGCCATTGCACTCTGGGCTTCGTCAGGATCTGGCATGCCCTCGCTCGCCCAGGCGACGAAACCATCGGGCCGGACCAGGACAGCGCTCACGCCCAGGCTGTTTTTCGCATGGCTTGAGATATAGGCGACCCGATCGCCCCAACGTTCCGCCAACGCTTGAAGCGGTGCGCTTGCATCGAAATCGACGACCAGGCCCTTGCCCGCTTTCAGCCATTCGCCAAGCCTGGTTCCATCGGCCAGCTCGAAATCCGGCGCGCTGTATCCCACCAGCGGGTGGCTTTCGCCGAGGTCATAGCGAAGCGCCACGCCCCATACGCGCTCGGCGAAATACGTCGCGCCATCACGCGTATCGATCAGGTCGCGGATGATCGCCTCCAGCGCACGCGAGCTGGCACTGGGCCGCATCAGCGCCACCTGCGCACGCGACCAGTCCAGCACCTTGGCGCCCACCGGGTGCCGCTCGCGGGTGTAGGTGTCGAGCAAACCTTCGGGTGCGTGGCCGTGGATGGTGGCGGCGAGTTTCCATCCAAGGTTCATCGCGTCGCCGATACCGAGGTTGAGGCCTTGCCCGCCCAGCGGCGAATGGATATGCGCGGCGTCGCCGGCAAGCAGCACGCGTCCGTTGCGGTACGCCGTCGCCTGTTTGGCGCGGTCCGTCCAGGTGGTTGCCAGGCGCAGGGCGGTGACGGTGAGGTCCACGCCGGAAACGCGGCGCAGCACAGCCTGCACGTGCTCATGCGCGACCGGCTGGGTGCGGTGATAGGCGCCGCCGTCAAAGTCGACCATCGCGATCGTTCCGGGCGCTGTGTAGGTGTACATGCCCGTGGCGGTGTAGTGACGTCCGGGGCGGAGCTGATCCGGATCGGCGAGTTCGACTTCGAGGGAATAGCCGGTGAATTCGGGATCGGTGCCGGCAAACGCGAAGCCGCCCAGCTTGCGCACCTTGCTGCGGCCACCATCGCAGCCGACCAGCCAGCGTCCGTGAAAGGTTTCGCCTCCCGCGCGAATCGCCACGCCGCCATCGAACTGATCGAAGCCTTCGACGGCGGCGCCGCGCCGTATCTCCACGCCAAGCGCGCCAGCACGCGCGGCCAGAGCGGTTTCGAGGGATTCCAGCTCGATCATCATGCTGGTGCCTGCCGGCGTGGGCAGGCGATACGGCCACTTCGAAGCATCGACCCGGTCCTGATAGAACTGGATACCGGCAAAGTGCCCTGCCGGCCGGCGCGGCTGGCCCAGCCAATGCGCGGCGGCGGTGCCGTTGGCGCCGTCTTTTGAAAGTTGCGGCACGGGAATCTCGTCCAGCAGTCCGCGGCGGTAGAACGCCTCGGTGGTGGGCGCGGACAGGCCGCGCATGCCGAACGGCAGGCGCTTCAGCGGCGAACGCGGATCCTCGGCCTGCTCCAGCACCAGCACCGAAACATGGGCGAGGCGCAGCTCGCAGGCGAGGAACAGGCCGACCGGGCCGGCTCCCGCGATAACGACGTCGTAAATCAAGGCGATTTCCTTGGGCGGAGACCAGGCTGAAGGGGGTGTCGGGCGCCCGGCCAAAATGTTACACTGAGTGTAAGTTTTGCGGGATGAGCACCGACATGTCAAATCCACCCGGTCTGCGGGACAGCAAGAAGGCGGCCACGCGCCAGATGATTTCGGACGTGGCGACACTGCTTTTCGTCGAACGCGGCTTCGAGAACGTCTCCGTGGACGAGATCGCACAGGAGGCCGGCGTCTCGCGGAAAACCGTGTTCAATTACTTCCCGCGCAAGGAAGACATGGTGTTCGACCGCGAGGACGAAAGCCGGGAGCTGGTGCGCCAGGCGATCGCCGCGCGCGCAGAGCAGCCGCCGATCCCGGTGTTCCAGGCCTTGATGCGTGCGTTGCTGGATGAGCAGCACCCGATGTTCCGCATCAACAAGCGCCCCATCCAGTTCTGGAGCACCGTCGCCGACAGCCCCGCACTCACCGTGCGCGCACGCGAGCTGCAGGGAACGCTGGCCGACGATCTCGCGGCGATGCTCGCCGATGCCGTCGGCCGCCCGCATGCCGATCCGGAGGCACGCCTTGCGGCGACCATGCTGGTGGGCACGCTGGTAGTGGCTTACGGGGAGGCACTGCGCGCCTTCCGTGCGAAGCGGAAGGCCGGCGAGGCGTTTACCGCCGTGATGGAACGCGGCTTTGCCGGCGTGAACGCCGCGCTCTCGGCAACACCCTACGTCGAAGCCAAAACCGCAAGGTAGGTTGGAGTGAGCGCAGCGAACTCCAACAGGAACGCCACGGCCGGGCGCCTGTTGGGGTTCGCCGTTGGCTCACCCCAACCTACGCCTCAGAGTTGTGAAAGCGTCGTCGCATTGAACTTCATGCCGAGGCTGCTCTCGAGATTCCCGATCGCAAACTCCAGCACGCTGAAGAGCTTCGCCCGGTCCGCGGCATTGCCGATATCCAGGCTCGCCGTGCCGGCCACACCCGCTTGCCCCAGCGCCGTATTGAACGCCGCCTGCGCCTGCGCCGCCGAGATATAGCTGGACGAAGTGCCGGAAGCGTTCGCGTAAGCCAAGGTCTGGAACACGCTGGAGAACACGCTTCCCAGCGTTCCTGCGCTGACGTACACGTGATTGGCCGGTGTCACCAGCGTGGTCGCGCTCGTCGTCGGTATCGGCTTGTCGTACAACTGGTCCAGGTAATAACGCACCTGGTACGGATACTGCCGATACGTATCCTGCACGCCCCAGATCGAGCTGTACGCATCCACGGATGCCACCGTCGCCGGCGTGGCCGTCGCCCCCAGCCGGCTGTAGCTTCCCACCAGACCGCCGTAATAGCCCTGGTTGTAAGCCACGTTCAACAGCACGTCGAAGAAGTTGTTCGGCAGCGTCTTGAAATTGACCAGCGCATTATTGAAGGCCGGCTGCCATGGCGTGACCCATCCGCCTTCGCCGGTGCCGGTCACGATCAGCGCGACAAAATCGTTGTAGTGGAAATAGGCCGTCAGCATCGGCCCGTAATACTTGTTGTTGAACGAGGCCGGCGTCGGCTTGCTGTACTGCGTGGCGGCCGTGGCCATGGTGTAGCCGATATTCTTCTGGATCGCGATGTAATTGATCAGCGAATGCCCGGCCGGCGCATAGCTGCCGGACACCATGTCCGCGGCGTAATTGTTGATCTGGTACGGACCGCCCTGCCCCACGCCCATCACCGCCTGCTGGTCGGGCGAGGGATCGATCAGCGGACCGGTGCCGACATAATCCTGCGTGGCGATATTCTCCTGCAGCAGCTGTGCCAGCACCGAGCCGTAGACGTAGTCCTTGTTGAACTGCAGGCCGGGGTAGTACTCCTGCACCAGATGGCCGTACATCACGCCGGCGATCAGGTTGGACACGATCAGGTCGGTGTAGTTGTCGCCCGTGAGAACCAGCTGGTCCTGCGCATTGCCCACGCCCAGCAGCAGATGGAAGTTGATCGTGCCGGAGGTGCTGCCAACCGGCGGCGGTGGCGGAGGTGGCGGCGGCGGATTGGTGCCGCCTCCGCAATTGGCCACCACCGTCCACGGCTGGCCGCTCCCGGAAGCGCCGCTGTGCGCGGCTGGATCGTCGCCGCGCGTCCACCAGTTGGCGGTGTAATTGACGCCGTTCTCGCTCGCCTTGTCGCCGCCGACGTAAATGGTCGAGGCGTTCCAGGCGGCCGAACAAGCCGGTTGCGATTGCGCATGCGCACCGATGGACACGACGGTCAAAGTCGCCGTGGCGATCGCGCGCATGCCGAGGGTGGACCACTTCGCCAGATGCTGCTTGCTGGGCATGGGCATGTCTCCGAGTGAAGGCTGCTGATGGGCCGTGGTATCCATCGGCCGGAATGACAACGATTCCCCTCTTTCCCGTCAGCCGCGCGCAGCCTCACGCATCCACGCCCTTACCGGACGGGATGAAAAAGGCCCAAGATACGAACAGCAGCACCCGTCGAACGGCGATGACAACGTTGTCTATCCTTGCGCTCTTACCGCACCGGCGACCGTGACGGGGATCGCAAAGGCAGGACCAGCCCAGCAAGGGCGGCCAACATGACGAAGCGGTCGAAGGCCGGCGAACTGTACGAGGGATAACGGGCAAGGCCTTGCTGGCCCCGGCAGCCGCCGGTGCTCGAAAAATCCGGATGATCGGCGTCCCTGCGCAAACCTAGCATCGGCGGCTCGTCATCTCCGCCAGGACGCCTTTCATGCGCCGCTCATTGCTGCCGCTTTTCATCGCCATGCTGTCATTGACTGCATGCAAGACCACCGAATGGACCAGGCCGGGCACCTCGTCCCTCACCCAGCGCCAGGACTGGACGCTCTGCAGCGCCGAGGCCTATCGCAGTGCACCGGTCGACCTCTATACCGTGGTCATCCCAGGCCACACCGAGTACGGACTCGAAGAATGCACAAAGGTCGACGGCAAGAAGAAATGCAGCAGCAAGGATCGCTGGGTACCGACCGAGAAGAAGGAGGTCGACAGGAACGACGACGCCCGTTCCGACATCAGGAACGATTGCATGCGCAAGCGCGGCTACCGCGAAGAGACCACCAGGTCCTATCGCGTGTTCTGATCCCGGCGCGTTCCTTCAGCCGTAAAAAGCAGCCCCTCTCCCACGCGGGAGAGGGGCTCCGGGCCATTACCACCGCATGCGGAAGCCCAACGTCCCGTTGAGCGCATGCGAATCCCCGAAGTGCTTCAAGCCGGTCGAAGCCTGCACCTCGCCGTAGACCGAATAGCGTCCGTCCGCCCAGTCCAGCGACGAGCCCAGGCCGAAGCCGCCCCACAGGCGCTCGTTGCGCGAGGTGAAGTCGGTGCCGGCCACGTTCACGCGCGCATCGCCGCCGAAGTTGCGATACAGGTTGGCAATGGCATAGACGTGCGTGGCGACCGAGCCGGACTCGCCCTGGCGCGCACTGCGGTAATCGGCCATCACGCCGGCACGCGCGGTGGTCGTGGTGCCCTGCTGCTGCGCCACGTGCGCACCGAACGCATCGTTGAAGCTGTCGAAGCTGGCCTTGCCGTACGTCAACTGCGCCTGCGGAATCAGCGACCACTGGTCGCCCAGCCGGAAGCGCCGGCCCGCTTCCACGCCAACGGCATACGCACTGCCCTTGTTGCCGTCTTCCAGCAACTGCGCCAGCGTGGTGGAACGCAGATCGGTATCGAGACTGGACCAGCGCGCCTGGCCGTCGACGTAGAAGCCGTTCTCGCCATACCAAGTCAGCGTGCCGCCGATGCCGTAGCTGCGCGTCTTCAGGCGGCCCTGGCCGTATACCGACTGCGCATTCGACTGATAGCGGCCGTACTGCAGCGTGGCGCCGCCCACCAGCTTGCCGCCCTCGCCTTCGCTCAGCGTGGTGTCGATGCCGGCCTCGGCTTTCCAGGTCGACAGGTCGTAGCGCGTGGCGCTGGTGCTGGTCTCGGGCTTGAAGCTCTGGTCGCCGCCCTCGACACGCATCCACAGGCCTTCGCCGGGCTTCATATTGTCCTCGGCCTGCACACCGGTCCACAGGCGGTCGCCGGTGCGCTGGAACAGCGTGCCCAGCGTATTGACCTGCTGCAGGATGCCGGCATAGGCCTCGTACAGTGGCACACCGGGCTGGTACAGCGGCTGCGGATTGCCGGGGTTGCCCGGATCCGTCGGGCCGGTGGAACCATTCACCAGCGCCGAACGCAGATACCAGTCGCCGTCGTTCGCATTGGCCGTGCCCTGGTACAGGCGATACGCATACGCACCGGCCACCACCGCCTGCTGGCCCTGGAACACGTAGTCGCCCTGCAAGGCGAACGTGCCGCTGGACGTGCCCTGCACGTCGATCAGCTTGATGCCCTGCACGGTCTGCGCACCCGCGCCGCCGACGTTGTTGACACGCACCGTGGTGTTGCCGGAGGTGTTGCCGGCGACCACCAGCTTGTCGGTGGCGGAGCTGTCGTCGCCAAGCACCGTGTTGAACAGCAGCGTGCCGCCCTGCCCGGTGTAGTCGCCGCGCACCGTCAGCGTGGTGCCCGGCGTCGCACCGAAGTGCACCGTGCCGGCGTTGCTCAATGCGCCGATGCTTTGCGCGTGGCCGGCGAGATCGAGCGTGGCATTGCCCTGCACGGTGAACGCGGAAGCGGCATTGAATGCATTGTCCACCGCCGCCGCCAGCGTGCCCGCCGCCACCGTGGTGGCGCCGCCGTAGTTCGACGTGCCGGCCAGCACCAGCGTGCCGTTGCCGGCCTTGGTCAGGCTGCCGCTGCCGCCGATGCCGTTGGCCAGCTGCAGCGTGGTGCCGTCGTCGGTGTCGATGGTGGCGGCGCCGCCCACGCCGACCGTGCGGCTGCTGAGGATATTGCCGGTGGTGTGCAGCGTGCCGTCGTCGATCGACAGGTTGCCGGAGGATTGGCCGAGGCTGCCGTCGTTCGATACCTGCAGCGTGCCGGCATGCACCGTGGTGCCGCCGGTATAGGTATTGGCGCCGGTCAGCACCAGGGTGCCGAGATCGTCCTTCACCAGCATGCCGCTGCCGCTCAGCGCCGCATCGATCGTGGCCGTCATGCCGGCACCGGCCGCGGTGCCGTCGCCCACGCGGATGGTGTCGGCGCCGCCGGCCAAGGTGACGGAACCACCGGTCACGCGATAGCCGTCCACCTGGAACTGCATGCCCGACGCGCTTACCTGCCCGTTGGCGTTGTCCACCGTCACCGTGCCGCCCGTGCCGCCGAACACCGCAAAGGTGCCATTGGTGTACGGCGCATTGAGCGCGCCGCTGGCGTCGGTCCAGTAATCGTTGTCGGCCAGGCGCCAGGTGCCGGTGCCGCCGCTGATAGCGCCGTCGTTGGCGTGGCCCGGGCCGTCCCAGAAGCTCAGCGTCAGCCCGGCGCTGTTCACCAGGTTGACCTGATGGGTGATCGAGGTCTGCACGAAGGCATCGGTACTCGGCACCGCGCCGAGCGCGAGGCCGTTGTCGGTCAGTGCGCCGTCGTAGCTGAAGAGGCGGTACACGCCCGCGCCGAAGCTGCCGCCCGCGGTGGCGGTCACGTCGAGCGTGCCGTCCAGCGTGAGGTTGCCATGCACCGCGGTGAGGTCGTTGAGCGCGCCGCCGGACGTGCCGGCCTGGCCGAGCTGGTAGGCGAGCTTGCTGTTGGCACCCAGTGCGAGGTTGCCGTTGATGGTGAGCGTGCCCGCCGCGCCGGCATCGCCCGGACTCAGCGTGGCGCCGTCGGCCACCGTTACATTTCCGCCAATGGTGCCCATGCCGCCCAGGGTGGCGCCGCTCTGCACCGCGGTGGCGCCAGTGGCGGCGGACTGGTTGCCGTTCACCAGCAAGCTGCCCGACTGCACCGTGGTCGCACCGGTATATGTGTTGGCGCCGCTGAGCACGGTGGTGCCGCTGCCCTTCTGCATCAGCGCGCCGGTGCCGGAAATCACGCCGCCGAACGCGTAGCTGTCCGAGCGATTGAATGCCAGCGTGCCGTTGTTCGCCACATCGCCCAGGATCGAGCCGGCCGTGCCGCCCTCGCCCAGCTGCAGCACGCCATCGGTGATGGTGGTGCCGCCGGTGTAGGTGTTGTCGCCCGCCAGCACCAGGCTGCCGAGATCGGACTTGGTCATGCCACCGGTACCGCTCAGCACCGAAGCGATGGTCGCCGTCATGCCGGTGCCGGCCGTGGTGCCGTCGCCGACGCGGATGACGGTCGGCGACGCACCGAGCGCGATGCCGTCGCCCTGCACGCGATAGCCGTCCACCGCGAACTGCATGCCGCCGCTGTTCACTGCGCCGAGGCTGCCGTCCACCGTTACGGTGCCGCCGGTGCCGCTGAAGATGGCGAAGGAGTTGTCCTGGTACGGCGCGTTGATGCTGCCGTCGGTCACCGTCCAGTTGTCGTTGCCGGCATTGTTCTGCCACACGCCGTCGCCGCCCTGCACCTGGCCGTCGCCGCGCGCGCCATTGCCGTCCCAGAAGTTGACGTTGAGGCCCGCCGTGTTGACCAGGTTCACCTGGTGCGCGATCGAGGTCTGCAGGAAGTAATCCGGCGAAGGCACCGAGCCGATGGTCATGCCGTTGTCGGTGAGCGCGCCGTTGTAGCCGACGATGCGGTAGATGCCCGGATCGAAGTTGCCGCCGGAAGACACCGCCACGTTCAGCGTGCCATCCAGCGCGAGATCGCCATTCACCTGCACCAGGTCGTTGAGCGGACCGCCCACCACGTTGGCCTGGCCGAGATTCACGTTGAGATTGCTGGCATTGCTCATGCCCAGGTTGCCCTTGACGGTGAGCGTGCCCGGCGCGCTGCCCACATCGCCCGGGCTCAGCGTGGCGCCGTCGGCCAGCGCCACGTCGCCGCCGATGACGCCCTTGCCGCCGAGCGTGCCGCCGGCATCGACCGAGGTGGCGCCGGTCGCGGCACTCTGGTCGCCATTGATGAACAGGCCGCCCGCGCGCACGGCGGTAATGCCGTTGTAGCTGTTGTTGCCGCTCAGCACGGTGGTGCCGGCGCCTTGCTGTTCGATCGAACCGGTGCCGGAGACCTGGCCGGCGAACGCCAGGGTGTCGGCGCGGTTGAAGACCAGGGTGCCGTTATTGGCCACCGCGCCCAGGATCGAACCGCTGCTGCCACCGTTGCCGATCTGCAGCGTGCCGGCCTGGATCAGGGTGCCGCCGGTGTAGCTGTTGTCGGCGCCCACGATCAGCGTGCCACCGCCGTCCTTGTTCAGCGATCCCGCACCGGCGATGGCGCCGTTGAGCGTCAGGTCGGCATCGTTGAGGAAGCGGCCGCCCGCGCCGTTGAGCGTGATCGCGCGGCCCGAGGTGACGGCGGCCGTGTTCTCCAGCACGCCGTTGTTGAAGGTCAGCGCACCGCTGGCATCGCCGAGGTTGGCATCGCCGGACACGATGACGCGGCCGGCGTTGATGATGGTGCCGCCCGTATAGCTGTTGCTGCCGTCCAGGGTGAGGTTGCCGTTGCCGGTCTTGGTAAGCCCGCCCGCGCCGGTGACGGTGCCGCTCAGCTCCAGGTTCGCCTGCGTCTCGAAGGTGGCGCCGCCCTGGTTGATCGTCACCGCGCGTGCAGAGGTGATCGCCGCGGTATTGCGCAGCGTGCCGCCGTCGAAGGCCAGGCCGCCCGCCGCATTGCCGAGATTGGCATCGCCCGCCACCTGCAGCACGCCGCTGTTGACGGTGGTGCCGCCGGCATAGGTGTTGGCGCCGCTCAGCACCAGGGTGCCGAGATCGTCCTTCACCACGCCGCCGGTGCCGGCCAGCACTGAGGCGATGGTCGCCGTCATGCCCGCGCCCGCGGCGGTGCCGTCGCCCACGCGGATGATGTTCGGCGCGCCGCTCAAGGTGAGCGTGCCGCCGGCGATGGTGTAGCCGTTTACCGCGAACTGCATCCCTGAGCTGGTTACCGCGCCCAGGCTGTTGTCCACCGTCACCGTGCCCGGCGCGCCCATGAAGATGGCGAACTCGCCATCGGTATACGGCGCGTTGTACTGGCCGGTCTGGTCGGCCCAGTTGGCGTTGCCGGCGGAGCTCTGCCAGACGCCGCTGCCGCCGTCGATAGTGCTGTTGGCATTGCCGTTGGGGCCGTCCCAGAAGTTGAGCGTGAGCCCGCCGCTGTTGAGCAGGTTCACCTGGTGCGCCACCGAAGTCTGCACCTGGAAGCTGCCGGACGGCGTGGTGCCGAGCGCCAGGCCGTTGTCGGTGAGCGTGCCGTCGTAGCTGATGATGCGGTACAGGCCCGGGCCGAAGCTGCCGCCCGGCGTCGCCGCCACGTTGAGCGTGCCGTCCAGGCTCAGGTTGCCGTGCACCACGGTGAGGTCGTTGAGCGCGCCGCCCACCACATTGGCCTGGCCGAACTGGTAGTTCATCGCGGCGCCGGCATTCAAGGCCAGGCTGCCATTGACGGTGAGCGTACCCGCCGCGCCGGCATCGCCGGGATTGAGCGCGCCGCCGTTGGCCACCGTCACGTCGCCGCCGACGATGCCCTTGCCGCCCAGCGTGCCGCCGTTCTGCACGGTAGTGGCGCCCGTTGCACCGGACTGGTCGCCGTTGACCAGCAGCGTGCCGGCCTGCACGGAGGTGGCGCCCTTGTACGTGTTGGTGCCGGTGAGCACGGTGGTGCCGCTGCCCAGCTGGGTCACGCCGCCGGTGCCGGAGACCAGGCCGCCGAAC
Organism: Dyella sp. LX-66; assembly: GCF_018599165.1. NCBI lineage: Bacteria > Pseudomonadati > Pseudomonadota > Gammaproteobacteria > Lysobacterales > Rhodanobacteraceae > Dyella > Dyella sp. LX-66. The sequence continues at coordinate 276,235 of NZ_JAHFVJ010000004.1, forward strand.
GTATAGACGTCCGAACGGTCGAAGGCCAGCGTGCCGTTGTCCACCACGTCGCCGAGGATGCTGCCGTTGGCGCCGCCGTTGCCTAGCTGCAGCGTTCCGGCGGTGATCGTGGTGCCGCCGGTGTAGGTGTTGGCGGCGGTGAGCACCGTGGTGCCGCTGCCCTGCTGCACCACGGTGCCGGCGCCGGAGATGGTGCCCGGCACGATCGAGGTATCCGAACGATCGAACGCCAGCGTGCCCGCCGCGACGATGACGTTCGCGCTGGCGATCGAACCGGTGGTGCCGCCGGCGCCGAGCTGCAGGATGCCGCCGTTGATCACCGTATTGCCGGTATAGGTATTGGTGCCGGTGAGCGCCCAGGTGCCGGCGTCGTTCTTCGCCACCGTGGTGATGCCGCCGGAGGCGTCGATGATGCTGCCGCCCATCACGTTGAGGCCGGTGTTGGTGCCGCCCAGGCCCAGCGTGCGGTTACCGGCGCCGGCATAAGCCGCGGAACCGGTGTTGGCGAACACGATGGCGCCGGTGCCGGAGGACTCGATCACGCTCGAACCGGTGGACAGCGTGAACAGGCGGTCGGTGGTGTCGCCCGCGCCGGTGTAGCGCAGCGTCGCGCCGCTGCCGATCACCAGGTTGGCGGCGGCACTGGAGGATTGGCCAAGGCTGCTGACCTGGCCGCCGTTGGCGAGCTTGTCCACGCCCAGCACGCCGCCGATGATGGTGGTGGTGCCGGTATAGGTGCTGGCCGGGTTGCGCAGGATCCAGGTGCCGGTGCCGGTCTTGCGCACCGAGGTCTTGCCCGTGCCGTTGTCGGACAGTTGCAGGGCCAGGCTGTTGTTGTCGGTGCTGGTGCCGGTGAGCGTCACCGTCTGCGTGGTGTTGGGGCTGCTGAACGCAAGCGCGCCGGTGTTGGTGAACTGCACCGCGCCGGTGCCGGAAGCATCCAGCGCGCTGCTGGCGGAAGCGCCCAGGGTCAGCAGGCGGTTGCTGCTGTCGCCTGCGCCCAGGTACATCAGCGTGCCGCCGTTGAGCACGAGATTGCCGGCGGCATTGCTCGATGCACCGATGGAACTGGCCGCGCCGCCATCGGCGAGCTTGAACACCTGCAGCGTGCCGGCGTTGATCGTGTTGGTGCCGGTATAGGTGCTGGCGGCACCGGAAAGGTACTCGAAGCCGCCGCCGTTCTTCACCAGGTTGCCGCTGCCGCTCATGACGCCGCCGAAGCTGGCGGCCGCGCCGCTGCTGGCGCCATTGGTGACGGTAAGTGTCGCGCTGCCCAGGTCGATATTGCCGCCGGTGGTGCAGCCGCCATTGAAGTAGCTGACGCTGGTATTGAAGTTATTGAGATCCAGCAGCACGCCCGCGGTGTTGTCCAGCGCCATGTAGCCGGTGCCGAACGCATTCGTCGCGGCAGCACGCAGTACGCCGCCGCGGATATACGTGCCGCCGGTGTAGGTGTTGGTGCTGCTCAGAACGAGTGTGCCCGCGCCCTGCTTCTGGAACTGCCCGACGCCTTGCATCGGACCGCTGATGCCGAGCGTGGTCGCGGCATTGCTGATATTGATCACGCCATTGCCGCTGAGCAGGATGCCGCGGTCGATCGCCACGCTCGCGCCGGTGTAGAGCAGCGTGCCGCCGTACAGCGTGAGGTTGGCCGGCGCGCTGCTGGAAGCGCCCACGCCGCTGGCCTGGCCGCCGTTGGCCAGGCAGTCGGTGCTGAGCGTGGAGGAGTTGAGCGTGGTGGCGCCGGTATACGTGTTGCCGCAGCCGCTCATCGTCTGCGTGGCGCCGTTGATCGACACGCCGCCGGTGCCGCTGATGGCGCCGCTGAAGTTGCCGGTGGTGTTGGTCTGCAGCGTGCCGGCGCCGAGCGTGACATTGCCGGCGCCGTACAGGCCGCCCACCCATACGTTGTGGCCGGCCAGATCCGCCGTCGCACCCGCATTGACCGTGAGGCGTCCCGCGCCCGAGCCATTGGCGGCGCCGCCGAACGCCTGGTTGGAACCGGCGCGCAGGATGCCGGCATTGACCGTATTGCCGCCGTTGTAGGTATTGGTGCCGGACAGCACCAAGGTGCCCGCGCCGTCCTTGGTGAGCGAACCCGCGCCGGTCACCGTGCCGCTGTCGGTAAGCGTGGTGGAAGCCTGCGCGACGTCGACATGGCCGCCACCCGAACCGAGCGTGAAGCCGCGGTCGGTCGACGTGGTGGCGCCGGTGTATTGCAGGCCGCCGCCGGTCTGCAGCACCAGATTGGCCGGATCGCTGGTACCGGCGCCGATACCGCTGGCCGTGCCGCCGTTGGCCAGCGTACCGACCGACAGCGTGCCGTTGCTCACCGTCAGCACGCCGACGAAATCGTTGGCCGCATTCGCCAGCGTCAGCGTGCCGGTGCCGGTCTTGTTGAAGCCGGCATCGTCGGGGCTGGTGACCACGCCGCTGAATGTCACGTTGGCCGTGCCGTCCACCTGGATGGTGCGCGACGGCCCGCCATTGACCAGGGTAAAGCCGCGGTCGCTGCTGGCGGTGGCGCCGATATAGCGCAGCGTGCCGTTCTCGATCACCAGGTTGGACGAGGCATTGCTCGACGCACCGATCGCACTCGCCACGCCGCCGTCGGCCACGCTGTTGATCCGCAGCGTGCCACCGCTGACGGTGGTCGCGCCGCTATAGGTATTGCTGCCATTGAGCGCCACCGTGCCGGCGCCCGAGCCACCCGAAATGAAGCTGGTGGCGCCACCGTTATCGACGATGGTGGAGCTGATACTGAAAACGCCGCCGCCGTTCTGCAGCACGCCCAGCGGACTGCCACCGGCTCCGCCGGTCATGCTGCCGCCCTGGAAGACCTGCGACGCGGTACCCGACAACGGCGACACGATGATGCTGCCATCCACGCTCAGCGTATTGCCGGCACCGATATTCACTCCCGAATTGGACGGCGCGGTGACCTTGAGCCCGCCCAGCGCCACGCTGCCATTGACCGTACCGAAGTACGGCGTGTTGGCATTGCCGCCTTCGTCGCTGACGATGTCGCCGTTGAGCCAAGTGCTGGCATCGTCCTTGTTGGCATATGCGTTGAAAGCGGTGATCACGCCGCCGGTGACCTGCGCGTAGTCCGTGCCGTTGACCGTGGCCCAGCCGCCGAGCGCGCCGTCGGCATGCGTGGTGGTGATGGTGCTGCCGGTGTTGAAGCCGAAATCGACCAGGCCGCCGCTGCGGTTGATCGCGCCCAGGCCCAGCGTCAGCGTGCCGCCGGTGCCGGCGGTGGCGCTGATGCGGTTGCTGCCGGCGGTGACGTTCAGGCTGTTGAAGCTCTGGCTGTTGGCGCCAGCCTTGCCCTTGATCGAGAGCGTGCCGCCGGCAAGATTGAGCGAGGAGCTGGCGCTGACGATGTTGCTCGCCGGCGCGCCGGCCACGGTGAAGTCCAGCGCCAGCGTGCCGCCGCCGATGGAGGTGGCGCCGGTGTAGGTATTGGCACCGCTGAGCGTCTGCGTGCCCGCACCGAGTTTGGTCAGGCCACCGCTGCCGGCTATCGCGCCGCCATAACTGGCGGTGCCGCTGGCGGCGTTGAGCGTGAGCGAGCCGCTGCCGAGCTGCACCGTGCCACCGGTGCCGGCCAGCGAAGGCACGGCGATGTCGAAGTTGTTGAAATCCAGCGTGCCGCCGTTGACGACCAGGCCCTTCGAGCTGCCGAACGCATTGGCACTGCCCGCGGTGAGCGTGCCGGCCTGCACCGTGGTGGTGCCCGCGTAGGTGTTGGCGCCGCTCAGCAGCCAGCTGCCGCTGCCGTTGACCACCAGGTTGCCGGTGTTGGATATGGCGCCGCTTACCGTGTTGGCACCGGCGTAGCTGCCGCCAAGGGTGAGTGTGTCGGTGCCGCCGTTGACGAAGGCGACCTGGCCGGTATACGAGAGCGCGCCCGTGCCATCGTTGTAGAACGCACTGATGCCGTCGGAGGTGAGCGTGCGGTTGGTCGAGGTGGCCGCGCCGACATAGCGCAAGGTGGCGCTCTGCAGGTTGAGGTTGCCGAGGTTGTTGACGCCGAACGAACTGGCGGTACCGCCGTCCGCCAGCACGGGCGCGATCACCGTGATGGTGTTGATGGTGGTTGGCCCGCCATAGGTATTGGCGCCGCCCAGCGTGATGGTGCGGCCTGCGCTGCCGGAGTAGCCGACCGTGCGGTCCGAGGTGCTGCTGATGATGCCCAGCAGCTGCATGTCGCCCGAGACCGCCTGGAAGCTGTGGCCGGTCGTCCATACACCCGTCAGTCCGACGTTGCCGGTCAGCGTCAGCGTGCCGGCGCCGACCTGGCGCAGCGCCGTGCCGCCGCTGGACGTATTGGCGAAGCGAAAGTCGCGATTGGTCACGTTGCCGGCGCCGCCGTAGTTCAGCGTGCCGCCGAGGCCACCGCCGGCCTGTACCACGATCAGGCCGTTGGCCGCCGTGGTAGGCGCGCCTACCGCGCTCGCCTCGCCAATGTTGCCGATGGACGTGATGCCATACGTGCCGCCGGAATAGAAGTTGGTCACGCCGTCGTAGTTGCTGACAGCGTTGCCCATGACGACACCGCTGGCGGCATTGACGTTGCCGGTCCCGGTGTAACGGGCGTAGCCGACGCCGTTGCCGGTCAGCACGACGGTGCCGCCGGTCAGCGTGACCACGCGAGTCGAGGCGAGCTGGCCGCCGCTGGCCGACAATCCCGCGCCATTGGCCATGGTGATGCCGTTGCTCGCGGCACCGAGGGCGGCGTCGTTGGTGACGGAGATCGAGCCCCCGGTGATGTTGATGCCGCCACTGAACGTGTTCGCTCCATTCAGCGCCAGCGCGCCACCGCCGCTCTTGGTAAGCCCCGCGGTGCCGGCGATCACCGAGTTGATGGTGGCCGTGCCGACCACGCCCGGCGTGGTGCCGGCCAGGGTGAGCGTGCCGCCGTTGATGCCGTAGCCGGCCACGTTGAAGGTCAGCGTGTTGACCGTGACCGGCGCCTTGAGCGTGACGATGCCCGCGGTGCCGGCGAAGATCGCGTTGTCGAGCGCCGCGTTGTTCCAGGTATAGAACGGCCCCGCCACGCCATCGTTGGCGGCGTTCCAATACGGCGAGACGAGATCCCAGTCGCCGGTGCCGCCGCTACCGTTGGAGCCGCCGTTGACGTCCCAGTAGCGGTCGGCGGCATGCACCTGCGGCACGGCCAGCGCGGCGAGCACCGCCAGCCGCAGCGTCCATGCGCCGAGGCTCGAGCGCGCCGGCGCTGCGCGCTCGTCCGCGCCCGCAGCGCCGGAGCAGCCACGCCCCTTGCCATGCTTCCCGGTCAGTTCGGAAGCGACGACCCAGGCGTTCAAGGCCCGCGACCACACGATGCGGAATACACGATTCATCAGGTTTTCCCCTGTAAGGAGCAAGCAGCGTCCGCGCGGCGGCCTGCGGCCACCGGGGATGGAAAGTGGATTGCGCGGCATGCCGCGCGTGGCGATGGCCGGCGTGACGCCGGCGGATCAGGTGAGCGGAGGCGGCCGTGGCTGGTCGACACTGCTCAGCGCGAGCGGCGTGGAGCGGCGTTGCGGATGCGCGCAACTGCCGGCGAGTCCAATGGCTCGCGACACGTGCGCCATGGCTTGCCTGAACACGACAGCCTTGCCAGTTGAAGAGCTCACGATCCCCCTCCGGCGCTGCTCCATGCGAGCGCCAGTGTCTTCAAACACGTCGGACGGCGGCCGGCGATTGCCGGTGTCGTTAGCCAGTAAGGCGAGACACCCCTGTCCCTTGTCGGACCATCATACGAAACTTTTCACCCGTGTAAGGTGTGCGTAAGGTCACTGCTTTACGCATCCGCTTATTCACGTTGATTTCGCAGGCAATACGCTTGGGGCCGCATGCAAAACGTGGCGAGCGCGACGATGTGAGCGCCAATGTCCTGGCAAGTGAGCGCGCTTGCGGTTGGTGGCAAGCGATTGGGATCGGTGCGATGAGCTTATGAGGTCGAGTCCGGACTCCCGCCTTCCACGCCGATCTTTTGCATGGGCGGAGCAATCGCTCGCTATGCATGACGCAAAATCACGCCTGACGTGACGAGCCTCATCCACGCAGCAACGCTTCAGGCCGGACGCTCCGGCTCACCCGTACTCAGCTCCACCCAGTCGAGTTCGGCCTCGACCTGCCGGAACGCATCGTCGCCGATCGCACCGGACAGGCGCAGGTCCTGCACCGCGTGCCGCGACTTCGCCACCAGGCAGCGGCGCAGTACGTTGTCTTCGTGGCTGCCGGGGGCGCGGCCGCGCTCCACGTTCTCCAGCGCTGCGGCAAGTTCGGCGCGCACGCGCATCGATGCCGGCGTCTGCTCGGCGGGCAGTTCGCCCATGGCCGCTCGGATCGCTGTCGCACGCGCCAGCTGCAGTTCGCGCTGCACGGTGCTGTCCGACGGCAGGCGCACCAGCTTCAGCAGCGGACCCAAGGTCAGGCCCTGGATCACCAGCGTGCCCAGCACCACCACGAAGGCGGTCAGCTGGATGAAGTCGCGATACGGAAATCCCACCGGCAGCGCCATCGCCGCGGCCAGCGTGACGATGCCGCGCATGCCCGACCAGCCGATCACGGCGGCGCCCTTCAAGGTGGCCGGCGGCCCGGGCTTGCCGGACTGGCTGGCGCGCAGGCGGTTGAGCCGCACCAGCAGGTGATGCACGAACACCCAGCCCAGGCGCACCGCGATCACCACCGCCAGAATCACCAGCGCCATGCTCAATGAGTGCAGGCGCTCGCCCGCGCTCGACTTCTCCAGGATCGGCCCCAGCTGCAGGCCGACCAAAGTGAAGGCCAGGACGTTGAGTACCACGGTGGCCGTTTCCCAGATCGGAAAGGACGCGGCGCGGATATGCGTCTGCATCGGCCGCGTGCTCAGCCGCGACATGGCCAGCGCGAACGTCACCACGGCCACGATCGGCGACAGCCGCAGACGCTCGCTGAGCAACCAGATGCCGAAGGTCAGGCCGAACTGGAAGATCACCGCGCTGGGCGCTTCCTCGAAATGCCGCATGATGCGGGTGATCGGCCAGGTCAGCGCCAGGCCGAACAGCACGCTGCCGAACACCACCAGCACGAACATGGGCAAGGCATCCGCCGCATGGAACCCACCGGCCGCCACCGCGCCGACCGCCACGCGATAGATCAGCAGCGCCGACGCATCGTTCAGCAGGCTCTCGCCTTCCAGCACCATGCGCATGCGCAATGGCACGGGGAGCTTGCGCAGGATGGCGGTCGCCGCGACCGCGTCGGGTGGCGCAAGCAAGGCGCCCAGCGCGATGGCGGCCGCCCATGGCATATCCGGAAACAGCCAGCGAGCCGCCAACGCCACCGCCACCGTGGTGAGCACCACCGCCACCAGCACCAGCGACAGCACCGGCAGCCACATCGCGTGTAGGTCGCACAGCGAGGTATCGAAGGCGGCGTCCATCAGCACCGGCGCGACGAACAGCACCAGCACCAGGTCGGGCGGGAATTCCAGCTTCGGCGCATCCGGCAGGCAGGCCAGCAAGGCGCCACCCACCGCCAGCAGCACCGGATAGGGAATATTGATGCGCTTGGCGAACGAGGAAACGACTGCCGCGCCGAGCAGAAGTACCAGGATGGTTTCGAAGACCTGCATGGGCCGGGACTCTACATCACCGGCCACCGCACCCGCCGCGCTACGCTCCGGCCTTGCGCGCCTTGCCGCGGCTGCGCCGCACGTTGGCCAGGGAGTCGCGGATCATGGCTTGCACGGCCGCGTGCGCCACCTTGGGCTGCTTGCGGCGGATCGCTTCCAGCACCTTCTGGTGGTGCGGCAGCGAATAGCGGAAGTCCGTGGCGTTGCGCGCGGACAGCACGAAGAAGGTGCCCAGCGCGGTATCGATCACCGCGAACAGCGAGGACAGCAGTTCGTTGCCGGTGGCCTGCAGCACGGCCTCGTGGAAGCGCAGGTCGGCTTCGGCCCAGGCATCCAGGGTCTGCGCCGCGTCCATCGCCTCGTAGGCGGACTGGATCTCGGCCAGCTGCGCATCGGTGCGGCGGCGCGCCGCGGCCGCAGCGGCCGCCGGCTCGATGACTTCGCGCATTTCCACCAGCTTGTCGATGAAATCGTCGGTGGGCATGGAAGCGCAGCGCCAGGCCAGCACGTCGGCGTCGAGCTGGTTCCAGTGGCGCGGCTCCTGCACGCGCGCGCCGACGCCAGCGCGCGATTCGATCAGGCCTTTGGCCGAGAGCACCTTCATCGCCTCGCGCAAGGCGGTGCGGCTGACCTTGAGGCTTTCGGCCAGCGTCTCCTCGCGCGGCAGCACCTCGCCCGGCTTGACCTGGCCGCTGACGATGCGCTGGCCGATCTCCTGCATCACGTGTCCGTACAGGTTGCGAACGGGGTTCGGCTTCCGCATGGAGGGCGCGTCCTTGGCGAGGTGGCGAGAGTGCATGTCGGCGCGATCTTGCCAACTTTTTCCGGCAACCGCGACCGGCGCAGGTTGGGGTGAGCGCAGCGAACCCCAACGGTCACGCCCTGGCAGGCGCCATGTTGGGGTTCGCTGCGCACACCCCAACCTACGCCAGCGCCGGCGCTGGATGGCCGGCTTACATCGCCGAGATCCGGTACATCACCGTCGCATGCGGCTCCAGCTTCACCTTGATCGAGCCGTCGCCCTGCGCATCGGCGTGCTTCCACAGATCGCGCATGCGGTACTTGCCGGCCCTCAGCCCCACTTCCTGGGCCGTCACCGCCACGTCCTGCGCGGCATCGCCTTCATTGAACACCGCCACCGCGCTGCCGCCATCCTTCAGCGGCTTGACGATCACATGGATGCCCTTGGCATCGCGCACCTGCTTGCCCTGCTTGCCCAGCGGATCCTGGTCCACCGCGATCACATCCTTGTTCAGCAGGATCTCCAGCGCGGACGGGCTGATCTTGCGCAGGTCGGTGCCGATCAGCAGCGGCGCGGCCATGATCGACCACAGGCTGAAGTGCGAGCGGTATTCGACGTCGGTCATGCCGCCATTGCCCACTTCCAGCATGTCCGGGTCGTTCCAGTGGCCGGGGCCGGCATAGGCGTCGAGAACCACGTTCTCCTTGAAGATCTTCAGCATCGAATCGTACTTGTCGCTGATGTCGCCGGTGGTGCGCCACGACGAGGCGCCGACGGACGGATCCGTGCCCCACAGCCAGGCCTTGTTCTCGCCCCACTCGCACAGGCTGTAGAAGATCGGCCGGCCGGTGGCGCGCAGCGCCTCGCCCATGGCGGCGTAGCGTTCCTTGGCCGGCTTCTTCTCGTTATTGCAGTTGTCGTACTTCAGGTAGTCCGCGCCGACCGAGGCGAAGAACGCCGCGTCCTGCTTCTCGTGGCCCAGGCCGCCGGGAAAGCCGCGGTTGGCCTGGTGCGGCTCGCAGGTATTGGTGCCGGCGCTGGAATACAGGCCGAAGGCGAAGCCCTTGGAATGCACGTAATCGGCCAGCGCCTTGATGCCGTGCGGAAAGCGCTTGAGGTTGGGCTGCAGATTGCCCTTCTTGTCGCGCTGCCAGTCGGCCCAGCAGTCGTCGAGGTTGATATGGCGATAGCCGGCGTCGCGCAGGCCGCTGCTGATCATCTTGTCGGCCACGCCGCGGATCATGTCTTCGTTGAATTCGTCGCGGCAGTGGGTGGAGTTCCAGTTGTTGAAGCCCATCTGCGGCACGGCGGCGCTGGACCATTCCGGCTTGACGTCCTCGGCCGACGCCGCGGTGGCGAAGCTCACGGCGACACAGACGGCGAGGCGGGTCATCGTTGCGGCAAACACTTTCATCGACTCTCTCCAGGCGGCATTCGAAAAAAAAACGACGGGCGGCGCGCAGAAACCTGTGGGGGAGGCGCGCCGCCCGTCCGGGGAAACTCGTTGCGAAGCTCGGATGGTGCTGGACTGGTGTTCGAACCGTGCTGAGCCGGTGCGCATCGAGCGCGCCGGGCTTAAGTCGTTGTACTCCCCTGACATCCCCAGATAGTCAGTTAATCATACAAATATGGCCAGAGCCCGAATCATTGGTTGGGCATGCCCATGAGATCAAGCTGCGATGCAACATCCGCGTGCCACGAGCTGTGCTCGCGGCAGGGCTCGCCCACCGGATCACGCGCGGTCGATGAAAATTAGACGTCCAAATCGACGGGCATGGCGCAGGATGGATCGCGTATCGACGATGGAGCGCTGCATGGCTTTGCCATTTTTCACGATTGGACATTCCAACCGGAGTCTTGCGGACTTCATCGCGCTGCTGCACGAAAGCGAGGTGGGCCTGGTGGTGGATATCAGGGCGTTTCCGCGCTCGCGCACCAACCCATCATTCAATGACGACGTGCTGCCCAAGTCCCTGTCGGCCGAGGGCATCGCCTATCGGCACCTGGCTGAACTCGGCGGCCGGCGGCGCAAATCCGAAACGGTGCCGCTCGAAACAAATGGCTACTGGACCCACCAGAGTTTTCACAACTATGCCGACTACGCCTTGACCAATGTCTTCCAGGTCGGACTGGAAGCACTGATCGGCCTGGGCCGCGAGCAGCGCTGCGCCATCATGTGTTCCGAGGCGGTGTGGTGGCGCTGCCACCGGCGCATCGTCACCGATTACCTGCTGGCGCGCGGCGAAACGGTGTTGCATATCCTGGGGCCGGGGCATGTGGAAACTGCCGAGCTTACCGAGCGTGCGAGGCCGCATGCGGACGGCTCCGTGACGTATCCGCCGGCGGGTGATTTGTTTATGTAGAGCTGTGGCGAATGGAGCCTGTTGCGAACCTCGGCTCAGCGCTCCGGCCGGCCCCTCACCCCGACCCTCTCCCCGGAGGGGAGAGGGGGATGGAGGGCGCGGCGACAATCGAACGAAGAGCATGCGGCGTAGCCGCAGCGTTCCGCTTGCGCGCTTTTGCTCCGGCTCTTGATCCACCGGGTCCCCTTGGCGCCGGCGGTGAGGGCTGGACGAAAAGGCCCCGCAGGGGGCGGGGACACGATGTCCCCGCCTTTTTGATCAGGGCATGGATGCCCTGTCAAAAAGCCCGGCCAGCCCTCACGGACCCTCAGCAGCTTTGCTGCTGAGGGCGCCAAGCAGGGTGCCCTCTCTTTTTGGTTACTTTTTCTCTGGGCACGCAGAGAAAAAGTAACTCGCCCCGCGGCAGCGGGGCGAAACACTCGCCAACGGCGAGACACCCAAGCGCCAACGCAACATCAAGCGATACCGCCACTGGATGACAGGTAGCGAGAAACTTGCGGGCTGCGAAAAAAAGACGCCCAGGCGCGCGCGGAGAAGACAGGGACGGACGTCTCCCCCGCCATGCCCCCTCGCGGAGGCACGGCACCTGGGCATCAAGCTCGCTCAGTAGTAGCCGACCACGTTGAGGAACACACCCTTGTAGCGATAGCCCAGCTTGGTCATGTCGTCGTTGAAGTCGGTGAAGTTGTAGCCCAGCCCCATGCGGAAGTGCTTGCTGACGTCGTAGTCCACACTGGCCAGCCAGCCCTTGCGGGTGCCGCCTTCCGAAGCACGCAGCACGCGGTACTCGCCCATCACGCTGAACCCGCCCATCACGTAGCGGCGCGCCTGCCCCGCCAGCATCGTCGCGCGGTTGTCGTACCACGCACCGGTGCCGCGCCCCTCGCGCGCCTCGCCCTCACGGGTGGCCAGCTTCGCCGCGAACTCCCACTGCGTATCCAGCCGGTACACGCCTTCCAGCGAGAACACGCTGGAGCGCTGGTCGTAGTAGCTGTCGGACTCGGTCTGGCCCGGCGATGACAGGTCGTACAGGTAGGTGTACTTGCCCAGCACCGTCCAGCGCACGCTGTTCCACGGACGCCAGGCGAAACCGACATTGGTTTCGTTGAAGCGCGCGTTGTTGCTCGGGTCCACCTTGTCGCTGGTGCGCGACCAGTTGATGCGGCCGGCCACCTGCCACGACTCGTTGATCTTGTAGCTGATCCGGTGCGTGGTCACCCACTGGTCGCGCTGCTCGGCGCCACGGTCGCGGCGGTATTCCAGCTTGCTGGCCCAGCTGGTCGAGGCATCGGTCAAGCCAGCATTGAGGCTGCCCGCATGGCGATTGACGCGCCCTGCCCCGCTGGCCGCATCGAGCTGGCCATCCTGCAGAGTGAAGCCCAGCGTCCAGCCCAGGCTCGGATAGAAATCCATGCCGAAGGTGTGGCCGATGCCGGTATCGGGGCCGGACTTCAACCACTGGCTCTCGTTGTAGAGGTTGGTCTTGTCCGTCACGCGCCAGCGCTGGCCCATGGTCAGGCCGTCCGGTGCCTGCGAGAGCAGGCTGGAATCGTTGTACAGCGCGGTGCTGTCCACCGAGTAGGTGTACGCGCCATACAGCGAGTGGTCCGGGTTGAGGCGATACTCGCCATTCACCTGGGCCGCATTGCCACGCGAACCGCGCGTGACCTCCGCCCCCGCATTGGACAGATCGCCGAACTGGTACTTCGCGCCCACGGTCACCGCATCGTTGGTCGGATACGCGCCGTTGTCGTTGTTCAACGTCACCTGGCCCGTGGCGTACACATCGAGCGAGCTGCCGATGCGCTGCGTATAACCCAGGGCCGCCAAGGTGCCGGTACCGCTGCGCAACTGGTAGGTCTCGGTGACGCGGCGAATCTCCGCAATCAGGTCCGACTTCTCGGCCAGCTGCCAATCCAGCTGCACCTGCCCCTGCTCCAGCGCATCGTTGCCGCGCTTGGCGTAGCTGTAGCGGCCGGACAGGCGCAGGCCATCCTGGATCTGCCCGGCGAACTCCGCGCCGTACTCCTTGACGGCCAGGCCCTGGTCGGCGCGCGCCACCGAATAGCCGGCGTCGACGTCGCGCCACCACGCACCCACCGTCCACTCGCGTGCGCTCCAGCCCAGCTCGCGCAGATCCGCGTGCGCATCCACCGCGGTGGCATTGCCGCCGCGGCTGCCCGATGTCACGGGATTGGTGCGGATAAAGCTCAGGCCGCCGTTGTCCGAGTAGTAGATCGGCGCCACCGCGGCATCGCTGTGCGAGCGCTCCACCTTCAGATAGGTACCGCGCCCCGCCTGCAAGGTGACGTCCGCCCCTTTAAGCGAGTAGTCGTCGCTGGAACGGCCCTCGTCGACATAGGTGCCGCCCACCGCCACGTGCTCGCCGAACCAGTGCTTGGCGCGGATGCCCGCGGTGACGTCGTTGCTGTCGAAGCCGCTGGGCACGTACTCGTAATCGGCCAGCAGGTGATTCTCGTAGCCGCCCTGCGGACGATCGCGGAACAAGGTGCTGACATTGGCCTGGGCGATCTGCGCCAGCGGCCGGGTCAGCAGCAGGCGGCCCTGCATCTCGTTGATGTCGTAGTCGACGCCGCGCACCAGGGTGACCCGCGACACCACGCTGCCGGTGGCCGGATCGCGCACTTCCAGCACGATCTGGTCCGAACCCGGCAGGATGTCGGTGTTGCGCAGGTAGTACAGGCTGCCGCCGGTGCCGAGGAACTCGGTATGGCCCAGCACCGTCTGCGCCTGCGAAGCGAACGCCTTCAGCAGCGTGTTCGGATCGCCCAGCGGCGTGGCCTCGCGGCTGCGCCAGTCGATCGCCGCACCGTAGAGGCTGCGCACGTACTGTGCGTACTGCGTGCCGGTGAAGCCGGTCTGGTAGTTGCCCCACAGCGCCTGGCTCTTGTCCCAGTCCAGGCGCAGGTACAGCTTGCCCTGGGTGTCGATGTCGCGGTACGTGGTCGAGTCGTCGCCGTACACCGGGTAGTACATGTTCGGATCGAGGCGGCGGAACACGTCCTTCGGGTCGGCCTTGAAGAAGCCGTTGAACAGGCTGCCCGTGTTGCGTTCCGTGGTGTCGGCCTGGGCGGTGAACAGATAGCGCCCTTCCAGCTTGCCCTTCATATAGAAGGCCAGGCGCCCCTCGTCGAGGAAACCGTCGCGGTAGCGCGGGTCCACCGTCACCGCCGAGGCGCCGGTGCCGCTGACCGAACTCTTCGATGCGGTGAGATCGGCGATGGCGACCGCGAACAGATAGTTGTCGCGCACGTTCACCGCCAGCGGATAGTGGCTGGCCGATCCGCCCGTGCCGCGCAAGGCGACGTCGAGCGTATGCGCACCCGTCGGCAACAGATACTCGGCGACGAACTTGCGCTGCTGATCCACCGGCACGCTCTGCCCGGCGATGGTCACGGCGTCCTGCTCGGGCACGTTCTGCCCATAGACCCGCACGCGCGAACCGCGGATGGTGATGTTCTGCCGCCGCAGCGCATTGCCGCCGAAGGTGCTGTCGAGCAGCTCGCGATCCTCCAGCTGGCTCGCGCTCATCGAGCGCAACTCGCCGGTGGCGCCCTGCCGGCGCTGTTCCAGCGAGCGCTGCCGGTCTTCCGGCCGCACCAGCTGCAAGCTGCGCGGATAGGTTTCATCCACGCTGCCATCCTCGCCCCAGGCGCGCAGCACGTAGCTGAGCTGCTGGCCCGCCTGCAGCGAAATCCCTGCCGGCAGCTTGCCGTCCCAGTTCGCCTGCACGACCGCGCCGGGGGCGACGTCCACCGTCGCCAGCGGTGCGGTCAGGTTGGTGTCGTCGCTCCGGTAGATGCTGATCTGCATCTTGCGGATGAACGCGTCGTAGTTGCTGTACACCTGGAAGCGCACGGGCTCGGTGACCTGGCCGTGCTCGAACGCGGCCACCGCGCTGCCCTGCACATTGAGCAGGGGCGAGGTCAGCGCCGGGTCTTCGGTGGCCCAGATCAGCCCGCCGTTGGGCAGATCCAGGCTGTAGCGGCCGCGTGCCGCCGGTGCGCTTTGCGCGGTGGTGGTGGCAACGGCAGCGGCGTTGGCCGACTGCGCCTGGGCGGGCATCCAAGCGCCCGCGATGAGCACGCCGAGAATGGCGGCGTCCAGCGTCCTGATATGCATGGTCCGGTTGGCCTTGGTCGGAGAGTGAGAGCGGCGGGCGTTCATGGCTGCCCTCCCGTCTGCTGGTCGCCACGCGTGGCGGCGTGCTCCGGTGGTCCACCCGGCTGGTCGTTCTGCGGCGCCGGCAAGGTCTGCACCGGCAGCTTCACGCCGAAGTCGAAGCGCGCCGGGATGCCCTGGGTGATGCGCTTCACCTGCGGGTTCGGCGTGGTGAAGTCGCTGTCCGGCGGCAGCGTGGCCGCATCGACCTTCATGATGAAGTTGCGGCCGCGCGCCATGTTCGGCACGTCGATGCCTTCCAGGTGGAAGCGGCCGTAGGCGTCGGTCTCGATCAGGTTGCCTTCCACCGTGCCGATGCGCACGCCGGGAATGCCGCGTTCGTCGACGCCGCGGTTGACGATCACATAGTCCACGCGCAGGTTGCCGTCCGCTTCGGTGCTGACACGGCGTTCCACCGTCAACTTCTCGGCGGAGTGGCCGGAGGCCGCATCGCCGCTCAGCGCCGTATCGCTCTGGCCGCCGCTGCGCAGGCGCACCGTGGTGCCTTCCGCGCTGGTCAGCTGGAAGTCGCCGGTGAACTGCGCACTGCGCAGGCGCTGCGAAATCACGATGCGGCGCAGGTCTTCCGGCTGAGCGACCGTATCGCGGCCACGCAGCGAACCCAGGGCGATGCCGTGCAGCAGCGGTGCACTGGCATCCGCTTCCGGCTGCGGGCCCTGCCCGCGATCCACCGTGGTGGAACCGGCGATATACGCGCCCGGGGCGAAGCCGCCCTGCACGCGCAGGCCATCGGCGGTGGCGCTGGCCTGCCAGCCGTCGCCGTTGCGGTCGTCGAACACCGTGCCGAAAGCGCGGCTGTCTTCGAACAGCGGATCGGCGTCGCGCTGCACCTTGGCCTGCGCCACATTGCTGGTGAGCACGCCGTTGAGCAGCATCTGCGCGGTGTTGACGTACTCGCCGCGGGCCGACGCACCGGGGCCGACGCGCATCAGGTACACCACGGTGATGCTCTTGCCGGCGCCGACGTCGATGCCTTCGACACGGATCGGGCTGCTGCCGGCCAGGCGCCCGCCGGAGTTGCCGACATTGAGCGAATCGGCCACCAGGGTGAAGCCCACCGGCGGGGTATCCGCCAGCACTGCCTGGTGCACGTCGGCCTTGCCGGTGTTCTGGATGGTCAGCGTGTAGCGCACCACGTCGCCCACCTTCACCGTCTGCGGCGTGGCCTGCTTGCTTACGTGCAGCAGCGCGTCGTCGCTCACCGCCAGGGTGATCGAGGCCGTGCTGCAGTTGGTACGCAGCAGCGTGTCGCAGATGCGGTAGTTCAGCGTGTAGGTGCCGCGCGCGGTACCGGCCGGCACGATCACGCTGCCGTCCGGGCCGATCGAAGCGCCCTTCAGGCCGCCGTTGTCCACCAGGGTGGTGATCACGCGGCCGGGATCGCCGATGACCGCACCGCCCTGGGTGTCGTTGCCCAGCACCTTGCCGGGCGTGCCGCCGGTGGCGCCGTTGACGGGCGTGGTGCGGTAGTCGTCGTTCACCGCCTGCAGCGGCAGCGAGACCACCGCCACCGTGGCCACGGCGCTCTTGCAGTTGCTCGGGTTGAGCTTCTCGCAGATCTGGTACGTGATGCTGTACGTGCCTGCCGGCGTGCCCGGTGCGACCGAGACCTGGCCGGTGGCGGGATCCAGCTGCACGTTCGGGTTGCTGGCCGGCATCGTCACCGTGAGGTTGACGTTGGCCGGCGTGGCCTTGGCGCCATCGAGCGTGTCGTTGTCCAGCACATTGCCCGCGTTCGGCTTGCCCGCGCCGCCGTCGATGCCCGTATAGCTGTCGTCGGTGGCCACGATCTTGCCGGCGGCGACCGTGACGCTGGCCGTGGCGGAACTGCAGTTGGTCGGATTGAGCTTTTCGCAGATCTGGTAGGTGATGGTGTACGTGCCGGCCGGCGTGCCCGGGGCGACCGAGACATTGCCCGTGGTCGGATCCAATTTGACGTTGGGATTGCTCGGCGGCGTGGTGACCGACACCGTTACCGTCGACGGCGTGACCTTCGTGCCGTTGAGCGTGTCGTTGTCCAGCACGTTGCCGACCGACGGGTTGCCGTTGCCGCCATCGATGCCGGTGTAGTTGTCGCCCGTGGCGACGATCTTGCCGGCGATCACGGTGACGTTCGCCGTCGCGGTGGCGCAGTTGGCCGGGTTGAGCTTCTCGCAGATCTGGTAGCCGATGCTGTACGTGCCGGCCGGCGTGCCCGGCGCGACGGAGACCTGGCCGGTGGCCGGGTCCAGCTTGACGTTCGGGTTGCTGGCCGGCGCCGTCACCGTCAGGTTGACGGTGGTCGGGGTGGCCTTCACGCCGTCGAGCGTGTCGTTGTCCAGCACGTTGCCGGCGTTCGGCTGGCCGACGCCGCCATCGATACCCGTGTAGGCGTCATTGCTGGCGACGATCTTGCCGGCGGCGACGATCACGCTGATCGTGGCGTTGGCGCAGCTCGCGGGGTTGATCTTGTCGCAGATCTGGTAGCCGATGGTGTACGTGCCGGCCGGCGTGCCCGGCGCGACAGAGACATTGCCGGTGGCCGGATCCAGCTTCACGTTCGGGTTGCTGGCCGGCGTGGTCACCGTCACGTTGACGGTGGACGGCGTGGCCTTGGCGCCGTTGAGCGTGTCGTTGTCCAGCGCATTGCCCACCGACGGGTTGCCCGCGCCGGAAACGCCTGAGTAATTGTCGCTGCCCGCGGTGATCGGGCCGGCCACCACCGTGGCGGTGGCGGTTGCGGTAGCGCAGTTGCTCGGGTTGAGCTTTTCGCAGATCTGGTAGCCGATGGTGTAGGTGCCGGCGGGCGTGCCCGGCGCGACAGAAACCTCGCCCGTTGCCGGATCGAGCTTCACGTTGGGATTGCTGGCCGGCGAAGTGACGCTCAGCGTGACTGTCGAAACTGCCGCGGCACTGCCGTTGAGCGTGTCGTTGCCCAGCACGTTGCCGACGTTCGCATTGCCGAGGCTGCTGTTGATGCCGGTATAGCTGTCGTTGTTCGCGGCGATCTTGCCGGCGGCGACGGTGACGCTGACCGTGGTGCTGGCGCAGTTGCTCGGATTGAGCTTTTCGCAGATCTGATAGCCGATGGTGTAGGTGCCAGCCGGCGTGCCCGGCGCGACCGACACTTCGCCCGTCGCCGGGTCGAGCTTCACATTCGGGTTGCTGGCCGGCGTGGTCACCGTCAGGTTGACGGTGGACGGCGTGGTCTTCGCGCCGTTGAGCGTGTCGTTGTCCAACACGTTGCCGGCATTGGCCTGGCCTACGCCGCCGTCGATGCCGGTGTAGGTATCGGGCGTGGCGGCGATCGCGGCCGCACCTACCGTCACGTCGGCTTCGGCGGTGGAGCAATTGGCCGGATGCACGGCGTCGCAGAGGGTGTACGGAATCTTGTAGGTGCCGGCCGGTGTGCCGGGCTTCACGGTGATGGTGCCGTCGCCGTTAAGGGTGAAGCCGCCAGTGGCCGGCGGATTGCTGACGCTGCCCCAGATCAGCGCGACCTGGCCCTTGCTCGTGCCGATCGCCGGACCGGTGACAGTGCCGAACTGGTCGTTGCCGACCACGTTGCCGGTGCTGCCGCCATTGGCGCCGTTGGGCACGTTGTAGCTGTCGTTCTTGGCGGTGATCTGCACGTCGCCGATCGGCGTGTCGGTGGTGCCGGTCGAGGTGACCGGCGAACCGCCGCCCGGCGGCGTGCCGGTGATGGTGGCGACGTTATGCAGCGCCACGCCGGCATCCACGTCGGCCTGAGTCACGGTGTACACGAAGCTGCCGCAGTTGGCGGTCTTGCCCGGATCGATCGAGGTCGGCGAACACGCCAGCGCGGTGCCGCCGGCCATCGGGTCGGACACGGTCAGGCCATTGAGCGTGAGATTGCCGCTGTTGGTGGCGGTGATGGCGTAGCTGATGGTTTCGCCGACGTCCGCCTTGCTGTTGCCGTTGCTGTCGTTGAGCGTGGCGGTCTTGGTCACCTGCAGCGCGGGCGTGCCCTGCACCGTGGTGGTGGCCGTCGAGGTGTTGTCGCCCGTGTTGGCGGTGGGTTCGCCGACGGTGGTGTCGGTGCCCGCCAGCTTCACGTTGGCGGTGTTGCTGAGCGTGCCGACCAGGCTGACCGGCGCGGTGGCGTTGATGGTCACCACCACGCTGCTGTTGGCGGGCAGGCTCTGGATCGCGCCGGTGATGGTGTAGCCGGCCGCGTCGCTGCCGGTGACATTCACGCCGAGCGCGCCGCACACCGCGCCGCTGGTGGCGCTGCCGCAGCTGACGCCGCCGGCGGTGACGCCGGTGACGCCCACCGGCATGGTGTCGGTGAAGATGGCGCCGGTGGCGGTGTGCGTGCCGTTGTTGCCGATCGTGAGCGTATAGCTCAGCGGCTGGCCGGCCTGCACGGTGGCGGGCGCGGTCTTCACCAGCTTGAGGTCCGCGATGCGCGGGATATTGGTGAGCGTGCAATCCACGCGGTCGCCCAGCTGTTGCAGGTCGACCTTGGGCGGGTTGGCAGGATCGAACGTACCGGTGGGCAAGACGGTGGCCGAACCCGGATTGCCATTGGTGCAGACGATGCTGCGGTCGTACTGGTCCAGGGTGGACTTGCTGCCCGGCGCCATCTCCTCCTTCAGCGTCAGCACATTGCCCGGCATGGTCGCCTGGCCGCTGATGTAGGCGTAGTTGCCTACGGCCGCGCCGGTGGTGGAGGTGTTGATGATCTCCTGGCCCTTCACGTTGATCACGCGATAGGTGAACTGGTCGCTGCCGTCCAGGCGGCCGCTGGGCAGCGCCTTGCGCAAGCGCACGCCGCCCCAGCGCACGCCGAAGGCGAAGCCCTGCAGGCTGCTGCTGTTGGTATGCACCTGGCCCATCACGGTGAAGGGCGAGCCGGTGCGCGTGGTCGAGAACACCACCGCGTTGGCGGTGCCGCTTTTGCCGACCATGCGGATGCAGTCGATCATGCCGGCGCAGGCCGAGGCCGGCGTGTTCGGCACGCCCGCACTGCCCGGCGCGCCATAGGTGAGGTTGTTGGCCGCCGATGCGCCCAGCCACTCCACCAGGTTGAACGTGCTGCCGCCGGACACCACGCCGAAGTCGAGATACTCGTTGCTGTTGGTGCTTTCGCCATCGGCGACCACCATCTCGAACGCGTTGGTGCTTTCCACCCCGCTGGGGCCGAACAGATGGATGTCGCGCAAGGCCACCGTGGTGTCGTTGGCGACCGTGCCGCTGTTGGTGTACAGCGCAGCGGTGTTCGGCTTGTAGATCGTGTAGTAGCCGGTGCTGCCGCTGAACTGCGAGCCGGTCCAGCTCGGCGCCTGCACGCCCTTCAGGCCCGTGCTCGAACCTACGTTGCTGACGTCGACCGTAAAGGTCATGGTCGAGCCGTCGGGCAGATTGAACGTCAGCGGCGTCGAGCCATTGGCATTCAAGGTGACGCCGTCGAGCTGCAGCCAGCAGATCTCGTCGACGTGCGCGCCCTTGGAATTGGGGTCGGCCATGCGGCATTCGTTTGCCTGTGCCACCTTCGGCATGGCCATGCCCAGCAGCAGCAACGCCAGCAAGGCGAAGAGCTTCTGGTACAGCGTCGCCCTCGCGCGTTTCCCTGTCCCGCGATAACTACCCGGCAAAGCGGACATATCCGTTCACTCTCATGCTCGTGGCGTCCCGCGTGGCGGAACGGCCTGGTCGGAAAGTGGCGCAGCCGTACCCGCTCCTCCGGTGCGCGGAGAAGTGCATGCAGACGGCAAAAAGCCCCTGGCCGCCGCTGCTGAAAAGCAGGACGGTTGCGCCCTTGTGGCGGCTAGAGATGGGGTGAGGAGGTGTCGGCGGCAGTCCCTGCAGCTGCCATCACGACCTCAGCGCGAAAGCCTTGCTGACGACACCGGTTACCCCCTTTGGCGGCGGCTCCGCGAAGCTACGCGGAGGCCAGGCCAATGTCGGCATTTCCCATCAATGCCGAATCGGTGTCGTCAGCGGCGCGGATCGTAAGCGTGCCGCGGGAAGGCGCGGAAGATGGCGCTGTGGGAACTTGCGTATTGCGCAGCGGGACGCACTGCCGCCGCGCCAAAACTTTGGCACGCCGGGGTTGGCATCGGAATGAAGGGGAAAAGGGCTTTTTCCGCGGGAAAGACGAGGTCGCTGCGGTGAGCGGCGACTTTGCCGAAGCGGCTGCGCCGGGTGGGCGTGGCATGCGGCAAAGCTTGCGGACGGCGCAGGAAAGCGGCGTGCGTCGTACTGAACCGCATTTGTGCAGCCGCTTCAATCGCGTGGTGAGCAAACTGTGAACCAGCTCGCGCAGATGCTTGCGCGAAGCTGGCGCGCGTTATTCGCTGGTCGCCAGCTCGTCGCTGTGCGAGGCCTTGCGGAACTGGGCAGGCGTCACGCCCATGCGTTCGCGAAACGCCGTGATGAAGTTGCAGGAGCTGCGAAAGCCCACGCTTTCGGCGATGTCCTGCAGGCCGAGCGAGGTTTCGGTCAGCAGCTCGCGGCCTTTGCGCAGGCGCTCCTCGCGGATCCAGGCGAACACCGTGGTGCCCATGTGCTGGCGGAAGATCGCCGACAGGCGCTTGTCGTGCGTGCCCACCTTGCGCGCGATCTCTTCCAGCGGCGGCAAGGCCGCCAGCTGTTCGCTGATCAGCCGCACCGCCGCGCGCAGGGTGATCTCGTCGTGCGACAGGAAGCTCTCGGCATCCGCCGGCGCCGCAGCATGCGCGCGCGGCCCCAGCCGCAGGTGGATGCGCACGCGGGCCAGCACCTCGTCGGGATGGCTGGGCTTGAGCACGTAGTCGACGCCGCCGTGAGTCAGGCCTTCGAGGCGTTCTTCCAGCGCACCGGCGGAACTCAGGAAGATCACCGGCACGTGCTGCGTGCGCGGGGCCTCTTTCAGCAGGCGGCAGGTGGCGAAGCCGTCGAGCACCGGCATGCGCACGTCGAGCAGGATCAGGTCCGGCTGCAGCGCCATGGCGCGCTGGAAGCCCTGGCGCCCGTCGGTGGCCAGCGTCACGCGATAGCCCTCGCCCCGCAGCAGCTGCTGCAGGTGGCGGAGTTCTTCCGGCGAATCGTCGATCACCAGGATGTGCGGTGACGCCTGCGCTGGCATGTATCCCCCTGTCGGCGGCCGAGGCCGCTGCCAACCGCCCGTGGCCATCCGGCCGCACGAGCCGGGCGAGTATATAGCGGCTTTCGTTTCATCGTCCCCCCGGGCAAAACGGCGGTCCGCCCAGGCAAAGTCCGGCCGGTTGGCGCGGACCTAAGCTCCCGTCCGTCGCCGCTCCGGCGCTGGCCCGGCCGTATCCGCACCATGCTCCTGACCGACAACCTCAACGACCTCTATCTGCTGACCTGCGTGATCGAGGCCGGCGGTTTCGCCGCAGCGGCCCGGCAGACGGGCATGACGCGCTCACTGCTCAGCCGCCGCATCGTCGGGCTGGAACAGCGGCTCGGCGCGCAGCTGCTGTTGCGCAACGCGCGCCACTTCGCGGTGACGCCGCTGGGCAACGAGGTGTACCGCCATGCCCTGCTGATGTGCGAGTCGGCGGAAGCGGCCATCCATGCGGTGCAGGACGCGGCGGGCAATCCCGGCGGCCGCGTGCGCATCGACGTGCCGGACCTGGCCGGCGACCTGCTGTCGCAGGCGCTGGTGGCGGTGTCCGCGCAACACGAGCGCCTGCATCTCTCGCTGAGCATGAACGGCGGCGTCGAGGCCTTGCTGGCGCAGCGCGTGGACCTGGCCCTGCATATGGACGACAAGATGCCGGACCGCGGCGACATCGTGGCGCACAAGCTCTGCCACGTGCGCATGGTGACCGTGGGCAGCCCGCGCCTGTTCCGCCGCCTGGGTTCGCCGACGCATCCGGACCAGCTGGAAGACCGGCATTGCCTGGGTTATCCAAGCGCCGGCGGTTCGCGCCAATGGGCTTTGCGCGGCGCGCGCGTGCGCAAGCCGGCGGGGCCGCTGAGCACGGGGCATCTGTCCACGCTGCTGGTGGCGGCGCGCGAAGGGGCCGGCGTGGCGCAGCTGCCGCTCTATGCCTGCGCGGATGACTTGAAGGCGAGCCGGCTGCAGCGGGTGTTCGAGGAGTTCGAGCCGGAGCCGACGCCGGTGCATCTGCTGAGCCTGTCGGGGATGGCGCTGACGGCGGCGACGCGCGGGGTGGTGCAGAGCCTGCGCAAGCAGTTGGCGTTGGCGCGGTTGCCGGGTGTGACCACCGGCGAGCACTAGCTTTTGCTCCCTCTCCCCTCCGGGGAGAGGGTTGGGGTGAGGGGCCGGGCGGAGTCGTGAGTGGAAGGCCAAGAAAGCCTAAGAGCTTTTCTTCGCTTCGTAGAAGCGCTGCCGCGAGCACCCGCCCCTCATCTGCCTGCCGGCATCTTCTCCCCGGCGGGGAGAAGAGTTTCAATCTGTCAGGTTTCGCTGTTTACGCCCGACAGCAGGCGATCGACATGCTCCAGCAACAGCTTCCCACTCGCCGGCTTGAGCAACGCATCGTCGAACGCCACGCCATCCTCCATACGCCGCGGCGGCAATGACGAATAGAGCAGCACCGGCAGCGCCGCATATGCGCTTCGCAGTGCGCGCAACAACGCCCACCCATCCATCCCCGGCATGAACTGATCGGTCACCACCAGATCGATGGCCTGCTTCCGCAAGGCCGACAGCGCTTCTTCGCCCGACCCGGCCGGCACGCTCTCGAAGCCGAACCCGTCCAGCAGATCGCACAGCATGTCGCGGCTCTGCGGATGATCGTCCACCACCAGGATGCGCCGCCCCGCGCCGTCGATATCGCCGCCGCCCTCGGCCGACAGCTCCTGATCCAGCTCCGCCTCGTCGGCCAGCGCCACGTCCAGCACGAAGCCGAAGCGGCTGCCGCCGCCGGGCGCGGCGTCGATGTTCAGGCGGCTGCCCATGCGCCCCAGGATCTGCGTGACGATCGCCAGCCCCAGGCCGTAACCGTCGTAATGCGCGGCATTGCCGCCGCGGGCGAACGGCTGCGCCAGGCGCTCGCGTTCGGAAGGCTCGATGCCGATGCCGCTGTCTTCCACCGCCACCTGCAATTGCACCCTGCCCGGCACGGTGGGCGCGGCGGTGACGGTGAGCTGGATATAGCCGTCGTCGGTGAACTTGGCGGCATTGCCGATCAGGTTGGCCAGCACCTGGCGCAGGCGGCGGAAATCCAGCCGGACCAGGGCGGGCAGATCGTCCGCGTAGCGGGTGACGAAGCGGTTGCCGCGCCGCTCCGCCGGCAGCGCCGCCTGCTCGGCTACGCTTTGCAGGAAGGCGTGCAGATAGCCGGGCGCCTCCACCAGTTCCAGGTCGGTGAGCTCGTCGCGCGAGAACTCCAGCAACTCGTCGATCAGGTCCAGCTGCTGCCGCGCGCTGCCTTCGATCAGCGCCGGATAGTCGCGCCGCCGGCTGCCCTGCCGCCATTGCCGCACGCTTTCGATGATGCCCGCCAGCGGCGAACGCAGATCGTGGCTGATGCGCGCCAGCAGCATGCCGCGTGCGCGCATGGCGTTCTGCAGCTGTTCGGTGCGCACCGCCACCGCCTGCTCCAGCCGCTGCGCATGCTTGACCAGCACGCGCACGCGCCAGCGCCAGGCCAGCACGATCGCGGCCAGCAGCAGCAAGGCCGCGGCGGCGAAGGCCGGCGTGCTGCGCCACCACGGCGGATTCAAGGTAAAGCCCAGGCTGATCGGCGCAGACAAGCGCCGCTGGTTTTCGTCGACCGCCTGCAGTTCGAAACGATAGGTACCAGGTGGCAACGCGGCGTAGCGCACCTCGCGCGTCGACGCCTCCACCCAGTCGTTGTCGATATCGGACAGGCGGTAGCGGAACCGCACCGGGCTGCCCGAGCTGTTGCCCAGCACCGCGAAGCGCAACACCAGGGCGCCGCCGACGCCGAAGTCGGCTTCCGCCTGCTTACCCGCCAGCTCGTGCCCGTTGTAGAACGCCGAGACCAGCCAGGGATGCAGCTCGCGCGGCGCCAGCAGCTCTTCCGGCTTCAGCAGATGGGACAGTCCGATCGGCGTGCCGATCCAGACCGAGCCGTCCTCGTCGGCGTGGAAGGCGCCATGGTTGGTTTCGTCCCACAGCAGGCCGTCGCGCGAGGTCAGGCGCGTCCAGCGCTGCGCGTTCAGCACATCCACGCCGTTGTTGCCGCCCACCCACAGGCGGCCGCGGCGATCGGCGCGCAGGAAGTACACGCGCGAATCGGCCAGCAGCGGATCGTCCACCGGCGTGAGCGTCACGCTGTCGGCGTCGCCCGCCGGGCCGCCGAGCAGGCCGGGCTGCAAGGAGCTGAGCCAGAGCTGGCCATCCGGTGTGACGGCCACGTTCTCGTAGCCGCCCAGCGCCTCTTCCGGCGCCACCCTGACGTGCGTCCAGCGGCCGTCGGCAAAACGGAACAGGCCGGCGCGGCAGGCTGCCCACAGGCGTCCCGCGCGATCTTCCGCGAGATCCGAGCACATCGAAGTGGGAATGAGATCCGGCGCCGCGCGCTCCATCCGGCCGGTCGCGCCATCGATCGCATAAAGGCCGCCGAGCGTATAGGCCCAGAAGCGCCCGTGGCTGTCCTGGAACGCGCCGCGCACCAGGAACGGCAAGGTGGCGACCACCGTGGTCTTGCGGCTGTCCGGTTCGTAGCGCAGCACGCGGCCGTCGAACAGGAAGTACCACACCGAGCCGTCCGCGGCCGACAGCACCGTGCGCGTCTGGTGCGGCGGCGCCACCGCGAGCGGCCAGGGTTCGGCATGGTCCTGCCCCGCGCCGATCACGCTGCCGCCCCAGTCGTCGGCCACCCACACCGCACCGGACGGCGCGCGGTTGATCGACCAGATCAGCGAGCCGCTCAGCCCTTGCGCGGACGTCCAGTTCTCCACCGCGTCGCGGCCGCTCCAGTGCAGCAGGCCGCGGCCGTAGGTGCCGATCCACAAGGTGCCGTCCTGGTCGACGATCAGCGCCGACACGCCCACCTTGGGCAGGCCGTCGTCGGTGCCGAACAATTCCCAGCGGTGGCCGTCCCAGCGCGCCAGGCCGGTCGAGCTGCGCGTCAGCACGCGGCCTTCGTGGTCCTGCGCGATATCGATGCTCGATGCCGCCACGTCCGCGCTGTTGCCCGGCATGTCGCGTGCGACGAACTGGTCGCTGCCGGGTGCGAGCATCCGCACCGTGTGGATGCCGCGCACCCACAGGCTGCCGTCGCGAGCGGCGAGGAAACCCAGCCATTTGTCGGCCGGCACGCCGGCATCGGCGCCGTAGCGGCGCAGTTGCCCATTGCGCAGGCTGCACAGCTCGTCGCCGCAACCGAACCAGGTGCTGCCGTTGGCGTGGAAGACCGCGCTGACCTTGTCGAGTCCGGCAAAAGCCTGCCGCTGCGCGTCGCTGAAAGGCGCCGTCACTTTCCAGCGGCTGGCGCCATCGGGACTGAGCAGCAGCAGGCGGTTGGCGCTGACCAGCCACATGCCGCCGGCATCGTCGGCCGCCAAGGTCTGCCCGCGATCGGCCAGCAGCGGCTTGCCGCCGGGGCGCACCCAGCCGAAGCGGCCGTTCTCGCGCAGCTGCAGACCCGCGCGCGAACCGACCCACAGGCGTCCGCGCACGTCCTCGTCGAAGCTGATCACCTCGGAAACCTGGAAGCCCTGCTCCGCGCCGACCTGGCTGAAGGCCATGCCGTCGAAGCGGTACAGGCCCTTCTCCGTGCCCACCCACACGAAGCCTTCGCGGTCCTGGTAGATGCGCACCACCGAGAGGCTGGTCAGGCCGCTGCCCTGGTCGTACAGGGTGAGCGGCAGCTGCGCTGCCTGCGCCGCCAGTTGCCATGCCAGCAGGCAGGCGGCGAACACGAGCAGGCAGGCGCGCCGGACGGCGCGTCGATGCGGGATCAGCGACTCGCCCCTGGTAAGAGTCACGGATAAAGCCTTTGGCGGGTGATGCGGTGAACTAGGCAACGCCGAAAGCCTGGCGCTGCCCGAATGGCCGCGGAGTATAGGGGCAAGGCCGCCGGGGAGACACGGCCAGGCGGCATGGTGTCCTCCGGTGCGACGCTGCGTCCTGTCCTCAGTAGTCGTAGCTCACGCTCACACGCACATAGCGTGGATCTTCCCGATACAAGGCCGTGCCGAACAGCGGATTGGGCGAATACGGCGCCTGCTCGGAGTTGGGCTGCAGGAAGGTCGGCCGCTGCTCGTTGAAGACATTGAACACGTTGGCATTGAAGGCCAGCCGCTTGGCCGCGAACAGCGGGCGATACGTCACGCCCAGATCCAGCTGATGCAACCACGGCAGGCGGCCATGGCTCCCGGGCGGCGACGGCTGGCCATCGCAATAGTGGTAGGCATTGCCGTAGCCCACGGGATCGGTGTGATCCGGCCCGTAATAGCCCAGGCAGATGCGCGGATTGCCCGACTGCACGCTGAGGTTAGCGGACAGCTGCCACTCCTGCGTCAGCTGGTAATAGCCGTAGAGCTTCAGCACGTGGGTGTGGTCGTTGTTCTGCGGCCCGTTGGTGTGCTCCATGATGGCGTAGTTGTCCCAGTCCTCGCTGGCCGAGGCGCCGCCTTGCAGCAGGTCCGAGCGCACCTGGCCCTCGGTATTGCCGTAGCTGCGCGAGAACACGTAGTCGAGCTTGCCGTACCAGGTGCCGTCGAACGGGTGCTCCAGGAAGGTTTCCAGGCTGTAGTAGCGGCGCTTCAGGCGATCGAAGCCCAGCTCCGCATTGCTCATGGGCACGCCGACCAGCTGCCCGCCGGTGGTGACCAGGTTGAAGGTGTTGGCGCGGCCGGGATTGATCAGATAGCAGCTGTTGCTGGAGGCGATGTCGTAGCCCAGCGCCTGCGCCTTGTCCAACACCCGGTTGACGTCGCAGAAGTCGTCGATGGCATTGCGCAGGATGCGCTGGGTCAGCTTGGCGCCGTAGACCCAGGTGGAACCGGCGGCCTTGGTAAAGCCGAGAATGAATTCGTCCTGGTTCTCCGCCTTGATGCTCTGCGCGGTCACCGTGCGCGGGTCGGGCGGAATGCCGAAGGAATTGTTCGCCGACACCGGATTGGACATCACCGTCAACCCGGTGGGCGTGCCATCGGCGGCGATGCCGCCATAGGTGTAGTACTGCTGCGTGCTGACATAGCCGGCCGCCGCGCCGGTGGCCGGATTGAGCGGCATGCTGAGGTAATAGCGGCCGACGTTGCCGTAGACCTTGAAGCTGGAATCGCCATTGACGTCCCAGCTGAAGCCCAGCCGCGGCGCCCACTGCGGCTTGGTCTGGGTGATGAAGGCCGCGCCGCTGGGGTTGTAGTCGGTGAACTGGTCGTTGCGCAGGCCCAGCGACAGCAGCCAGCGGTCGCTGACCTGCCACTTGTCCTCCACGTATTGCGCGCGCTGCATGGAACGCACGCTCACCGCATTGTTGGCGACGTTCTTCTGCACGTAGTAGCCGCCCTGCCCGTTCGGGAAACCCGCCGGCGCCGGCACGCCCAGGCCCGAGACCAGCGGCAGGTTCGGCGTATTGGTATGGCCGTATTGCCAGGTGTAGCCGGGGCCGGCATTGCGGTTGCCCTGGTTCAGCGCTTCCGAGCGCTGGTTGTCGATGCCGATGCTGAGCATGTGGTCGCCCAGGTGATAGCTGAGGTCCAGGCGCGTATTGGTGGTCTTGTTGCCGCGCGCCGGATCGTAGAGCGTGGAGACCGTCTGGTTGTTGCCGCGCGGCGTGCCGCCGTTCAAGGCCGGATTCTGGTTGGTGATGCCGCTGACGTAGGTGAGGTCGCCGTCGTAGCTGCCCGGCACGTCGTAGTCGCGCGTCTTCATCTCGCCGTACATCGCGCTCAGCGTGAGGTTGTCGGTGAGATAGCCGGTGTATTTGGCGACGTAGAGGTCGCCGCCGACCTTGGTGTTGTCGTCGGCGTTGATCAGCGCCCCTTGGCGGCGCGCGGTGTAGTCGTAGTCGTAGACCGCGCCGCTGCCCTTGCGCTTGTCCGAGGCGCCGGTCAACTCGAGGATATGGTTGTCGCTGATGTTCCAGTCCAGCTTGCCGTACCAGCGCGGGCTGTCGTAGCGGTAGGTCTGGTAGGGCTTGCTGTTGTCCACCGCATTGACGTTGGCGCCCTGCTGCCGCTCGAACTCGCCGGCAAGAAAGAAGAACAGCTTGTCCTTGACCAGCGGACCGCCGGCGTAGGCGCTGACCGTGGTGGTCCACAGCTTGTTGCCGCTCTTGGGGTCGTACAGCCGCCCCGCCACCGGCGAGGCCGGCATGCCGTTGGCATAGTAGAGATCGGTGTAGTCGCTGCGCGCGTACGAGGGTTCCCACAACACCTGGGCGCCGAAGTGCCAGGCATTGCTGCCGCGCTTGCCCACCTGGTTGATCACGCCGCCGTCGGAGCGCCCGTACTGCGCGCTGTAGCCGCCGGTGTAGACCTCCTGCTGATCGATCGCGCCGTACGGCAGCGTGATGCCGCCATGCCCGTTGAGCGGGTCGGTGGTGTTGAATCCATTGATGTAATACGCGTTCTCGGTAGCCGCCGAACCGCCGAAGCTCACCAGCGGCTTGCCGGTAGCGGTGGTGAAGTTGGCGCTGTTGCGGTTGACGCCCGGAGCGAGCAGCGCGGCAGCCTCGGCCGAGCGCGCCAGCGGCAGCCTGGCCAGCTGTTCGGCGGTGATCACGGTGCGCGAATCGACGCTGGTGACGTCGATGGCCGGCAGCGCATTGCCCACCACGGTGACGGCGCCGAGATTGGTGGCCTGCTTGCCCGCGCCAACGGCGGCCATGAAGGACACATCGGTACCCGCGCCCACCTGCAGCGCCACCTGGTTGCGCGAGTCCACGGTCTGTCCGTTGCGCCGCAGCGACACCGTATAGGTGCCCAGCGGCAGCTGCGCGGCGACGTAGCGGCCGCGCGCATCGACGCCCACCTCGCGCCGGAAGCCATTGGCGTTCTCGATCAGCACCGTCTCGCCGCCGCTGGCGGCGACCTGGCCGAAGATCGTTCCGGTGGTCGACTGGGCCCGCGCCCCGCCGGAAGCCATCGCGGCGATGGCCAGTGCAAGAGCCAGGGCATGCCTGGAGCGGACGCATCTGGAAAGAGCAGTCGTGGACGGCAGGCGCTGTGTCGCTTCGATCATCGTCATCCCCATCGCTGGCTTGAGCCCATGGACGAGATGAACGTGCCGCACGGCGACACGAAGGCAAGCGAGTGCGCGTAGGAAGCGATGCGCCTGTAGCCCAAGACCGGCCCGGCAATCCCTTACATGGATCGATCTAAATCCCGCCCCCTATAAAACCCGAAGGAGCGGCTCCGTTCGGGTTCGCGGCAAACTTGCATCGCTGTCACTCGATTGTCAACCGTTTCCTGTGCAAGCGATCGGATGTTTAGACGTCCGAATGATAGTGAAGGGTTGCATGCACTTTTTCTTCACGGCGATGCATGTGCACCAACGCCAAACACCACACTCTCGCGCAACCCGCCCCCTCTCCCCTCCGGGGAGAGGGTTGGGGTGAGGGGCCGGTCGGAGCGTTGAGCGGAGGGTCGAAAAAAAACCTAAGAGCTTTTTCTTCACGCTGTAGAAGCGCTCCCGCTAGAGCCACCCCTCATCCGGCTGCCGCCACCTTCCCCCCGGAGGGGCGAAGGATTCACCCTCGCAACACCTTACGATCCCCCCACCCACTAGTGCATCATTACCGCCTCAACCCGGGGGAAGGTCAACGTGGAATCCAATCATCAGCTGCCCGTGCGGGAGCATCACGTGCACCAGCGTCATTTCGACCGCCTGGTGATGCTGTCCGATGGCGTCTTCGCGATCGCGCTCACCTTGTCGGCGGTGGAACTGAAGCCGGAAGAAGCCGCCGGCGCCCACAGCCTGATCGCACAGTGGGCTACCCCGCTGCTGATCTACTTCCTCAGCTTCTTCATCGTCGGCGGCGTCTGGATCCAGCACCGCCGCGTGCTCACCCACCTGCGCCACGTCGATACGCCGATGACCCTGCTCACCCTCGCGGTACTGAGCATGGTGTCGCTGATGCCGGTGGTGATCCGCGTGCTGCTGACTGCCGCCAACGGCGAATCCAGCGAAGGCATGCTGATCTATGCACTGTCCCTGATGGTCAATTACCTGTTCCTGGCCGCGTCCTGGGGCTATGCCTCGTTTATCGGCAAGCTGGCGCCGGACGTGCCCGCGCCGCGCGCCTGGAGCTGGCTGTTGCGCGACCTGTTCGTGGCGGTGCTGTTCGGCGCGGTGGCGCTGTTCAGCGCGCACATGAAGCTGGCGGCGCTGCTGCTGTGCGTGGCCGGCGTCGGCATGCGCTTCGTGTCCCGCAAGCTGGCGCGCCGCGCCGAAGCGGTAGCGTAACGCCCGGCGTAGGTTGGGGTGAAAACCCCAACCATGCGGCAGGCTCCATCGATGCGATGTTGGGGTTCGCCTACGGCTCACCCCAACCTACGCTACTTCAGGCTCTGCAGCGTGGTCGGCAGCAGCTCGGCCACGGTCGGATGGATATGCACCGCCTCCGACACCGTCGTATACGGCGCCCTGGCGTACATCGTATCCAGCAGGCAATGGATGGCCTCGTCGCCGTTGATGCCGAAGATCGCCGCGCCCAGCAGCTGCTTGCTGGCGCCGTCGACCACCACCTTCATGAAACCCGTGGTCTCGCCGCGCTCGACCGCACGCCCCACCCGCGCCATCGGCCGCGAGCCGACCTGCACTTCGCGGCCCGACTTGCGCGCCTCCTGCTCGCTCATGCCGATCCGCGCCAGCGGCGGATCGGTGAACAGGCTATAGGCCTGGATGCGGTCGGAAATGCGCCGCCGGCCCTGCCCCAGTACGGCATCGGCGACGATCTCGTAGTCGTTGTACGAGGTATGGGTGAACGCGCCGTGGCCATTGCAGTCGCCCATCGCCCAGATATGCGGCACGCTGCTGCGGCCGTGGTCGTCGACTTTGATATTGCCGCGCTCGTCCATGGCGACGCCGGCCCGCTCCAGGCCCAGGTCGTCCGTATTCGGCCGGCGGCCGACCGCCAGCAGCAGATGTGTGCCCACCGCCTGTTCGCATAGCTGGTTGCCGCGCGCCTTGATGCGTATGGCGCCGGCCTTGCCCTCCAGCGCGATGCATTCGGCGCCCAGGTGCACGGTGATGCCCTCGCCGCGCAGCATCGCCAGCACCGCATCGGCCACGTCGGCGTCCTCGCGCGGCAGGAAGCGTTCCGAGCGCTCGACGATGGTCACCTTCGAACCGAAACGCCGGAACATCTGCCCGAACTCCAGGCCGATATAGCTGCCGCCGACGATCATCAGATGTTCCGGCAATTCGTGCAGTTCCATCATGCCGGTGTTGGTGAGGAAGGGAACGTCGTGGATGCCCGGGAAGTCCGGCACGCTGGCGCGGCCGCCGACATTGACGAAGAACGACTCCGCCTCGATCAACTCGTCGCCCACGCGCAGGCTGTGCGGCGATTCGAAACGTGCATGCCCGCGCAGCAAGCTGACCTGGGGCATGCCGCTCAACCATTGCTCCACACCGTTGCGCGACTTGCCCGAAATACCCT
The DNA here is from genome assembly GCF_018599165.1 of Dyella sp. LX-66. Lineage (NCBI taxonomy): Bacteria > Pseudomonadati > Pseudomonadota > Gammaproteobacteria > Lysobacterales > Rhodanobacteraceae > Dyella > Dyella sp. LX-66. Next base: position 308,674 of record NZ_JAHFVJ010000004.1, read on the forward strand.
GGGTGCGTTCCCACACGCGCTGCATGTCGACCTGCGCGGCCGCCTCGGCGCGCACGCCATACTCATGCGCCCGTGCTGCCATATGCGCCACGTAAGCGCTCGCCACCATCGCCTTGGTGGGAATGCAGCCCGTGTTGACGCAGGTGCCGCCCACCAGCTTGCGCTCGATCACCGCCACCCGCTTGCCCGCCCTGCCCAGTTGCTCGGCCAGCGGTGGGCCGGCCTGGCCGGCACCGATCACCACGGCATCGAAGCGCTGATTCATGACAGGTTCCTCGCGGACAAAGCGGCAAGCGGATCATCGCCGGCCGGCATTCAAGGAGCGGTGTACGCGCCTGCTAGGTGAGCACGTAGTCTTCCGGCTGCAGCGGCGGCGGCAGCTCGGTTTCGCCCAGCAGGCTGCGCAGGTTGATCTCCACCGTGCGGCTCAGCGCATCCAGCGGCAGGTCGTTCGGCAGCAGGTCGAACGGGTCCTCGATCTGCTCGCCGATGGCATCCAGGCCGAAGAAGGTATACGCCAGTACGCCCACCGCCACCGGCGTGAGCCAGCCGAAGGGATGGATCAGGCAGAACGGCAGCATGAAGCAATACACGTGCACCGTGCGGTGCAACAGCAGGATGTAGGCAAACGGAATCGGCGTGCCCTTGATCCGTTCGCAACCGCCGAGCACGTGCGACAGCGTGTTGAGTTCCTTGTCCATCGACGCGAGCAGCATGCCGTCGACGCCCGCTGCGCGCGCTTCTTTGGCATAGGCCTCGCCAAGCATGCCGAGAATCGCATTGGGCCGGTTGGGCGCGGCGATGGCGACGGCGCAGATATCGGCCGGAAGCCAGCGGCGCAGGTCCACCTCCGGATCGGTGCCGCGCAGGTGATGGCGCAATGCATGCGTGTAGCCGATCAGCGCATGCACCAGCTGCTGGCGCGTCTGCAGCGGCGCATCCGCCAGGAAGGACAGCGTCTGCCGCGTCAGATTGCGCGTCGCGATCACCAGCTCGCCCCACAGCGAGCGGCCTTCCCACCAACGCTGGTAGGCCACCGTGTTGCGAAAGCCCAGGAAGATCGCCAGCGTCAGCCCCAGCAAGGTAAGCGGCGCCGCGTCCAGCCGGAAATGCAGTGCCACGCCTTTCCAGTCGGCCAGCACCACCACCAGCGACAGCAGCACGGTATAGAGCACGCGCGGCCAGATGATGGGGATGATCGAACCCTTCAGCGCAAACAGCAGGGTGCGCACGGAGTGGCTGTGGGTGGGGCGGATGATCACGGCGCTTGCGCCATGTCGCTCAGGCGTTGCGGATGGCTGTAGACCACGTGGCGCCCGGGCCGTACGAAGCCGGTGAGCGTGAGATGGCAGGACTGCGCCAGCGTCACCGCCAGCGCCGTCGGCGCGGAAATCGCGGCGAGCACGCCGACGCCGAGACTGGCCGCCTTGGTCACCATCTCGTAGCTGGCGCGGCTGGTGACCAGGACGAAGCCGCCGCGCAGATCGATGCCGGCGCGCGTCAAGGCGCCGAGCAGCTTGTCCAGCGCGTTGTGGCGGCCGACGTCCTCGCGCACCAGCAGGATGTCGCCGGCCGGCGATGCCCATGCCGCCGCGTGCACCGCGCCGGTCTGGCTGTTGAGCTGCTGATGCGGCGCCAGTGCTTCCAGCGCGCGCTCCAGCGCATGAGGTTCCAGCAGCGGGCCGTCCGGCACGCGCGCCAGCGGACGCAGCACGTCTTCCAGATGGCGGCTGCCGCACAGGCCGCAACCGCTGCGCCCCGGCAGCAGGCGCGCGGAGTCTTCATCCACGCCTTCCACTTCGCCCGCATCGACGTCCACCACATAGCCTTCGAGCTGCTCGTGGATGGCGACGCCGCGGATATCGCCTGCACGCGCCACGCGCCCTTCGGTCAGCGAGAAGCCATAGGCGAAGTCTTCCAGATCCGCCGGCGTGGCCATCATCACCGCGAAGGATTCGCCGTTGTAGCGCAGCTCCACCGGCGCTTCCTCGGCCAGCCAGTCCTCGCCCTGGCGCAGGTCGTTGCCCTGGCGGACGGTGACGCTGCGGCGCGCGAGTCCGGAGCGCGGCATGGCGGTCAGGCCGCCGCCGGTTCGCGCGATGCGGACAACCGCACCGGGATCGACTTGTAGCCCGGCGTGCCGGAACGCGCGTCGTGTTCGTCCAGCGCGAGCAGGCCGTTGCCTTCGGGGAAGTACATCGCCACCGAGCCGCGCGCGATGCCGAACGGCACCGCCACGAAACCGCGCACCGCGCGCCCGTTCGGCGTGCCGTCCGCGGCGCTGGCTTCCACGTCGATGCGGTCGCCTTCGCGCAGGCCGCGCTCGGCCAGGTCGTCCGGATTGACGAAGACCACGTCGCGCCGGCCGGTGATGCCGCGGTAGCGGTCGTTGTAGCCGTAGATGGTGGTGTTGTACTGGTCGTGCGAGCGGATGGTGGCCAGCCGCAGCAGGTCGGCGGGCGCCGGCGCGTCCTCGTCCAGCCCCTTGGCCAGCAGGAAGCGCGCCTTGCCGGAGGGCGTGTTCCAGCGCCGCAGCGCGGCGGCGTTCTCCAGGTGGAAGCCGCCGGGTTGGCGCACGCGCTCGTTGTAGTTGGCGAAGATCGGGAACACCGCCTCGATGTTGTCGCGGATGCGGTCGTAGTCGGCCACCATGCCTTCCCAGTCCACCCGGGACTGCGGCAGCGTGGCGCGCGCGAGCAGACCGACGATCGCCGGCTCCGAGCGCAGATGTTCCGATGCCGGCCGCAGGCGGCCCTGCGAGGCATGCACCATCGACATCGAGTCCTCCACCGTCACCGACTGCGGGCCGGCGGCCTGCAGGTCGATCTCGGTGCGGCCCAGGCAGGGCAGCAGGAAGGCCTCGCGCGCCGGAATCAGATGCGAGCGATTGAGCTTGGTGGCCACGTGCACCACCACGTCGAGCTTGCGCATCGCCGGGAAGGTCGCCTGCGGGTCCGACATCGCCACCGCCAGGTTGCCACCCAGGCACAGCAGCGCCTTGGAGCGGCCCTCGCCGATCGCCTTCACCGCGGCCACTGCATCGTGGCCATGCGCGGTCGGCGGCTCGAAGCCGTAGACGCGGCGGATGCCGTCGAGCAAGGCGGCGTTGGGTTTCTCGGTGATGCCCACCGTGCGGTCGCCCTGCACATTGGAATGGCCGCGCAGCGGGCAGATGCCGGCGCCGGGCTTGCCTAGATTGCCGCGCAGCAGCAGCACGTTGAGCAACTGCTGCACGTTCTGCACGCCGTGGCGATGCTGGGTGATGCCCATGCCGTAGCAGAAGATCACCTTCTCGGCGGCGGCGTAGATGCCGGCCGCCACTTCGATCTCGGCGTGGGTCAGGCCCGAGGCGCGCTCGATGCTTTCCCACGAGGTGGCGAGCACGTCGTCGCGCAGGGCTTCGAAGCCGGTGGTGTGTTCGGCGATGAAGTCGCGGTCCAGCACGCCCTTGCCGCCGCCGGCGAGATCCGCCGCATCGGCTTCGAACAGCCACTTCATCATGCCCTTCATGGTGGCGATGTCGCCGCCGATCTTCGGCTTGAAATATGTGGTGGCGATCGGCACCGAGCGGCCGGTCAGCATCTCGGCCGGATCCTGCGGCGAGGTGAAGCGTTCCAGGCCGCGCTCGGGCATCGGGTTCAGCACCACGATCGGCACGCCGCGCAGCGATACCTCGCGCAAGGTGCCAAGCATGCGCGGATGGTTGGTGCCGGGGTTGTGGCCGATGCAGAACACCGCATCCGCCTGCTCGAAGTCTTCCAGCTGCACCGTGCCCTTGCCCACGCCGATCGCTTCGGGCAGGCCGACGCTGGAGGCCTCGTGGCACATGTTCGAGCAGTCGGGGAAGTTGTTGCAGCCGTATTCGCGCGCGAACAGCTGGTACAGGAAGGCGGCCTCGTTGGAGGCGCGGCCGGAGGCGTAGAACTCCGCCATGGTCGGATCGGGCAGCGCGCGCATGGCGGCGCCGATGCGCGCGGCGGCTTCGTCCCAGGAAACCGGCACGTATTTGTCCTGCGCCGCGTCGTACGCCATCGGGTGGGTCAGGCGGCCCTGGTCTTCCAGCGCGTGGTCGGTCCACTCCCACAATTCGGACAGCGTGTGCTGCGCGAAGAATTCCGGCGTGGTGCGCTTGGAAGTCGCTTCCCAGGTGATCGCCTTGGCGCCGTTCTCGCAGAACTCGAACGAGGAGGTGTGGCGCGGGTCGGGCCAGGCGCAACCCGGGCAATCGAAACCCAGCGGCTTGTTGGCGCGCTGCAGCGCCTCCACCGAGCGTGCCACCGCCATCTGGTCGCGGATCGCCTTGGCCACGGCGCGCAGTGCGCCCCAGCCGCCGGCCGGGCCCTCGTAGGGCTGGATGCTTTTGTCGAGGTCGGTGTCTTTGGGGTGGGCGCTCATGGGGTTACCGCGTCGTGCATGCCGTCGATCGAGGCGATGATAGGCCCGCTGCCGGATACGGGCCAGGGATGGGCATGTCTAGCTGCCGTTTTCCAAGGGCCAGCAACGGATCGCCTGCGGCGGCAAGGACACCGCGCTTGCCGCGGGCAACTCGTAGCCCGCCGGCGGCTCCACCCACAGCCGCGCCTGGCCGCAGCGCATGCCCAGATAGCTGCGGTGCGGCGCGGTCTGGCGCAGTTCGAACGCGGCGGCGATGGCATCCGCCGGCGCGACGGCCTGATCGTGCAGGCGCACCGCGGCGGGCGCGATATGCCAATCGACCAGGGTGCCGTCGGGCAGCGGCGTCTCCAGCGGCAGGCTGGCTTCGGCTTCGGGCCAGGACAGGCGCTGCGCCCCGGGCGAGCCGGCGACGCGGCCGCGCTGCACGTTGCGCAGCCCCAGCAGGCGCGCCACCGCGCCGCTGGCCGGTTGCGCATGCACCTCTTCGGGCGTGCCGATCTGCACGATGCGGCGGCCGTGCATCAGCACCAGGCGGTCGGCCACCGCGGCGAGCGCCGGATCGTGGCTCACCGCCAGGGCGGGAATGCCGGCCTCGTGCACTTCGGCGATCAGTTCGGCCAGCACTTCGTCGCGCGTGACCGGATCCAGCGCCGAGGTGGGTTCGTCCAGCAGCAGCAGGCTCGGCTTGCGCGCGAGTGCGCGCGCCAAGGCCACGCGTTGCTGTTGCCCACCGGACAACGAAGCCGGCCAGCGCTCGGCCAGCTCCGCCATGCCCACGCGCTCCAGCCACTGCAGGGCCTGCGCGCGCCGCTGCGCGCCGCGCAGGCTGAAAGCAACGTTCTCCCACGCGCGCAGATGCGGAAACAGCGCGTGGCCCTGCGGCAGATAACCCACCGCACGCTGCTGCGGCGGCAACCCGTCGAACGGTTCGCCGCGCGCCGCGATCAGGCCGGCGATCGCCGACAGCAGCAAGGTCTTGCCCTCGCCGCTCGCGCCCAGCAGCACGGTGAAGCCGGCTACTTCGAAGCTGGCATGCAGCGCCACCGGCTGCTCGATGCGGTAATCGATGCGCATCACGCCAGGCGCCTGCGCACGGCCATGCCCAGCACCAGCGGCAAGGGCAACGCCGCCAGGAAGAACACCCACAGCAGCGGATACACCGCATCCAGGCCGATGTCCTGCAGGTTCACCCACAGCTTCACCGGGATGCCCTGCGGGTAGTACGCCACGATCAGCACCGCGCCGAACTCACCCAGCGCGCGCACCCACGCCAAGGCCACTGCGGCTGCCAGCCCCAGCCGCGCCAGCGGCAGGCTGACGTGCACGAAGCTGCGCCACGGCGAATAGCCCAGCGTGAGGGCGATCTGTTCCAGCTCGCGCGGCACACCTTCGAAGGCGGTGCGCGCCGCCATCACGTAATACGGCAAGGCCGCGTAGAACTGCGCCAGGATGAAGGCCGGCGCCGAATTGGTCAGCAGCACGCCAGCTCGTTCCAGCAGATGGCCGGCCGGGCCATAAGGCCCATACATCGACGCCAGCAGCAGGCCCATCGCCAGTGGCGGCGTCAGCAGCGAGACCAGCAGCAGCGCATCGACCAGCCATTGCCCGCGTACGCGATGCCGCGCCAGCCACCACGCCAGCGGCGTGCCCAGCGCGACGATGGGCACCAGCGCGATCAGGCTGTAGCCCAGCGACACGCGCACCGCGCCGCCGTCGCCGTGCGCGAAACCGAAATGCCGCCAGTCGGTGGCCAGCAGCAGGCCGACGAACGGCGTGGCCAGCAGCAGCAAGGCCAGCGCCGCCGGCAGCGCGGAAAGCCGCGGACGGTAGCGCGCCATGCCGGGCGCTGAGGTCACAGCGCCTCGCCGTGCGGCGGGTCGTAGCCGCGTTCGTGCAGCATCGCCTGCCCCGCGGCCGACTGCAGCAGCTGCACGAAGTCGGCGGCCAGCTGCGCCTGCTTCGCATTGCTCAGCACCGCGGCGTAGAACACCAGCGGCTGCGCCTTCAGCACCTTGCCGTCGGCCAGGGTGAGATTGGCCTTGCTGTACCAGGCCTCCTGCATGGAAGGCTGCGCGAGGTTGATCTCGTCGGGCAGATCGATGGTCGGCAGATGATGCGAGAACGCCGCGCTGGCGTAGCCCACGGCGGCATCGATCTGGCCGGCCTCCAGGCGCGACATCAGCGAAGGCTCGGCGAAGATCTGCTGCGGGTTCTGCAGCTCGCCGGCGATGTCCCTCAGCAGACCGGGCTGGTGGTAGTAGGTCTCGGCCAGCTGCAAGGTCAGCAAGGCGTTGGCGCCCTGCGGGTCCACGGCCGGATCGGTGCGCCCGATGCGCAGGCCGGATTGCCGCAGCACTTCGTACCAGGTCTTCTTGCCCTTCGCCGCCGCCTCGAAATCCTTGGCGAAACGGCTCTTGGGGCCGTAGATCACCACCATGCGCGTGCTTGCCACCGGCACGGCGCGCTCGGCGAGCCCCGCATCGCGCACCACCTTCATCGGCGGCGGCGTGATGGCGACGAACACATCGGCCTGCATCTGCTTGCCGGCCAGCAGGCGTGCCAACGCGAAAGAACCCTGCCCCACGCCTTCGAAGCGCGCGTCGTGCGCCTTGGCGAAGGCGGGGCCGAGCGACTGGTCCATCACCACGCCCATCGAACCGGCATAGGCCACGCGCAGCACCGGCGCGTCGGCCGCCAGCGCCACCGTACCGGACAGCAACAACAGCGGCGCCAGCCAGCGCGCCAGGAAGCGGTATCCGCCTTTCATGCTCCCTCCTCCTTCTTGCCACGGCGCTGCCGCACGCTGTCCCGTACATCCACGTCGAACAACAATTGCAAAGCTTCGCCGCCGGGTACCGGCAAGGCGATCTCCAGGCCGTCGCGGCTGGGCAGGCGCGCGGCGAAGGCGCGCACGTCGGCGCCGTTCAACGCCACCTGCCAACCGTCGGCATGGCGCTGCCAGCCATGGGCATCGCCCAGGATCAGTTGCTGGCTTTCCAGCCGGCCATCCGGCCAGTGCGTGCGGTTGCCCACCGCGGCGCCGCCCAACAGTTGCGCCAGCTCCGCTTCGTCGATGCGCAGGCGCAATGTCTGGCCCTGCAGTTGCACCTTCATCCGGCCACCTCGTTCCATTGGGTTTGGGTATTGCAGTCGGCCAGCTGCGCGGCTTCGCCGGCATCCAGCGCCAGCTCCACGTGGCCGAGCGCGGACTGCAGGGCGCGCAGCGAGCGCTGGCGCGGGTCGTCGCGCGACATCAGTTCCGACAAAGCCAGGCGGCTGCGCGCATGCAAGCGCAAGCGCAGCGGCAGCACATGGCCGGCGAAAGAGACACTGGATGCCTGCGGCTGCTCGCTCCGCAAGCGCTGCAGCAGGCTGGCTTGCAGCAGCGGCATGTCGACGGGAATCACCAGCAGGTCGGCATCGTCCAGCACCGCCTGCGCAATGCCGGCCAAGCCACCCAGCGGACCTGCCTGCGGCGCGGCATCGGCAACCCCGCGATAGTCCGGACGCATGCCGCTGACGCGCACCTCGTCCACCCCGGCTTCGCGCAACACCTCGAGCTGATGCTCGATCAGCGGCCTGCCGCGCCAGGACAGCAGCGCCTTGTCCCGCCCCATCCGCGAGGACAACCCGCCGGCCAGCACCACGCCGAGACAGCGCGGCGGCTCAGTGGGCGTGCCCATGACCGCCATGCCCGGCCGCATCGTGCGCTTCTTCCGCCGGGGACTCGCACAGCGAGCAGCCTTCGCTCCAGGCGCTGTCGCCGTCGACGTAATGCTCCTGCTTCCAGATCGGCGCCTCATGCTTCACCGCCTCGATCGCCAGGCGGCAGGCGCGGAAGGCTTCGGCGCGATGCGGCGTGCCGGCGGCGACCACCACGGCGAGGTCGCCCAGGCCCAGGTCGCCCTTGGCGTGGGCGATATACAGCTTCAGCGGCGCGCCCACGTCGGCGCGCGCGCGTTCGCCGATGGCCTGGAAGGTGCGCAGGGCCAGCGGCACGAACAGGTCGTAGCTGATGCCGACCACGTGGCGGCCGACATTGAAGTCGCGCACCTTGCCGACGAAGACCGCGATGCCGCCGAAGCGCGGGTCCGACACGAAGTCCAGCGCCGCAGCCACGTCCAGCGCGGCCTCGGCGCGTTCGACCACCGCCACGTGCAGATCGTCCATCACGCTTTCCACGCTCAACCTCCGCTGACCGGCGGCAGCACCGCCAATTCGACACCGTCGGGCACCTCGCGGTGGTTGTGCAGTATCTCTTCCGCGCTGGCGAAGGCCGAGATGCGCACCAAGCCCGCGTTGACCTGCGGCGCGCGCTCGCGCAGATGCGCGGCCAATAACTCGCGCAGATCGGCAATGGTGCTGCCGGACGGCACGTCGAGTTCAAGCCAGCCGCGCGGGTCGGCCTCGCGCAGCGCGCCGTACAGCGCGATCCGGGTCTTCATGCGCGACCCCACGACGGACTTTCCAGATGGCCCAGCCCGTAGACCTCGACCAGGCTGCCCGCCGGCAGCTCGGTGGCGTCGAGCGGGATATGCACCCAGGCATTGGCATCCGCCAGCGGGCGGATGCGGTACGACTCCTGGCCGTGCAGCGCGGTGGCCGACAGCTGTCCGCGCTCGTCCACCGCCAGTTGCGACTTCAGATAGAAATGCAGGCGCGGCTTCTTGACGAAGCTCGCGGCCAACGGCACTTGCCAGGGTTTCTCGCGCGCAAGGCCGAGCATCGCGCGCAGCGCCGGCTCCACGAAAAAGCGCAGGCCCACCGCCACCGCGACCGGATTGCCCGGCAGGCCGAAGAACAGCGTGCCGTCCGGCAGGCGCGCGAACAGCAGCGGCTTGCCGGGGCGGATCGCCACCTTGTGGAACAGCACCTGCGCGCCCAGGCGTTCCAGCGCCACCGGCACGAAGTCGTAGCGCCCCATCGACACGGCGCCGGTGGAAATGATGATGCGCGCGCCGGCCGCGCGAGCACGGTCGACCGCATCGAGAAAGGCGTCGACGTCGTCGCCCACCGTTTCGGCGTGCGCCAGTTCGGCACCGGCCGCGGGTATGCGCGCGGCGAGGAAAGGACCGTTGGAGTTGCGGATCTGCCCCGGCGCCAATGGCACGGCGGGGTCGTCGATCAGTTCGCGCCCGGTGCACAGCGCCGCCACGCGTGGACGCGCGGTGACGCTGAGCTTCGCCACGCCCAGCGAGGCCAGCAGCATCAGATGCTGCGGCCCCAGCAGCGTGCCCGCGGCCAGCACGGTCTCGCCGATGGCGACGTCCGAACCGGCCAGGCGCACGTTCTGCCCCACCGCCACTTCGGCCAGCAGGCGCACGCGATGCGGCGCTTCGAGCCGCTCGGTCTGCTCGACCGGGATCACGCGGTCCAGCCCCTCGGGCATCGCCGCGCCGGTCATGATTTCCCAGGCGCCGCGCGCGCGGCCGCGCATGGCATCGCCGGCCGCCTGCTCGCCTTCCACCAGCCATTCGCTGCCGGCCGGCAAGGCTGCGGCGCCGCCGCCCAGCGCATAGCCGTCCATCGCGGAGTTGTCGAACGGCGGCACCGCGGCGCCACTGACCACCGGCTCGCGCAGCACGCGGCCCAGCGCCAGTTCGCTCCAGCAGTCTTCCGCCGGCGCCTGCGCGCACTGCTCCAGGATGATGCGCACGGCTTCGTTCGGTTCGAGCAGCTCGTGGCTCATGCGTGGCCTCCGCCGGCCGCCATGTCCAGTGCGTGCTTGAGGATGGGCGCGAGAATGTCCATGCCTTCGGCCACCGCCTTGGCGCTGCCGGGCAGCGCGATCACCAGCGTGCCGTCCACCAGCACCGCGTCGGCGCGGCTCAGCCAGGCCATCGGCGTGTGGCGGCCGCTCTCGCTGCGGAACAGTTCGCCGATGCCGGCGACGTGGCGGTCGGCCACGCGCGCCAATGCTTCGGGCGTGCGGTCGCGCGGCGCCAGGCCGGTGCCGCCGGTGCACAGCACCAGGCGCGTGCCATCGGCAGCGAGTTCGCGCAGGCGCGCGGCCAGGCCTTCTTCCTCGTCGGGACGCAGCTCGGCAGCACCGACTTCGGCGCCGAGCGCGCGCAGGCGTTCCACCAGCAAGGGACCGGAGACGTCTTCGTAATCGCCGCGGCTGGCGCGGTCGCTGAGCGTGATCACGGCGGCGGCCACGCCTTCAAGCCCGGCGGATGCACGCGGACGATAGTGTTCGCGCTCGGCATCGCTCATACCGTCCGGATGCAGCCACAGCCCTTTCTTGCCGCCTTCCTTGAACAGCAGGCGCGTGCCACCCATCGACAAGGCCGGCTGCACCGGCTTGGTCAGGTCGTACAAGGTAAGCAGGGCCGCGCTGACGCCGGCCAGCGCTTCCATCTCCACGCCGGTACGGGCGAAGGTGGCCACTTCGCAGTACACGCGGATGGACTGGCGTTCCGGCACGCGCTCGCAGCGCAGGTCGATGTATTCCAGCGGCAACGGATGGCATAGCGGCATCAGTTGCGATGCGTTCTTCGCGCCTTGCAGGCCGGCGATCTCGGCCATGGCGATGGCGTCGCCCTTGGGCAGGCGGCCATGCGCGAGATCTTCATAAGCGCTGCCTGCATACAACTCTCCAACAGCCACGGCGCGCCGCGCAGTGGCACGCTTGCGGCGCACGTCGGCCATGTGGAAATGGTGGACGCGCGTATCGCGTTCGAGCATGAATCAGCCTCCGGTGGATGCCAGATGAGGTGTGATGCCGGTGCGGCCTTCGTGCAGATGGTGCGTCTCTTCCTTGCGCACCAGCTGACCGCCGATCGCGCGCACCAGCGCTTCGAGCTGGTCGTCCTGCTGCAGCAGCGGGCGCAGCGGAATGCCGAATTCGCCGAACAGGCACAGGCGCAGGTCGCCGGTGGCGGTGACGCGCAGCCGGTTGCAACCGGCGCAGAAGTCCTTGGAGTACGGCGCGATGATGCCGATGCGGCCGGCGTAACCGGCGTGGCGGTATTCGCGCGCGGGGCCGGCGTCGGCGGCGCGCGGCAGCAGTTCCCAGCCGGCGTCCTGCAGTTGCGTTTCCAGCGTTTCGGCGCGCACGTGGCGTTCGCGGAAGAAGGCCAGCGTATCGCCGGTCTGCATCAATTCGATAAAGCGCAGGCCCACCGGGCGGTCGCGCAGGTAGTCGAGCCACGCAGGCAGCTCATGGTCGTTGACGTCGCGCAGCAGCACGGCGTTGAGCTTCACCGACGGCAGCCCGGCGGCTACGGCCTGGTCGATGCCGGCGAGGATGTCGTCCAGGCGGTCGTGGCCGGTGATGCGCGCGAAGCTGGCGCGGTCGAGGCTGTCCACGCTCACATTGATGGCGTTGAGCCCCGCATCCATCCATTCGCCCAGCCGGCGCGACAGCAAGGTGCCATTGGTGGTCATCGCCAGCTTGCGCACGCCGGGAATGGCGGCGGCGGTGCGCAGCACCTCGGTCAGGTCGTGCCGCACCGAAGGCTCGCCGCCGGTGATGCGCAGCTTGTGCATGCCGACCGCGGCGAAGCCGCGCAGCAGGCGCGCGATTTCCGGCAAGGTCAGCGGTGCGGTGGCCGCGGGGTCGGCGTGGTAGCCGTTGGGCAGGCAGTAGGTGCAGCGGAAATTGCAGGCGGGGATGATCGACAGGCGCAGATAGGGAAAGTGGCGGCCATAGCGATCGGACAGCACGTTCATGACGCCGCTCCCGCGCTTCGCAAAAGCGCGTGCGTTTTCCCTTGCGGGTGGCGCGTGGAAGGCATCACGTTCAATTAACAATCATCCCGTCTGGACGCGCGAGCCGCAGGCTTCGGCGGTGGCTGATGCACAGGTTGAAGTATGGGCGCTGGAAGGCTGCTACACCAAGCGTTTTGTGTCCCGCACCATGCCGGATGCGCCAGCGTAGGTTGGGGTGAGCCGAGAGGCGAACCCCAACGCAACGCGTGTGGCCATCGTGGCGCTGGGGTTCGTGTTGGGGTTCGCCTTTGGCTCACCCCAACCTACGGCGTGCGACGCTTTGCCACCTCGTCCGCCGTCAGCGTCGCCTGCTTCCCGCCGAAGTGCACCAGCACGAAGTTGCCGAGCGCGGCCACCTCCGCATCGGTATAGGCCTGGCCGAAGGACGGCATCGAAGTCTCCCCATGCACGGTGCGCAAGGTCGAGCCCTGCAGGATCACCTGGGTGAGGTTGTGCGCCTCCGGATCGTTGGCCGCCTGCGTCCCCAGCAGCGCCGCCGCCTCGACCTGCCGCCCCTGCCCGTTCCACGCATGGCAACCGGCGCAGGCGCCCTGGAACAGATGCTGCCCCAGGCCGCCTTGTGCCAGCTCTTCCGCACCCGGGCCATTGGCCGTCGATGCCAGGGCCAGGGCCGGATGCTCGTTCACCTCGGTGCCCGCACCGCCCTGTTGCGGCTTCGCCTCGCGCAGATAGGTGACCAGCGCGGCGATGTCTTCCTGGCTTAGGTACTGCAAGCTGTTCTGCACCACTTCGCCCATCGGGCCGGAAGCGGTGCCGCGGCCGCTGGCATGGCCCTTGGACAGGTATTCGGCCAGCTGCTGCTCGCTCCAGTTGCCGATGCCGTAGGTCTTGTCGGGCGTGATGTTGTAGGCCTTCCAGCCCTGCAGCACTTCGCCGGACAGCGCCCGGCTGCTCTTCAGCGCATACATGGCATTGCGCGGCGTATGGCACTCCTCGCAATGTCCCAGCGCCGTGGCCAGGTAGGCGCCGCGGTTCCATGCTTCGGACTTGCCCTGCGCCGGCTGGAAGCGCTCCTTCTTCAGGAACAGCGCGTTCCACACGCTCAAGCCCCAGCGCTGGTTGAACGGAAACGACAGCTCGTTCGGCTGGGCCGGCGCATGCTTCGGCGGCAGGCTGAACAGATAAGCCTTGATCGCGAGCACGTCGTCGCGGCTGAGCGCCGTATACGAGGTGTACGGGAAGGCCGGATACAGCGGCTGGCCATCCTTGCGCACGCCGGCATGCAGCGCGCGCACGAACTCGTCGTCGCTCCAGTCGCCGATGCCGGTTTCCTTGTCGGCGGTGATATTGGTCGAGTAGATCGTGCCGAACGGCATCTTGAAGGCCAGGCCGCCGGTGAACGGCTGGCCGCCGGGCACGGTGTGGCAGGCCGCGCAATCGGCCGCGCGGGTGAGGTATTCGCCGCGCGCGACCGGGTCGGTGATGCTGGCCGGCGCACCGGCAACCGCCGGTTGCGGTGCGCCGGTTTCCTTGCCGTCGCGCACGGTGAACCAGGCGTAGGCGGTGAAGGCCACCGCGGCAACGATAAAAATGGCGACCAGCGCCAATACAGCGCGCACGAGTTTCATACGCTGCCCTCCTGCGCGTGAGTGCGATCGGACGCTTCAGTGACCACCGCCTTGAGGGCATCGGCGCCCTGCACCAGCGCGGCGCGGTCGATGGGATAGCTGCGCAGCCGCACGCCGGTGGCGGCGAACACCGCATTGAACAGCGCGGGGAAGGCCATTACCGTGCCGGTCTCGCCGATGCCGCCGGGCGTTTCCTTGCTGTCGACCAGATGCACTTCGAGCGCGGGCGTCTCGTTGATGCGCATCATGCGGTAGTCGTTGAAGTTGTGCTGCTGCACGGCGCCGTTCTTCAGCGTGATGCCGTTGTACAGCGCGGCGGTCCAGCCGAAGATCAGGCCGCCCTGGACCTGCGCCACCACCGTATTGGGATTCACCGCGACGCCGCAGTCGACCGCGGCCACCGCACGGCGCAGTTTCACCTCGCCCTGCGGCGACACCTCCGCCTCGACGATCACGCACAGGTAACTGCCGAACGGCGCCGCCACCGCCACGCCGCGCCCGACGCGCGCCGGCAGGCTGCCCTTGCCCCAGCCCGCCTTTTCGGCGGCCAGGTTCAGCACCGCCAGGGCGCGCGGGTTCTTCTGCAGCAGGTCGCGGCGATAGGCCAGCGGGTCTTTGTTCGCGGCATGCGCGAGCTCGTCGATAAAGCTCTCGATCACGAATACGTTGTGCACGGGACCGACGCCGCGCCACCAGCCCAGGTGCAGGCCGTCCGGCGGATCGTGGCGCACCCATTCCACTTTGACGTTGGGGAATTCGTACGGCAGGTCGGCGGCGCATTCGATCGCGTCCGCGTCCATGCCGTTCTTGGCCATCGCCCCCGGCGCGAAAGTGGCGAGCACCGAGCCGCTGGTGATGCGGTGCGTCCACGCCAGCGGCTTACCGTCGTCGCCGAGAGTGGCGGCAATGCGGTCGTAGTAAGCCGGGCGGAAGCGGTCGTGCGCGATGTCCTCCTCGCGCGTCCACACCACTTTCAGCGGATAGCTCACCTGGCGTGCGAAGGCGACGGCCTGCTCGACCGGGTCCTCGAACAGGCGCCGCCCGAAGCCGCCGCCCATGTACTGGTTGTGCACCACGATGGTCTCGGGTTTCAGGCCGGTGAGCTTGGCCGCGACATCGACGCAGCGCGCCGGCACCTGGGTGCCGGTCCAGATATCGCAACCGTCGGGGCGCACGTGCACGATGGCGTTCTGCGGCTCCATGGTGGCGTGCGCGAGCAAGGGCAATTGGTAGGTGGCTTCCAGCGCCTTGCCTTTGACGCCGTCGACGTTGCCGACCGTCTTGCCGGGAATCGGCGTGCCGTTCTTCGACGCCTCGGCCAGGTCCTTGAACAGCTGCTCGGTGGAGTAATGCGCGTTGGGGCCGTGGTCCCAGGTGATGTCCAGCGCTTCCATCGCCTGCTTCGCGGCCCAGAAGTGCTCGCCCACCACGGCCACCGCATCGGCGATCTTCAGCACGGCCACGAAACCGGGTACCTGGCGCGCGCGGCTGTCGTCCACCGCGACCAGCTTGCCGCCGAAGGTGGGACAGGCCTTGACCGTGGCGATCTTCATGTCCGGCACGCGCAGGTCGATGCTGAACTGCAGCGAGCCGTCGACCTTGCCGGCGGTGTCGACGCGGCGCAGCGGCTTGCCGATCAGGGCGAAGGCGGAGGCATCTTTTTCCTGCACCTTTTCCGGCATCGGCAGTTGCGCGGCGGCAGTGGCCACTTCGCCGTAGCCCACGGTGCGTCCGCTCGCCTCGTGGCGGATCACGCCACGCGCCACCGTGCATTGCGCGGGGTCCACTTTCCACTTGGCCGCCGCCGCGTTGACCAGCAGGGTGCGCGCTGCCGCGCCGGCCTGGCGCATCGTGGTCCAGCAGAAGCGGATGGTGGTGGAACCGCCGGTGGCCTGTTCGCCGAGCAAGGGGTTGGCGTAGAGCTTGCGGTTGGCCGGCGCGTGCTCGACCACGATCTGGTCCAGCCCCAGGTCCATCTCTTCGGCCAGCAAGGTGGCCTGGCCGGTGTACGCGCCCTGCCCCATTTCGATGCTGGGCATCACAAGGTGTACCGAGCCATCGGCGCCGACGCGGATGAAAGCGTTCGGCGCGAATGCGGGATCGCCCGCCGCCACCGGCCCCTGCGCCACCGCGCGGCCCAGCACCTTGGCGCCGCCGCCCAGCCACAGGAAGGCGACCACGAGTCCGCCCAGCTTCAGCGCTTCGCGGCGCGAGGGATGATCGGGCTGGCCTTCGCCCAGGGGTTTGCCGAAGCGCGCGTTCATGCCACGTCCTCCACGCGAACGAAGGAAAGCAGCGCGGCGGTCGCCGCAGCGGGGCTGGCGTTTGGCGCTACGTTGGGAATGGTCTGCGGCGCGACCTTCTGGCCGGTCGCCACCTGCTTGATCGCTTCGCGGATGCGCACATAGGTGCCGCAGCGGCAGATATTGCCGGACATGGCCACGTCGATCTCCGCGTCGCTCGGTTCCGGCGTCGCTGCCAGCAGTGCGGTGGCGGACATGATCTGGCCCGACTGGCAGTAGCCGCATTGCACTACTTCGATATCCAGCCAGGCCTGCTGCACCTTCTTGCCGACCGCGCTGGCGCCGACGCCTTCGATGGTGGTGACGGCCTTGCTGCCCACCGCCGATACCGGCAGCACGCAGGAGCGCACCGCCGCGCCATCCAGGTGCACCGTGCAGGCGCCGCACTGGGCGATGCCGCAGCCGAACTTGGTGCCGGTCAGGCCGATCACGTCGCGCAGCACCCATAACAGGGGCATGTCGTCCGGGACGTCGACCGAGCGGGATTCACCGTTGATATTCAGGACGATCATGTTGCCTCCGCGTCTGTGCATGGGCGATGTCGGGGATGCGATTTCGATGGGGCTATCCGCTGCCCGTGCGCCAACGTTCGTAGTCGTCCGGCGTGTCGATGTCGATGCGGGCCTCGGGCATGGGCAGGGCCTGCACCTGGTCCGCATAAGCCATCAGCAGGCTGCGCGCGCCTTCCGGGCCGTGCAGCAGTTCCAGTTCGTGGAAGAAGCGTGCAGGGAACAGGCAGGGCACGCCGAGCACGCCGTCGCCGTAGTCCGCGGCGACAATGCGGTCGGCGCTGGCTGCGTTCGCCAGCGCCTGAAGCTGCATTGCGCCAAGTGCCGGCTGGTCGCACAGGCACACCATCACGGCGGCCAGTTCCGGATGGTGTTCGCGCAGGCGCCTCAGGCCGAAAGCCAGCGAGCCGCCCATGCCGGAGGGCCAGCCGGCGTGGAAGGCCGCATCGAGCAGCAGGCCATCCAGCGCGGCTTCGACGTCGTCTTTATAGGCGCCGATCACCACCGCCACCCGCGGCGATACCTGCAGCGCCGCGCGCGCCATGCGGCGCACCAGCGGTTCGCCGTCGATCGGCAGCAATTGCTTGGCCGAGCCGTAGCGCACCGCGCCGCCGGCGGCGAGCAGGACGATGCCGAGGGCGCGCGTGCCGGTCATGAATGAATCGGCCCGTCGGTGCGGCTGAGCCGCGCGCCGGAACGCGCGCGCATCGCGGCCATGATTTCGGCGGCGACGGAGAGTGCGATTTCCTGCGCGGTTTCCGAACCGATATCGAGGCCCGCCGGGGCATGGATGGCCGTGGCGGAAGCGGATACGGCACGGTGGATGCGGGCAGCGCGTTCGCGCGAGCCGATCACGCCGAGATAGGCCAGCGGCACTTGGGCCAGGGCCTGGACGTAGGCCAGGTCGCGTTCGTAGTGATGCGTCATCACCACCACCGCGGTCTGGCGATCGAACGGCAACCGTTCCGGCAAGGCTTCGGGCGCGGCATGGAGCTGCACGCCGACACCTTCCAGTGGACCGCGCACCGCGGCGACATGCTCGACCAGCGTGGTCTGCCAACCCAGGCCATGCGCAAGGCGTGACAACGCCAGCGCGCATTCGCTGTAGCCGACCACCACCAGCGCGGGCTTGGGCCGCCAGGCTTCCAGCAGCACGTCCATCTGGGCGCCGTCCAGCTCGGCGCGTTCTAGCACCGCGCCGCCGTGGGCCGGCAGGCCATCGGCCAGCGCATGGATGCGCCGGGCCAGCTGCGGCGCGGGGATATCGGTCCAATGCCCGGCGGCATGGCGGATCAGCCGCCACGGGCGCGGCGTCTGCACCGCGCCGTCGCGCGAGAACACGGTGGCGACGCTGGCCGGCGCGCGTTCGTCGTGCAACCGGGCCAGCACGTCGAAGAACTGGAAATCGTCCGGCTGCACCAGCGGTTCGATCAGCACGTCCAGCTCGCCGCCGCAGCCGACTTCCATCAGCACGTCCAGATTGGATTCGCGGTTGTACGGCACCAGCGCGGGCGTGCGCTCGGCCATGGCGCGCTGGGCGCGCAGCACGATGTCGCGCTGGGGGCAGCCGCCGGCGAGCGCGCAGGTCACTTCGCCGTCGGCATGCACCAGCATGCGGGCGCCGGGCCGGCGGAAAGTGGAACCGCTGGTGCGGACAATGGTGGCCAGTGCGGCCGGCTCGGGCGTGCTGCGCGCGCGGAGTTGCTGGACCGCCGCAAAGAGTTGTGGGAACTCCTGCGAAGCATTCATCGGGGGTCGCCTGCCATGTCAGCCTCAGCATGCTAGTCGTCCGGTCTAATGCTTGGCAACCGAGGCGCGGCAAGCCTTCGCCAGGCTGGATCCGGCGGATCGGCAACGCTTTCCGGCTGCCGTTTGTTGATAATCATTCTCATTAAACCTATGCTTGCGCACCTTCCCACCGGACCTGGGTTCGCATGCCGCGCTCGATCGGACTTCTGCAATCCGTACCCAGCCCCTTGCTGTGCGAAATGCTGGGCCATGCCGGCTACGACTTCGTCCTGCTCGACCTGGAACACGTGCTGGTCTCCCCCGACGAGTTGCAGCACGCCATCCGCGCCTGCGAACTGGGCGGTTGCGCACCGTGGGTGCGCGTACCGGAGGTGGACGAGAAGCTGATCGGCCGTGTGCTCGATGCCGGCGCCAAAGGTGTGGTGATTTCGCGTCTTGAGACCGTCGAACAGGCCGAACGCGCCGTCGCCGCCGCGCGCTTCCCGCCGCTGGGCCGGCGCGGCATCACCGGCGGCCGCGTCACCGGTTTCGGCAAGACGCCGCTGCCCGATTACATCGAACAGGCCAACCGCGACATCCTCGTGGTGCCGATGATCGAAACCGACGCCGGCGTGCGCGCGCTGCCGCAGATTCTTGCCGTGCCCGGCATCTCGCTGGTGATGGAAGGCGCGCTGGATCTCGCGCTCGACCTGGGCCTTGGACCGCAGCCGCTGCACGCCGACGTGTGGCAACGCCTGCTGCGCATCGCCGAGTGCTGCGACGAAGCCGGCCTGCCCTTCTGCCCCAACCCGCGCAACGACGAACAGTTGCGCCACTGGGCCGCCCGCGAGGTGCGCTGGATGCTCGCCGGCGAAGACCGCGGCCTGCTGCTCGCCGCCCTGCGCGAGCGCGCCAGCGCCCTGCGCGACCCCTGATCCCTCACTCCCTGCATTGGAATCGCTACGTGACCGGTCTTCCCCGCCTGCATCTCCTCGGCCTCGCCATCGCCTGCGCGCTGCGCGCCGCCACCGCGCATGCCGATGACACCACCGCGCCGAACAAGCCGCGCGACCTCGAAACCGTGCAGGTGCAGGGCAATGTGCTGGGCCAGTCGTCGAAGGAGAACCTGCGCACCTATGCCGGCAGCCGCAAGGTGATCGGCAGCGAGGAACTGGCCACCGGCGCCAACCGCTCGCTGGACGACGCCCTGCAGCAGGTGCCGGGCATCAAGATCTTCGACGAGACCGGCACCGGCGTGCTGCCGCAGATCATGCTGCGCGGCCTGTACGAAAGCCGCAGCGGCCGCGTGCAGGTGCTGGAGGACGGCATGCCGCTGTCGCTGGCGCCGTATGGCCAGACCAGCCTGTCGCTGTTCCCGGTGACCATGAACCAGGTCGACCGCATCGACATCGTGCGCGGCGGCGCGGCGGTGCAGTACGGCCCCAACAATGTGGGCGGCGTGATCAACCTGGTCAGCAAGCCGATCCCCGAGCGCTGGACCACGACGCTGGGCGAGAAGATCACCGCCGGCGGCGCGGGCCGTTACCTGCGCGACACCACGGTGAGCACCGGCGGCTACCTCACGCCCGACTTCGGCCTGCAGCTGGATGCCGACTGGAACAAGGGCCAGTACTGGCGCGAGCACAGCGGCACCGACGTGAAGAACGTGCGCCTGCGCACCGAATGGTGGCTGGCCGACGACAAGCTGCTGAAGGCCGACGTGCAGCGCTACGTGGCGAACATGGATATGGCCGGCGCGCTGTCGGTCGCCGATGACGAGGAGAACCCGCGCCAGGCCACCCGCCCGCTGGACCGCTTCACCGGCCGCACCACGCGCGCGTCGCTGACTTACCAGCAGGGCCTCGGCGCCTGGGGTCCGTTCGACCAGTCGCAGTTCACCTGGAGCAACTTCAGCGCCAACAGCACGCGCAACTTCATCGTGGGCATGCGCCGCCTCGCCAGCGAGACCTGGCGCCCCGACCTGGCGCCGCAGTTGCTGCAGAGCGCGCCGCGCGGCTTCAAGGTCTATGGCACCGAGCCGCGCATTGCCTTGCATGTCGACTCCGGCAATGTCACGCAGCAGTGGACGGCCGGCGTGCGCGCGGTGCACGAGGACATCGACTTCCTCGTCGGCAATACCGGCCTGGATAACGGTGTCTACACCCTGGTGCGCAACTGGCAATTCAAGGACCGCGCCTGGTCCGCCTAC
The DNA here is from genome assembly GCF_018599165.1 of Dyella sp. LX-66. Lineage (NCBI taxonomy): Bacteria > Pseudomonadati > Pseudomonadota > Gammaproteobacteria > Lysobacterales > Rhodanobacteraceae > Dyella > Dyella sp. LX-66. Next base: position 329,120 of record NZ_JAHFVJ010000004.1, read on the forward strand.
GTCAGCGATGCCGTCGGCCTGTTCAACGACCGCCTGACCATCACGCCGGGCCTGCGCTACGAGCATCTCAATTCCACTTACCTCAACCGCGCCAACGGCAGCACCACCGAGAACAACGTGCGCAATGCCCTGCCCGGCCTCACCGTCGGCTACAAGGCCAGCTCGCAGTGGTATGTTTATGCCGATGCACAGCGCTCGCTGCGCGCGCCGCAGGTGACGCAGATCATCTACGGCGACAATCTCGACTCCGAGCTGGCCTGGAACTACGAAGCCGGCGCGCGCTATACGCCGGCCGAAGGCACCAGCATCAACCTCGACGTGTACCGCATCGACTTCGACAAGCAAATCCAGCTCGACAACACCACGCGCACCTACGCCAACCTGGGCAAGACCCGCCACCAGGGCGCGGAACTGGAACTGGAATGGAGCCCGCCCAGCCTGCGCGCGCTCAAGCTCAGCGCCGGCTATGCCTATCTCGACGCCAGCCAGGAATCGGGCCAGTACGCCGGCCGGCGCGTGCCGTATACCTCGCGCAACCAGTTGAACCTGGGCGCCAGCTACGGCGCGGGCGACACCGTCGTCGCGCTCACCAGCTACTACTTCAGCCGCGCCTACAGCGACGCGGCGAACACGGTGCGCGAGAACGCCATCGCCTCCGTCGGCGAACTGCCGTCGTACTGGGTGTGGAACATGCAGCTCACGCAGACGCTGATGCGCGCCGGCAGCAGCACGCTCAAGGGCACGCTGGCGGTGAACAACATGTTCGACCGCCGCTACTGGTACCGCGGCATCGACACCAGCCCCTGGGGCCGCCAGCCGGCGCCGGGACGCACGGTGACGGCAGGCGTGGAACTGAGCTTCTGATGCAGCGTGATGCAGCGCACGCCGTGGCAACGTGTCTTGCATCTGCAACCGCGCGTTGACACCAAACTTACCTGCCGCCATGCAACATTGACCGGCCGTATTGGAGCAGGACCCGGGCAACTTCCTGCGCCGATGCAAGCACGGGGATGCGCCGAACCAGAACACGCCGCGAACGCACCAGCGCATTCGCGGCCCTACCGGTAGCGGACCGCAGCACTACCGAGCCAGCCGGGCGTTCCGCCCGGCCCAGCCATCACAGTCGAAACGAGCGCTTCGGCCGACCGCCGAGGATGCCGTGTGGATGGCTTGCGCGCGTTCTCGCGCCCCGGCCATGACCGGCATCCGCGGAGTCGCCACGCGCAGACCTCTCACACGGATATCTTCATGACCGACAACCTGTCGCCCCTGGTGATCCTGACCCACGTATGCCACGCGGCGGTCACCGATGGTTTCCTTCCCGCCGCGCATCGCCTGGGCCTGCCCGTGGTGGTGCTGACCGATCACCGGCTGGAGCACCTGGAATATTTCGGCCGCGCGCCGGAACACGCGCCGCAGCAGCTGATCGAATGCGACGTGTTCAATCCGCTGAGCGTGATCGACGTGCTGCACGGCGCGGGCATCCGGCCGGCCGCGGTGTTCTCCAACAGCGATCATCTGCAGACCGCCACCGCACTGGTGGCGGAAGCGTTCGGCCTGCCGGGCAAACCGTGGCGCGTGTGCTACGCCGCGAAGAACAAGGCCGCCATGCGCGAGCGCCTGCGTTCGCTCGGCCTGCCCGCACCGTGGTTCGAAAGCCTGATGCCGGGCCAGGCCATCCCCGCGCATGCGCCGTGGCCGCTGATCGCCAAGCCGCGCGAGGGCGTGGCCAGCCTCGACGTGCAGCTGTGCGCCAACCCCGACGAGTTGCAGCACTACCTGCAGGCGTTCTGGCAACGCCACCCGGGGCGTGCGGTGCTGCTGGAGGAATTCCTGCACGGTCCGCTGTTCACGCTGGAGACGCTGAGCGACCGGCGGCGCACGCAGGCCGTGGGCGGCTTCGACGTGAGGCTGTCGGAGCCGCCGCATTTCATCGAACTGGAAGCGCGCTGGAATGGCCCCGCCGGCACGCAGCAGCGGCAGCAGGCGCTGGCCCAGGTGCTGGCCTTCGGCGTGGACTTCGGTGTCTGCCACAGCGAATTCATTCTTACCGAACGCGGCCCGGTGCTGGTCGAAATCAACTACCGCAGCATCGGCGACGGCCGCGAGTTCATGCTCGACCGCATGTATGGCGAGCGCTGGTTCGAGACCATCCTGCGCCTGCACCTGGGCGAACCGCTCGTACCGCTGCAACCGGCCAGCCAGCACGCGCTGGTGCGCTACTACGTGGCCAGCGAGGAAGGCCGGCTGCTGCAGATCAGCGACGACCGGGCGCAGCAGCACGAGCGCGCGCACGTGGCGTACCGGCGGCTGCGGCAACAGGGCGACGAGATCCGCCTGAGCCGTTCCAACAAGGACTACCTGGGCACGCTGAGCATCGTGGCGGAGACCGAGCACGATCTCGGCCAGGCACTGGAAGCGACCGAGCCGAGCTTGCAGTGGCGCATCGCGCAGGGAGCCGACGCATGAACCGCGGCGACAACAGCTATATCGCCTGGCGCATCATCGACTGCTGCCTGCGCGAGGACCTGCGCGGGATCGTGCACCGCGGCAGCGAAGCGGCGCCCGCGCCGGCAGCGCGGCAGGTATGGCCTGAACAGAGCTTCCCCGAACGCTGGTGGCGCATCGCCCACCTGCCCGGCGGCGTACTGTGGCTGCCTGTGCAGGCCAGCGATTACATGCAGAGCCTGCGCGCCCTCGGCGACGGATGGCTGCGCGAGACGCCGCAAGGCCTGGCCTACGAGCATGGCGCGGATGCGTGGCTGGCGCTGCTGGCGGAAGGGCTGGACGAGGAAACCTGTCAGCTGCATCGCGACTACGCCGCTGAAGCCCGCTGCGCCGCCGAACATCGCACGCTGTCGCGCCAGGCCTATCGAACGCGCACCGACGCGCTCGCCGGCACGCTGAATGCTCCCACCTGGGACGAACGCGCCCTGCGCTGCGACCAGGTGGCGAGCTATCGCGACCATCCGTTCTATCCGACCGCGCGCGCCAAGTCCGGCTTCGGCGAAACGGATATGCGCGCCTATGCGCCGGAGTTCGATCCGAGCTTCGCGTTGCGCTGGCTGGCGGTGCCGCGCGATGCGCTGCAGCTCACCACACCACAACCCGCATTCTGGCCCGGCATGCGCGATGTAGGGCTGGATGAAACGCTGGCCGCGACGCATACCCTGCTCCCCGTGCACCCGCTGACCTGGCCGCGCCTGGACGAGGGTGACGCTTTCCCGCTGCCGCCGGATACGCATCGAGCACCGCTCGCCTGGCTGTCGGTACGGCCCACGCTGTCGGTGCGCACCGTGATGCCGGTGAACCATCCCGGCTGCCACATCAAACTTCCCCTGCTGATGCGCACCCTCGGCGCGCTCAACCTGCGCCTGATCAAGCCGTCGACGCTGTACGACGGCCACTGGTTCGCCCAGGCGCTCACCGCCATCGAAGAAAACGACGCAGCGCTGCGCAACCGCTACGTGCACGTGGACGAAGCGCACGGCGGCCACGTCGACGAAGCCAGGCATCTCGCCTACCTGGTGCGCGGCTACCCATCCCTGCCCGACGCCACCCTGGTGCCTGCCGCCGCGCTGAGCAGCACCATGCCCGATGGCCGTCCATTCGCCGCGCATCTCGCCGACCGCTTCCACCAAGGCGACCTGCTCGCCTGGTGGCAGTCGTACGTGTCGCTGCTCAGCGACGTGCACCTGCGCCTGTGGCTCGCCTACGGCGTGGCACTGGAAGCCAACCAGCAGAACACCGTGCTGATCTATGCCCCGGAACAGGCGCCGCGGCTGCTGATGAAGGACAACGACTCCGCCCGCGTCCTGCTGCCGCGCCTGCGCGCGCGCCTGCCGCGGATCGAATCGCTCGGCGCCCTGCGCGATCCGCGCATTCCGGTCGAGGACGATGCCGCCCTGGCGCGGATGTTCTGCACCATCATCCTGCAGCTGGATCTGCTGGCCGTGCTCGAAGGCGTGGCCGAATGGCAAGCGGCGTGGCGCGAACCGATGTACGCGGTGCTGCGCCGCACGCTGCGCGCCACGCTGGTCGAACTGGAACGCCAGGGCATCGACACGCAACCGGCCGAACGGCTGCTGCAATCGCCCTGGCTGCCGGTGAAATACCTGCTCAGCGCGGGCAGCCTGCTCAGCAAGCGCATCACCGGGGCCAGCGACATCAACAAGTTCTACGGCGACAGCGGCCCCAACTTCATGCTGGCCGACGAAACGGCGGCAGGCGCACGCCACGCCGACGGAGCGGCTTGATGCGCACGCTCGCTTCCGTGCTGGCCGCCCACTACCTGGCGGCGTTCACCGCGCTGGGCATGCCGGTGTTCATGCCGCGCGTGCTCGAAGGCCTGGCGCCCGGCGCGCCCGACTGGCTGAGCGGCCTGCTCTACGTGCTGCCCACCGTGTGCACGGCACTGACGGCCACGGCCTGGGGACGGCTGGCCGACCGCTATGGCCGCAAGCTTTCGCTGATGCGCGCGCAGGCCGGCCTGGTGCTGGGCTTCCTGATGGCGGGCTTCGCGCCGAACCTGGCCTGGTTCGTATGCGCCTTGATCGTGCAAGGCACCTGCGGCGGTTCGCTGGCGGCGGCCAACGCCTATCTGGCGACGCAGGCGCAAGGCCAGTCGCTGACGCGCGCGCTGGACTGGACGCAGTTCTCCGCGCGCCTGGCGATGGTCACCGCGCCGGCCTTGCTCGGCCTGGCAACGGGCCTGGGCCTGGCGCAGACGCTGTACCGCTACCTGGCCGTGCTGCCGCTGCTCGCGCTGCTGCTCACCTGGCTGCTGCCGGCCGACCCGGTGGCCAGAAGCTCCGCCGCCAACGCCAAGCCGCAAGCCGCGGACGATCTGTGCGAACTGGCGCCGCTGCTGCTCGTGCAGTTTTTCTTCTACTTCGCCATGGTCGTCACCTTCCCCTATTTCATTTCCTACAGCGAAGCGCTGGGCGTGGGCAGCGACAGCCACGCCGGCCTGTACTACAGCCTGCCGCACCTGGTGTACCTGGTGCTGCTGCCCTGGCTGCGCGCGCGCAGCTCCGCACCGCAACGGCCGCTGCTGATCGGGCTGGGCCTGTTCTCGCTGGCCTGTCTTGGCCATGCGCTGCTGGCCGACCCGGGCCTGCTCGCACCGGCGCGCGTGCTCTACGGCATCGGCATGCTGCTGGCCATCGGCGGACTCAATCGCGCGCTCAGCCAGCACGCCGGGCAAGGCGGCGCGGGACGGCTGTTCGGCCGCTTCGACGCCTGCGGCAAATGGGCCGGCGCGCTGGGCGGCGTGGCCGCCGGCGCACTGGTGCATCGCTGGGGCCTGGTCACGCCGTTTATCGCCGCGGCCTCCGCGGGCGCCATCGCGCTGCTCTGCGCGGCGCGCATCTATCTCTTTCTTCCATCGAGGCAAACCTATGTTTCAGCAAGCGATGCGTGAACAGTGGTATGCGGCCCAGGCCGATGCGCAGGCGATCGCCTGCTGGCTCAACTGCTATCTGCGCGAGTTCGCGCTGCCGCGCGGCCAGGCCGAGCTCGATTACCGCGGACTCGACCGCCCGGCCGGCCTCGCGCTCGGCGAAGGCCCGCTGCTGCGCATCGGCTTCGCGCAGTCCGGCTACGCACTATGCGTGCGGCTCGGCCATGGCAGCCGCCTCGGGCGCTGCACCTATACGTCGGCGCCGTATCTGAAGGCCGCAGGCGAAGGCTGGCGCTGCGCCGATGCGCACGCCACCATCCATTTCCTGCTGGAACGCCTGGCGCCGGAATGCGGCTTCAATGCCGAACTGCTGGCGCAATGCGACAACAGCATCGAGATCACGCGCCATCTGCTGGAGCTCTCCGAAAGCGCGGCGCCCAGCGGCGACGCGCTGATCGACGCCGAGCAAGGCATGCTGTGGGGCCATGCGCTGCATCCCACGCCCAAGAGCCGCGAAGGCGTGCCGCTGGCGCAGGTGCTGGCCTGCTCGCCGGAAGCGCGGGTGCAGGTTCCGCTGTACTGGTTCCGCATCGATCCGGGCCTGCTGCGCACCCTGGGCCGCGATGCGCGCGCCACGCTGGCCAAGGTGGCCGGTGCAGAACACCTCTACCCCTGCCACCCGTGGGAAGCCGAGCGCCTGCTCGCCCATCCGCTGCTGCAGCAGGCGCGCGAACGCGGCCTGATCGAACCGCTGGGTCCGCTGGGCATGCCGCTGCAGCCAACCTCGTCGGTGCGCACCATGTACCACGCGGAGCTCGACTACTTCCTCAAGATGTCGATCCACGTGCGCCTCACCAACTGCGTGCGCAAGAACGCCTGGTACGAACTGGAAAGCGCGGTGGCGATGACCGCGCTGCTGGAACCGGTGTGGCGCGACGTGAGCGAACGCGTGCCGGGCTTCGGCGTGATGCTGGAACCGGCGGCGACCACGCTGGACTTCAGCGCGCTGGGCGGCGACGCCGAAGCGCACCGCGAACTGGCCGAGAGCTTCGGCATCCTCTATCGCGACAACCCCGCCGCGCTGGTGCGCGAGCGCTACCACCCGCAAGTGGCCGGCGCCCTGTTCGCCACCGACCGCCACGGCGCCAGCGTGTGCAAGACGATGCTGCGCCAGTCCGCTTCTTCCGCCGGCTATGCGCGCGCGGCCACCGCTTGGTTCGAAGCCTATGCCGGCCTGCTGCTGGACGGCGTGTGGCTGGCCTTCTTCAAACACGGCATCGTGCTCGAACCGCATCTGCAGAACACCGTGATCGGCTTCGACCGCGGCATGCCCGCGCGCCTCTGGGTGCGCGACCTGGAAGGCACCAAGCTGGTGCGCGAACGCTGGCCGGAAGCCTCGCTGGCCGGCCTATCGGAACGCGCGCGGCAGTCCGTGCATTACGGCCAGGAGCTGGGCTGGAAGCGCGTGGCCTACTGCGCCCTGGTCAACAACCTGGCCGAGGCGATCTTCCATCTGGCCGACGGCGACGGCGCACTCGAAGAGCGGCTGTGGTCGTGCATCGGCGCCATCGCGCAGCACTGGCAGGAGCGCCACGGCGCGCAGCCGCTGCTGCAAGGCCTGCTCGAAGGCGCGGCCCTGCCCAGCAAGAACAACCTGCGCACGCGCTTGTTCAAGCGCGCCGACCGCGACTCCGACTACACCCATCTGCCCAACCCGATCAGCCCGCCGGCCGCCGCGCGCCAGGTGGCTTGAATCCCGCTTCGACCAGGTATCCACGCATGACCCTGCATTGCCCACCCGAACGCATCGAAGCGCAGATCGCCCAATGGCGCGCCGAATCGCCCGAACCGATCTGCGCCTACCTCTACGATCTGCAGGCGCTGCAGCAGCATGTGCGCTGGATGCGCGAAGCGCTGCCCGAAGGCTGCGAGCTGTACTACGCCGCCAAGGCCAACCCCGAGGCGCCGGTGCTGCAGACCGTGGCGCCGTGGGTGGACGGCTTCGAAGCGGCCTCCGGCGGCGAACTGCGCTGGCTGCACGAGCAGCAGGCGGATCATCCCCTGCTGTTCGGCGGCCCCGGCAAGCTGGACAGCGAACTGGCCCTTGCCGCATCGCTGCCTTATTGCACGCTGCACGTGGAAAGCCTGGGCGAACTCGCCCGCCTCGCGTCCATCGCCGAGCGCGGCGGCAGGCCGGTGCCGATCTTCCTGCGCATGAACATCGCCGTGCCCGGCGTCGGCGACACGCGCCTGATGATGGGCGGCAAGCCCACGCCGTTCGGCATGGACGAGCAGGATCTGCCGCAGGCGGTGGCGATCCTGCGCGAGCATCCCGCGCTGCGGCTGGAAGGCTTCCATTTCCATCTGATGTCGCACCAGAAGGACGCGCAGATGCAGCTCGCCCTGGTGCGCGCCTATCTCGATATCGCGCAGCGCTGGAAAGCCGCCTACGGCCTGGATATCGGCACGGTCAACGCTGGCGGCGGCTTCGGCGTCGACTACGCCGAACCGTCGGCCTCCTTCGACTGGCTGGGGTTCTGCACCGGCCTGCGCGAGGTGCTGCGCCAGCATGCGCATGGCCTGAAGCTGCGCTTCGAACCGGGCCGCTACGTCAGCGTCGCCTGCGGCTGGTATGCGATGGAAGTCATCGACATCAAGCGCAGCCACGGCGAGTACTTCGCGGTGGCGCGCGGCGGCACCCATCATTTCCGCACGCCGCCCGCGCAAGGCCACGACCATCCGTTCCGCATCCTGCGCGGCCAGCGCGCCGCGGTTATCGAAAACGAACGCGTCACCCTGGTCGGCCAGCTGTGCACGCCCAAGGACGTACTGGCGCGCGCGCAACCGGTGGAGGCCCTGGCGATCGGCGACTGCCTGCTGTTTCCCCTGGCCGGCGCCTATGCCTGGAATATCTCGCACCAGAACTTCCTGATGCATCCGGCACCGCGCATGGAGTTTCTCGAAAGCCATCCATTGCGGGAACAGAAGCCGTGGACGAACAGGCAAGGCCGCAGCACGGCGTTCTGACGTTGATCAACACGAACGCCGTGCGTCGGGCACCATAACCGGCGATGCCCCACCCTCCATGGGCTTGAGCGGGACATCGCCGGCGCGCCGGCAAGCCTATGGCTTGATGACTGCTATCGAGGTCGGCTGGGAAAGATCGATGTACTCCCCGCGCGAGGAGAGCACGCGCATCAGATCATGATTCTGCACCGTGCCATTGAAGGAGGCACCACGGTTGCGTTCGTCGTAGAGAACCACCTTCGCACCGGAATCGGCCTGTACCAGCACGTCATCCTTTCTGATCCAGTCCGGCAGATACCTCAGCGCCACGTTGCCGGGAGGAAGACAGTACGTCTCGGCCGACATCAGGCTGACGATGCATCCCAGTGGTTTGGCGCTACCGCTGTCCACCCGTATCGACCGTGGCATGGAGAAGTTCAGATACTGGCCGTTGGCGGCCTTTATGTTCTGCAGCAACAGGTTTTCAACCGTTCCATTGAAACTGGCTACGCGGTTGAAGGACAGGTTGTCCATCGGGGAGAGCGTCACGGTCACTCCGCTATCGGCCTGCACGTCGACTTTCTTCCCGTAGATCCAGTCGGGGACCTTCGCCGACACCTCGCCTGGCTTGAGACAGAACGAACGCCTCAACGCTGCGTTCTGCGTATCTGCCAGAACAATGCACCCCTTCGGCCTTTCACGGGAAAGCAGGCGAACCCCGGGAAAAATTCCCTTGATCCAACCAGCGCGGGCAGATGCACGTACAGCCAGAGCGTTGGTGTCCTCCCCCTCGATCACCCATTGGGTGAACCTGACGGCTACTCCCACGATGGTGGGCTTTCCATTCTGGAACTGCCACAAAGCCGAACCGCTGTCGCCACGCTGGGGGCTTGCCCAGTACCGCGATGGCCCGACGGGATCATAGGGAATGAGGATCGCATCAGGGTGGTGCGGAACGTACTCCGGCATGAGTCGGCCAATGTTGCGGCCGTACAGTCTTCTGCCACCGGTCTTTGGCAGGTAGTCGCTACGTACATCGTCGCCCACTCCCCATTGTCCATAGCCGACCAACATGGTCGTCACTCCATCCTCGGTTCTATCCGGCGTGTCCTTGATGATGGGTTGTTCCAGCGGAGCCCCGGCATCGTCCCGCGGCGTCCTCAGGCGCGGCAGCCTTAGAATCGCGATATCCGCATAAGCACCGATATCCTGATTGTTCTCGTTGCCGACGTACTCGGGAGGCACGAAAGCCCTGCCCATCCCTTCAGCAATGACATAGCTTGAGCCGAAGAAGCTCACGTACATCAACTTCGAGGTGCTTTCCATTTTTGGCAGGCAATGCGCCGCCGTGAGGATATAGCTCCAATGGGTTTCCTCACCGATCCATGTGGCGGTGCAATTGTTAATCAGGTTTTCCTTTTTTACTTCAATCTGCCCTACGGCCAGCCATGGCTTTGCATAGCTGAATTGCCGCAAAGTGTCGAAAACGCCTTGCTCCCGGATGCTCTCCGCCACCCGATCGAGGCGGCCGCCGTATTTCTTGAAGGTAGCCTGATCGACCGTTACCGCAGAGACCGGCGCCGCCAGAACAAGACCAAGAATCATCGAGCTGCTGAATAGAACTTTCATGACTACCACCCCGCAAAGTGCAACGTTGATGGGAGTCTCGATTGTGTCCGTCGAGCGCATTCGAAAAACGGCGTAGAAACGGCTTTTCAAGAAAATCAGACTACCCCTAGTCATCGCAACCATTTCTGGCCAAGTGATCCAACCGATTTCTTGCGGAACTGCCTTATCGCCCTTGCCGCTGGCGCCAGCCATTTCAAATCAGGCTTCGTGTGAACCCACGGCGCTCGCGCGAGGTCTACGGCGAGCTAGCTGATGGAGCGCCAAACCAGCTGCATACGGCATGGGCCAACCCATCCGCTGAGCCTTGCCCCACCCACGCCACATAGCCATCGGGACGGATCAGCACCGCGGACGGCGCGTCGACGCAGCCCAGCACGGGGAGTTCCCACGGCCCTTCGCAGCCTGCATCGACGCGGCGCAGGCGATCGGACCACGGCGCGATCGCCGCATCGAGCGCGCCGCGCGCGGCGAAGTTGAGCAGCAGCGGGCGCGCTTCGTGCAGCAGGCTGAAGACGCGCAAGGGGCCGCCGGCGGTGAGCAGGTCCAGGTCGGGCATGCGCCGTCCCAGCAGCGGATGCCCTTCGCCGAAGTCGTAGCGGATGCCCAGCCCGGTCACCTCCGCCGCCATGCGCTTGCGCGGTTCGTCCATGGCAAGGAATTCGGTGAGGTATTCGTCCAGCGCCAGGCTGCGCTCGTCCCTGCGCTGCAGCGCGACGTGGGCCATGGTGTTGCGCAGCACGCGCGCGGCGACCGGGTGGCGTTCGGCCTGATAGGTATCGAGCAGGCGGTCCGGCGCCGTGCCCTTGATCACCTGCGCCAGCTTCCAGCCGAGATTGGCCGCGTCCTGCACGCCCAGGTTGAGTCCCTGCCCGCCCATCGGCGGATGCACGTGGGCGGCGTCGCCGGCCAGCAGCACGCGCCACTCGCGATACGCCGCGGCCTGGCGGCTGAGATCGGTGAAGCGCGACACCCAGCTGGCATCGTGGATGCCGAAGTCGGTGCCGTAGACGGTGGCCAGGGCGGCACTTACTTCCTGCACCGACGGGTCGCCGGCCGAGTTCAGCCGCGCCTCGGTCAGCACGATGCGCGCGCGGCCGTCCTCGGCCTTGCCGATGCCGTGCGTGCCGATCGCATCGTGGCGGAAACCCCAGGCGGGTTCCTCGCGCATCGAGGCTTCGGCGATCAGCCAGCTCTTGGTGGCATCCCAGCCGGCGAATGCGATGCCCGCCGTCTTGCGCACGATGCTGCGGCCGCCATCGCAGCCGACCAGGTACGAAGCGCGCAATGAACCGCCATCGGCCAGCGCTACGCTGACGCCGCTGTCGTCCTGCTCGAAACCCGCCACCTCGCGCTCGCGATAGAACGTCACCGGCAGCGCGGCGATCCAGCTAGCCATGATGCGCTCGATATGCTTCTGCCACAGCCCGAGCACGTAGTTGTGCCGCGTGGGAAAGTCGCTGACGTCCAGCGCGACATGGAAATACGCGTGCGGGTGCGGCTTGCCTTCCGCCACGAACCAGTCGGCGATGCCGCGCTGGTCGAACACTTCCAGCGTGCGCGCATGCAGGCCGCCCGCGCGCGAACCGGGCAGATCCTGGTTGGCGCGCTTCTCGACGATCGCCACATCGATGCCCGCCAGGGCCAGTTCACCGGCCAGCATCAAACCCGTCGGGCCACCGCCGACGATCACCACATCGTGCTCTGCCATCGCATCGCTCCCAAGGCTGTCGATACCGACAAGGCCGGCGATGCTGCGCCTGGCCCCCGGCCTTACGGCAAGCCCGGGGGTGCGCTATACTCTGGAAGCGGCGGGGAACAGCACTATTCCCCGCTTTTTTTATGCCTGCGCTCCGGCCGCGAACACCGCTTCGCCGAACTCGTCGATGGTCTTCTGGCTCAGGTCGGTGTTGTTGAGCAGCACCAGGGTGGCCTGGCCGTCGAGCCGGTGCGCCAGCAGCGAGCGGTAGCCGTCGGTGCGCCCCGTCTCCCATGCAAATGCCCGTGCCGCGCCATCGGCCTGCACGGTCTTGACGCGGCCACCCAGCGCATACGATTCCGTCGGCACCAGGATCGTGCTCAGCGTCTTGCGCGATGCCTCGCTCAGCAGCGAACCGCCGTAAACACCGTCGGCCGCGCGCACGAGATCGGTCGCCGTGCCGCAATAGCCACCCGACGCCACCATGTACACCAGTTGCGGATTCATCTTGCGCACCGGCGGCTCGATCGTGGCGTAGCCGACGGCAACCTGGGCGCGCGCCTCGTCGGTGTAGCGCGGCAGTACGTGCTTGAGTCCCAGCGGCGTGAGTACGAGCGCATCGATAGCCTGCGCGAACTCCTGGCCGGTGACGTGTTCGACGATGCCCTTGACCAGGATCCAGTTGGTCAGGTCGTACGAGAACCGGCTGCCCGGCTCGAACGCCAGGTCGCCCGAACAGAACGCCTCGATCGCCTCGCCCGTGGTGTACGGCTTGGTCCATATCGCCGGATCGGCCTTGACGTGCGGCGAAAAGCCATTGGGAATGCCGCTGCAATTGGACAGCAGGTGCTTGAGCTTCACCTTGGCGCCGTTGTCGGCGCGATAGCCGTCCAGGTAGTCGCCGATCGATCCGTCCAGCGCCAGCTTGCCCCGCTCGACCAGCCGCAAGATGGCCACCGAGACGAACCACTTGCTGATCGATGCCAGGGGATAGAGCGTGTCGACCGTGGCGCGGCGCCCCCCTTCCACATCGGCCATGCCGAAGGCTTCGGACAGCACCACCCGCTGCTTGCGCACCAGATGGATGACGCCGTGAAAGCCGTTCGCCTTGACGAAATCGTCGACGACCGCCTTCACACTCTTGCCTGCGCCCTTGTCCGCCCCGGCTTGCGCCGCCAGCAGCGAAGGCGCCAGCCACGCGCCGGCCAGCGCACCCGCCATGCCTTGTACGAAACGACGCCTGCTCGCCATGCCCCACCTCCGCCCGGAGTGCGCGCCGCGCACTTGCCAGCCCAGACTTATCGACGCAAGGCAGACGAGGCGATAAGTGCCGGAAGTTGGCTCCCGCTGTTTACGGCTGGCGGCCGAAGCGGTACTGCGCGATCAGCCAGAGCTTGCGCTCGTCCACGCCATAGCCGCGTGCGCGGTAGTCGCCGTACTGCATTTCCAGCGTCACGCCGCTGCCCACGTCGAACAGCACGCCGGCATCGAACTCGTTGCCCAGCGCCGGCCCGCCCAGCACCGGGGTGAAGTGGCGATAGACCACCTGCCAGCTTGCCTTGCGCGCGAGCGGCAGGCTGCCGAAGGCGCCGGCGTAGCGGTCGCGCAATCCCGCCACGGGAATGCGGAACGCACCGACCCAGCCGTTGAAGGCTCGCGCCGCACCGTAGGCGACGTTGAGCGGCGTGCGGCCGTTACCGTCCAGACGCTCCTCGCCGGCCTTGAGCGAGAACGGTGCGTAGCCGTAGCTCACTTCGGCCAGGTGATAGCCCAGGCTGAAATGCGCGGGGTTGTTGCCGTAGTCGTGCTGGCGGGCCACGTCGGCGACCCAGCCCAGGCTGGCGCCCTCGGGTCCGAGCTTGCGTGTACCGCTCCAGCGCAGGCCCAGCGTGCGCACCGAATTGGCCGGCCGCGTGCTGTTGCGGATGAAATAGCCGTAGGCGGTGAGCTTGCCCAGCGGCAAGGCCTGATCCAGGTGCAGCAGATGCGCGCTGAGTTTCCAGCGGCGCTGCTGGCGGTCGGGGAAATCCTCGCCCACCGTGCGGTTGACCTGGTCCAGCCAGTGGTAACCGAGTTCCGCACCCTCCCACGCCTTCCAGGCCACGCCCACGCCGTCGAAGGATTGCGAGGTCTGCCGCCAGCCGTTGCTGCTGATGAAGCGGCCGCCGTCCATCACCACGTACTGGCGGCCGACGCGCACGCGCACGTCGTCGTTGCGGTATTCCAGCCAGGCATTGGTCAGGCCGGTCGATTTCGGATCGGCCTCGACGGGGTATGGCAGGCGGCGGCCGGAAGTGTCGTCGTACTGGCGCCCGAACAGCGAACGCACCGCGGTGCCTTCGGCGTAGGCGCTCCAGCCGTTGCCCAGCGCCCAGCGATAGCCGAACTGCAGGCGCACTGTATTGGCATGCCCGCGCAGCGGCGCCGACTGCGAATACAGGTTGCTGTAGCGATAGCGCAGGTCGACGAACGCTCCGCTGGTGGCAGGCGCTTCGCCCGCCGCCGCCGACATCGCCGCCATCGTCCCGGCCAGGCCGATGCAGGAGCGCCGCCACGCCTTGGCGAACCTGCGCCCCAGGCCCGCCGCACCGCCCTCGCGCATCACGAAACGTGTTCCGGCATTGGCGAGGAAGGGTGATTGATGATTTTCCACTGGCCGTCGGTCCTCTTGTAGACATAGGTGTAGCGTGCCAGCGCTTTCCGCGCCTTGCTGTTCTTGCTCAGCCTGAAAGTATAGGTGCCCATGTCCACCGCGGCGGCGCTGGCGCCCAGTCATTTGGGGCCTCGTTGCGGGAGCCGGCGCCCGGGCGAAACGTTAGAATGGCGCGTTGTCTCAAAGCCCTGAGAGATCGAATCACGGCCGCCCAGGCGAACGCTGTGTTCCCGATGCAGGCCTGTTGGTTCCGCCGGGCGCGCCTTATACAACCAATCAGGGTGCGTTGAGCACACACCTGATCATCCCCATCTATAGACGCGGCCTCCCCCAGCCTCGAGATCATCTCCATGTCCTCTTCCTGCGTGCACGCCGTTCCGCTCGACAAGACGCCCAGCGTGCGCACCACCGCGCAGTTGCCGCTCCATCTCGCCGACGGGCGCGAGGCGGCCGGCCTGATGTACAGCTTCCACGGCCTGTCCGACGGCAAGGAGCATTTCGCCCTGCGCCTGGGCGCCGGCACGGCCGACGCGCCGCTGGTACGCCTGCATTCGGAATGCACCACCGGCGACGTGCTCGGCTCGGCGCGCTGCGATTGCGGCCCGCAGCTGCAGGAATCGCTGACGCGCCTGCACGAGGAAGGCGGGTATCTGCTCTATATGCGCCAGGAAGGCCGCGGCATCGGCCTGTACGCCAAGCTCGACGCCTACCGCCTGCAGGAACAGGGCCACGACACCTACGCCGCCAACCGCGCGCTGGGCCATGGCGACGACGAGCGCGACTACACCGCCGCCGCCGAGATGCTGAAGGCGCTGGGCCTCAGCCGCATCACCCTGATCACCAACAACCCCGACAAGCGTGCGCAGCTGGAAGCGCTGGGCATCGAAGTGGCGGCCGTGCGCCCCACCGGCGTGTTTTCCGGCCGGCACAACCTGCGCTATCTCGAAGCCAAGGTCCGTCACACCCGCCACACCCTGCTGCTGCCGGCCGCTGCGGAAGAAGCGTGAGCGCGCACGGCGGCGCGCCGGGGCCATCCATGCAGGGCCCCATCACCGTGCTCGCCTACCCCACCGTCGCGCCGGACTGGCGCGAGCGTTTCCTGCAGGCCTTCGACGTGCTGGCGCGGCATACGCGGGCCGAACCGGGCTGCCTGGCATTCCAGCTGCACGCGCACGCCACCGATGCGGGCAAGTTCGTGGTGCACGAAGTGTTCGCCGACAAGGCCGCGCTCGACGCGCACGTGGCGGCACCGCATACGCGGGACTTCATCGACTTCATCAACATCACCGGCAGCACGCTGTCGTGCCAGCCGTGGTATCCGCTCGAACGGCCGGCCTGACTTAAAGCCTCAGCTCTCGGCCAGCTGCTGGCGCTCCAGCAGGATGTCCGCATCCAGCGTCATGCCCGGGATCAGCGGCTCGGTGCGGCCGTCGATGATCGAACTGTGCTGGTCCAGCCACACCCTTACGCGAAAACGCGGCCCGTCCGTCGGACGCCCCAATAGCCGCGTGGCGCGGTTGGCCGAGATCGCCAGCAGCGAACGCGACAGCACGCGCCCGCTGTAGCGCCCGAAGCGCTGGTGCGGGAAGGCGCGATAGCGGATCACCACCACGGCGCCCTTGCGCATGAAATCCAGCGAGGGTTTGTCCACCCACAGTTCCGCCAGCAAGCGGGAGGCGGAAGCGGCAGGCGCACCGGTAAGTTGCACATCCTGCAGGCACTCGCGCGGCAGCACGCTGGCGACCACGCCGGAGACCGGTGCGCGCACGATGGTGGCGCGCCGCGCCACGCTCTTCGGCGCCGGCCTGGGCGCGCCCTCCCATGCCAGCTGCCATTGCAGGCCGCTGCGCAGGATGTCGATGATCAATTGCGCCAGCCGGGCCAGCAGCTGGGTGCGCTGCTGCTGCAACAGCTGGATGCGGTGCTGGCGCTTCTTGTGCTGCAGGCGCTCGAGCTGGTTGCGGCGCAGTTGCAGCCGCTTGAGCTGATGGCGCTTGGCGGGCGGTCTTCTGGGTTGGAGCTGCTGCAAGTCCGTATCCTCAACCTGCACGTTCCGTGGGATCGTCCATGCGATCAACGCGTCGACGTTGTGCCTACCTGGCATGGGTGGCGTATGGCCGCGCCGCCGGCTGTTCGACTCTCCCCTTGCGCCCTCGCCGCTGCAGTAGCGGCGCGTCATCCGGGCTGGGGACAATTTTTCGCGCGGAGCATACGGGAACGCACGGTCGGAAAGAGGACATTCGCCGGTCAAATAGGGCCAGTCTTATCAAACCGGGATGCAGTGCCTGGGCCATCTGTGATGCGGATTCGTCTGTCACGACGCGCAGCACATGCCAGTTGCCCTGCGGTGGATGTCGATGACATCCGCCGCAAGGCCTTTCCACCACCTCAAGACGGCGGAATCAATTCGACGGGACGGGCCGCGCGGCGATACCGCCCGGACCAGAACGGAACCTCACTCCACCCGGTCCACGTTCCACGGGTTGGCCGGCTGGCTGTCGTTCGCCACCCAGAACCGGCTCGCGCCGCTGATGGGGCCCTCCGCCCAGAATGCCCAACCGCCGCCTCCGTCATAGAACTCGGCCATCCGGAAGCCTTCGCCGAACTTGCCGGAACAGAGGTTGTCCGCCACGGTCCGCGACGTCAGCGTGGCGCCCGCCACCGGCCCGGTCAGGCGGATCTCGCCCTGCGCCCATCCGCTGTATTTGTCCAAAGCGATCGACGACGGCGCCGCACGGCCATCCTGCCTCAGGCAAAGCACGGGCAGCGAGATATGCGGTTCGGTATCGCCGAACAACGGATTGGAATGTTGGTGATCGTCGAAACCGACGTGCGAAAACGAGCCCTGGGCGCCCAGCAAGGTCCAGGTCATGCCTTTGTGAGTGGCCGGCGCAGGGGGCGCCGCAATGGCCAGCCCCACGCTCATGCAAGCCGGCGCAATGACGAGTCCGCGCCAGCATCGCATCGCCCCCCGCAGGGACGCCGCGTGCGCTTGAAGCAGCCTGCTGCCGCGAAGGTTGAAAACATATCGGACTACATGCTTGCGGATGCTCATGATCGCTCTCCCACGGATTGAACCGACTGCCACGGCAACTCCATGCCCGCCGCCCTTGGCACGGCGCTCGCATTACGCCGGCACCGGCGCCTCCATGGGAAAAAAAGATAGCCCCCTCGTCCGGTGAACAATGCCCGCCGCTGCGCAGCCACGGCCTGATCGGCGCTTCGCGGACAAGCTCCAGTCATTTCCATACCGCCCACAAAAAAAGGTGCCATGCCGCAAGCATCCCGATGCTCGCGTCATGGCACCCCGACGAACGATGGAACTAGAACATCCGCTCCCGGATCAGTTCCACGGGTTCGCCGGCTGGTCGTTGATCGCCACCCAGAACCGGCTGGCGCCGCTGATCACGCCCTGCGCCCACCAGGTCCAGCCGCCGCCGCCGTCATGGAACTCGCCCATGCGGAAACCGCTGCCGAAGGTGGAGGCGCACAGGTTGTCGGCCACCGCGCGCGAGGTGAGCGACAAGCCCTGCACCGGGGCGGTCAGGCGGATCTCGCCCTTCGCCCAGCCATTGTTGTACGGGTCGAAGGTCATCCCCGGCGGCGCGGCGCGGCCGTCCTGGCGCAGGCACAGCACCGGCAGCGCGGTGGCCGGGTTGGTGTCGCCCTGGTACGGGTTGCTGGTCGAGTCGATGCCCACGTGCGAGTACGAGCCGTTGGTGCCGATCAGCTTCCAGGTCAGGCCCAGGTGCACGTGCGCGTTGTTCACCGTCACCGTGCGCTGCGTGGCCTTGCCCAGGTTGCGGCCGTGCGCGTCGCTCAGCGCCGTCACGCGCAGCAGCGGCGAACCGGTCGCGGCCCAGGTGTGCGAGGCATTGACGCCGGTGGCGGCCGGACCGCTCACCGCCGACGCGGCGCTGCCGTCGCCCCAATCCACCGAGAAGTTGACGTTGTCGGCATACGGCCAGCACGAGCGCATCTTCGCCGTATAGGTCTGCGCCGCACCCGCCGGCACCGTGGCCGGACCGACCGCCATCGGCGTGACGGCACGCGAACCGGCACCGCCCAGCAGATCCCAGTACGCCACGTGCCAGCGCGGCGAGGTGTAGATGTCCTTGCGCCATTCCTTGGTGATGAAGGTATCGGCCTGGCCGGTCACCTTCAGCTGCCAATCGAGGTCGAAGGTCAGCGCGTCGACGGTTTCGAACGTGCCGTCGCCATCCGCATCGCCGCAGTTGTTGCCGTAGAAACCCCACAGGTCACCCATGATGTACGGGCGGATGCCGACCTGCGCATAGGCGAAGCTGTCGCTGTACAGATAACCGCGGAACGCCACCTGCGCATACAGCGAAGGCTGGAAGCGTCCGGAAACGCTGGCCGTCACCGGCTGCGTGCCAAGGTCTGTGGTATCCAGCGACTGGCTGCCCGTGCAACCCGAACTGGTGCAGTTGTAGTCGAAGTAGCCGGACACCATCCTGCGTCCGCTGTAGGTCACCGAGCCGGTCACCGTCGCGGTGATGCCCTTCTTGTCGAAGCCCGCGGTGATCGGCAGGTTGAAGCCGATATGCACCGGGATCGGGCCGGCCATGAAGTTGATCGAGAACAGGAAGGGCTTGGCGATCTGCCACTCCCAGGCCTTGGGGTTGGCATAGGTGATGGAACCGCTCACCGTCGCGCCCTGGTCGATCTTGGCCGTACCGTTCACCCGCGCGTAGCGGAACTTCACGCCGTACGGCACGCACACGAACCAGATGCCCGTGCGCTTGAGCGTGATCTGGATTTCGCCGGTGGCGTTGACGTTGGCGGTGCCCGACAAGGTCACGTTGCCGGTGAAGCCGCTGCTGGCGTCGCCCAGGTTGTAGTTGCTGTTGATCGGCGAGCCCCAGTTGAAGGCCTTGTTCTTGGTGATGTCCTTGTCACCGCAACCGAGGATGCCCATGCGGCTGACATTGCTCGACGCCATCATCGAGGCGGAATCCGCCTGCGCCGACAGATCGATCAGCCGCTGGGTGGGACTGCCCTGCATGGCCGACAGCGCCACTTCGTCGGCAATCGTCTTGCTCACCGAATAGCTCACCGCTTCGCCCGCGGGCGTGGCGGCGATATCGGCGGCGATGGCATCTTTCAGCTGCTGCGGCAGGGGCGAGGCATTCAAGCCGGCCGCGCCGTCCACCTGGTAGAACTGCTCGTTGAAGGCGGCGCCGGTGTCGTCCAGCGTGCCGGCCGTCTGCACCAGCTTCCAGCCCGCGCCGGTCTGCACGGTCTGCTGGTTGAAGTTGGGATCCTGCGGATCCACCGGCGGCGGATCGCCCGCCGAGTTCCACGGATTGGCCGGCTGGTCGTTGATGGCCACCCAGAAGCGCGTGTCGGTGGGCAACTGGCCCGTACCCCAGTACGACCAGCCGCCGCCGCCGTCGTGGAATTCCGCCATGCGCCAGCCGGCGCCGAGCTGGCTGGCGCAGATGCCGTCGGCCTGCGCCTGCGAGGTAAGCGCGCTGCCGGTGATCGGCCCGCTGAGCTGCAGCGCACCCTGCACCCAGCCGTTGCTGTAGTCGAAGGTGATGCCGCCCGGCGCAGCGCGGCCGTCCTTGTACACGCACAGGATCGGCAGCATCTGATCGACCGGGGTGTCGCCCTGGTAGGCATTGGTGATGTCGTCGCGGCCGACATGCACGTAGGCGCCCTGCTGTTCCAGCACGCGCCAGGTCAGGCCGTGGCGGATCGCCGCCGAGGCGGGTTCGGCCATCGCCAGGCCCAGCAGGGTCAGGCAGGCCGGCGCGACGGCGAGCCTGCGCCACCATCGCGACGTTCGTGGACCGTGTCGAGCTACACCTTCATGCGTACCCTTACATGTACTCATGCAACTCTCCTTGTGTGTGGTGGTGCGTTGTTGTGGCTCGGGTGATGACGAACGGCGAAGCCCGGCCCCGGGCGCAGCTTCCTGCGGCAGGCGCAGGCGCACCCGCGCGGGCGCACGTGCCCGTGCCGCGATGGACATGCGACGAAAAACCATGCGCGAACGCGCACGGCTTCAGGGTCGAAGGCGCAGCAGGCCTACAGCAGCAGATGCGTGGTGCGCTTCATGACTCCCCCTGTCCGTGGAAACCCACGACATTGCGTACGTGGGCCGCAGGAATGTGCGCTCGGGGTTGTGATGAAGATGTCTAGGCGCTTCGGGGGCGAGTGCGGGCTGCGTCGCAGTTCGACATGGCAGCGCGAACCGTCATCCCGGCGCAAACTTTCGCCAGGCCAGCACGGCTTGCGGAAACCTTGCGGTCATGTCGATGCCGACGGCTTCGCATGCGTCCAGCACATACGCCAGTGAGCGCGCCGCCTGCCGCGTGGACAACGCTTCGGGCACGTTGAACGTCTCGTACTCGATCGCTTCGAGCAGTTTCGACGACAGGTCGTACAGCCGGTCCGACTGCGCGTCGAACATCTGCCTTATCCAGTCGCGCAGGCCGTGCAGCGGAAAGGCGTCGCGTCCGGCCACTTCGTGCAGGCGCGCCGTCACTTCCGGTTCGACGCCGCGCAACCACTCCGTATAGCCCGCTGCCTGATCCGGCACGGCGAGCGGCGCGGGCGAACGCTCCGGCGCATGCCGCTGCAGGATGTCGCGCTCGATCGCCCGCGCCTGCGCCACGCGCTCCACTTCCAGCAGCAGGCCGCGCTCCAGGTCGAAGTAATCGAAGAAGCGCGGATGCAGCGTGCGGAAACGCAGCAGCGGCTCGCGCGAGAAGCCGATCTTCAGCAGGTCCTGGTCGCGGCACGGCAGCATATAGACGTAGCTGCGGCCGCGGCCCAGCGTGCGGGGCTGGATGAACTCGTCCATCCCCGCAGCATGCGCCAGTTGACCGGCGCTGGCGAAGCGCCGCGCATGCTATACAGGGCCGCCGCCTCGAACCGGAACAGACCATGCGTGCCATCGCCGCCCTTCCCGCGCTGTTGCTTCCCGTGCTTCTGCTGGCCGGCACGCCGGCACGATCCGCACCGAAGGACGACGTCCAGCAGATCCTCCAGGCGGAACGCGATATCTGCGCCGCCTTCGAACGCGAAGACGCGAACTGGCTGGAGCAGCACCTGGACCCGACCTTCACCCTCACCAGCTCCACCGGCAAGGTCACCACGCGCGCCGACGAGGTCGCCGACCTGCGCAGCGGCACGAAGTACGACGTGTTCCGCAACCGCGATTCGAAGGTGCGCGTGTATGGCGATGCGGCGGTGGTCACCGGCATCACCCGCGTCGAAGGCAAGAGCGACGGTAAGCCTTATGCGCTGGATTTCCAGTTCACCGACACCTATGTGCGCAAGCCGGAGGGCTGGGTGATCGTGGCCAGCCATGCGTCGCGGCTGCCGCCGCCGAAGTAGCGAGCGGAAGCGAAACCGGCCGCGCACGGCCTCGCCGGCTAACGCTCGAAGAGCTTCCACTGTCCTTCGGAGACAAGCTCGACGACACCATCCACCACTTTGATGGCGGTGTCGTCGTCGAGCGCATACCCCGGCACCGGCAGCCGCGCGGCCCACTTCACGGCGTCGGCCATGGTGTTGTCCGGGCACATGGGGTTGTCCAGGTGCGGGAAGATCGAGAAGCCGACCAGGCCCAGCGCGCTGTCGCCGCCGGCGGGCGGCTTCCAGCCGATGAACTCCGCGCCGACCTGGGGCGCCATCACCATGCTGCCGGCGCTCAGTCCTACATAGACCGTCCGGCCCAGCGACGGCAACAGCTCCGCCAGGCCGGACTCGCGCATCCAGTGGTGCAGATACAGCGCGTCGCCGCCGCAGACCAGCAAGGCATCGGTCTCCCGCACCAGCGGAACCCAGTTGTCCCTGTCGATGCTGGGCAGCGCGGTCAGCTCGAGCATGCCGACGGATTTCCATCCCAGCTCGACCATCGGCGTGGGCGTCTGTCCGGCGATCTGCCGCCAGGTCATCACCGCGGTCCGCGGCAGCATGCCGTACATCGCGGTGGGGATGCACAGCGCGGTGGACTCGGCGATGGGTTTGCCTAGCAAGTCTTCGAGCGCATTGCGGATACTCGGGTTGCTGACGCCGCCGGAGGTGAGCAGAAGCTTCATCGCCATTACTTCCAACTGTTTCCCACCCAGGTGCGCACCTTCTGCCAGTCGCTGGAGTGCTTGATGTAGTTCTGCGTCGCGCTGACCAGCTCGCCCACGTTCTTGTAGTCGTCCAGCGCGAACGGCTGGGTCAGCGGCACGTTGCCGCGCATGTAGTTGCCGCCCAGCATCTGGCCGGCCTGCACCGCCGCCAGTGCCGCGGTGGCATCCATGGTGAGATTGAGCAGCGCGGTGGCCGGCACCGTGCCGTCGCTGAAAGGCCACAACCAGTGCGTGACGCCCCAGTCCAAGGGGTCGGAGACCGAGTTCATCGGCACGCCGACCGGGTTGGCGCCGGTGCCCAGCGACAGCATGACGATGTCCGACGGGCCGCTGGCGTAGCCCTGGTAGACCGCCTCCACGATCGCCGCCATCGACGGGTTGTTGGCAAAGGTGCCGCCGTCGGCGAAGTAGCCGAAGTCGCCCACGGCATACGGCGGGAAGTAGGTCGGCGCGGCGGAGGTAGCCAGCGCGGCGTCCACCATGCTGATGTTGCGGAATGCGTTGTTCTTGCCGTTGGAGATGGTGCGCGGCATCCAGCTGTTGGCGCTGGCATCCCACAGCTGCGCCGAGTTGACGGCCACGAAGCGGCTCGCCGACGACAGCGGGCCGGTGCCCACCAGCTTCCTGGCCACCGACTGCAGGCCGGTGTTGACGTATTGGCAGCTGAAGATGCCCGGGCCGCTGCCCAGCAGGTCTTCCGCGGTCTGCGCGGGCGCCTTGTCGCGCTGCTTGGCCTGCGCATCGAGCAGCCAGCCATTGGGCGTGAAGATGGTGGAGCCGTCGTGCTGGTAGAGATCGACGATGCTGCCGATATCCACGTTGTTCACCAGCCCCAGCGAGATCAGCCCGCCGGTCGAGGTGCCGGCGAAGCCGTCGGCGCTCTTGATGATGCCGAAGCTGGTGTCCAGGTCCTGGATCAGCAGCGCGGTGATCACGCCGCGGATGCCGCCGCCGTCGCAGCAGAGAATCTTGAATGACATGGTGTCGCCCCCTGTGGTTGACGTCCGTGTTCGCCGCTTTGCGCTCACGAAACCTTCGCAATCTGCGCTTGGGTTTGTGATGGGTATGTCTACGCGGGGGTGTTTTCGGGATGATGACGGCCCCTCATATAACGACCCCGCCTACGCCGGAATGACGGTGGTGGTCGGGTGGCGCTTGACTTGAAAGCCGCGCCAGGGATTCATGCAGCTCGCCCACCCGCCGGAGCCCGCCATGTTCGACCTCCCCACCCTCGGCACCTTCATCGCCGTCGTGCTCGGCCTGTTCCTGATCCCCGGCCCCGCCGTGCTGCTGGTGGTGAGCCGCACCATCCAGGGCGGACGCAAGACCGGCGTGCTCACCGGCCTTGGCATTGCCGCGGGCGACTTCGGCCACACGCTGTTCGCGGCCGTAGGTCTTTCCGCGGTGCTGATGACCTCCGCGCTCGCTTTCAACGCGGTGAAATACGTCGGCGCCGCGTATCTGATCTATCTCGGCATCCGCGCCTTTCTCGCCAGGCCAGGCAACCCTTCCCTGCCCGCCGTGGCGCCGATCGCACCGGCCAAGGCTTTCCTGCAGGCGATCCCGGCCGAACTGCTCAATCCGAAGACCGCGCTGTTCTTCCTCGCCTTCATGCCGCAGTTCGTGCATCCCGAGCGCGGCTCCACCTTCCTGCAGTTCGCCGTGCTCGGCCTGATCTTCGTGGTGCTCAGCTCGCTCTATACGAGCTTGCTGGCGCTGTCGATCAAGCCGCTGGGTCGGCTGCTCGGCCGCCTTTCGTGGCTGGCGCGCTGGCAGGGCAAGATCGTCGGCGCCATCTTTATTTCGCTCGGCCTGCGCGTGGCGACGCAGCAACGTTGAGGGCCGGTTCGCCCGCGGCGGCGCCGTTCCAGCCGCCGCCCAGGGCACGGAATACCGACACCGCCGCGCGCGCCTCGTCCGCATGGATGCGCGCGAGGCTGTCGCGGGCTTCCAGCAGCTGGCGGTCCTCGTCCAGCACTTCGATCAGGCTGACCGCACCGCCGGTATAGGCATCCTTGGCCGCATCGCGTGCGCGCACGTGCGCGTCGACCTCGCTGTCGAGCACGCCATGGCGCGCTTCCAGCTGCACCAGGTTGACGATGGCGTCCTCCACGTCCTCGGTGGCGCGCAGCATCGAGCCGCGGTACACGGCCATCGCCTCCGCATTCGCACCCTTGGCCGCGCTCACTTGGGCATCCACGCGGCCGAAATCGAACAAGCGCCAGTGCAGGCCCAGCGCGCCGCTGGATTGCACGGCCGAACCGCTGAACAGTTTTCCCGGTGCGATCGAACTGACACCCAGCAGCGCCGACAGCGAGAACGACGGGTAGTACTGCGCCACGGCGGCGCCGATCCGCGCGTTGCTCGCCGCCAGATGGCGCTCCGCCGCGATCACGTCCGGCCGGCGGCGCAGCAGCGAAGCCGGACCTTCGGCGGTATCGATCGACGGAATGGCAAACGCCGCATGCTCGGGCCGGATCTCTTCCGCATACGTGCCCGGCGCCGCGCCCATCAGCACGTCCAGCCGGTTCAACTGGGTCTCCAGCTCGATCTTCAGCGGCGGCACCGTGGCCTGCGCCTGCAGCAGCAGGGCCTCGGCCTGCGCGGTTTCGCGCGCGGTGCCCAGGCCGTGCTGCTGGCGCAGGCGCACCAGATCGAGCAGCCCCTGCTCGTTGCGGATCTGATCTTCGGCAATGGCGATGCGCGCCTGCGCACCGCGCACGCGGAAGTAGGCATCCGCCGCTTCGGCCGCCAGCGACACGCGCACGCCGGCATGGCTGGCTTCGGCCGCCTGGTATTCCGCATCCGCCGCTTGCGACTCGCGGCGCAGGCCGCCGGCCAGGTCCAGCTCCCAGCTCGCTCCCGCGCCGACTTCTTCCAGCGTGTGATTGCGCTCGTAACCCGGCAAGACACTGGCCACCCTGCCCAGCGGGCTCAGTTCCGACTGCCGCACGCGCGCGGCGCTGCCGTCGAGCGCGCCTTGCGGCAGGCGCTCGGCCTGGGCGTGGCGTGCGGCGGCGCGCGCCTGTTCCACGCGTGCCGCGGAGGCGGCCAGGTCGAGGTTCTGCGCCAGCACGCGCTCCACGATGCGCACCAGTTGCGGATCGCCGAAGCCGGTCCACCAGGTATCCAGCGCCGGCGGCGCGGCTTTGGCGGGCGCCATCAGGTCGCCGGTTTCATGGAACGCGCCGGCGGCGGGCAGCGCGGGTTTCACGTAGTCGGGGCCGACGGTGCAGCCGGCCAGGCCAAGAACGAGCAGAGAGGAAAGCAGCTTAGTGCGCATCGGCGGAGGGTCCGGTGGGAGGCTGCACTTTGCGCATCAACGGGACCATCACCGTCGCCACGGCAAAGCACAGCATGATGCAGAAGAAGGCGTCGGCGTAAGTCAGCGTCTGCGCCTCGCGGAAGGTCAGTTGCCACAGTTGTTTCAAGGCGGCGCTGGACGCTTCGGTGGCGCCGGCCAGGTCGCCCCAGCTGCTGTTCATCGCTTCGTTGGCCGGCGTCAGGTGCTCGGCCAGGCGGAAGAAATGCAGGTTGGTGCGGTCGTTGAGAATGGTGGCGCAGGCGGCGATGCCCATCGCGCCGCCCAGGTTGCGCATCAGGTTGAACAGGCCCGAGGCATGCTTCAGGCGCGCCGGCGCCAGTCCGCCCAGGGTCAAGGTCACCGTCGGCGGCACCGCCATCTGCTGGCCGATGCCGCGCAAAGCCTGCGGCAGCAGCAGTTCGGTGCTGCTCCAGTCGTGCGTGATCGGCATGAACTCGATCATCGAGGCGGTGAACAAGGCCAGGCCGAACATCAGCAGCCAGCGCAGGTCCACGCGGTTGGCCAGAAAGGCGTACACCGGAATGCTGAGGATCTGGAACACGCCGGTGGAGAACACCGCCTTGCCGATCTGGAACGCGCTATAGCCCTCCACCCGCCCGAGGAACAGCGGCGTCAGATAGATGGTGGCGAACAGGCCAATGCCGGTGACGAAGGAGAAGAAACAGCCCAGCGCGAAGTTGCGCTCCTTCAGCGCACGCAGATCCACCACCGGATGCTCCGCGGTCAAGCCGCGCCATACGAACAGCACGCCGGCGACCAGGCTCACCCAGGCGGTGGTGCGGATGGTGCCGTCTTCCAGCCAGTTCCAGCGCGGGCCTTCTTCCAGCGTGTATTCGAGACAGCCGAGGAACACGGCGATCAGCGCGATGCCGGCCCAGTCGCCCGACTTCAGCAGGGACAGGTCCGGCTCGTCGATCTTCACCAGCATCGGCACGGCGATGGCGACGAACGCACCGGGCACCAGGTTGATGAAGAACAGCCAATGCCAGGAATAGTGGTCGGTGATCCAGCCGCCCAGGGTCGGCCCCAGCGTCGGCGCCAGCGAGGCGATGGCGCCGATGGTGGCGGCGGCGATCACGCGCTGCTTGCCTTCGAAGAACACGAAGGCGGTCGTGAACACCGTGGGGATCATCGAGCCGCCGAGAAAACCCTGCGCGGCGCGGAACACGATCATGCTCTGGATATCCCAGGCTGCGCCGCACAGCAGGCTGGTGAGGGTGAAGCCGGCGGCCGAGGCGGCGAACAGCCAGCGCGTGGAGAACACGCGCGACAGCCAGCCCGAGAGCGGAATCACCACGATCTCGGCGATCAGGTACGCGGTCTGGATCCACGCCACGTCGTCCGCGCCCGCCGACAACCCGCCGCCGATATCGCGCAGCGAGGCCGACACGATCTGGATGTCCAGCAGCGCGATAAACATCCCCAGGCACATGCTGGCGAAGGCGAACACCTTCTGCCCCGGGCTGAGGTGGGCGACCGGGCTCATGGCGCGTTGGTATCGATGCGTGCCGTGACCGACAGGCCCGGGCGCAGCACGCCCAGGTCGCCGTCCGTGCCGTTGAGTTCGACGCGCACCGGCACGCGCTGCACGATCTTGGTGAAGTTGCCGGTGGCGTTTTCCGGCGGCAGCACGCTGAACTGCGCACCCGTGGCCGGCGCCAGGCTGGCGACGTGGCCCTGGAACACGCGGCCGGGCATCACGTCCGCGCGCACTTCCACCGCCTGGCCCACGCGCATGCGCTTGAGCTGGTCCTCCTTGAAGTTGGCGTCCACCCACAAGCCGTGGGCCGGCACCACCGCCAGCAGTTGGCTGCCCGCGGCGGCGTAGGTGCCGACGCGGGCGCGGCGGTTGCCGACCACGCCGTCCACCGGCGCGCGCAATTCGGTGTAGCCGAGATTGAGCCGCGCCAACTCGGCTTCGGCCCTGGCCTGCATCAGCGCGGCTTCGACCTGGCGCTTCTGCGAGTCGATCACTTCGAGCTGCCGCTGCGCCGCCTGCACCGCGGCCACAGCACGCTGCGTGGCCGCCGCGGCGGTGGCGAAGGTGGCTTCGGCGCGCTGCGCGCTTTCCACCGAAACGGCGGCGCGGCCGGCCAGTTCGCGGTAGCGCGCGTCGTCGAGCTTCGAACGCTTCGCTTCGGCATTCGCGGCGGACAGCGCGGCCTGCGCCTGCGCGATCACGCTCTCCTGCAGATGCTTCTGCGCATCGAGGTTGCCGAGCGCGGCCTGCTGCGCGGCGACCGCCGCTTCCGCCCTGGCCACCGCGGCGCGGTAGTCGCGATCGTCGATCTTCACCAGCAGGTCGCCCTGGTGCACGGCCTGGTTATCGGTCACCGCCACCGCCTGCACATAGCCCGGCACCTTGGCGCCGATCGCGGTGGTGTCGCCGCCGACATAGGCGTCGTCGGTGTCTTCGACAAAGCGGCCGGCGGTCCACCAGTGGAGGCCGTAGAAGGCCAGGCCGGCCGCGACCACGGCGCCGGCCAGGGGCTTGAGGATATTCAGGCGCGGCCGGGGGGCCACCTGCTCGGGAATGGCGGACATCGGAAGGAATCTCCACAACGCCAGCGGGTATGCGGCGAGTGGCGCTAGTTGTAAGCCGAAGCGGTTTCGGCTTAAATGTCGCTGATGCCACCTTTTATGCCATGCGGGAGGTCCGCCATGCAGCGCATCGGTTTCGTACTTTTCCCCGGCTTCCAGATCATGACCTTGGCCGCGGCCTCGGTCTTCGAGTTCGCCAACCTCACCGTGCAGCGGACCAACTACGAGATCCATCTGCTGTCCGAACGCGGCGGCCCGGTGCGCAACACGCTCGGCATGGACGTGCAGACCGAGGCCATCGACGCGCACGACTTCGACACCTTGCTGATCGGCGGCGGCGTGGGCGTGCCCGCGCCTTCCACGCAGCTCATCGAAGCGATCCGCGCCGCGCCGAAGACCACCCGCCGCGTCGCCGCCATCTGCACCGGCGCCTTCCTGCTTGCGCAGGCCGGCCTGCTCGACGGCCGCCGCGCCACCACGCACTGGGCCTTCGCGCGGCAGCTCAAGCTGCGCCACCCGAAGGTCAACGTGGAAGAGGACCGCATCTTCATCATCGACGGCGATATCTGGACCTCCGCCGGCATGACCGCGGGCATCGATCTCGCCCTGGCGATGGTGGAGAAAGACCTCGGCGTCGACGTGGCGCGCAAGGTCGCGCAGAAACTGGTGGTATACCACCGCCGCGCCGGCGGCCAGTCGCAGTTCTCGGCGCTGCTGGAGCTGGAACCGAAATCCGACCGCATCCAGAACGCGCTCACCTATGCCAAGAGCCACCTGGGCTCGACGCTGTCGGTGGAGGAACTGGCCGCCGCCGCCAGCTTGAGCCCGCGCCAGTTCAGCCGCGCGTTCACCGCGGAAACCGGCCAGTCGCCGGCCAAGGCGGTGGAGCATCTGCGCGTGGAAGCGGCGCGGCTGATGATGGAGCAGACGCGCCATCCGATCGAAGTGATCGCGCGCGAAGTGGGCTTCGCCGATCGCGAACGCATGCGCCGAGCCTTCCTGCGCGCATTCGGGCAGTCGCCGCAGGCGATGCGGCGGCATGTGGCCGGACAGGAAGGCGAAGGCATGGACGGCGAGGCGACGCAGGCCGCCTGAGCGCGGCCGCCGGCGCAAGGTCGCCAGCGGTGCTTTAAACAGCGGACGGGGCTGGCGCATCCTAGCGGTACTTCCGAATGGACGCCGCCCGTGGACCTCAAGCGCTACCCCGTCGCCCTGTACCTCGTCCTCGTCGTCCTGCTCAGCACGCCGTACTACGTCCTGCTCGCCCGCAGCGGCTCCATGGACATGGGCCGCGGCTTCGTCGTGCATTCGCTGATGTGGGCACCGGGCATCGCGGGCCTGCTGTCCGCGTGGCTGCGCCATCGCTCGGTGGCGATGCTCGGCTTTGGCTGGGGCCGCACGCGCTATGTCGCGGCCGGCTATCTGCTGCCTATCCTCTACAGCCTGCTTGCCTATGTCCCGCTATGGCTCAGCGGCCTGGCGCCGGCGGCCTTCGCCGAGTTTGCGCGCGACTGTGCCACGCGCCTGCACTGGCAGAACGCCGGCCTGCTCGCCCCGGCCCTGCTGCAGATCTTCCTCACCCTTACCTTCGGCGCGATCCAGAGCGCCGCGTCCGCCGCAGGCGAGGAGATCGGCTGGCGCGGCTACCTGGTGCCGGCGCTGCACGAGAAATACGGCATGGGCGCGACCGTGCTGCTCAGCGGCCTGATCTGGGCCGCCTGGCATATGCCGGTGATCTTCTTCGCCGACTATCACAGCGCCGCGCCGCAAGCCTATGCGGTGACCTGCTTCACCTTGATGGTGCTGATCACCGGCGGCATCGCCGCGTGGCTGCGCCTGCGTTCCGGTTCCGTGTGGCCGGCGATCGCGCTGCACGCGGTGCACAACGCCTTCATCCAATGGCTGCTCGATCCGATGACCGACGCCAGCGGCAACGGCGCCTGGTACGCGAGCGAATTCGGCGCGGCGCTGGTGGTCGGCACGGGCATCGTCGCGGCGGTGCTGTTCGCGCGCTCGCCGCGTCCTACATCACCCGCCCTTCCTTGACGTACTCGCGCCGGATCGCTTCCTCCAGGCTGCGCAGGTCCACTTCGCGCGTCTGCCGCGCCAGCGCCTCGATCGCGCAGAAATGCGTGACGTTGAGGATATTGGCGCCAGTCAGCTCGTGGCGCGCGGCGATATTGCGCCAGTCGACGTCGCCGGCCAGGGCGATCTGCTCGGGGAAGGTGCGGCGCCAGATCTCGTAGCGTTCCTCCTGCTGCGGCATCGGGAACGGGATGATCGCCTGCAGGCGGCGCACGAAAGCGTCGTCGATATTGGCGCGCTGGTTGGAGGCCAGGATCACCAGGCCGTTGTAGCCCTCGATCCGCTGCAGCAGGTAGGCCACTTCCTGGTTGGCATATTTGTCGTGCGCGTCGCGCACGTCGGTGCGCTTGGAGAACAGCGCGTCGGCCTCGTCGAAGAACAGGATCCAGTTCTTGTTCTCCGCCTTGTCGAACAGGCGCGACAGGTTCTTCTCCGTCTCGCCGATGTACTTGGACACCACCCGCGAGAGGTCCACGCGGAACACGTCCTTGCCGGTGTGCTTGCCCAGCAGCATCGCGGTCAGCGTCTTGCCGGTGCCGGGTGGGCCGTAGAACAACGCGCGGTAGCCGGGCTTGACGCGCTTGCGCATACCCCAGTCGTCCAGCAGCGTGTCGTTGTGCTTGATCCAGTGCTCGATCTCGCGGATCTGCGCGCGCGTCATCGGGTTGAGCGCCAGATCCTGCCAGTCCATCGCCGTCTCGATATGTTCGGCGGGGAAGTCGATGCTGAAAGCCGGACGGCCGATATGGCCGGTGACGATCTCCTCGACGATTTCCGGATTGACGATCAGGCGCCCGCTCATCACCGGCTCGCCTTCGCGCACCGGCTCCACCCACAGCACGCGCTGGCGCGCCAGCCATTGCTCCGCCGACAGCGCGCGCTGGATCTCCAGCCGCCCTTCGAAATGGCTGCCGGCCAGCACGAACTGCGCGGTCTCGCCGGTGGGCAGGAAGCCGCGGTGGCCGGTGCCGCGCACGCCGCCCAGCTCCGGGAACTCGCCGCCGCCGGGCAGGTGTTCGGCCAGCAGCTTGTCGAACACGCCGGGGCGCAGATGCGGCAGCAGCGCCACCATCAGCAAGGCGAATTCGCACGGCCCCGCGTCCTGGTTTTTCACGAAGCGGCCGATCCAGGAGTCGTCCTGCTGATACACGAACGGCGGCGGCTCGTAGTGCTCGGCCTTGCCGAAATGCACGCTCAGGCAGCCCGCGATCAGGCGCGTGATCCAGTCCAGTGCAGCGTCGATATTGGCATGCGAGGTCATGGCTGAAGTCTCTGCGGAAATGTTCCGCGGCGGGCGGCGGTCAGGGCGGATCGCCCGGGCCGCGGAAGTTGATGCCCACGTCCTGCGTGTAGTTCTCGCCGCGCGAACCGAGGCTCGAATTCAACTGGCCGGACATGATCTTGTAAGTCGATGGACTGGAGGTCCACGTCTTGCGCGCGTTCTGGTTGGTGTTGTTGCCGCCGCCATTGGTCCAGTGGTCGGCGACCGGCGGCTGGTGGTCGGCCGAGGACGCCGTCCACGGCACCATCGCCAGCCCCGAGGCGGGATCGAGCCGATAGCCGAAGCGCTGCTCGCCGGCCGGATCGCCTTCGCTGAGGAAGTGCGTGGCGGTGATCATCAGCGAGGCCTTGCGGCCGTTCTTGACGGTGTCGTGGATGGAGCTGGAGTCCTCGTAGAAGCGCGTCCGGATATCGGCGCCGGCCACCGCCGGCTGCAGCCGGAAGGCGCCGCCGCCCACCGGCGCCACCAGCCTGGACTGGTGCGCGAAGCTGGTGCGCTCCCAGCCGGTGCCTTCCGCGGCATAGGCGAGCGTATTGCCGCCGGCGCCGGGTACGGCCGTCATGAAGGTTCTCGGCACCATCCTGCCGCCGACGCGCACCAGCATGTTGGCGCTGGACGTCACCTGCTCGTAGCGGTTGCCCGCGCCCTTGTTGAGAATCCATGCGTGCTCGGGCACCGGCGTGACCGGACCGGCCGGCGCCTTGGCCACCGTCTTCGGCGTGCCGGCTTCCTCGGGGCTGGCGGTGGCGGTGAAGTGGATCGTTTCGGTTTCTTCGTTCTGCGAATCCACCACCAGGTTGAGCGAGGACAGCCGGTACCGCGTCTTGATCGGGCCGAGCTGGGCGCGCGTCGCCGCTTCGTCGAAGCCTTCCGCCGGCACCAGCGCCTCGGCGTCGGCGATGGCCCGGCGCTTGTCCTGGGTCTTCTGCGCCTCGCTGCGGTCGTCGGGACGTTCGCCGGAGAACAGCCGCGCGAACAGCGCCCGAGCTCGCCCCACGACCCAGCCCACCGCCGCGCCGATCGCCCCATCCACCCTGGCGCGCACCCGCTGCACCACTTCCATGATCTTGTCGGTGACCCTGCTCAGGCCCAGGAAGCCGGCCAGGAAGCTGATCGACAGCGACAGCAGTCCGGCCAGGATGCTTTCCACGCGCGCGGCGGCACCGGAAATATTGCCCGCCGCGATGGTCACGATGGAATCGATGAAGGCCGTGACCACCTGGATGATCCGCGTCAGCTTCTGCACGAACACCATCACCGTGTCGTAGATGGAGATGATCGCGGGGATGAAGCCGGCGCCCGGGATGAACATGCCGATCAGCTTGGGGATCGCCTTGGTGATGATGGTGGTGGTGACGAAGGACACGATGCCGTTGATCACCTGGTCCTTGAGGTCGTTGAGCCGCTCCTTGATCAGCTCCCACACCGCCGCGATGCCGCCGCTGACCAGCGCCCTCACCACGTCGAAGGCCAGTTCCAGGCCTTGCATGATGCGCTCGCCGTTGGGGCCCAGCGCCGTGACGATCTTGCCGCGGATCTGCGCCCAGGTGATGCCGAGCACGCTCATGGCGAACTTGCCCAGCTCAAGCAAAGTCGCCGCCTTGGGGATGTACACGCCTTCCAGCGAACCGGTCAGCCAGTCGATCAGCCCGCCCTTCAGATGGGTGCCGAAGTTGTTCGCGAAATTGGAGAAGCCGAGCTTGGCCGCGTTGACCAGGTTGCCCAGGAACGGCATCGGGTTCTTCAGGATGCTCTTCAGCGCCGCGCCGGTCCGCATGACGTAGCCCATCAGGCCGGGCTTGACCACGTCGAAGATGATCTTCAGCAAGTCCCAGATGGTGCCCAGGCCCCAGCTGATGAAATCGGTCGCGATGCTGATGAAGCTGCTCGCAATCTTGCCGAACGCGCCGACCACGGTCAGCACGTCGGTGATGGTCAGCGAGCTCAGCGTCTCGACGATCCGCCCCGGAATCGAGCGCACCAGCCCCATCAGGCCGCTCAGCGCCGTGTTGAACCAGGCGAACGCGCGCGCGATCGCATTGCCCTTCTTGATGTTGTCCCAGATCTCCTCTTGCCCGATCAGCTTCATGAAGCCGCCGAGCAGGTTGTCCGCGGTCGCCGGTTTCGCTTCGCCGGAGATCGGGTCCGAACCCAGCATCACGGACAGCAGGTCGTAGCCGCGCGTGCCCTGGGCCATCGCGGCCAGCGGCATCAGGATCGCGTCCTTGATCATCTTCAGCAGCTCCACCGCGGTCGACACGGCGAAGTCGATCAGCCGGCCGATCGGCTCGGTGAAGATGCGCTTGGCGCGCTCCCATACGCCGCTCAGGTCGAAGATGTCGGTCCAGCTCAGCGAATCGAGGAAGTCGTCCAGCGCCTGCCGCAAGCCGCCGCCGATATCGCCGAGCTGCTTGAGCTTGCCCTCGACCCAGGTGGCGGCCTTGTTGATCACACCGTGGTTGTCCAGCGCCTGCGTGATCAGCGAACCGCCCGGCATCAGCTCGATCAGGCCGCGCAGGATATTGGCGGCGGAGCGGTCGGCCGAGCGCATGTTGATCGGGTTGAAACCGATCACCAGAGTCAGCAGGCGGTAGCCGGGGATCGCATAGGCCCAGTCCGCGAAGCGGTCCAGCGCATCCTGGATGCCGAAGCGCTGTACGGCGGGCGTGGCCGGCGCGGCGGAAACCGCGGGCGCGTTCTCCGCCGGCGCGCGCTGCACCGCATGGCCTTGCTGGATGGTATGGGTCAGCTCGTGCGCCAGCAGCTGCTTGCCGTCGCTGGTGCCGGGCTGGTACTGGCCGCGCGAGAAGAAGATGTGGTTCTGGTAAGTGAAGGCTTTCGCGCCCAGCCGGTTGTTGAGGCCGGCCGACTCGCCATCGTGGTGCACGCGCACATTGCCGAAGTCCGCGCCGAAGCGCGGCTCCATATAGCCTTTGACGTCGTTGCCCAGCGGCTGGCCGCCGGTCATCTTGCGGTGGATGGTGGCCTGGACGTTGTCCTCGACCGCCGGCACGCCGCCACCGGCGGCACGCTGCACATGCTCGCCGCCAGTGGCGGCGTCGGCCTTCTGCAGCTTGTCGTCGGGGGCGCGGAAGATTTTTTCTTCCTCGCGGTGCGGATGGTGGGTGTGGTCTTCCGAACGCTGCAGCGCCTTCTCTTCGGTGCGCTGGACTTTGGGGTCTTCGGCGCGCTGGACCTGTTTCTGTTCGGTGCGCTGGACCTTGGGGTCTTCGGCACGCTGGACTTGTTTCTGTTCGGCGCGCTGGACCTTCGGGTCTTCGGCACGCTGAACCTGTTTCTGCTCGGCGCGCTGGACCTTGGGGTCTTCGGCACGCTGAACTTTTTTCTGTTCAGCGCGCTGGACCTTCGGCTCTTCGGCACGCTGAACCTGTTTCTGTTCGGCGCGCTGCACCTTCGGCTCTTCGGCGCGCTGGACGCCCTTCTCCGCGACCCGCTGCACCTTCATCCCGGCTGCCGGCGCACGCAGGATCTTTTCCTCCTCGCGCCGCTGCACTTTCTGCTCCGGCGCGCGCAGGATCTTCTCTTCCTCGCGCCGCTGCACCTTGTCGGCGGCCTGGCGCTGCAGCTTGTCACCCGGCTTGCGCTGCGCCTTGTCGCCCGGCTGCCGCTGCAGCTTGCCGGCCGTCGCCGGATCGGGCATGCGCAGCACCTTGTCGGCGGTGCGGTCGGCTTCCTGCTCGAACTTGTCGCCCGGCGCGCCGACCGTCATCTTGGCCTGCACGGGCGGAAAGAAATCCCCGCCGCCCGCGCGCGCAAAAAACGGACGCTTCGACGCCTGCGCCGGCGCGGCCGACGCAGTGCTCGAGCTTTTTTCGCCAGTCGCCTTGGTCGCCCCCACACCTTCCTCCCACTCGCATGAAGCCTCAGTCCCCGAAGTGAAACCCTTCTCCCTCCGGCGACCCGCAGGTAGTCCCGTGGGAGAGAAGGTGGCGGCAGCCGGATGAGGGTTCGGCCGGAGCGCAACGCCCCGCTCCGCCCGTACCCTCACCCCAACCCCTCTCCCGACGGGAGAGGGGCTCAAGCGCCGCCCTCAGTACGGCCACTCCACCCACAACATCCGCGGCATCCACGGCAGGCGCACCATGCCGATGCCCCAGGGCAGTTGCCCGAGCAGGATGTCCCAGGCCCGTTTTTCCACCTGCAGCAGATCGTCGTCGCCGCGCTTGGACAACTTGCCCGGACGCACCAGGAAGTTGCCGCGAAAGCCGTCCAGCGAGGTCTGGCCGAGCGCCGGCCAGTAATCGATGGCCGCCTGCAGCAGGCTTTCGGCTTCCCGCCGCTCCTCTTCGTCCAGCTCCACCGGCGCGCCGGCCAGCGCCGAAGGCTCCATGCCGCACAGCAGCTTCGGCAGCACCAGTGCATGCTCCGGTGCGCGCGACTGTCCCGTCGCCAGGAAATGCAGCAGCGCCAGCGCGCGGTCCGGCTGCACGATGCGGTCGTCGACCGCGATCCCGCGCCGCTTGAACAGCATCGGCAGGAAGGGATGCAGCAGCACGATGCCTGCGCAGTCGACGAAGATGCCTTCGTGCAGGTCGAGTGGCTTGGTGGATGCGGCGGTGCTTGCAGCGGAAGTGCTGTTTTGCGTCGTCGACGGTGTCGTGCCGGCGGCGCTTTCGGTATGGGGGTGAGTCGGGGTGCTATTCGATGCCATGACACGCTGCCCAGTGACGGTGGAATCTCCGCCATCGCGCTTGAGCGACAAGGTTCCGTCATGCGTTCCGGCAGAGGCGATGACTGCATCGATGACCGCCGGCGTGATGAAGCCCGGGTCGATCGCAGCCCAGGCATCGAGCAGTGGCCGTGGAGTGATCGCGCCATGCGCGGCCACAACGGCAAAGGCCGCCACCCACGCCTGTTCCGGCACGGCGTCCGGCACGGCGAGCGGCGTCGCGCGATACACCAACGCCACGACCTCGCGCAGAACCGCGAACGACGCCGGCGCCAGACGTTCCAGCAGACGCTCGAGAAACCCGCCCGAAAACTGCCGCGCCAGCCGCAACCGCGCCACCGGCGATACCAGCGTCCTGAGCAGCGCGGCGCGCAGCGGCATCGCCGCCGGAGCACCCTGCCCTTGCGCTTCTACCACATGCTCCACTTCGGCCGGAGCCCCGGCATCGATCCACGCCTCGCCCACCACCGCTTCCAGCGTCCGCCCCTCGGGCAAGCGGCACCACCACGGCAACGCACCCGTGGCGAGGAAGTAGAGAAACGCTTCGTGGATCGACTGCGCGCCGCTCCACCGCACATCGCCCTCTTCCGCAGCGATCGCCGGCTGCGCCACCGCCTGCGCCTTGCGCGCCCGCACCTGCTCCTCGACCGCCGCCGCCACCGCCGCCACGAAATCCCGCTCGAAGTGCTCCGGCGTAAAACAGCCGGCATCCACCTCGATCCGTTCGAACTGCCAATGCTCCTCGCCTGGCGCCGCACGCGCGAAGGCCTCGTCCAGCGCCGTGGTGAGCGCGCCTTCGCACAGCGCCGCGATCCGCCCCTCCAGCGCGAGGCCTTCCGACTCGCCGCCTTCGACGGCCAGATCGATGCACTCGCGGCGGATCACATGGCGGCGGGACGGGTTCATTTACCGCCCCGCCGCTTCGGCGCGCCACGCTTGGTGGTGCTGCCCTTCTTGGCCGTCATGGTCTTGGCCGCCGCGGTCTTGGGCGCAGTCTTCTTGAGCGCGGTCTTCGCCACCGCCGTCTTCACCGTCGCCGCCTTCCTGGTGCCCGGCGTCTTGGACACCAGCACCGGCGGCGGCACGATGATCGGCGGACCGCTGGTCGAGCCGCCGACCTTCACCGCGACCGTCGAGCTCACCGAGCAGCCATTGGCATTGAAGGCGGTGACGGTGACCAGCTGCGTGCCGCCGGTAGTGAACGAGGTGACGAACTTCGGACCGCTACCCATCGCCGGCTTCGCGCCCTGCGCTTCCCATACGTAGCTCATGCCGGCCTGCGCCGGCGACACGTTCACCGAGAACTCGGAGGAGCCGCCGACCGTGCCCGAACCCGGCCCTTGCGCCTGGATACCGAACGCCGGCGGCACCGGGCACAGGTTCACCGGCTTGGGCGCATCCGCGCACTTGTCGATCGAGGTGCCGTCGAACGCCGGCACCGTCACCGAGCTGTCGCTGGCCTTGATCGAAGTACCGCTCGGCGAATAAGCGAACGCCATGCTCTGCTTCGCATTGGGCAAGGCCCAGGTCGAGGTCAGCTCGATATCGAACTTCAGGCACTGGAAGTATTCGATCGTGAGCACACCCGCGCGCCCCGGCGACACCGGCTTGTAGCCCAGGGTCAGCCACTGCGCCTTGCCCGGCTGGGCCAGGCCCGGGGTGCTGGCGATCAGCTTGTTGATCGAGGCCATCCAGCCGTTCACCGTGTTCTGGAACTGCGCGCCGCTGAGCTGGTCCTTGCTGGCCACCAGGATCTTGGCCACCTGCGCGCTCAGATCGATCGGCTTGCCGGTGTCCGCCTCGACCGTGAACACCACGCCATCCGCGCTGAAGCCCTGGTAGGCGTTGTCGGGATTGGTATCCGGATCGGGAATGAAGAAACGGAAGTTGCGGTTGAGCGATGCGCCGCCGCACGGCAGCGTGCAGCACTCGTGGGTGAATTGCGCGCCCACCGCACAACCCTTGCTGTCCTGCACCGACACCGTCACCGAGGCGCCGCTGGCCGTGGGCGCGGTGACGATCATCGCGCTCGGCGCGGGCTGGCCGTTCACTTCGTACGGCGGCGTACCGCCGGTGATCGACGCGGTGGCGGTATAGCTGCCGCCGGCGCAGGTGAAGCTGGGTTCGCCGATGGTCAGCGGCGGCGGTACGGCGAAGCTCTGCATCGGCGTCACCGCGCCTTCCGCGTCGCGCAGCACCACGCTGTGATTGCCCACGCCCAGCGACAGCGGCGCGCCCAGCGGCTGGAAGGCGCCGCCGTCGGCCTGCACGTCGTATGGCGGCAAGCCGCCCCGCGCATCGATGCTGATCGGGCACCCGCCATTCGGCGCCGTGCAGCCCACCGACACGGTGAAGGTCGGCGGCACCTTCGGCAGTACGTATTGAATGCCCGGCGCGGTGCCGGTCAGGCGGTACGGCAGGAAGAAGTCGGCGATCACCACGCCGGGCTGCAGTTCGTCCACCGCGCGGCCGATGATGGCCGCGGCCGGATCGCCTTCGGAAATGATGCCGATGCCGGTGGGTCCGGTCGGCGTGGCCACCGGCGTGCGGCCGATCAGCCAGTCCACCACCGTGTGCAGGTCGTCGTTCTGGATCAGGTTGCGGTTGGCGCTGAGGTTGCCGATGGCGCGCGCCAGGCGCGAGGTGTCGGTGGTGGCGTCGGCGCTGGGCGCGATGTTCACGCCGCCCACCGTGCCGCTGCTGGCGATGTGCATCGCACGCGCCATCATCGGCGCGCCGGCGCGCTGCGCCGACATCGTTTCGCGCGCGGCGCCCTGGCTTACCAAGTTCTGGCTTACCAAGTTCTGGCTCACCAAGTTCTGGCTCACCATGTTCTGGTTGGCCATCTCCAGCGGGAACTGCACCAGGCCCAGCCCCTGTCCGATGCCGCCGCCGAAGCTGTTGAGCGCGGCGTCGCCGTGGTAGACCACGATAAAGGTGCCGCCCAGCGGCACGCCGGCCTTGTGCTGGATGCCCGGCTCGCGCTGCAGGAAGCTGGACAGGAACTGCAGGCGCTTGAGTTCACCCACCCGCGCGTCGAAGTCGTCGCGCACCGCCTTGATGGCGTCGAGCTTGCAGCCCATCAGCACGCTTTCGCACAGGTCGACGAATTCGTCCTGCGGCACGAAGCCGGCCAGGTCCGCCGGCACCTTGTAGACCACGTCGGAGCGCAGATAGCGGATCAGCGCCATCAGGTCCTGGTACTTGTTGGCGAAGTCGGCGTAGTTCAGCGCGCCCAGCGACGGGTCCAGCGCCTCGGCCAGCTTGCTGCAGTAGTAGATCGCCACCACGCGCGGATAGGCCGACTGGTCCGGCGGCAAGGCGCCGGTGAACAACGCGCAGTACAGATAGAACAGCGCGTAGGAGTTGATCGCGTTCTGGTCGACGTCGATATAGCCCTGGTTCTCGAAGCGCGTCAGGTAATGCTCGTACCAGGCGCCGATGGTGTTGGCGCCGTAGGTGAACTGCGGCGCGTACTGCTTCAGCAGCGACAGCTGCGGCGTACCCCCGCTGGACAGCGGCAGGCCGTTGATGGCGGGAATCGGGAAGTTGTAGAACTGCATGATGCCTTCGACCAGCTGCGAGCGCAGTTCGCCGCGCAAGGTGCTGTAGAGCGCATCGAGGTCCTGGAAACGCGCCTCATCCTGGCTCAGGTCCACCGGCTGGCTGTCGTCGTAGGCGCCGGTACGCAGCGCGATCACGTCGATCGGCAGGCGGTACTGCGCCTTCATGCCCAGCAGCGAGCGCAGCACCGACTGGTAGTCCTTGCCCAGGTGGCCTTCGATGCGCAGGAAGTCGTGCGAGCCCAGGTCGTAGCGCAGCGGGTCGGTGACGAAGTCCGGCGCGGCCGGCGTGTAGAGGTCGGAGTTGTAGCCGAGATTCTGGTTGGCGCGGCGGCGCTGCGTCAGCACGGGACTCCACAGCGGATACAGCGGCTGGCTGCCCGGCTGCGCGTAGTAGTAGGGAATCGCCATGCCTTCCAGCGCATCCCCGCCGCAGCAGCGGCGGCTGGGCGTGACGCGGATCTGCGGATCGAACGGCAGCGACGGATTGGCCGCCGGCAGCCGGGGCTGGTCGGTAAAGCCGGCGCACATCGCCACGATGCGTGCGAACAGCTGGCGCAGCTGCGCGCCCTCCTCCTCGCAGTTGCCCACCGCGGGCGACGGCAGGAAGCCCTGGCGATAGCCGTCCGGATTAGCCGCGGCCTCCGGATGCAGCAGGCCCAGCATAAGGTGACGCGGGAACAGCCCGTCGTCCGGGCAGCAGGCGCACATCAGCTCCAGGCCCTTCCAGCGGAACTCGTCGTAGGCGCGCAGCAGGTCGTCGAACAGGTCGGCGTAGTACTGCAGGAACTTCACCTGGGTGGTGTCAGCCGGCGCGCTGTCGAGAAAGCCGAAGGCCGCGGCGAAACCCGCGAACGGATCGGCCGGGTAGTCGGCGGCGAGCAATGGACGGAACGCCGCATAGGCATCGCTCAGCGCCTGTCCGGTGGCGCTGGCCAGGTCGCCCTGGCGGATCATGTCGAGGAAGGCGGTATAGACGTCGTCGGAACTGACCGGGTTGGAATTGAGCACGTCGAAGCGGCGCAGGCGCAGGTCCGGCAGGTTCAGGCGCGCGGACATCGCGGCCACCAGATCGCCCTCGCTCAGCCCGCTGCCCAGTCCATTGGCGGCGGCGACGATGCTGTCCAGGTCGCTGCGCGCGATCAGCAGGCGGCGCACCGTGGCGGTGACCTGCGAGCCCTTGTCGTCGCAGTTGTTCGGGCTGCAGGTGCGCAGGCCGTCCTTCTTCAGCTCCAGGAACAGCAGCACCGCCTTGTCGTCGAGGAAGCCCGAAGGATTGCTCAGCGGCGTGGTGTTGGGCACGCCATCCTCGAACAGCTCCCACAGGGCGAACGGCGCGCCGTCGCTCTTGAAGGTGGGGTAGTCGATATCGGTCGGCAGCGTGTAAGGGCGATACGCCGTCAGCGTCACGTCCTCCTGCTCCACCACCAGATAGCCCTGCGAAGTCACGCCGCAGCCCTTGGCCAGCGCGATGGCGTTGCCGGCGAGCTGGATCTTCAGGCCGCAGGCGATGCCGATGCCGATCAGGTGCGAACGGGTCTGGCGCTGCTGCTGGTCGAGGTAGTCGAAGGCATCGTTCAGATGCCGGCTCATCAATACCTGGTTCGCTTCGAAGACCGGGTAATGGTCAAGCAAGCTCTCCATGAGCGATCTCCGTCGTCAAAGTCAAAGAGTGGTCTTGCGCGGGTAGTTGCCCAGCGCGGTGTTGTCCAGGCGCACCGGATTGAAATCGCTGCCTTCATCGCAGTCGTGCAGCGTGGCGCCCGGGTAGGTGTTGCGCAGGCCGGCCAGCAGGATCGTCACCACCCACAGCCAGTAAGACGGCAAGGCATAGGCGGCGTAGCGTTCCTGCAGCAGCGCGGCGATCTTCGGTTGCGTATCGGGGTTGAAGCTCAGGCCCGCGCACAGGCTGGTCGCGGGTGCGGCGAACGGCGTCAGGTCGGCGAAGGCATGGCCCGCCGCGATGTTGTCGTGCATCCAGGCGTAGTAGGCGCTGCCGTAGTCGGTGACGATGCGTCCGGCGCAGTCGCACAACGCTGCCGCGGAGGCATTGGTGTTCTGCACGCCGGCGGCGAGCAGCGCCTCGACGCGTTCGACCAGCCGTTCGCCGGTCCAGTCGATCGCGGCATTGGCGTCCAGCCAGGTGCGCCAGGCCGCTTCGAAGCGCTCGAACTGCCAGCCCTGGCTGGCGATCTCGGTGAAGCGCGCAGCCATCAGCGCACGCACCTGCTCCCACAGCGCCGCGGTGAACAGCGTCTTGTATTCGCCGTCGGCGGGTTGCGCGACGCCGGCGAACTCCACTTCGATCGCTGCCGCCCATGCATCCTCGCGCAGGAAGCTGAGCTTCTTGTCGGCGAACCACGCCGCGAACGCCTGGCTGAATTCGTCCAGGATCATGTGGGCGTCGGCGCAGGCGTCGTCGCCCGAAGGCGGTGTGCCTTCCGCGGTCAGCCCCTGCGCCTGCAGCAGGTCGGCCACGTCCTCCACCACGCCATCGCAGGGGTTTTCGACATAGCCGTCGTTGCCCACCCAGCAGATCTTGGCCAGCAGGTGCGCGGGCGTCTCGCGCTGGATGGTGCGGTCGGCGTAGCGGCGCAGGTCCAGGTTGTCGGTGTACTGCACGGTCCAGCCGGGCATCACATAGGTGAGCCGGAACGAATACGGATCCGCGCTGCCGCAGGTGGAGCAGCCGTCTTCGCAGCAGGCCGGATACAGCGCGTCGCCGATGAACTTCGGCCGCAGCAGGATGTGCTCGATCACCAGGGTGCGCGCGCCCGCGCTCCACGACAGCAGCGTCTGCTTCAGCGCCTGCGCATCCGCCGCCGTGGCGAACGGCGTGGCGCTGCGGCCGATCTCGGCCGGCGTGGCATCGTCGAGCACCAGCGCGAACTGGCCGCCGGCCACCGGTGCGACCGCATAAGCCTCGTCGAGGATCATGCGGTCCAGCAGCAGTCGGTATGCGCCCTCGCCCGCCTTGGCCGCGCTGTCGGCGGTCACGCTGATGCTGCCCTGCAGCTGCGGCCTGCCGATGCCGTCGGCGAACTGGTAGTCGACCGGATAGACGCTGCCCGCGGGCGTGCCGGCCGTCCACGTAAAGCCCAGGTCCGGGTAACCCAATAGCAGGTTGATGCGCTGCTTGATGCCCGGCTCGTTGCCCGGCGCATTCGGCGCGTCCTGGTAGTTGAGGGCCTTGGCGCGGTCGTGGCTGACCGCCGGATAGCGGCGCAGGAAGGCGATCTTGTTGTCGATCAGCCGCGGCATCGCCACCGCATCGCCCGCGGCCTGAGTCAGCAACAGCGCGTATTCGCTGAACTGCTCGCCGAAGCGCGCCAGCAGATGGTCGAGGAAGGCGTTGCGGCGGGACTGGAATTCGGCCGGCGTTTCCACCAGCGCCTCGACCGCGGCGCGGGTCAGCTTGAGCGGATCGGCGATGGTCGCCAGATCCTTGATGACGCTCGCGTCGAACGGCTTGACGAAGTAGGTGCGCGCCACGGTGGGGTCGAGCGAGAACAAGTCGGACGTATGCGCCAGCTGCGCCAGCGCATTGCCGAGCAACTGCTCGAAGACCATCAGATAGGCCTTGAGATTTCCGGCCTGCGCCTTGCGTGCCGGCAGCGCGCGCGGCGGCAGGCCGTCGGGGCCGATGCCGTAGGCCAGCGGAAAGCTGTACTGCACGGGGAAGTAGTCGTCCGGCTGGCGGTACACGCCGGCCGGCACCGGCAGGTCGTTCGGCGCGCCGGGGTTCTTCGGGCGGTCGGCATCGCCGCGCAGCTGGTTGAGCGTATCGGTCGCCTCGTCCATGCGCGGCAGGAACGGCAGGCCGTCCTTGTAGAACAGGAAGCGCGACTGATTCAGATACAGGCGCGGCTGGTGGCGCGGGCTGATCGCCAGCAACCAGGCGGCGCTGGTCCTGGCGGGGTCGTACACCGGCTGGTCGTTGATCCAGGCCGGATCCGCCGCGCCGGCCACGAGCTGCCCTTCGTCGTCGTACTTGCTCAGGCGCAGCTGGTTCACCGCCACCACGCCGTCGATCTCCATCAGCAGATGGACCATGTCGGAGGCGCGCAGCATGGCTTTCAGCTCGGCCGCGG
Organism: Dyella sp. LX-66; assembly: GCF_018599165.1. Lineage (NCBI taxonomy): Bacteria > Pseudomonadati > Pseudomonadota > Gammaproteobacteria > Lysobacterales > Rhodanobacteraceae > Dyella > Dyella sp. LX-66. The sequence goes on from NZ_JAHFVJ010000004.1 coordinate 373,199, forward strand.
CGAGATCCGCGTCCTCGATAAAGCCGTTGTCCAGCGCCGGGCCGTCGAAGATGTCCTCCACCGCTACGCCGCGCGCCTGCAGCTCCTGCAGGGTGCGGAACGGCACCGGCGGCGTCATGTACTGCTCCAGTGCAAACCAGATGCCGGCCTGCACGCGCTCGATATCGGCATCCGCCCGCACTTCCACGTCGGCACAGACGGCGACGTCCTCCACGCCGGCGTGGTCGATCAGGCAATAGTCCTCGCCCAGGTTGCGGTACTGCTGCAGCGCGGCCTTGGCGCCGGCCACCGCAGCCGCGGTGGCCTTGGCCTTCTTGCGATAGCGCAGCACGAAGCCGGCGGGGCCGGCATCGGTGAACAGCGTGCGCCACGCCGCGGCGCTGACCGCGTCCTGCACGGCGCCGTCGGCGAATACGCGCAGCGCGGCGTTCTCGATATCGATGGTGTCCGGCGAACCGGTGAAGCCGATGCGCAGGCTGAGATAGAACACCCCGTTCCATTGCTGCCGCAGGTATTCGTCCTGCTTTTCCTCGGGCAGGTCGAATACGTTGAAGCTCTTGGTGGCGCCAAGGCGGATCAGCTCGATGCCGAAGGCCTCCGGATTCGCGAACGTCGCATCGTCGGTAAGGAAGCGCTGCCACGCATCGCGCTCCAGCAGCGCGATATCCGGAAAGCGCAGCTCCATCAGGATCGGATGCGCGCCATCGCCATCGTGCAGCACGCTGTTCTGCACCACGGTGCGGTCGTTGAGATCGCCCAGCTCCGGATCGTCGTCCAGCTCCAGCAGGGTTTCGTACAGGCCCAGCACCCAGGTCTCGGACGCGGGATTGGGCGGACTCGCCGGCTGCCCGTACTGCAGCACCAGGTTGCCGGCCAGGTCGCAATACGCCCAGTAGCTGACGTCGCAGGCGCAGCTCTTGCACAGCACCCAGGCATCGCTCACGCCCGGCAGGTCGATCAGCATGCGGCGGAAATCGTTGACCGTGGCCGGGTTCACCGTGAGCACGTCGCGCGCGGTGAAGAAAGCCTGGTCCGGATACGGCCGCGCCGGATCGGCCGAAGGGAGAGGCGGCGAGAGGATGTCCTCGATATCCCACTCGATGCGGTAGCCCACGTCGGTGATGGCGTAGCACAGCGCTTCGAGGATGGTGATGCCCGGATCGTGGACGTTGTAGTCCGTCCACTGCTGGTGGCCGGCCTGCTGCACGTGGCCGATGCCTTCGCGGCGCAGCTGGTAGTAATCCAGCGACGGATCGAGCACGGGCTGCGCGACCAGCGGCTGCGCGTTCAATGGCTGAAGGCTGTTCATGCGTCGCACCCGCAGCTTTCCGCCAACGCCGGGTCCGGCGCGGGCTTGATGACGGTGATCTGGTGCTTGCTGGCCGGCGCCGAGACCAGGATGGACACGGCGCGCGAGCCGACGGCTTCGTCGAGATCCACGCCGCCCGGCGCCTGGCAAGGCAGGTCCTGGAACAGGCGGAAGTCGGTGACGTAGTCGACGCAGGCCTGGGTTTCCACGAAGTGGATCAGCGCGGACTTGTAGATCTTGCCGCCGAACGACGGCGTGCCGCTGCCGTCGAAGGCCCACGGCGAGAGAAAGCGCGTGATCGCCTGCTGCAGCTGCACCGTGTAATAGGCCTGGTCGTAGCCATCGCGCAGCTTCAGGGTGAAGGACACGCGCACTTCCTCGAACTGCGGGTTCTTGACGTGCAGCTGGGCGAAACCGCTGCTGCGCGCGGCGAGGTAGGCCTGGATATCGGCCAGCACGCCCAGGCTGGTGTACGGCTTGAGCGGATCGCGCTGCACCTGCCCGCGCAGGTTCGGCAAGGCCACCAGGGTGACGTGGCCCGGCGCCAGCTCGCGGTAGATGCCGCCGCTGCACGGGCCGCTGCCCTGGCTGTCGGCCGGCTCGTACTGCGTGTGGTTGAGGCACTTCACCTTGTAGATCTGCGGGAAGGCTTCCAGCACCAGGCGTTCGTAATCCCACACATCGATGGCACGATCCTTATGGCGCAGGCGTTCGCTGATGCGCCGGTAGAAATCGGCCATGCGCTCGGCGCCGCGCCCGCCGAAGGACGGATACGGCTGGCTGATGCTCTTCACCGCCGCATCCGGCGCGGCCAGCTGCGCCACCGTGCCCGGCGGCAGCGGCGCGGCGGAGAAATCCGGCGCATTGCCCTGGTCGGCGAACACCGCCTCCAGCGCCTGCGCCGCCACCAGCTTCAGGCGGCAGACCGCGTCGCTGGCCTCGTGCACGGCGGCGCGGATCCAGTACTGGCCGGCCGGCAGCAGGCGGTTGTCGGCGCTGGCGTCGCGCGGCACGGCGAAGGTGACGATGCCGGAGTTGAGCAGGCCGCCGGTGGCGTCGACCACGGCGTTCTGCGGAAACGGTACCCACTGGTCCGCCACCAGGTACGACCAGTCGATATGCGGCACCGGCTTGCTCGCCAGCGGATTGGCCGTGCCGTCCGCCACCTGGAACAGCAGCGCCAGGTTCTGCGGCGGCAGCAGGCCGGCGATGCCGATGTAGAACTCCGCCTCGCTGCTCAGCACGGCGTTGCCGCGCACGAAGGAGAACTGCGGCAGCAGCGACACGTTGCCGCCGCCGCACAGATACGGATGCCGCTCCGCGCTGCCGAACGGCGCCAGATGGAAGAAGCGGCCGGCGCGCGACTGGAACGCAGCTTCGGTGGCGGTATCGAGCGCCAGCACGGTGGACGACTCGTACGACAGCGTCAGCGACGCCGCCACCGGACCCTGCGGCGGACGCGGGCCCGGATCGGTAGCACCGGAGTCCTTGCGCAACCAGGCGATCAAGGCCGTCTGGTAGGCATCCTGGCCGATGCCGCCATCCAGGCGCAGCCGCACAAAACCCTGGCGCGCCTGGGTGGCGTAGGGCTCGTCGGCATCGAAGTCCGGTGCATCCAGCACGGTGCCGTTGGCCGCATCGCCGAGCGTGATGTAGGTGTAGTCCGTGGCGTTGCCCAGCGCGACGGCGGCCGCGCCCGAAGACGTCCAGCTGCCGGCCTGCAGCAGATCGGTCTGTATCTTCGGCATGCTCACCGAGAACACCGCCGGATCCACCTGCCACTGCAGTTGCAGCCACAGTTCGTCCAGGTGCTTCTGGAAGATTTCCTTGCAGCCGACCACCAGGCTGCTGCCCTTCACCGGCGAGGCGCCGAACGGCTGGAACGGCTTGGACAGGTCCAGTGGCCCGGTGTCGCTGGTGGCCGCGACGGTCTTGATGCCGCCGACCCAGGTGTACAGCTCGACCGAGTTGAGCACCTGGCCCTGCATCTGCGCATAGGCATAGTCGCGCTGCACGTCCTGTTTCAGCGTCACCAGCAGCAGCGGAAGATCGGTGTCGAAGTTGTAGCCTTGTGTCGCCGCGGCATACGGAACGATGGCGTCGTCGGCACCGCTCAAGGCGACCCACATATCGAGCGTCTTGCTGCCGCTGGCCGAGAAATACAGCGGCTCGCGCGCCAGCCAGCCCTTGGCGGTGCTGAACTGGCACAGCACGTCGTCGGACAGGTCCAAGCCCGCCGGCAGCGCGTCGCGCAGCTGCAGGCGCAGGAACACGTAGCGCGTGCCTTCGGCCAGCAGCAGATGATGCGAGGCGACGGCGAAGCCGATCTGCGCAGTCGGCATGTCGATCGCCTGCAAGGCGCCGTCGGCGTAGTCCTTGTTGAAGAACGGCTGCCAGGAGAGATCCGGCGAAGTCAGCGGCGCGCCCTGCCCGTCGCCGGAGTTGGCTACCGGCGAGGCGAACAGGCGGCCCTGGTCGTCGTCGCCGGAAGACAACGGCTCGCCGCCGTGGCGGTACAGCGTCTTCAGCGAAGCGACGCTGGCCTTGTTGGCAACCAGGTCGTCCACGCTGGCGAAGAACGCCGGCTTGCCGTTCGCGTCTTTGCCGGCCTTGAACGAGGTGCCCTGCGCGAAGTCGAACTGCGCCGCCTGCTTGCCCAGTTCGGCCAGCAGATGCACGTGGCCCGGCTGTGCCGGCCGCGGCTGCAGGCCCAGGATGGTGGCGTAGTAGAAATCCAGGTGGCGCTGGGTCAGGCCGTTGCCCAGTTGCCGCGCATGGTCGAGCAACTGCAGGAAGGCCAGGTACAGCGCGTAGTGCGGCGCATGCGCGGAAACGTTCGCCAGCGCGTCGGCCAGTCCCGCCTTCGCCTCGCTGGCGGTGCGCATCAGCACCTTCAGAAACAGGTCGAACACCGAGCGGAACAGGTTGTGCGTGGCGCAGTGATTGATGCGCACGAAGGGATCGGGCAAGCCGCCGGCGCCGTAGACCGAGTCGTCCGCCGCGATACCGCCGGCATAGCCGGCCCAGGCCGCGCCGCCGCTCCATGCCGTGGACAGCCCGGCGGACAGCACGTCGGCGAATGCCGTGGCGGTGTGCTGCAGCACGCGCAGTGCCGGCACGGGCGCCACTGCATTCACCACACCCAGCGCCACGCCGCCCTTGTAGTAGGCGATCAAGCGCGCGAACGCGGGAGCGAGCTGGGTCTTGATCAGGTTGTCGAGCGTGCCCTTCAGCGGCGCGTCGTCGGCCAGCTTCTGCTGCAGGTCGTCGAAGGCGCCCGCCAGCGTGCCCAGCGCGGCGAACAGATAGCCCAGGCGATCCTTCAGCGCTTCCCCATCGCCGTCGTTGTCCATGTCGTTGAGGAAGTCGAACCATTCGCGCACGGTGGTCTTGTACGCGTCCACGTCCTCGATCGCGGCCACCGCCAGCGGCACTGCCATGTCGCCGCCGAAGTAATCGCGCCAGTCGCCGGCCGGCGTATTCGCGCTGCTGTAGCGGTTGAGCAGCCCGGCATAGCCCTGGGCGAACACGATGTCGTGCGCGACGGTGCGCGCATCCACCGGCGCGGCATCGGGCGACAGCGCCGCCGGCGCGCGCTCGTCCTGGCTGGTGCCTTCGCGCACCAGCTTGAGAGGGTCTTCGTTATGCGCGCAGTCGTTGTGGGAGCAGTCGTTGGCCATGACGTCAGCTGTTGTCCGGCAGCAGGTTGGTCGTGGTGAGATTGATGTCGGTGCCTTCGCGGATGTAGTACGGATAGACGAAGTTGAACCGCGAGTTGGTGGACTTAACCGTGTAGGCCACCTGGATCAGCACCAGGCCGTCGGCGATGCCGCTGTCGTCCAGGCTCACCTGGTTCAGCGTCACGCGCGGCTCGAAATACAGCACCGCCGATTCGATCTTGTCGGCGATCAGGGTCTTCATCCGCGTGTCCAGGCTTTCGAACAGCAGCTCGCTGAGATTGCAGCCGTAGTCCGGCTGCATCACCCGCTCGCCCGGCCGCGTGCTGAGCAGCACGTGCAGGCTCGAGGCGACGTCGGCTTCGTCTTCCAGCATGGCCACGCCCGGCACCGGACCGCTGAAGTCCGGCGGGAACGACCAGCCGCGGCCGAGGAAATCGCGATCCATGGCGTCAGCCTCCGATCAGCACGGTGGGACAGCCGGGCGCGCTGACCATGCCGCCCGCGCCGCTGGGATCGCCGATGCGCGCGGCCGGCAGGCCGCCGATCAGCACCGTCATGGAGCCGAGCAGGATCACGTCCACGCCGCAGCCGTCGCCCAGGCGCGCAGCCGGTATGCCGCCGATCAGCACCGTCGGCGCACCCGGCGGCACGATCGGCACCGGTGCGCCGAACGTGGCGGAGCTGACGATCATGTCCGTTACCCTTGCGGCGAGTCCCATGGTCCGGTTCCGTCCCTTGCGTCCATTGCCTTGCCGCGCGCCATGACAGCACGCGGCGCCCTTAATTGATCTGCACGATCCCGCCCTTGATCACCGTGGTCGCATCGCCGCTGATCTTGGTCTGCGCGCCCGACAGCTCGACCGTGCCGGTGCCGGTGGCCTTGAAGCCGCTCTTGGCGCTGAACTCGGTATTGGTGCCGGAGAGCTTCACGTCCTTCTTCGCCTTGAACACCAGGTCCTTGGCGCTCTCGATGGTGATGCCGCTGTCGTCGAGGGTGATGCTGTTGCCGTTCTGGTCCTTCAGCACGATGCCCTTGGCGTCTTCGGACAGGCTGATCTTGTTACCGGCCGGTGTCTCCAGGCCGATCACCTTTTTCTCGTCGTCGAAGGTCAGCTTCAATTTCTCGCGGCTGACGTAGCCCTTGTGATGGTTGTCGTCCTTGGCCGGCTCCGGCGCCGGATGCGCGCCGCTGTGGCACTGGCCCAGCACCACCGCGTAGCGCGGGTCGTCGCCGAGGAAGCCGACGATCACCTCGTCGCCGATCTCCGGGCGGAAATAGGTGCCGCGGTTCTTGCCCGCATCCAGCGTGGCCAGCCGCGCCCAGATGCCGTCCTCGCTGGTGGAGACCAGCGGCAGGCGGCACTTGATGCGGTCGTCGCCGGCCGGGTCGCTTTCCAGCTGGGTCACGATGCCGATCTGCAGGCCCGCCACCGCCGGCAGCAGGCCGCTGGCCGGCAGCGGGCGCAATTCGTAAGTCTCGGCGACCGTCTCGTGGCCCAGCCCGAACTGCACGTCGGTTTCCCAGTTGCCGCCGGCCACGGTATGGCGCACGGCCGATACGTAGAGCTGGCCCTGGAAACGCTGGCCGATGCCGTCGATCTGCACCACCTGGCCCGGCAGCACGCCGGCGAAACCCTGGCAGCGCGCGCGTCCGCGCAGCCGCGCCAGGCGCATGCGCTGCAGGCGCGCGTCGGCCCAGGCCTGCAGCTGCGCTTCGTCGAGCGCGCCGCCGTGGAACAGGTCGTCGACGTCGTCGCCCAGCACCTTGGCCAGGTCCGCCGCGGCGATATTGCCGGCGCTCGGCGGCGAGGGTTCGGCGGCGTCGGCATGGATGGCTTCCTGGTCGGCGGCTTTCCAGCTCACCGCCTTGATGCCCTTGCTCTGCCAGCGCGCGTCCATCTCCACGTCCAGCTCCAGCACAGTGGCGCCGTACAGCAGCTTCAGCACCGGCGAGCCGCCGAACTTGGGCTTGGCCACGGACACCTTGTCGTCGCCGACCAGCACTACCTGCCCGTTCGCCTCGGCGCGGCACAGCAGGAAATCCCAGTCGGTGGCGTCGTACTGCACCACCTCTTTCAGATCGGGCCTGGTCGCCTCGACGTCGTTGGACAGCCCGTGCGCATCCAGCAGCGCACCGGCGATGTCGCTGTCCTTCTGGTTGACGAAGTACTTGCTTTTGCGCGCGGCGGTCATCTTCACCGCGTCCGCATAGCAGTCCACGCTCAAGGTGCTGCCGTTCTTGCGCACCTTCAGGCGCTGCTTGACCACCGTGCCCTTGAACACCGTGGTGTTCTGCGAGCGGTAGCCGAACTGGATCTCGATCGCCTTGCCCGGCGCGAACAGGTCGCCGTCGCTGGCCGGGAAGCTGGCCTTCGAAGCCTCGCCGTCGTCGATCTGCAGCACGGCCGCGGGAATGCGGTTGAGCTCGCGCGTCACCGTCACCGACTGCACGTGCAGGGTGCCGGGAATGGCCTGGCCGCCGATCAGGATCTCGACGGTGCAGACGTCCGGCGTGGCCGGGGTGGGGACGGTGGACGGGTCGCTCACGAGCCGCCTCCCATGCCGCCACCCTTGCCGCCGCCGTTCTGCGTCTTCGCGATCGGCGGGAAGCGCAAGCTCATGCCCGGCGTGAGCCGGCGGAAATTGGCCAGCCCGTTGCGCTCGGCCACCTGCAGGTAATAGCGCGGATCGCCGTAGATCTGCTTGCACATCAGCGGCAAGGTGTCGCCCAGCTTCACCCGCCGCACGTGGGTCAGGTCCGGCGACTGCCGGTTCTCCGTGGCCGCGCGCTTCTCTTCGTCGATGCTGCTCTTGAAGGTGACCTTGGCGGTGGCGCGGATCGGCGTGCCGTCGGACTTGAACAGCTTGTAGACGATGTCCACCGCGGTGACGCGGCCTTTGAAAATGGAGTTCTCGCCCCACACCAGCTTGAAATGCCGCGGCTCGTGCGCATCGCCCTGGTAGTCGATGATCACCTTCTTGAAGCTGGCCAGGTCGTCGGCGATGGAATCGCGCGGCTCGCCATCGATGATGCCGGTGTTGTCGAACAGGAATTCGAAGGCCATCTCCGACGGCTCGCTGTACTCGTACTTCAGCTGCCTGCCACTGCTGCCCTGCCCCTGCCCGCCCTCGGAGAACTTCAGCTTGTACGAAAGCGTGTAGGTCTCCGGATTGATCAGGGCTTCGTAGGAGTCGTCGGCCTCGGCCACCCCGCCGTTCTCCGCGGCCTTGGAGTCCGCGAAGGCGAGGATCAGCATCTTGCCGTGCTTGCCCGAGTCGGCCATCAGCGTTCCTTGCGCGCCTGGAGCAGTTCGAACACCTGCTCGACGCATTCGGCCACCAGTTCGTCCTTGCCCGCCGCCTGCCCCGCCGCCGCGGCCTGTTTCGCCGCGCCGCCGGACGCGCCATGCGCCTCGGGCGGCTTGCCCGAGACGGCGACGCGGATGTGCAGTTCCTTGATCTCGACCGGCATGTGCGATGGCCTCGGTGGAATGAAATCGGCGGGTGGAACTACTTGCCGTCCTGCAGGCTGAAGTAGCGGTACGACAGCTCCATGGTTTCGATCACCACGCTGTTTTCGTTGGCGTTGAGATCGCTGATCAGCCACTTCTTCGGAATCGCATGCGCCACGTTCCAGGTGCGCAGCGACTGCCCCTGCTCGTTCATCAGGATCACGTTGATATCGGCGGGCTTGAACTCGCGGTCGCGGAACGCCGCGGTGAACCAGTCCAGTACCGCCGAACCCATCAGCATGCCGCGCTTGAGCACCAGGTCCGCGTACTTGGTGCGGACCGGCAGCTTGTGCTCGAAGCGGTTTTCGCCGCCTTCCTTGAAGCTCTCGAAGTCGTACTCGACGGACAGGCCAGAGACGGTCTGGAAACGCGCGTCGGCGGCCGGCGCGGGCTTGTCGTCGAGCATGAACTCGACCTTGTAGTAGAAGCTCCAGGGCGGGTAGTAATCGCTCATGGCGGTCAGACGTCGATATGGCTCAGGCCTTCGTGGGCGATTTCGACGCTCTCGATGGCGATCTCGTTGGCGTCGGACTTCAGGTCCGGCGCGGTGACCTTCAACGGGAAGCAGCGCGAGGCCTTCCACGCCGCCACCGGCTGATGCTTCTCGTTGAGCAGGCGGATGATCACGTCGCGGCGCTTGTTGGCGCGGTCGTCGGCGACGTCCTCGAACCAGGTGTTGAAGTCGACGTCCTTCTCGAACTTGCCGCGCTTGAGCACCAGGGCCGCGGTCTTCTGCAGGCCGGGCTGGGCGATCTTGTGGAAGTCCTGGCTGTCGCTGTGGCGGTACTCGATCTTCTCGCGCTCCATCACCAGGCCGGTGACTTCGGTGAAACTGATCATGGTGCCGCCCCAGTCGACCTGGAAGTGGAAGCGCGGCAGGGGATAGGCTTGCTGGCTCATGGCTCAACTCCTGTGGAATATGTTTGCTTTTGCGGGGAGAGGGTTGGGGTGAGGGGCCGGGCGGAGCGCAAGCATGAAGCGCACCGCTCCGGCCGAACCCTCATCCGCCTGCCGGCACCTTCTCCCGGAGGGAGAAGGACTCCGGCTTGAAAGTCTTGGTGCCGATCACGAAACCGGCATCGTCTGCACAAACCGCAGCACGATGAATTCGGCCGGCCGCACCGGGCACAGCCCCACCACCACCACCATGCGGCCTTCCAGCACATCCAGCGCGGTCATGGTGCTGCCCAGGCCCACCTGCACCGAGAACGCGTCGGAAGCCTTGGCGCCCATCAGCGCGCCCTGGCGCCACAGCGAGGTGAGGAAGTTCTCGATCATGCCCTTCACCTTGACCCAGGTATTGGCGTCGTTCGGCTCGAACACGAACTGGCGGGTGGCGCGGCGGATCGATTCCTCGGCGAAGATGCAGAAGCGGCGCACGTTGACGTAGCGCCACTCGTTGTCGTTGCCGGCCAGCGTGCGCGCGCCCCACACGAGCGTGCCCAGGCCGGTGAACGCGCGGATCGCGTTGACCGACTTGCCGCTGGTGCTGTCCACGTTCATGGTGTCCTGCGCGCCGCCGTCGATGGTGATGGTCGGCTGGATCGCGTCGGACACGCTCAGGTTGGCCGGCGCCTTCCATACGCCGCGCGCGTTGTCCACCGCGGCATAGATGCCGGCCATGGCGCCGGCGGGCGGCAGCTTGCAGGCCAGCTTGTTGATGGCGCCGATGGCGAGGTTGTAGGACTGGTTGTCGGTCGCTTCCAGCGCGCTGAGCTTGGCGGTGTTGACGCCCACCGTCACATCGGTCTGCGTGTCGTCGTAGGCGAAGCGCACCGTGGTTTCCAGGTTCGGCGCATAGGCGGCGCCGTACTTGAGGTTGTTGGCCGGCGTGCCGTTGTCGCGGAAGTTCTTCACCGCGGTGCCGATGTCGGCGCTGGCGTCGTTGAGCGATACCGCGCCGCCGTGCGTGTCCATGATCAGGAAGCGGTTCTGCAGTGCGGCGCACTGCTGCAGCGCCTGGTCGTACAGCGACTTGCAGTCAGCGATGGCCAGGTACTGCGCTTCCGGGAACACCAGCAGGGTCGGCTCGTCTTCCTTGCCCACCGCGGTGAGGCCCTTCTCAAGCTCGGTGAGGTCCAGCGCCTTGTAGTTGGCGACCGAGCAGATGTAGCAAGGGCCGCCGCCGTTGTCGAAGTACAGGCGCAGCGCGTACCACATCAGGTGCATGGAGCGGTCGGCTTCGGCCAGGCTGGCCAGCGCATTGACGCTGCCGTCGGTGGCGGTGGTGATGGCGACCTTGATCTTCGCCTCCGGATCGGCCGTGCCGAAGTACTTCTCGTACTCGACCATCGAGGTGATGCGCAGCGGCTTCAGCGTGAGATCGCCGGCCGCGTTCTGCGTCGCCTGCTGGGTGTAGCCGATGAAGGCGGGGATCGCCGTGGCGACGCCGGCCACCGACGGCGGAAGCGCCGAGATTTCTTCAACGTAGACGCCAGGTGTGTTGTAGGCCATGACCGTGAACTCCCTCGTTCCGCGAGCGGGTTGATTTGAAAACTAGATGTAGATCTCCGAGACGAGCTGCGTGACGCGCACACCGCTCATCTGCGCCTTCACGATGCCCCGCGAAGGCTTCTGCCGGGTTCCCGCATTGCCGTAGAAAGTGAGCGGCAGCGGTTGCGGCTCGGCCGCGCTGAGCGCGCCCGTCCGCTTGTCCAGATAGGTCCACCAGGTGGACCGGTTCTTCAGGCGCACCTCGTAGACGGTGGCGGGCGCCTTAGGCGCGCCCGTGCCGTCGACGAAGCTGAAGTCGTCGTCGCTCGCCCGCACCGCGGTGAGCGTGATCAGGGCGAACACGTCGTCGGGCACCTCGTCGCCCAGCTGCACGCCGCGCGCCGGCGCGCCCGCCACGCCGGCCGGCGGCGTAATCGCCGGCACGTCGCCCTGGTGCAGGAACACCGGCAGATCCGCGGCCGATGCGCCCAGCTGCTGCGTCGCGGCACCGGGGTTGTCGCTGGTCAGCTGCAGCAGCGCGCCGCCGGACAGCACCATCGCTTCCACCGCGTCGCTCGCGGCCGGCGCCGGATAATCGCGCGACAGGAACAGCACCTTGCCCGCGCCGAAGTCGCGCTTGGCGCCGGTGAGGTTGGACAGCACCGGCACGTCCGCCTTGTAGCGGTAGACCACGCGGGTCGGCGACAGGTCGGCGGGATCGGCGGCGGACTGGATGGCCTGCGCGCGGAAGGTCAGCGCGGTGTAGTCCAGGCAGTCGCCGCCGGCGAGCGAGACGGCGAAGGAGAACGTGGCGGCGGCATCGAAGGTCGCCTCACTGGGCGCGGCGACCACGAAGCCCTGCGCGGTGGCCAGGAACAGGCAGCGCAGTCCGCCCAGCTGCTTGAGCGTGGACGGCGTCGGCGCCACCCGCAGCAGCGGCCGCACGTCGTAGCCGAGCAGGCGCGCGGCCTGCATGTCGGCCGACAGCGTGTCGAAGCGCTGGCCGCCATCGTCCAGCCAGTAGTGATGCAGCAGCCGCACTTCGAACAGGCGGCGGTAGGCGGTGGTGGAGCGTTCGCTCATCGCTCAGCCTCCCAGCCCGGTCTGCTGGTAGGAAGGCGCCGCGGTGTCGCCGGTCAGTTCGGTGATCACGCCGGCCTCGGCCAGCGTGGCGCGGAACTGCATTTCCAGCAGCCGCAGCGTGTACAGCGCGAACGGATACTGCTTGCCGCCCAGGGTGCCCCAGAGATGGTTCACCTCTTCCATGGTCGGCGAGTAGATGTCGAAGATCAGCTTGAAGGTTTCCAGCTGGTCCAGCGCATTGCTCGGCGCATTGGTCACCAGCGAGGCCGGCGCCACCGAGTTCTGGTCGAACACGTTGCTGAACTGGAAGAACTTGATGGTGCGCGAGAGCAGCAGCAGCGCATTGGTGTAGCTGGTGTGCGTGGCCACCACCATGATGTGGAAGTTCAGATAGACCGGCGGGTTCTGGTACTGCACGCGCAGGGTGGAATCGTTGCGCACCGGCTGCACCAGGTTCTTGAGCGTCTTCTCCTCGCGGATATTGATCATCGAGAAGGCCAGCACGTCGCGCGGGATCGAGCCCGGGCTGCCGGCGCCGCCGCCCACGCCCTCGGCGATATTGCCCAGGCGCACCTGCGGCGACACCGCCGGCACGCCATAGGTGTCGGACAGATGCCGCTCCAGCTCATTGGCGACGATCGTCAATGCATGCGACAGCATGTTGCCCCCTCGCGAATGGCCGCATCCTTCCTTAGGACGCAGGCCCGCCCATGCGCGGCGCCATGCGCCACGCTGCTCGATAAACCGGAAACTCCGACTCGACGCTTACGGCCGCGAACGTGCGCGGCCGCCGGGTGCGATGCCCGGCAACGTCGTTGCACCGAACGATGCGATGGCCGTCCTGACGGGCGACGGTCTGCCCCATTCCATGATCCTGCTCACGCCACTTCTCCCTGCCGATCTGCGCGTAGCTGCGGCGATCGATGGCCGGGCGGTGCATGGCCATGGCGATCGCTGCGTCCCTGGTGGCCTTCGTGCTCGAAGGCTGTCGCAGACTCTGCGTGGCCGATGGCGATCGGCACAATCTGCCTTCCGGAGTAAGGGGAGGACTACGCCGGTGGGCCAGGTGGGATGGCGGATGGCGTCCGCGGCGCGTGGGGTGCGGGTGTCGGCGCGCGCGCGCCGAGGCGGGAATTCCGCGGTTATTCTTGCGAATGGGTGGTTTCGTGACCGATGGCTGGGGCGGTCGCGCGATGGTCGCATTGATGGTTTTTGGGGGATTCCTGTGATGCTGATCGCATATATGCGTTGGCGGCGAATGGGATAGGCCGAAAGGGTGATTGTTTTGGTGGGGGTCACCTGGTTTTCGCGTTATCGCGATTTGGCCGCTTATGCAGCGGGCATTCCGGACGCCTGCCGGCGCCCGGGTCACTTTCTCTTTGCTGGCTCAAAGAGAAAGTAACCAAAGAGAAATAGCCTTCAGAGCAAAGGCTCGCGACGCGACTAGAAGGAGCGGTGGACGGCTGCGGTAGCCTGATTAACCTGGGTCTACACGAAGCGGGAGTGCGGTTGCGTTGCGCGTACTTCAACGTGCCGTGGCCGAGAGGATGTTCAGCGACTGAGGTGGCTTTTGCGCCTTGCTCCTGTATGCGACACCACCGCACTTCTCCCTCTCCCCTCCGGGGAGAGGGTCGGGGTGAGGGGTCGGGCGGAGCGTGGCGGTGGAACTCTCCTCAACCTGATCTGTAAGGCTTTGCAGATTCTTAGGTCTTTGCAGGTGAGGCACGGCGGACGTTTCGCTCCGCCCGGCCCCTCACCCTGCCCTCTCCCCGGAGGGGAGAGGGGTGATGTCGTGAGGCAGGCAGGAACGAAGAGCAGAAGCTGGCACCAGTCCTTGAACATCCTCTTCGCCACGGCACGTTGAAGCACCCGCTACGTAAACGCACCGTCGTTTCGTGTAGACCCAGGTCAATCAAGTTACCGCAGCCGCCCACCGCTCCTTCTAGTCGCGTCGCGAGCCTTTGCTCTAAGGCCATTTCTTTTGGGTTACTTTTTCTTTGGGCCAGCAAAGAAAAAGTGACCCGAGCGCCGGCAGGCGCTCGGAATGCCCGCTGCATAAGCGGCCAGTCCGCGACCACGCGAAAACCAAACGATACCGTTACTGGATCCCGGCCTGCGCCGGGATGACGAGCAAAATGCCCACCGCATAAGCGGCCCATTCGCGTCACCGCGAAACCCAAGCGACACAGTCAATGCGCCCCCCGCGCCAGGTGGCGCCCCCCACCTCGCCCCCGCGCGCCGAGCATCATCTCCCCCAACCAATGCACGAGAATCGACCCATACGCCCCCCGCGAAACCTCATCCCCAAGACTATGATCCGCACCGCGGATCACCCGATAAGTCAGCGAATGCGTCTGCGCGCAAGCCTTGCGGTAACTGGCCAGCACCGCCGACGGCACGATCTCGTCGTGCTCGGACTCGACGATCAGCACGTCGCCGCCGAAACGCGAACACGCGCGCAGAGCGCGGTTATCCTCGATCGCGATCGATTCGCGGCGATAGTCGGCCAGCTTCTGCACGCGCGCGAGCAGGCGCTTGGGCACGCTCCAGTCCGCGTCGCGGTAGATCGCCGGCGCGCGCAGGCCCAGCCAGCGCACCGGGCGGCGCTCGGTGAGCAGTGCGGCGAGATAGCCGCCATAGCTGCTGCCCACCACCGCGATGGAATCGTGCTCGACCAGTGGATGCGCGGCGAGAAAGTCGTACGCCGCCAGCATGTCGTGCAGGTTTTCCTCGCGCGAGACCGTGCCGCGCTGGCTGGCGGTGGCGACGTGGCCGGTGAGGTCGAAGGTCAGGCAGACGCAGCCCAGCGCGGCCACCTTGTGCGCATTGGCGCGGTACTGGCGCTGGCTGCCGCCCCAGCCGTGCACCATCAGCACCGCCGGCATGCGCGGCGCGGGCGAAATCAGCGTGCCCGCCAGTTCACGGCCGCGCATGCTGATATGGATGACGTCGTCACGTACCGGCACTGCGCTTGGTCCTCACATACTTCATCAGGAAGCCGGCCTGCGCGTCGTCGCCGTGGTAGACGATCTTGGCGTCCGGCGGCACCGGCTCGCGCGGGTCGTAGCTTTCGCGGGTAGCGGCCCAGACCGTGCGGCGCGCCGGATAGGTCAGCAGCGCGCCCACCGCTTCCACCTCGGCCGCGCTGGCGCCGCCGATGCGCCAGGACTGCTCCAGCACGCCCGAATACCAGCGGCCGGCGGCGTCGCGGCCCTGCGCCACGTCGTAGTTGGCGCGCGAGGCATACGTGCCGGGGAAGCATTGCAGCGCTTCGTCGTGATAGCAGCGCGCCTGTTCCACCGCCAGGCGCTGGTCGCCGGTGAGCGGCAGCTGGCGCAGTGCTTCGAGGCCGCCCGGCGCACACAGCAGGTCGGTGCCGCCATAGACCCACAGGCCGTCGTGGTTGCGGGTAAGCCGCTGGCGGCCGACATAGCTGGCCTGGATGCCGTCCAGCACCACCTGCCCCACGCTGACGGTGGCGACTTCCTGCAGATTGCGTTCCACCACGAAGCCCTCTTCCAGCCACGGGCCAGGCCCTGCCGCTTCGATCAGCGGTTCCAGTTGCGTGGCCGCTTCGATCACGCGCTGGCCGAGGCCTCCGGCGTCCCAGGGCGACTTGATGCGCACGCTGCCCTCGCGCAGCAGCTGCGCCACGGCGACACGCAAATCGCTCGGCGTGAACACCGAATAGCCCGGCAGCACCACGTCGGCGATGCGCGCGGCGAACTGCTCCGACCAGCCCGGCGGCGCCACGCTGCCGGGATGCACCAGACCGTGCGTGATCAGCTTGGTACCGACGAAATCCTCGTTCACCACACCGCCGAACAGGTCGCCGGTGCCGGCGATGCCGAAGCGGCGCGCCTCGCGCGCATTCAAGGTGCGGTAGGGCACGACGTAGCGCTCGCCCTGCGGCCGGCGTTCGGTGTCGCGGCCGATGCCGCCGTAGCTCATGCCGAGCAGGCCGGCCAGCCGTTCGGCTACCCATAAGTGGGTGGCCAGCTCGTGTCCGCCGGGCGCCTGGCCCATCGGCGCGTAGACGAGCACGCGTCTTGCATTGCGGGAATGCGGGGAGCTCTCAGCCATGGACACGGGTTCCTCCGGCGCTGGTGAGCAGCGGACCGGATCCACCGGCCCGCGTTCGCAGTGTTCCTACCGCGGCGCGCATGTCGTGTGAACAACAGCGCATACGCACGATGGTATGCACGCGTCCGTCACGCTGCAATGACTGCACATGCCGCTACAGTCCGGCGTCTGCGGCCAGCACGCGAGCCTTCAGCGCATGTCCACCATCCTGGTTATCGAAGACGAGCCCGAGATCCTGGAAGTCACCAGCGTGCTGCTGAGTTCTTCCGGCTTCCAGGTGGTGCATGCGCGCAATGCGGAAGAAGGTTTCCGGCTGGCGCTGTCGCGCGACGACATCGACGTCGTGTTCACCGATGTGAACCTCGGCAACGGCATGAGCGGCACCGCGCTGGTGGACAAGCTGCGCGAGCAGGGTTCGCGCGCGGCGATGGTGGTGGTGTCCGGCGACATGGATCCTTTCAGCGGCTGGTCGCATCCGCATGCCACCTTCCTGCCCAAGCCTTATGGGCGCAGGCAGTTGCTGTCGGCGATCGACGAAGCCTGCGGGCGGGCGGCCGGCGAGCCCGCACCGCGGCGTGCCGAAGCCTCATGACCGGAGCGCGGCGCCGCCCGCAGGAGTCCCTCGTGCCGACTGCCACCCAGGTTTCCTACGAGCTGCTGGTCCACTCGATCGTCGACTATGCGATCTACATGCTGGACCAGGACGGCCGCATCGCCAGCTGGAACAAGGGCGCCGAACGTATCCTGGGCTATGGCGCCGACGAAGTGATCGGCCAGTCCGCGGCCATCTTCTATCCCGCCGCCGAACGCCGCGCCAACCGCGAGGAAGATGCGCTGGCCGTTGCCGCGCGCACCGGCCGGCATGCGGAAGAAGGCTGGCGCATCCGCAAGAACGGCCACCGCTTCTGGGCTTATGTGGCGCTGGACGCCATCCGCGACGAGACCGGCGAGCTGATCGGCTACGCCAAGGTGCTGCGCGACATGTCCGAGCGGCGCATGGCCGAGGAAAAACTGCGCGAGAGCGAGCGGCGCTTCCGCCTGTTCGTCAACAGCGTGTCGGACTGCGCCATCTGCATGCTCAATGTGGAAGGCCTGGTGACGGAATGGAATCGCGGCGTGCGGCGCATCGCCGGCTTCCAGGCCGAGGACGTGATGGGCCGGCATTGCGCGGCGTTCTTCGCCCCCGAAGAACGCGAAGCCGGCGTGCCGGAACGGCTGCTGGAGCAGGCGCGCACCGAGGGCAAGGCTGCGGCCGAATGCTGGCAGGTGCGCGGCGACGGCAGCCGCTTCCAGGCCAGCGTGATCGTCGACGCCGTGCACGACCAGTCCAACCGCCTGCTCGGCTTCGCCCTGGTGATGCGCGACGTCACCGAACGCCGGGATGGCGAACGGCATCTGGAAGAAGCCCGCGCCCAGCTGTTCCAGGCACAGAAGATCGAGGCGCTGGGCCAGCTCACCAGCGGCATCGCGCACGATTTCAACAATCTGCTGCAGGGGATCATCGGCTCGCTCGAAGTGGCGAAGCTGCGCGCGGACCAGGGCGCCTTGCCGGACACCCTGCGCTTTATCGGCAACGCGCATCATGCGGCGGACCGCGCCGCCACCCTCACCCACCGCCTGCTCGCGTTCGCGCGGCGCCAGCCGCTGGTCACTCGCGCAGTGGACGTGCGCGAGTCGATCCTCGGCATGGAGCAGCTGCTGCGGCAGACGGTTGGCGAATCGATCACGCTGCGCCTGGATTTTCCGCGCGAGGCCTGCATGGTGCGCTGCGACCCGCATCATTTCGAAAGCTCGCTGCTCAACCTGGCGATCAATGCGCGCGACGCCATGCGCGAGGGCGGCCTGCTGAGCATCGCCATCGGCCAGCTCGACCACCTGGACAGCCAGTCGCGCATCCCTCACCTGGCCCGCGGCCGCTATGTGGCAATCGCGGTAAGCGACAACGGCTGCGGCATGGACGAGGACACGCTCAAGCGCGCGATGGACCCGTTCTTCACCACCAAGCCCAAGGACCACGGCACCGGCCTGGGGCTGTCGATGGTGTACGGCTTCGCGGTGCAATCGGGCGGCACCATGCGTATGCGCAGCGAACCGGGGTGCGGTACCACGGTCACGCTTTATCTTCCGGTCGGCCTCGCGGCGGAGGAACTGGCCGAACCCGTGGCGGCGCGTCCGCGCAAGCTGCAGGGACAGCCGACCATCCTGCTGGTGGAAGACGAGCCGGCCGTGCGCGAACCGGTGGCGCTGCGCCTGCGCGAGATGGGCTTCGAGGTGATCGAGGCCGACAACGGCTACCGCGGCCTGGAGATCCTGCGCTCGCCGCAGCCGCTGGACCTGGCCATTGCCGACATCGGCCTGCCCGGCATCAACGGCCGCATCATGATCGACAAGGCACCGCCGCACCGGCAGGGCCTGCGCGTGCTGTTCACCACCGGCTATGCGGATTCGTGGGTGCTGCAGCAGGGGCCGCCGCTGGGCGAAGGCATGGACATGCTGACCAAGCCGTTCGATATGGGGGCTTTGCTCAGCAAGATTTATACATTGGCCGGGGTGGATTGAAGCCAGACGCATAACCGACACGTCCCACGCTCGTCATTCCGGCGCAGGCCGGAATCCAGTGGCGACAACGTTCGGTTGTCGTGCTGACACTGAAGATTCAGCCTTTCAGCTCCTTCTCCCGATGCAGCATTGTCGTTACTGGATTCCGGCCTGCGCCGGAATGACGAAGGAGTGGGATGCCGCCGCAAGCCACCTGATCAATCGTCCTTCGGCGCCTTCGCCGGCACGAACGGCGACACCGGGTCGCTGGCCGGGAAAGTCTCTTCCAGCGACTGGTCCTGGTTTTCGCTCTCCTTGCGCTTGCGCGCCTCGCGTTCGGCTTGGGTTTCGCGCTCTCGCTCGGGCGAGTCCAGCGGATGTCTTGAATCTTTGCGGTCACGGTCGTTCATGGCGATGCTCCTCCGCAGGCGTCTGCAGCATGGAACCCGGCATGTAAAACAGGCATGCAAGCGGAAACGGCATCGCGTGAATGCGGCGCCGGGCTTTGGCACGGCGCTTGTATGCACGAACGTGAACAACGCAGCTGACGAGGAACGAGCCATGCAACCGTCACAACACGAACCATCGCCTCCGGATGACGATGAACTGCTCGCGACGATCCTGGAGCGCCTGGCCGGCGACTCGGATGTCGACACCAGCGATATCGAAGTCAGCGTGCACGAAAGCCGCGTGGTATTGGCCGGCCTGGTTCCCTCGCAGCAGGCGCGCAAGGACGCTGCAGCCATCGCCGCGAGCATCCGCGGCGTGCGCGAGGTCGAGAATCGCTTGAAGGTGGAAGACCGCGGCACTCAGCCGTTCTGAGCCGGCTCGCCGCGCGGCGGATTTACAGAACCATCCAGTGCAAACCCAGCCGATGCAGCGCGCGCACCACGGCGGGTGCGTCGAAAGGCGCACGCGGTGCGGCGCCGGCATCGGGCGATGGCCACAGCGACGCCATCAGGCGGCCGCCCACGGTTTCCACCGCAAAGGCCGGATAAGCCGGCAGCTTCGGCGTGGCCTCGCTCTCGCCGGAACGGCGGCACGCGTCGGCGTGAAGAATAAGAAAGGCGATGTCGGTGCGATGCCCGCTTCGCCACGCAGCGATGTCACCGAGGCTATGCAGATGTACCAGCGGATTGCGCAATCCCATGCCGCGCAGTTGTTCCGCTGCGCGCTCCACGTCGCCGCGTGCGTCGCATACCAGCATCACCACGGGCAGATCGGACATCGAGGCTGATATCTCCTGCATTCGTCGCGCGGCGAACCGCCACCAGACGAAATGCAGCAATCCATGTGCCACGCAGGCTGACCGCTCTATCGGCATGTCCACACGAATTAGACGAGGCGTGCACCCGAGCCCATGCACCATCGATCCCACGTGGAGCCCGTTCGCTGCCACGCCACATGCACGACGCCCCGGCCGCGCGAGCGCACGGCCCGCCGGTTCATTCCCCTTGAGAACCTCATGACATCGATTGCGCCAACGATCCTGCTAGTCGACGACGATCCCGGCTGCCTCCAGGCGACCACGGCGCACGCGAAGCTCAAGGGCTGCAAGGTCGTCACCGCCGCCAGCTTCGCCGCGGCGAGCGATGCTGCCACGGCGCATACCTACGACCTGGCCCTGATCGATGTCTCCCTGCCCGATGGCGACGGCCTGGACCTTCTCGAACGCATCGCGCTTTCGCGCCACGGCCAGGCCATCGTGCTCACTGGCTACCCCACCGTGGACACCGCCATCCGCACGGTGCGCTTGCCGGCGGCGGACTATCTGGTCAAGCCGATGCGCGGCGAAAAACTCGACGAACTGCTGGACCTCGCACGCGCCAGCGCCGCCCTGCGCCATGCCGCCGACGAACATCGCACGCAGTGCGGCGCGCTGATCGGGCATAGCCGCACGATGCGAGCGGTGTTCGAGAAGATCGAGCGGGTGGCGCCGATGGACATCACGGTGCTGATCCATGGCGAGAGCGGCACCGGCAAGGAGCTGGCCGCGCGTGCCGTGCACGAACTGAGCGGGCGCAAGGGCCGCTTCGTCGCCGTCAACTGCGGCGCGGTGGCGCCGGAGCTGCTGCCCAGCGAGATGTTCGGCCACGAGCGCGGCAGCTTTACCGGCGCGGTGCGCGACCATGCCGGCTATTTCGAGCAGGCCGAGGGCGGCACCTTGTTCCTGGACGAATTCACCGAAATGCCGCTGGCGCTGCAGACCCACCTGCTGCGCGTGCTGGAGGAACGGCGCGTCACCCGCGTCGGCTCGCACCACAGCCAGCCGGTGGACGTGCGCGTGGTGGCGGCCTGTAACCGCGTGCCGGCGGAGGCGGTCGACCAGGGCCTGCTGCGCCAGGATCTGTATTACCGGCTGATGGATTTTCCTATCCGCATGCCGGCGCTGCGCGAGCATCCGGACGACATTCCGTATGTCGCCGCGCACCTGCTGGAACGCCTCAACGAGCGCTACGGCACCGGCAAGCAGTTCTCCGCCGATGCCATGACACGGTTGCTGGCGCATCACTGGCCCGGCAACGTGCGCGAGCTGCGCCACGTGATCCAGCGCGCCTTCGTACTGGCGGAGGATGCCATCGACATTCCCGCCTCGCTGGAAGCGATGGACGCGCCGCTGCGCGACCGCACGCGCTTCGACATGCACGTGGGCATGTCGCTGGAGGAAATGGAGAAGCGCGCGCTGCTCGGCACGCTGGAGTACTTCAATTACGACAAGGCGCGCACCGCCGACGTGCTGGGCATCAGCCTCAAGACCATCTACAACAAGCTCGCCCGCTACGCGTCGAACGACGGGCTTGCGCACAAGCAGTGAGCGGCGTGCGCGGCCGTGCTCCGCACCCGCATCCCCGGCTATCGACGAGGCGACGACACCCGGCCGGCGCACGGTTCGCGTGCATTCATCGACAGCGCCATCCTGGCTGCCCTTCCGATGGATCGCCGTGTAATTTCTTCCCGCGCTTGCACTTACTACCAGTCGCGGACCGCGCGCTGAGCGGACGCACGCTGGTGCGGGGCCACATGAGTGCCGGCGAACACTGGCATGGATGTTGCGATATCCCATGCGGCCGCGCTGCTTTCGTATCGGCAAGACCTGGCGATTCACAGCACGCCCATCAGGAGCAGCACGATCACGACGATCAGCAGGATGCCGAGTCCGCCGCTGGGCCCGTAGCCCCAGGCGCGGCTATGCGGCCAGGCCGGCACGGCACCGATCAGCAACAGAACGAGCACGATCAAGAGGATCATCGACAGCGACATGACGTTTCTCCCGTCTTCGATGGCGCCTTGAGCGCAGCAGCAACCATGCCACGCGGCGCTGCCAGCCATCGAAGGTCCAGCCACCCTCAGCGGAGACTATCCATGACTGCCACCAACCAACACGACGTCAAGGTACTCAACGACCTGATCGCCACCACGCTAGACAGCGCCGACGGCTATGCCGAGGCGTCCAAGGACGCCAAGAGCTCGCAGCTGGCCAGCCTGTTCCGCGACCGCGCGTCCGAACGCGAACAGGTGGTGGGCAAACTGCAGCAGCGCGTGGCCTTCCTGGGCGGCAAGCCGGAAGACAGCGGCACGGTGCTGGCCTCCGCGCACCGCGTGTTCACCAATCTGCGCAACAGCCTGAGCAAGAGCGACACGGCGGTGATCGACGAAGTCGAGCGCGGCGAGGACCACATCAAGCACAAGTTCGAGCATGCGCTGGACGACGGCGAGGTGACGCAGGATACGAAGGCGATCATCGCCGATGCGAATATCTCGGTGCGCAGCGGGCATGATCAGATGAGCCGGATGAAGCATATGCTGCATTCGTAAAACACCACCCGCTACGCATGGCGTAGGTTGGGGTGAGCCAAAGGCGAACCCCAACGTGCCCGGCACCGGGAACACCGCGTTGGGGTTCGCTGCGCTCACCCCAACCTACGCCGGCCGGCAAGATGGATCCTTACATCGACAGCAGGCTCGCATCGATATCCTCGATGCCCTGCCCGATCTCGCCGAAACCTTCCCACGGATCCTTGCGCTGCCGCTTCAGCCGCTGCACGGCCGTGCGGATATCGAACGCATTACCACCCTTGAGCTTCCCGAGTTCGTCCCAGCGCAGCGGCATCGCCACCGGCGCGCCCTTGCGCGCGCGCAGCGAGTACGAGGCGATGCTGGTCGCGCCGCGCGCATTGCGCAGGTAGTCGACGAAGATCAGCCCCTCGCGGCGGCTCTTGCTGGCCTGGGCGATGAATTCGTCCGGCCAGGCACGGGCCAAGGCATCGGCGAAGGCATGCGCGAAGCCCTTGACCAGCGCCCAGGTGCAGGCCGGGCGCAGCGGCACCACCACGTGCAGGCCCTTGCCGCCGGTAGTGCGCAGGAAAGACTCCAGATCCACCTTCGCCAGCAGCTTGCGCACCAGGCGCGCGGCGGCGGCGACACGCGGCCATGCGACGCCGGGTGCCGGATCCAGATCGAATACCAGTACGTCGGCATGATCCGGATCGCTGGCCAGCGCGCCCCAGGGGTGGAACTCGAGCGCGCCGAACTGCACCAGCTCCATCACCGCTTCCGCATCGCCGGGACACAGATAGATGGCGCTGCCGCCGCCCTGCTCCTTCAGCCTCGCTCCGCGCACGTGATGCAGGCCGTTCATCATGTGCTTCTGGAAGAAGCAGTCGCCCGCATCGCCCTCGGGGCAGCGCAGCACCGAGACCGGCCGCCCGGCGACACCGGGGAGGAAAGCCTGCATCACCGCCCGATAGTAGTCGGCGACATCCTGCTTGGTGACGCCCAGGTCGGCATAGATCACGCGCTCGGGATGAGTGATGGTCACCATGGTGGCTCCTTCGCGGACGAGGCGCTGCGTGTGGCGGCGGCGAAGGCGAAACATGGAACAGGGCGATGGCAGCGGATCCTGGCCTTGCCGCATGCATCGGGGCTTGCCTTCGGTTACCCCCATTTACTGCAGCCAATCTACTCCAGGAGCCGCGCCGCCGCGTCTCAGAAGCGCAGGCGAAGGAACAGCGAAGGCCCATTGACCTTCATGTCCAGCTGGTCGTCATACGCGTTATGCCGCTGCTTGATCTTGATCTTGGTGTAGCCGTATTCCGCACCGACGCCGACGTTCTTCCAGGGAAACCACTCCAGGCCAACCGCGCCGTTGTAGATATGGCCGCCCAGCTTGCCGCCGTTCTTCTTCACACCCGAAGCATCCACATAAACCCGGAACTGGTCGTTGATCGCATAGCGCCAGCCCAACTGCAGCATCGGCGCCCAGGCGTTGTCGTCGCTCTTGGCGGTGGCCTGCGCTGTCTGCCCAAGCACGGTTGCTTCGCCGCTCAGTCGCGTGCTGACACCGTAGTACGCCGCGCCGACACCGACGCCGAATACGCCGTTGCCGCTACCGAACCACCAGTGATACGCGGCGCTGCCGAAATCGAAGTTCAATTTGCCGCTGACCTTGGCCGAAGCGCCATACGTCACGCCGCGGTAATCGATCGCACGAGCGATATAGCGCGTTTCCTCGCGATTGATCGTGTAATAGTCGAACGAGAAGCCCTGGTGTTCGCCGAGCAGCACGTCGACGCGTGCGCGCGGACTGAGCTTGTGATCGGGAAAGCCAAGATCGTCTTCCAGATTGATATGGCCGCGGACCAGGTTGTTGCGGTCGTTGGCGCTGATCTTGGTATCCGTGTTGGCGTAGAAGCCGCCCAGCCACACGCTCACATTATCCAGCGCGGGTGATTGCTGCGCGGCGGCGGCGCCGCTGCCGCAAGCGAGCAGGACGGCCGTCGACAACTTGGCCGCGATGCGGAAGTTCGATCGCCGGTTCCGTTCATTCATGCGTTGACTCCTGATGTCGATGTGCGCTGGAAATCTAGTCAGCGCGAAGTCGACAGCGTGTTGGTCGACCGTGAAGAGGACAACGACATCCTGCTCATCGCGTATCGGATCGGAAACTCATCCACACACGTTCGCATGCGGATTCCATGCAACAGCCCGTTCACCGCCGCATGCCAGGCGCTTGAGCTTCGCGCGCGCAGCATGCATCGACACGCACACGACGATGGAGGCGCGCGTGGCCAAGGCTCGCATCGGCATTTCGGGTTGGCGCTATGCGCCGTGGCGCGGTGAGTTCTATCCAGACGAACTGCCGCAGCGCGAAGAGATGGCCTACGCTTCGCGCCAGCTCGCCAGCATCGAGATCAATGGTTCGTTCTACAGCCTGCAGCGTCCGTCCAGCTATGCGCGCTGGCGCGAGGACACGCCGCGCGGCTTCGTGTTCGCGGTGAAGGCCCCGCGCTATGTCACGCATATGCGGCGCCTGCGCAACGCCGAGCATGGCCTGGCGAATTTCTTCGCTTCCGGCGTGCTGTGCCTGCGCGAGAAGCTGGGGCCGATCCTGTGGCAGCTGCCGCCGAGCCTGCGTTATCACGAGGAAGTGCTGGAAGAGTTTCTCGCGCAATTGCCGAAGGACACCGAAAGCGCCACGGCATGGGCGCGGCGCCACGCGGATCTGCCGGCATCGAGGACCGCCTGGGAGACGGACCGGCGACGCCGCCTGCGCCATGCGATGGAAGTAAGGCACGAGAGCTTCCGCGATCCAGCCTTCATCGCGCAGCTGCGGCGGCATGGCGTGGCGCTGGTGGTAGCCGATACGGCGAAGCGCTGGCCTTTGCTGGAAGATGTCACGGCCGGCTTCATGTATCTGCGCCTGCATGGCGACAAGAAGCTTTATGCGAGCGGTTACACGCCCGCGGCGCTGCGTGCATGGAGCGCGCGACTGCAGGCATGGATGCGTGGCGCGCAGCCGCATGATGCACGGCTTGCATCACCCGGCAGCAAGCCGCCGAAGCGCGCCTCGCGCGATGTGTACGTGTATTTCGACAATGACCGGAAAGTGCGCGCGCCATTCGATGCGATGGCTTTGGCGAAGCGGATGAAACGCTGATTCTGCGGGAGGGGGATTAGGGATTAATGCGTTATCTCTAATGGCGGGATCCGTTCTCGTGCCGCCTTGATCGCTGGATATTCGAGCTGATTTTCCCGCCATATTTTCTCTGGGTGAAATGCCGATGATTATGAGGTGAAATGGGAATAATCGTTACGAAACGAACCAAGGCATTAATTCCGCTTTTCACAAAGCTCAATATCGATAGGCCGCCGGATTCACGCGAACTTGGCGAAGTTTTGATCAATCTTTTGACGCAGTTCACATTTTGCCACTTGTAGCTTCCTTTCCGGAAGCGCAAACCACACCACAGTGCCACGCCGTGGTGCTGGTTGAAATCAGATGCTTTCTTACGGCATCTTTCTAAAATTCACAGTTTGCAAATGGAGGGGACGCATATGCGGCATCTGCCGACTTACGGTTTCAAAGCGCTCGCAGCTATCGCGCTGCTCGCGGGAATGGCGGTCAGCGCACCTGCCATCGCAGCCAATCAAAATGGCCTGGGCCAATCCTGGCCGAATGCACAAGACGTGAGTTCGAGTCCGCGCTGGCACGTCTATGTATTCGAACGCAACGGCATTCGCTACGTACAGATCAACGACCTCAACGGCAATGTGCGCGCCGCCTTCGCCGCACAAAGCAGCAGCTTCCTGGTCCTGCCCATCGGCACCGACGCCTCCCGCGTCGCCACCCCACAAGACCCGCAACCCGCTCCCGCCAACACGCAAGGCGAAATCGTCTACCAGGACAACGACGTCAAGGTACAGGTGACGCCGCAGGCGAACAGCGTGATGACGATGCAGGCGGTGGACGCGACCTGCAGCGATCCGGTGGAATGCAGTTCGCGCGTGAACTGAGTTAGTTGTTTCGAAGCGACACTATGGGCGCGGGTGAAAATACCCGCGCCCATGTTTTTATGTGGGAATGCAAAGACAACGCACACAACATGAGCGAGGGCGAAGCCCAATGCTCAGCGTGCTGTTGCTGTTGCTGTTGCTGTTGATCTTCGGGTCCCCTTGGCGCCGGCGGTGAGGGCTGGACGAAAAGGCCCCGCAGGGGGCGGGGACACGATGTCCCCGCCTTTTTGATCAGGGCATGGATGCCCTGTCAAAAAGCCCGGCCAGCCCTCACGGACCCTCAGCAGCTTTGCTGCTGAGGGCGCCAAGCAGGGTGCCCTTTCTTCTTGGTTACTTCTTCTTTGGGCACGCAAAGAAGAAGTAACTCGGGCCGCGGCAGCGGCACGAAACACTCGCCGAAGGCGAGACATCCACGCCTCAGCGCGACAACCGAGCGATACAGTCACTGGATTCCAGCTTTCGCTGGAATGACGACGATGGAAATGGAGAAGTGGGGCGAGCCTAGTCACCCCAGCCCTCTCCCCAAAGGGGAGAGGAAGAAATACGCGGCGCATGCAAGGCGAAAAAAAGCTGCCGCAGGCTCAAACCCTCAGGGTGCGGACACCCGCGCCCCATCCACCCTTCCCCGCAAGGCATCGTGCAACAAAATCGTCACCCGCAACCCCAGCGGATTCTCCCTCACATGCGCATCGCCGCCATAAATCTGCGCACGCTCGCGGATCGTCTCGATCCCCTGCCCGCTGGTGCCCAGCAGCGACATCGCCTTCTTCCACTGGTCCTGCGCCAGGCGCATGCCGCCATCCGTCGCCGACGCGCGGTGGCAATCCATGCGCATCACCACCCAGCGCATGCCCTGGCTGTGGCCGCCGCGGATCACCAGATCCACGTGGCGGGTGGGCTGGCGGCTCAGCGCATACACCAGCGATTCGCCGGCCAGGCGATACAGCGTCATGTGCACGTCGGAAGCCAGATGCTCGAGATCCTGGCCGACCAGCTCGCATTCGTAGGTAGCGCCGATCGCGGCCGCGGCCATCGCCACCGGTCCGTCGCGCAGCTGCACCGTCGAGGTCTCGCCCTGCTCGCGCCACACGCGCGGATACAGCGCATTGGTGAGGCGATGCATCTCGTGCTGGGCCAAGGCGGCCTGGCGCGTATAGGCACGCTCCTCGTTGGCGGGGATGCGGTCGCGCAGATGGTCGAGCAAGCGATTCTGCATGTCGCGCATGGACTGCCGCACCTGCTCCAGCGCCTCGGCCGCATGCTTCATGCGCAGCTCTTCCTGGTACAGGCCCTGCTGCGCGAGCAGCAGGCCGTATTCGCGGTCGACGCGCTCGCGCTGGGCGCTGACTTCGCCGCTGGCGGTCTGGGCCAGGCGAGTGCCGAGCATCAGCAAGGTGGAGATGGCGAAGGCGATGATCGCCTGGGCCTGGATCACGGACGGGTCGCGCACGATGGTGGAGGTGAGCGCCACCGCGCAGCTGGCGGCGGCGCCGCCGAAGGCCGCACCGCGCCAGCCATGGCGCATGGTGAGCCAGGCCACCGGCACGAACATCGCGATGCGGCAGACCTGCATGGCATCCGCGTTCTCGCTGGCGTAGCCGATGCCGGCCAGCGCCGTCAGCGGCAGCAACAGGCTCATCGCGCCGTCACGCAGCAGGCCGCTGCGGCGCAGCGACGCCCAGGCGGCGGACGGACGCGTGCCGGCCAGCCAGCCGCGCACGGCAAGCGCCAGCGGAGCCAGGGTCAGCGCGCCCAGGTAATTGCCCAGGAAGTAACCGAACACGATGCGCGCGGTGATCGCCGGCGCGGGCTGCCCCGCGGGCATATGCACCGACGCCAGCGCGGCGACGTTGCCGGCGGCCGTGAGCACCGCACAGGCCAGAGCCGCGGTCAGCACGGCGGGAATGTCGACGCGGCCATCCGCCTGCATGACTACGGTGCGGCGGCGGAACCACGCCATGAACGGCGCGCACAGCGCCATCGGCGGGAAGGCGGCGAAACTCGCCCAGGCCCAGCCGAACATGCCGTGGCTGAGCCAGGCTTGATAAGCGACAGGCATTGCTTCGCCCAGCACCAGGGCGGGCCAGTAACGCATCGGTACCAGCAGCAGCGCGGCAAGGCGCAGGCTGGCGGGCAGGTTCCAGTTGGAAACCGAAACACTGCGCAGCAAGACGTACGCGGCGGCATAGCCGACAGCCACCAGCAGGTGGCGCCACCATACGAACCGGATCGATTCCTCCTGCATAGCCTCCCTCCCCGTCGTCGCCATCGTCCTCCGACCGTTTTCGTCGGCCGCGTGTGCTCAATCGTTGATCGTCACCCCTGCGTCGGTCGCCTCCCCGGCGTCCTGCTCTCCGGCGGCAAGGGCATCAAACTGCAATGATCGAACGAAAAAGCCTGCGGGTTACGTCGTCGGACCGGTAACAAAGAAGCAAGTCTTGAAATGTGTGATGCGCTTCACGCTCGATGAGTGGCATGAGCTGGGCGAGAGATCGAGCCCTAAGAAGTATCTACTGCGTAAAACCCACCGCGTCCGGACGCTTATTTTGCCACGCGCCAGCGGCCTACGTCAGTGTGCATCCGTTATCTGTCTTGCGGATGACGTAAGAAAGAAGCGTGCCATGGCGGACGGCTAGACCATTGGTCATAGGAATAATTCCAGTCCAGTCCTATTCGTCATGAAAGGACGTCTATCCGCCTGGGCGAATGCAAGCCCCCGGAAAGACTGGGCGCCAAATTTCCGGCGTTTCTTAGTGAATTCACCCTGGAAGCCGCAGGAAACACGGACGCTGCGCCCCGCTGAGCACAACGCCCCTCCGCCGCGATGGTGGACATGCGGCCAAAACCGACCCTGTGCGGCACCCTGCCGCAGCTTCGCTGGGATGCGTGCCAGCCGCTCAGGCTTTGCGGTGCAGCCAGGCGGCGAAGTCGATCGGGTGCGAATCGGTGTGCGGGCCCGCAGGCGCCGGCACGAAGCGGTGGCGGCGGGCGCCGGCGGCCGCATCGGTAAATAGGGTGAATTCGCGCGGCTGGACCGTCACCACGTCCCCCACGGCCAGGGCATGCGCCGCCACCTCGGCGGCGTTCCATTCGGCGTCCAGCACCAGGCCTTCGCCATGCATCGCCAGGCGGGCGCGGGCCACCGGACCGGCCAGGTCCAGATGCTGCAGCCTGCCGCTCCATCCAGCCAGGCCGCGGGGGGCCAGCGCCAGATGTTCCGGCCGCAGCCAGGCCTCGACTTCGCGGCCGGCGAGTTCGGCCGGCAGCTCGCCCTGGAACACGTGGCCGCCCAGATGCAGGCGGTCGCGTTCGACGTGGCCGCGGATCCGGTTGGCGCGGCCGACAAAGCCGTGCACGAACGGCGTGGCCGGCTCGCGGTAGATCTCGCCCGGCGTGCCGACCTGTTCGATGCGCCCGCGATTCATCACCACCACGCGGTCGGCCAGTTCCAGCGCTTCGTCCTGGTCGTGCGTGACCAGCACGGTGGTGAGGCCGAGCGAGCGCTGCAGCTCGCGCAGCCACAGGCGCAGCGCGCCGCGCACCTGGGCGTCGAGCGCGCCGAAGGGTTCGTCCAGCAGAAGCAGCGAAGGCTCCACGGCGAGCGCACGCGCCAGGGCGACGCGCTGGCGCTGGCCGCCGGAAAGCTGGGCGGGATAGCGGCGGCCCAGTTCCTCCAACTGCACGCGGCGCAGCAGGTCGTCCACGCGCGTGGCGATATCGCGGCGCGAAGGACGGCGCGCACGTGGCCGCACGCGCAGGCCGAAGGCAATGTTCTCCGCCACGGTCATATGCGGGAACAGCGCGTAATGCTGGAAGACGAGGCCGATATCGCGACGCTGCGCTGGCAGCGCGAGCAGGTCGGTACCGTCGCGCAGCACGTCGCCGCGGTCCGGATCGTCCAGGCCGGCGAGGATGCGCAGCAGGCTGCTCTTGCCGGAACCGGACGGCCCCAGCAGCGCGACGAATTCACCCTCGGCGATGTCGAGCGAGAAATCGTCCAGCGCGGCGAAGGCGCCGTAGCGGCGGGTGAGTTGGCGGATCGAAAGGCTCATGCGGAAGGCTCGGAACGTCGTGGGGAGTGCGCCAGTTCGCCGCCGTGGCGCGATTCCATCAGCCACTTGGCCAGCAGGGTGACCAGCCCCAGGCAGGCCAGCAGCGAAGCCAGCGCGAAGGACGAGGCGATCGCGCTGTCGCTGCCGCCGTTGTAGACCTGGTCCACCTGCAGCGGCAGCGTGTTGGTGAGGCCGGGGAGATGTCCCGACACCACCGATACGGCGCCGAACTCACCCATGCTGCGCGCGGTGCACAGCAGTACGCCGTACAGCAGCGCCCAGCGGATCCTGGGCAAGGTGACGCGGAAAAAGATCTGCCAGCCGCCAGCGCCCAGCGTGCGCGCCGCCAGTTCCTCGTCGCTGCCCTGCGCCTGCATCAGCGGGATCAGCTCGCGCGCGACGAACGGAAACGCCACGAACACCGTGGCCAGCACCAGGCCGGGCCAGGCGAAGATCACGCGCAGGCCATGCGCTTCCAGCCAACCGCCGTACCAGCCATGCACGCCGTAGACCAGCACGCAGACCAGGCCGGCGACCACCGGCGACACCGAGAACGGCAGGTCGATCAGGGCGGCCAGCAGTGCCTTGCCGCGGAACTGATGGTGCGTAAGCAGCCACGCGGCGGCCAGGCCGAACACGGTATTCGCCGGTACGGCGATGGCGGCGACGGTGAGCGTCAGGCGCACCGCGGCCAGCGCATCCGGATCTGTCACGGCGGCGGCGAACACCGCCCAGCCCTTGGCGAAAGCCTCGGCAAACACCACCAGCAAGGGCAGCACCAGCAAGCCGCCGATGCACAGCAAGGCGAGCGCGATCAGCGTGGCGTGCCGCCAGCGTCCGCTGCGCGAACGGCTGGCGGGATGATTCACGGCATAGGCAGCGACGGCAGCCATCAGGACACCCCGCTCCAGCGCCGGCTCCAGCGCTGCAGGCCGTTCACCGCCAGCAGCACCAGCAGGGACACCGCGAGCATCACCGCGCCCAGCAGGGCCGCCGGTGCGGTGTCGTCACCAGCATCGATCTTCTGCACGATCAGCAGCGGCACGATTTCCGTGCGCATCGGCAGGTTGCCGGAGATGTAGATGACCGAGCCGTATTCGCCCACCGCGCGCGCCAGCGCCAGCGCGAAGCCGGTGAGCAGGGTCGGCGCGAGCAGCGGCAGCAGCACGCGGCGGAAGCTCTGCCACGGCGAAGCGCCGAGGGTGAGCGCGGCTTCTTCCACTTCGCGCTCCAGGCTCTCGATCACCGGTTGCAGGGTGCGCACCACGAACGGCAGGCCGACGAAGACCATCGCCAGCAGCACGCCCAGGCGCGTATAGGCCACCTGCACGCCCAGCGGCTGCAGCAGATGGCCGATCCAGCCGTTCGGCGCGTACAGCGCCGTGAGCGCGATGCCGGCCACGGCGGTGGGCAGGGCGAACGGCAGGTCGATCAGGGCATCGCAGACGCGGCGCAGCGGGAAACGGTAGCGCACCAGTACCCACGCCAGCAGCAGGCCGAGCAGCAGGTCGATCGCGGCGGCGGCGAGCGCTCCGCCGAAACTCAGTTGCAAGGCCAGCAATACGCGCCGGGTACCCAGGTGCGCCCACCACGCCGACGGTCCCAGGCTGGCCGCCTTCCAGGCCAGCGCCGCCAGCGGCAGCAGCACGATTCCGCCCAGCCAGACCAGAGTGACGCCCAGGCTGAGGCCGAATCCGGGCAAGGCGCGGCGGCTCATGGCTTCAGTGCCCCGCTTCGCTGAGCTGGTCGTAGATGCCGCCGTCGGCGAAATACGTGGCCTGGGCCTTGCGCCAGTCACCGAACTGCTCGGCCAGGGTGAAGGTCTTCACCGGCGGAAAGGTCGAGGCGTACTTCGCGGCCGCGGCGGCATCGCGCGGACGGTAATAGTGCTTCGCCACCAGGGCCTGGCCCTCCGGCGAGTACAGGAACTTGAGATAGGCCTCGGCCACCGCCCGGGTGCCATGCTTGTCGACCACCTTGTCGACCACGGCCACCGGAGGCTCGGCCACGATGGTCAGCGAGGGCACGACCACGTCGAACTTGTCCGCGCCCAGCTCCTGCCGGGCCTGCAGCGCCTCGCTCTCCCAGGCGATCAGCACGTCGCCGATGCCGCGCTGGACGAAGGTATTGGTGGCGCCGCGCGCGCCGGTATCGAGCACCGGCACATGCTTGTAGAGCTGGGCCACATAGGCGCGCGCCTTGTCCGCATTGCCGCCGGGCTGCCGCTGCGCCCAGCCCCAGGCGGCCAGGAAGTTCCAGCGAGCGCCGCCGGAGGTCTTGGGATTGGGCGTGATCACCTGCACGCCTTCGCGGACCAGGTCGGGCCAGTCGCGGATGCCCTTGGGATTGCCCTTGCGCACCAGGAACACCACCGTCGAGGTGTAGGGGGTGCTGTGCTCGGGCAGCCGCGACTGCCAGTCCTTGGCCAGCAGGCCGCGGTCGGCCAGCACGTCGATGTCCCAGGCCAGGGCCAGGGTGACCACGTCCGCCTCCAGGCCGTCCTGCACCGCGCGCGACTGCTTGCCGGAGCCGCCGTTGGAGGTGGTGATGCGCAGTTCCTTGCCGGTCTGGCGTTTCCAGGAGGCGGCGAAAGCGGTGTCGGCGTCCTTGTAGAGCTCGCGGGTGGGGTCGAAGGAGACGTTGAGCAGGCGGACGTCCTGTGCATGGACGGTGGCGCCGAGGGCGAGGCCGGCGATGGCGAGGAGCAGGGTCGGGCCAAGGCGTTTCAAGGTCGGGCTCCAATGGCGGATGGGGACGTCGTGGGCGCCTGCGCGCTCCACCCTGATGGCTTTGTCCCATGCCAAGCATTCAGAGAGCGTCAGTGGCGTGCTAGGGCGCCGTTGGTCCGGATGGACACAAGCAGGTTGCCGGGTTTTCGGCGGGCAACGAAATGATCGATGCGCATAAGCTCATGCGTTCGGCCGTATAGACATCCACATCGAAGACCAGTCCGGACGAGTCCCGGCGTAAGCCAAGGCTCGCTGGCACGCGACGCAGCACTCAGAGTGCGTAGCTGCCCTGCACCACCAGCTTGCTGGCCGCCTGCTTCGCACGGACGCGCAGATACCAGGTGCCCGGCTGCGGAAGGCTTATCGCGATCGCTTCACTATTGCCCGCATGGTCCGAGGTGGCATCGGCGTCCGCTCCATCGACGGCTGGCGCCATCCCGGACTTCAGGTAAAGCGTTGCGTCCCCCGTCCCGCCCAGCGTGCGCAGATGGAGATAACGCGCGCCGGCGGGAACCGTGATGGCGTAGAGCAGGCTTTGGTCCTGGGCGATGGATGGTTCCGAATGGAGCACGCCGCGTTCCAGCGGGATCACGGGTTCGGCCGGCGCCGCACTGCCTAAGGCTTTCACCACCGCCGCATACGTATCCAGGATGCCGGCGCCGATCGGCCGGTCCGGCGCGACAGGGAAAGCCCGTGCCGTATCGATCAGCAGTTGGCCCACCTGCCCGGCATCGAGCGCCGGCAGGCCGGCCTGCTTCACGGCACCGATCACCAGCGCGGCGGCGCCGGCCACGTGCGCGGCGGCCAAAGCCGTACCGGTGGATCCGCCATAGCCAGGATCGGCAGGTACCGTCGCTCCTTCGTTGGACGAGGACCAGATCAGATCGTTGGCGCTGCCGACCACCGCCTCGCCACCGCCCGGGGCAGCCAGCGCAACGCCCGAACCGAAGCTTGAGTTACCGGCGCGCCCACCCTTGATGCCATTGGCGGCAACGGCGATGACACCCGGACAACTCGCTGGAACCGCCAAGTCCACATCGCCGCCGAAATCGCCGGCAGGAGCGATCACGACCGCGCCACGGCGGCGGGCTTCGGCGATGGCGCTTTTCAGGCTGTAGGTTTCCGTGCAGCCGTCCTCGAAGCGGTCGCCGACGCCCAGGGTGATGACTTGTGCCGGATGCTTGTTGTCCGGCGCGCCGCGGACATGCCCACCCGCAGCCCACACGATGGCGTCGGTGATGTCCGACAGATAACCCGCGCCGCAGTGCCCTGCCACGCGGACGGGCAACACTTTCGCCCGATAGGCGATGCCCAGGTTTCCGGTGGAACCGCCGGCCAGCCCTGCCACGATGCCGGCCGCCCGCGTGCCCTGCCAGCTGCTGGCCTCTCCACCCGGCTCATCGAAGCAATCCTCGTATTCGGGCGTGTTGCTCCAGTCGCCCGGATCCCAGCCTCCCGCGGCCCGGCCGTACTCGTCGCGGCCCGAGGTCAAGGGGTCCCTGGTGAAGTCGTAACCGGCATCGGCCAGTGCAAGGTCCAGCCCGGGATGCCGCGTGATGCCCGTGTCGAGCACGGCGACGACGACGTCCTTGCCATCGGCGAGCGCCCAGGCCTTCTCGATGTTGGCGCCGCCGCGCGGATCGCTGTAGTTCCACCGGACCGTGGGAAATGCCTGGCGATGCACAGTCCATCCATGCGCCGAGGTTCCGGCCGAAGCGCGCGAACCGCCCAACGTATGCAGGCGGACATCGCGCTCGACATGCAGCACGGCAGGATCCGCCGCGATTTCCCGCATCAGGCTGCGCGCCTGCGCGGTGTCCAGCGGATGCGACACGCCGATCAGGTCGCCACCCGAGGCCAGCTTGCGCATGTAGCTCGCGGACAAGTACCGGGCTCCCAGACCTTTGACGGCAGGTTGGGCCAATCCGCTTTTGCCGACTGCCACGCTCACGTTCTGCAGGGCGGCGCCCTGGTCGCGCGCTTCATTGCTGTCTTGCCGGTAAGTGACGATGAAGCGGTCGGACGCGTTGGCGCCGTCATGCGCATGGAGCTGAGGAACCGCTGCCCCCATCGCGGCAACGATGGCCATGACCGGAAAACGGATGAGATGTCGTTTCATGCGAGTACCTCGGGAAAGGAATCGAGCAAGGCTCGGAGAGGTGGCCACGGCCGCGCGCGGGCCTGCGTCTCCCGGTAGCCGCGCGGCATGCGCGCGGCCGGGCCACCAACGTGATGGCGGGCCCGTTACGGAGCGCGCCGTGCGCTTATCGGCTGAAGCCCGGGCCACGCGTTCCACTGCACTCGCCGTACGTTCTGTGCAAGCAGGCCTTCCGTGACCGCGAATGAGGCGCCGAAGCGAAAGCGCGAGGCATGTACGCCCCCGCTCCTGCCATCGATCGAATCGGCAAGCGGCCAGGCATCGTGCAGGGCCTTGCTGTGCATCCTTTTCATGCGGTGCTCCATGACGGCGGAGAAAGTGGCGACGCAGGCTGGGGCGTCGTGCCGGTGGAGTCAGCTTTCCGCAGGTTGGGCGGGCGATCACTCACGCTTTCCAACCGGACATCACCGAGGTGTTGGCGTGCCTGGCTTTTCTCGCGCGTACCCTGCTGCACGCAAAGCCCGCAGCTGAGCGCTTCGGAGGGAGAAACACGAGGTGACGCGGCAGGAGAGAAACTCACGCCGAAAGCGTGAAGCGCCATGCTTTTTGGGCCGGCTCCTACGCCGGCGTGCTGCGCCCGACGAAGGCATAGCCGCCACCGCGCACGGTGATCAGCGGCAACACCGGCACGCCGAGCACCCTGGCCTTCCTGCGCAGGCGGTAGATCAGCATTTCCAGGCGATGCGGGTCGAACTCGGCGTCCTCGCCGTGCCACGCGGCGATCAGCACCTCCCGCGCCACCGTCGTACCACCGGCGGCGAACAGGGGGCGCAGGATGCAGCGCTCAGAAGCGGACAGGGGAATGGACTCGCCCGTGGGTGCCACGAGGTTCCAGTCATCGGTCGACAGGCGCCACTCCGCTGGAGCGGCACATGCCACCGCTTCGGTGGCGGGTGCCGGCGACGCCGGCCGCGGCGCCCCCAGCAGACGCCTGCCCACGCTGTGCAGGCTCGCTGCCAGCAACGCCATGCCGGCGGGTTTTCGCAGGTAGATATCGGCGCCGGCGGTGAGCGCGCGGATCTGATCGTCCTCGGCGGTACTGCCGGTGAGCACCACGATGCCGATATCCGTACAGCGGCGCAGATGGCGCGCCACCGAGATGCCGTCTTCGTCCGGCAGGCCCAGGTCGAGCACGGCCAGATCGAAGTGCTCGGCGAGCATGCACCGATAAAGTTCGGCGGCGCGGCCTACGCCGACCGCGTCGAAGCCGAGGCTCAACAGTCCGGGCACCAGGATTTCATCGCGCAGCGGGGCATCGTCTTCCAGCACGACCACCCGCCATGCACCCTGCCCGCCCGACGAGAAAGAAGTGGCTTCCATCTGCGTCCCTGCCGTCATCCGTTGCGGCGGACCTTATAGCAGCGCGGCGGCATGGCCGGCGTATAGACGTCCAAACGCCATGCGCCATGCAAGCGCCGGCGAGGCATTTCCTGACGGCAAAATCCGAGGTGCGGCGCGATAGCTGCCTGTAGCTTCTATGCCACCGCCCCCGAAACGCAGGCATAAAAAAACGCGGCAACTTGCGCTGCCGCGTCTTTCACCAGCAGACGGCTTAGCCGACCGCGGCGTCCTTCAGCTTCTTCAGCGGGCGGATCTTCACCTTCACCGTGGCCGGCTTGGCGGCGAACCACTGCTCTTCCTTGGTGAAGGGGTTGATGCCCTTGCGCTTCGGCTTGGCCGGCACATTGACCGCGGTGATCTTCAGAAGACCCGGCAGCGTGAACGAGCCGTGGCCCTTCTTGTGCACCGAACCGGCGACGGCACCTTCGAGCGCACCCAGAATAGCGCGCACGTCCTTGGCCACCACACCGGTGGTTTCGGCGAGGTGGGCGACCAGGCCGGACTTGCTCAGAGCGTCCTTGATCGGCTTCAGCGCAGCCGGCTTGGCGGCGGCCTTGGCGGTGGTCTTCTTGGCGGCTTTCTTGGCCATACATTCCCCGTAGTTTTGATGGGTTTGGTTGAAACCTGTGCCTTTCGGCAGGTGGAATGTATGGCATGTGAGCGATGCCGCCAAGACGCAAACGCATAAATGTGTCTTACGGCATGGTGTTTTTTGCGACCGCGTCATGCCGAAGCGCCGTTTTCCCGGCGAAAGATGACCCGCCGCTGTCCGCCGGAGCTGATTTGCAGGGGTGGCGGAGCGGCCGCAGATGCGTGCGCCGACGGCCTCGCAGCACAGCTGCGGATACGAAAAGGCCCGCTCCGCGGTGGCGTCGCCACCTGGGAGCGGGCCCGGTGTCCCGCGGCATCGGCCGGGGTTCAGCGCCCGAAGATGATTTCCTTGCCTTCGTGATCGCGGTCCCAGCCGCGCAGCTCGTCGCGGATGTGGGCGATGCGCTGGCGGCCGAGCGCGTTGCGCTCTTCATCCAGCACCTGACCGTCCAGCAGCTCGGCCAGCCGCTGCGCGGTAGGCAGCATGGCGTCCCAGGCGTCGAGCGCGGGGATCGGCGCCGGCAGGGTCATGAAGAAGCTCAGGCCCGGCGAGCGCAGCGCGTCCAGGCGGCTCAGATCGAAGTTGCCCGGCTTGAGCATGTTGGCGACGCTGAAGATCGGACCTTGTTCGCGCTTGCCATCGAGCAGGCGGTGATAGATGCCCATGTCGCCGAATTCGAGGCCAGCCTTCTCGGCGGCCACGATCAGGTCGGGGCCGAGGAAGACTGCGCCTTCGCGCGCCACCACGAACAAGGTGACGATGCGCTCCACCGGCAACTGCGCCGGGCGCTTGCCCAGCTCCGAACGCGGCGGCACGCGCGGCGCCGCTGGCGCGGGCGCCGGAGCGGCAGGCGGCGGCACCGGTGCCTGCGGGCGCGGCCTGGTTTCCAAGGGCCTGGTGTCAAAGGGTGCGTGCTCGACGGGCGCGGGCTTCACCGGCTCGTCGACATGCCCCTGCGCCGCCAGGAACTGCTCCGGCGGTGCACGCAGCGCCTCGATGATCGAGGCCGCGGCGCCCATCGGCTTGGCACTCACCGGCGCAGGCGCGACGCGTTCGCTGGACAGCGTGGCGCCGAGCTTTTCCAGCTCTTCGCGCAGGCCCATGTCCAGCTCGCCCTGCTTGGGTTTGGGTTCGTCGAGCGGGTCGAGGCGGAAATCGTCGCGAGCGCTGAACCCGGGTGCATCGTCGGCCACGTCCACGTCGTCGCCGAAAGTGGGCTCTCGCCGCTCCTCGCCGCCCTGCGCGGCAGGCGCGCGGCGGCGGCCCTGCTCTTTCTTCGGCTGGCCGAACAGCCAGATCAGGGCCAGCGCGATCGCGCCCACGATCAGCAGCGGGACGCCTACCGCGGGATTCCAGGCCAGGGCGAGCACGGGTTGCATGGTCATGTCGGGTTCCTCAGGCTGCGCCGGCAAGTTTGGCCGCTTCGGCCAGGTCCACCTGCACCAGGCGCGACACGCCGGGTTCGCGCATGGTCACGCCGCACAGCTGCGACGCGGCCTCCATGGTGGCCTTGTTGTGGCTGACGAAAATGAACTGCACCTTCTCGCTCATCTCCTTCACCATGTTGGAGAAGCGGCCCACATTGGCCTCGTCCAGCGGCGCATCCACCTCGTCCAGCAGGCAGAACGGCGCGGGGTTGAGGCCGAAGATGGAGAACACCAGCGATACGGCGGTCAGCGCCTTCTCGCCGCCGGACAGCAGCGAGATGTTGGAGACGCGCTTGCCCGGCGGGCGGGCCATGATGGCCACGCCGGTGTCGAGCAGGTCGTCGCCGGTCAGTTCCAGATACGCATGGCCGCCGCCGAACAGGCGCGGGAACAATTCCTGCACGCCAGCGTTGACGCGGTCGAAGGTTTCCTTGAAGCGCTGGCGGGTCTCGCGGTCGATCTTCTTGATCGCGCCTTCCAGCGTGTCCATGGCGGAGGTCAGATCCGCCAGCTGGTTGTCCAGGTAGTTCTTGCGCTCGCTCTGTTCGGCGTGTTCCTGGATCGCGGCCAGGTTGACCGGTTCCAGACGCTGGATCTTCTGGCCGATGTCGGTCAGCGCGCCGCGCCATTGCGAGGCGTCGGCGTCCTCGGCCAGTTCCGCCAGCAGCGGTTCCAGCTCCAGGCCGGAGGCGGCGATCGCTTCGGCCAATTGCTGCGCGCGCAGCTCCAGCGCCTGCGCGGCGAGGCGCTTCTGCGACAGGCTTTCGCGCAGGCTGTTGAGGCCCTGCTCGATGCGCTGGCGCTCCTGCTCCAGGCGGCGGAATTCCGCGTCGCAGTCTTCCACCGCGCGGCGTGCTTCCACCAGCTGCTTGTCGACCAGCAGGCGCTGGTCCAGATAGGTCTGGCGCTCGGCCTCGAGCTCGGCGATGGGGTCGGAGCCGGCGGCCAGCTGTTCGGCGATTTCGCCGCGGCGCGAGGCGATCTGGCGGATCTGCGTGTCCATGCGCGCCAGGGCCTGGTCGAGCGAGGCCAGCGCGGAGCGCTTGGATTCCATCGACAGCGCCAGCGCATGCGCCTGGTCGGCGGCCTCGCGCGCATTCATGCGCGCTTCCTCGCGCGCTTCCAGCAGGGCGCGGCGCTCGTTTTCCAGTTCGCGGCGCTGGTCTTCCAGGTCGCCCATGTGGTTGACCGATTCGTCCAGGCGCGCGCGCGCGTCGCGGATCTGCGCCTGCAGTTCGTCGAGCTGGCCGATGATCTCGCCCAGTTCGCCGCCGACCTTTTCGGCGCGGGCGCGCGCGGTTTCCATCTTGCCGCGGTGGCTCTGCAGCTGGCCGGCCAGTTCGGACTGGCGGCGATGGGCGTTGTACAGCTCGCGCTGCGCGTCGTCGCGCGCGCGTTCGGCTTCGAACTTGCGCGTGCGCAGGTCGTCGAGCTCGCCGGTGGCTTCTTCGATGCGCGCTTCCAGCGTGGCGATCTGCTCGGCCAGCAGGCGCATCTCGCGCTCGCGCGCCAGCACGCCGACCTGGTTGCCCTGCGCGCGGCGCACGCGCGCCCAGCCCGGGCCCAGCCACTCACCGGTGCGCGTCATCACCGACTGGTACGGTGCCAGCGCGGAAAGACCGGCCACGCGCTGGTGCGCTTCGTCGAGGTTCTCGGCGGTAAGCACGTGGCTGAGGATCGCCACCGCGGCGGACGGGCCGCGCACGTGCGAGGCCAGCGTGCCGGCGGTGTTGGCGCCGCCCTCGGCGGCGTCCAGCAGGGCGAGATCCGCGTTCTTCAGCTCGCCGAAGTCCTTGGCGTAATCGTGCGCGCCGTCGACCAGCACGCTGTCGAGGAAGCCGGCCAGCGCGGTTTCCACCGCGGTTTCCCAGCCCGCTTCCACCTGCAGCGATTCGCCCAGGCGGCGCGATTTATCCAGGCCCAGCCGCGACAGCCAGCCGCTGGCGGCGCTTTCCTCCTGGCCCAGCGCGGCATGCTGCAGCGCTTCGAGCGAGGATTGGCGGCCGCGCGCGGACTGCAGCTGCTGGCGCGCTTCGTTGAGCGCGGACTGCACCTGGCGCTCCTCGTCCAGTACCTGCTCGTAGCCGAGCTTGTGCTGGTCGAGCAGGCCGCCCAGGGTTTCCAGGCGTTCGCGCTGGGTTTCGTGCTCGCCCTGCAATTGTTCGAAGGAAGCGTCCAGCGCCTCGATGTCGGTGGCCTTCTGTTCGGTCTCCAGCGCCTCGCGGCGCTTGGCCAGGTCGATCGACTGGCGGTCCAGATAGGCCAGCTTGGTGCGCTCCACTTCCGCGGCACGCGCGGATTCGCCGGCGGTGCGGGTGTAGACGTCCCAGCGCTGCTGCCAGTCGGACAGCTTGGTTTCGGTGTCGCGCTGCGCGTCGGCGGTGTCGTCCTGCATCTGCTGCAGGGCTTCGAGCTTCGGCTCGCCCTCGGCCAGCGCCAGGCGCAGGCTTTCGGTCTGTTCGCGATCGGTGGCGATATGCGCGGCCAGTTCCTCGTGCTCGCGCTCGGCCTCGGCCTGGGCGCGCCCGAGGCGCTCGGCGGTTTCGCGGTTGAAGCGCACCTGCTGCTCGACGCGGGCGATCTC
The DNA here is from genome assembly GCF_018599165.1 of Dyella sp. LX-66. Lineage (NCBI taxonomy): Bacteria > Pseudomonadati > Pseudomonadota > Gammaproteobacteria > Lysobacterales > Rhodanobacteraceae > Dyella > Dyella sp. LX-66. Next base: position 414,514 of record NZ_JAHFVJ010000004.1, read on the forward strand.
GGCGCCGACCTTGTACACCTCGCCCTGCACCTGGCCCAGATGCTCGTTGGCGGAGGTGTGGCGCTCGCGCACGCTTTCCAGCTGCGCCTCGACGTGGCGCTGCCCGGCCACTCGCTTCTCGATCTCGATCTCGGCGGCGGAAAGCCCCGCGCCTTCGCCGTCGTGCTGGCTCTTGAGTCCGCGGTATTCCAGCGCGCGCAGCTCGGCTTCCTTGCGCGTCTGTTCTTCCTTCAGCGCCTTCCAGCGCTCGGCGGCGCGGGCCTGGCGGTTCAGGTGTTCGAGCTGCTTATCCACTTCGTCGCGCACGTCTTTCACGCGGTCGAGGTTTTCGCGGGTGGACTTGATGCGGCTCTCGGTCTCCTTGCGGCGCTCCTTGTACTTGGAGATGCCGGCGGCTTCCTCCAGGTGCACGCGCAGTTCTTCCGGCGCGGCCTCGACGATCTGGCTGATCATGCCCTGCTCGATGATCGAGTAGCTGCGGGGCCCAAGGCCCGTGCCCAGGAACAGGTCGGTGATGTCGCGGCGGCGGCAGCGCGCGCCGTTGAGGAAGTACGCGGACTGGCCGTCGCGGGTGACCTGGCGCTTCACCGAGATCTCGGCGTACTGGCCGTATTCGCCCTGGATGGTGCCGTCGCTGTTGTCGAAGATGAGTTCGACCGTGGCCTGGCCCACCGGCTTGCGCGAGTTGGAGCCGGAGAAGATCACGTCGGTGAGCGAGTCGCCGCGCAGGCGGCTGGCCGCGCTCTCGCCCATCACCCAGCGGATGGCGTCGATGATGTTGGACTTGCCGCAGCCGTTCGGACCCACCACGCCGGTCATATTGGTCGGCAGGTGCAGGGTGGTCGGGTCGACGAAGGACTTGAAGCCGGCGAGTTTGATCGTGGTCAGGCGCATGCGGATTCCGCGGCAGCTCTACGGAGAGGCCCGGCTAAGCGGCACGGGCGATGGGGCACTGTGCCAAACGCGGGGCGGGGTCGCAATGCGCGTGGGCAGCAAGACATGGCCTTAAGAATAAGGCCTATGTCCATGATATCGAAAGGCTCATGTATCCGGCGGACGCGCGTCGATGGAAAGCGCGTGGATGCCGTTGTCCATCAGACCTTCCAGCGCCGCATAGATCATGCGGTGGCGCTTCAGCGGCGGCTGGCCGGCGAACACCGGGCTGACGATGCGCACGTGGAAGTGGCCCTTGCCCTCGTTGGCGTGGCCGGCGTGCTTGTGGCCTTCGTCGGCCACGTCCAGCTCCACCGGCGCCAGCGCGGCCTGCAGGCGTTCGCGGATCTGGGTGGCCATCGAGGCGGTCATGTCAGGGCAGCACCTTGCGGAAGGGTTTGACCGAGACGGAAGCATAGACCCCGGCCGCCACATAGGGGTCGGCATCGGCCCAGGCCTGCGCCTCGGCCAGCGAAGCGAACTCGGCCACGATCAGGCTGCCGGTGAAGCCGGCGCTGCCCGGGTCTTCTGCGTCGATCGCCGGGAACGGGCCGGCCAGCAGCATGCGGCCTTCGGCCTGCAGCTGCTGCAGGCGGGCCAGATGGGCCGGACGCGCGGCGCCGCGCTTTTCCAGCGAGTTCGGAACATCGGTACCGACAATGGCGTACCACATGGCTCAGGCCTCCGGACGCATATAGGGGAACAGCAGCACGTCGCGGATCGACACGGCGCCGGTCAGCAGCATCACCAGGCGGTCGATGCCGATGCCCAGGCCGCCGGTGGGCGGCAGGCCCACTTCCAGCGCGCGAATGTAGTCGGCGTCGAAGTGCATGGCTTCGTCGTCGCCGGCGTCTTTGGCCGCCACCTGGGCGCGGAAGCGGGCTTCCTGGTCTTCCGGATCGTTGAGCTCGGAGAAGCCGTTGGCCAGCTCGCGGCCGTTGATGAACAGCTCGAAGCGATCGGTGATGCCCTTGTCGGTGTCGCTCTCGCGCGCCAGCGGCGAGACCTCGACCGGGTGCTGGGTGATAAAGGTGGGCTGGATCAGGGTGTGCTCGACGGTCTTCTCGAAGATTTCCAGCAGCAGCTTGCCCCAGCCGTAGCCCGGCTTGACGTTGCAGCCCAGGCGCTTGGCGTGCGCGGCCATCGCTTCGCGGTCGCGCAGCTCGTCGCGGCGGATCTCCGGGTTGTGCTCCAGCACCGCGTCTTCCATCGACCAGCGGCGGAAGGCCGGACCCAGGTCGATGTCGGCGCCGTCCCAGTGGATCTGCGTGCTGCCGATGACGTTGGCGGCGGTATCGCGGATCACGCCTTCGGTCAGGTCCATGATCTCGGTGTACGTGGCGTAGGCCTGGTACAGCTCGAGCATGGTGAATTCGGGATTGTGCCGGGTCGACACGCCCTCGTTGCGGAAGTTGCGGTTGATCTCGTACACGCGGTCGAAGCCGCCGACCACCAGGCGCTTCAGATACAGCTCCGGCGCCACGCGCAGGTACAGGTCCAGATCCAGCGCGTTGTGGTGGGTGATGAAGGGCTTGGCCGTGGCGCCGCCGGGGATGATCTGCATCATCGGCGTTTCCACTTCCATGAAGCGGTAGGGCTCGGCCTCCAGCCACTTGCGGATGTAGCCGATGATGCGCGAGCGCAGCACGAAGGCGCGGCGCGATTCCTCGGTGACGATCAGGTCGACGTAGCGCTGCCGGTAGCGCTGCTCCACGTCGGCCAGGCCGTGGAACTTGTCCGGCAGCGGGCGCAGGCTCTTGGTCAGCAGGCGCAGGGTGTCGACCTTGACCGACAGCTCGCCGGTCTTGGTGCGCATCAGCAGGCCTTCGGCGCCGACGATGTCGCCCGAATCCCAGCCCTTGAACGCGTCGTACGTGGCTTCGCCCACCGTGCCCTGGTGGATGAAGAACTGGATGCGGCCGGACATGTCCTGCACCTGCACGAAGCTGACCTTGCCCTGCACGCGCTTGAGCACGATGCGGCCGGCCATCTTCACGCGGCGCGCTAGCGCGTCGATCGCCTCGGCGGTGTGCACGTCCTTGTCGGCGTATTCGGCCTGCAGGTCGCCGGCGAAGGCGTCGATCTTGAAATCGTTGGGGAACGCGACGCCCTGCCCGCGCAGCGCTTTAAGTTTCTCGCGGCGCTCAGCGATCAACTTGTTCTCGTCGATGGGCAGGTTGTCTGTCGTTTCGCTCATGGTGATTCCGTGATGTCGGCCATCGAAGTGGCGATGGCCGGGATGTTGGCTAATGGCCGAATAGTGCGGGGTTGTTCTTCTTGAGGACGCTGTACGGGATGACCGACCAGTCCGGGTTGTCGCAATTGCGGGCCACGCGCGCGAAATAGGCGCCGACGTACAGGCCCTTGTCGGTGAGATACCAGGGACCGAAATCCCACACGCCAGCGTCGGCGTAGTTGCAGCCGTCTTCGTCGCCGTCGCTCTTCATGGCGTCGGGATAGAGCTTCTGGAACAGCTTCACCACGGCCGGCGCGTACACCTTTTCGCGGTACTGGTACCACGCGTCGGAGCGCTCGGCCGGCTTGCTGCCGCTGCCCAGCCAGTAGACGTCTTCCAGCGCCAGCTCCTTGCCGGTGGCGGCGTCGATGGTGGTGCCGCTGATGCCGAAATCCGGATGCGCCGCGCCGTAGCAGCTCCAGCTGCTGGAGACGGCGTAGCTGACGAAACGCTCGGTGAGGTAATGGCTGGATACCTCCGCCGACTCCTGGCCGGAGCCGCCCTCGCCGTTCGCGCAGCCGAAATATCCCTGCAGGCCGCCGTAGAAACCGGTGTCGATAGTGCGGTTGATCGCCGCCATCGCCGCCTCCGGATAACCGCCCACCACATGGAACATGGCGATCTTGGACAGCGGCTCGGAGAACCACTGGATCTGGTACTTGCCGCCGACGGTTTCCTTCTTGCCCGGCACGAAACGGAGATCGGCCAGGCGCAGCTTTTCGTAGTCCGACAGCGGGCGCTCGAACTTCAGGTCCGGCCGCGGCTCATGCACCGAGCCGGCCGCCACCGCGTGCAGTTCGACCGGCAGGCTGGCGCCCTTGCCGGCGCTGAAGCTGCCCTTGAAACCGTCGCCGGCCTTGGTGAGCACGAAGTGGTCCGACTTGGCTTCGTCGGTGTCGTAGGCGGCCGAGCTGAGCTTGTAGCCCTGCTTGGCGGGTTCGCCGCGCAGCGGGATGTCCTGCTTGAACTTCTCGTAGAAGTAGGTGCCGGACACGGTGCCGTCGGACTCGTCCAGCTGCATCACGATCGGATACTTGCCCACCGTGCCGCGCAGCAAACGGCTTTCCGCATGCAGCGTGGCGGTGGCCAGCAAGCTCACGGCGAACAGAGCGATCGAGGCGCTTCTCATGCGTGGGTCTCTTCCTTGGGAGTGCGGCTCGCAGGCACGAGCGGTGCGCTGCGCATTCAGTCTTCCTTGCCCACCGCGTGCTTCACCGCATGCTTGGTGGCGTTCCAGCCGTCGCGCGCGCCGTGGCCGATCTTGAGGCCGACGTCCTTGGCGCCATGACCCACCTTCAGGCCGGCATCGCGCGCGCCGTGGCCCACTTCGACGCCCGCATCGCGGGCGCCGTGGCCGACTTTGACGCCCGCGTCGCGGGCGCCATGCCCGACTTTGACGCCCGCGTCGCGGGCGCCGTGCCCGACTTTGACGCCCGCGTCGCGGGCGCCGTGCCCGACCTTGACGGCGGTGTCGCGGGTGGCGTGGCCGACGTCGCGGCCGGCATCGCCGACCGCGTGGCCGGCGGCCTTGGCGTCCTGCTTGATGCCCTGCCCCGTGCTCTCCTGCGCGTTCGCCATGCCGATGCCTGCCGCCAGTGCCGCACAGGCGATCAGGATCCGGGAGATCTTGCTGCTGCTCATGCGGTCACCTCGTCGGCGGTCAGGTGGAATCGGTGGCGGAGCACTCAGGCGTCGATGCGCTTGGCGCCCGCGTCCAGGCCGGCCTTCAGGCTGCCTTCGACGAATTCGTCGAGGTCGCCGTCCAGCACCTTCTGCGTATCGGAGCGTTCGATGCCCGTGCGCAGGTCCTTGATGCGGCTCTGGTCCAGCACGTAGTTGCGGATCTGGCTGCCCCAACCGATATCGGACTTGGTCGCTTCCAGCGCGTCCTTCTCGGCATTGCGCTTCTGCAGCTCCAGCTCGTACAGCTTGGCTTTCAGCATCTTCATCGCGCGGTCGCGGTTGGCATGCTGGCTGCGCTCGGTCTGGCAGGCCACCACCACGCCCGAGGGCATGTGGGTGATACGCACGGCCGACTCGGTCTTGTTCACGTGCTGGCCGCCGGCGCCGGACGAGCGGTACACGTCGGTGCGCAGGTCCGCCGGGTTGATCTCGATATCGATGTCGTCGTCGACTTCCGGCGACACGAACACCGAGGTGAAGCTGGTGTGGCGACGGTTGTCGGAATCGAACGGGCTCTTGCGCACCAGGCGGTGCACGCCGATCTCGGTCTTCAGCCAGCCATAGGCGTAGTCGCCTTCCACGCGGAAGGTGGCGGACTTGATGCCGGCCACGTCGCCGCCGCTGACTTCCAGCAGCTCGGCCTTCCAGCCGCGCGATTCGGCCCAGCGCAGATACATGCGCAGCAGGATTTCCGCCCAGTCCTGCGCCTCGGTGCCGCCGGCGCCGGCCTGGATGTCCACGAAGGCGTTGGCCGAATCCATCTTGCCGGAGAACATGCGCTGGAATTCGAGCTTGCCCACCTGGGCGTCGAGCTTGCCAAGGTCGCTGACGATGGACAGCACGGTGGATTCGTCGTCGTCGGCGACGGCCATCTCCAGCAGGTCGCCGGAGTCGGCGAGGCCGGCCGTGAGCGTGTCGATGCCGCTGACGATGGTTTCCAGGCGGGCGCGTTCGCGGCCCAGTTCCTGCGCGCGCGGCGGATCGTCCCAGACGTTGGGACTTTCCAGTTCGCGGCTTACTTCTTCGAGACGCTCACGCTTGGTGGCGTAGTCAAAGATACCCCCTAAGCGACTCGACGCGGCCCTTGAGGTCCGCGATCTGCGCAAGGATCGGATTGGTCTCGATCATGGATGGAATGGCTTGGAAAATGGCCGAACAGGATAACAGGCGCACCTCGCCCACGGTAGGTTGGGGTGAGCCGCAGGCGAACCCCAACGGACGTCCGGTCAGCACGGAAGGTCCGTTGGGGTTATCACCCCAACCTACAGCGCCTGCTGGTGCACCCCGCGCACCGCGCGCCCCGACGGATCGGCCGCGGCGGCGAAGGCCGGATCCCAGGCCAGCGCGGCCGGCGAGGAACAGGCGATCGACTTGCCGCCCGGCACCGTGGCCGCGCAGGCCTCGCCGGGGAAGTGCTGCTCGAAGATGCGCCGGTACAGGTAGGCCTCCTTGGTGGCCGGCGGGTTGTGCGGGAAGCGCGTGGAGGCGGCGGCGAATTCGCGGTCGCTGACCACTTGTTCCGCATGCGCCTTCAGCCCGTCGATCCAGCCGTAGCCGACGCCGTCGCTGAACTGCTCCTTCTGCCGCCACAGGATCGAATCCGGCAGCGCGCCCTGGAAGGCCTCGCGCAGCACGGCCTTCTCGATGCGGCCGTGGCCGGCCATCTTGTACTTGGCGTCCAGGCCCATCGCCACGTCGAGGAATTCCAGGTCCAGGAACGGCACGCGCGCCTCCACGCCCCAGGCCATCATCGCCTTGTTGGCGCGCAGGCAGTCGAAGCTGTGCAGGGCGTCGAGCTTGCGCACGGTTTCCTCGTGGAAGGCTTCCGGCGACGGCGCCTTATGGAAGTAGAGATAACCGCCGAAGATCTCGTCCGAACCCTCGCCCGACAGCACCATCTTCACCCCCATCGCCTTGATGCGCCGGGCCAGCAGGTACATCGGGGTGGAGGCGCGGATGGTGGTGACGTCGTAGGTCTCGATATGGCGGATCACTTCCGGCAACGCGTCCAGGCCTTCCCAGAAGGTGTAGACGAAGCCGTGGTGCACGGTACCCAGCGCCTCGGCGGCCACTTGTGCAGCGGCGAGGTCCGGCGAGCCTTCCAGGCCGATGGCGAAGGAATGCAGGCGCGGCCACCAGGCTTCGCTGCGGTCGTCGTCCTCGATGCGTTCGCGCGCGAAGCGTGCGGCGCAGGCGGCAACCAGCGAGGAATCCAGGCCGCCGGAGAGCAGCACGCCGTAGGGCACGTCGGTCATCAGCTGGCGGTGCACGGCTTGTTCGAAGGCGCCGCGCAACTCGGACGGTTCCAGCTGCTGGCCGTGGGTGACTTCATAGGAACGCCAGTTCTTGCGGTAGTAGCGCGTCACTTCGCCGGTAGCGCTGTCGTAGACATGGCCCGGCGGGAAGGCGGAGACGTCCGCGCAGATGCCGACCAGGGCTTTCATTTCCGAAGCCACGCACAGGCGCCCTTCCGCATCGTGGCCCCAGTACAGCGGGCAGACGCCGATCGGATCGCGCGCGATCAGGTAGCGCTGCGTGGCGGCATCCCACAGCGCGAAGGCGAAGATGCCGTTGAGCTGCTTGATGCCGCGCGCCAGGAACTCCTCCGGCCCCAGTTCGCGGTACAGCGCGTTGATCACTTCGCAGTCGGAGCCGGTGGTGAAGTCGTAGCCGCTGGCAGCGCGCAGCTCGCGGTGGTTGTAGATCTCACCGTTCACCGCCAGGGCCAGGCTCTCGTCGCGCGAGCGCAGCGGCTGGGAGCCGCTGGCCGGGTCGACGATGGCCAGGCGCTCGTGCACCAGGATCACGCCGGCGTCGACGAACACGCCGCTCCAGTCCGGCCCGCGGTGGCGCTGGCGCTGCGAGAGTTCCAGCGCCTGGCGGCGCAGGGCGGCCAGATCGTCGCCGGGTTGCAGGTCGAACATGCCGAAGATGGAACACATGGTTTGACGCTCCTGAGGTTGGATGACGCGCAAAACTGCGTACTGGGAAAAAGAAAAGGGCCCGCTTGTCGGCGGGCCCTTTTGCGTGATTGGAGACTTTTTTTCGTGTCTACACGCCGGCCCACCCGTCGATGCGGGGATTGTTATTGGCGTTGTTATTCAGCGCGTTCGCGGATACGCGCAGGCCGGCCGCGTAGGCGGCGAAGGCGGAGCGCTGGGTGGCGAAGGCACGGGACATGAGGCCGACTAAAGCACAGGCATGCTGCGGCGCGCAAGAGCTTTTTTCACCCTCCTCGCGGCCGGCCTAGGTTGGGGTGAGCGCAGCGAACCCCAACGGTGCGACAGCCTGCGAGGTCCGTTGGGGTTCGCCTATGGCGCACCCCAACCTACGTGCTCACCCAGTTCCGCGCTTCTTCCAGCTGCGCCGTCTCATACAAGCGAAACTCCCCCGGCGACAGAAACCCCAGCGCCTTGGCCAGGTTGCGCATCCAGCCCACGTCGGTGACCAGGGCCGCGCGTTCCCAGCCGCTGAAATGGCGGAAGCCCAGCTTGGCGTCGTCCCACATCGCGGCGGCGTCGAAGCCGGTGAAGTCCTGGTCGATGTGGAAGATCACCCGCAGCTTGCGGTTAAGCGCGAAGGCTGCCTCGATATCGGGAATCACTACCCGTTCGTAATCCGCCGCGGTGACCTGGTTGTGCGCGGTGAAACCGATCACGCCGGGCGGCAGTCCGGTCATCTGCACGATCATGGCGCCAGCTCCTCGATGGTTGAGACTGACCCTATCCAAGCGCGGCGCTCGTTGCGCCGGCAGCTAGGCGCCGTGAAGAAGCGCCCAACAAATCACCGGCGGCAAATCAAACCGGCTCGATATGCCGCAGCAGCAGGCGCGGGCTTTCGCGGCCCTGCCAGTCGTTGATGGTCAGCTCGTAGGCGGCGCGCAGCCGCGTCGGCGGCGGCTGGCCGGTGTAGGCGCCGAACATCACCGCGTCCAGCACGGCTCCGTCGCGCGGATCGCTCAGGCTCAGGCGCAGATGGGTTTCGCCCATCACGCGCCAGCTGGCGCAGGCGAATTCGTTGTCGAACACCGGCTCCGGAAACGCCTGGCCCCAGGGGCCGCCGTAGCGCAGCTGGCGCGCCAGTTCCAGGGTGGCGGCGCCGGGCGGCAGTTCGCCGTCGGTATAGAGCACGTGTTCCAGACAGGCTTCGTCCAGCCATTCGCGCGCGATCGCGTCGAAGGCCGCGGCGAAGCGGGCGAAGTCGCTCGCCTTCAGGCTCAGGCCCGCGGCCATGGCGTGGCCGCCGAAGCGTTCGATCAGGCCGGGCTGGCGCGCGTCGATCGCGGCCAGCGCATCGCGGATATGGAAGCCGGCGATCGACCGGCCGGAGCCGCGCAGCTCGCCGGTGTTGTCTTCGCTCGCCGGAGCGAACGCGATCACCGGGCGATGCAGCCGCTCCTTCAGCTTCGACGCCACCAGCCCCACCACGCCGGCATGCCACGAGGGTTCGAACAGGGCCACGCCCACCGCATCGATATCGGCGGCGCGCGCGACCATCACCTCGGCTTCGGCCACCATGGTCGCCTGCAGCTCGCGGCGCTCCTGATTGATCGCGCTCAGCTGCTCGGCGTAGCGGCGCGCCACGCCGAAGTCGTCGGTCAGCAGGCATTCGACACCCAGGCGCATGTCTTCCAGGCGGCCGGCGGCATTGAGCCGCGGCCCCACCGAAAAACCCAGGTCGCTGGCGCACAGCGTGGCGACGCTGCGCTTGCCCGACTCCACCAGCGCCGCGATGCCCGCGCAGGCGCGCCTCGCGCGGATGCGCTTCAGGCCCGCTTCGACCAGCACGCGGTTGTTGTAGTCCAGCGGCACCAGGTCGGCGACCGTGCCCAGCGCCACCAGATCCAGCAGCGTGGAAAGGTCGGGCTCCTTGCCCTCGGCGAACGCACCCTGCCCGCGCAGCGCAGCGCGCAGGGCCAGCAGCAGATAGAACATCACGCCGACGCCGGCCAAGGCCTTGCTCGGAAACGCATCGCCGGCCAGGTTCGGATTGACCATCGCATCGGCCGCGGGCAATTGCTCGCCGGGCAGATGGTGGTCGGTCACGATCACGCGGATGCCCAGCGCCTGCGCCGTGGCCACGCCGCTCAGGCTGGCCACGCCGTTGTCGACCGTGATGATCAGCTGCGGCTTGGGCTGCAGCGATTCGACCAGGGCGGGACTCAGGCCATAGCCGTGGATAAAGCGGTTCGGCACCGCGTAATCGACATGGCGCGCGCCGAGCATGCGCAGGCCGCGCACGGCCACGGCCGTGCCGGTGGCGCCGTCGCAGTCGTAGTCGCCGGCGATCAGGATGCGCCAGTCGCCGCGGATCGCTTCGGCCAATAGTTCCACCGCGCGTTCCAGGCCGCCGAGCTGGTGCGGCGCCAGCATGCAGGCGAGCCGGTGGTCGGCATCGGCGGGACTGAGCACGCCGCGCGCCGCATAGATCTGGCGCAGCACCGGATGCACGGCATCGCTCCAGCCTTGCGGCACGCCCTTCGGCGCGCGGCGGCGCAGGCTCAGGCGCGGACTCATCGGCCGCCACCGCGCCAGAAGCGCAGGCGATGCCACGGACGCTGCAGCCAGCGTTCGCCGCTGGCGAAGGACAGTTGCAGCGGAGCCGCGGCAAGACGCTGCAGCACCGGCCACCAGGCGCCGCCGATCTCGCTCGCCTGCAGATCCTGCAGATCGATCAGCCAGCCGGTGCCTGCCTTGGCGATGGCATCGGGTGTGCGCGGCACGACTTCGACGCCGGCACGCGCAGCCAGCGCGCCCAGCAGCACGTCGTCGCTCACGCAGCCGCTCAGTGCGCTGCGCACCTTGGTCGGCAGATGGCCGCCGCCCCACAGCCATAGGCTGTTGACCGGCGGCAGTCCGCGCTCGCGCCGCTGCGCATTCAAGGGATGCTGATGCAGCAGCACCTGCGCCTCGGTGAGGATCACGCGCCAGCGGCGCCCTTCCGCGCCCTCCGGCAGATGCTGCACAAGGTTTTCGCCCAGGGCCTCGTCCGGCGAGGCGAACGAAGGCAAGGCGATGCCCGGCGGTACGCGCACATGCCAGCGGTCCGGCGTGCCGACTTCCAGCGCCATGCCGGCATCGGCGAATGCCGGCTGCAGCGCATCGGCCAGCGTGCGGGCTTCGTCGAGGCTCAGCTGCATCTGCCCGCAGGCCAGCAGGCGCGCGCCGTTGAGATCGGGCTGGATCCAGGCCGGATCGGCGCTGAGCCAGGTGGCCTCGCCCGCATCGCCGGCCAGCAGCTCACGGGTCAGCGCGGCCGGCGCGAAACCGTCGGCGCAGTCGAAATACGCAGCCAGCCCGCCGAGAAATCCGCGCGGGCCATCTTCGATGCGGTCGGCGCGCGCCAGCCAGGCGCGCAGCGGATGGTCCGGCTCGAAGCGCGGCAGGTCGGGCAGCCACAGTTCCAGCGGTCGCGCCGCATCCGCCATCGCCTCAGGCCTCCAGCAGTTCGTACAGCTCTAACCACTGCGCCTCGAGCGTTTCCTTCTCGCGGCGCAGTTCGGCCTGGCGCTGGCCGAGCTTCATCATCTCGGCGGTGGAGCCGTTGTAGACGTCCGGATCGGCGAGCTTGGCTTCCAGCTTGCCCAGCTCCTCGTCGATCGCGGCCATGCGCGTCTCGATCTTCTTGACCTTCTGCCGCGTGGCCTTTTCGTTCTCGCGCTGCGCGGCTGCCGCGCGGCGGCGGTCGGCGGCGGAAACGGCCGGCGTGCTGTCGGCCTGCGCGCTCTTCTTCGGCGAGGAGCCACGGGCGCGCAGCCAGCGGGCGTAGTCGTCGAGGTCGCCGTCGAAGCCTTCGACCTGGCCGTCGGCGACGCGCCAGAAGCTGTCGCAGACCATGCCCAGCAGATGGCGGTCGTGCGAGACCAGCACCAGGGCGCCGTCGAAATCGGCCAGCGCGTCGGCCAGTGCCTCGCGCATGTCCAGGTCCAGATGGTTGGTGGGCTCGTCGAGCAGCAGCAGGTTAGGTTTGTCCCAGGCGATCAGCGCCAGCGCCAGGCGCGCGCGTTCGCCGCCGGAGAAACCGTCCACCGATTCGAAGGCGCGGTCGCCGGCGAAATTCCAGCCGCCGAGGAAGTCGCGCAGCACCTGCGTGCCGACGCCGGGCGCCTTGTCCTGCAGATGCTGCAGCGGGCTGGAGCCCTCGTGCAGGCTCTCCACCGTGTGCTGGGCGAAGTAGCCGATCTTCAGGTCCTTGTGCGTCTTGCGCTCACCGGCCAGCGGGGCCAGCTCGCCGACCAGCGTCTTCACCAGGGTCGACTTGCCCGCGCCGTTGGGGCCGAGCAGGCCGACGCGGTCGCCGGCTTCCAGGCGGAAGCGCACGTCGTGCAGGATCGCCGCAGGCGCGCCGCCGTTGTCGTCCGGATAGCCGGCCGTGACCTCTTCCAGCTGCAGCATCGAATCGGGCAGGCGCTCGGGCACGGCGAACTGGAAGCGGAACGAGCGCTCGGCGCGCACGGCCTCGGTGCCGGCCATCTTCTCCAGCCGCTTCATGCGCGACTGCGCCTGCTTGGCCTTGCTGGCCTTGGCCTTGAAGCGGTCGATAAAGGACTGCAGGTGGGCGCGCTCGGCCTGCTCGCGCTCGTGCGCGATCTGCTGCAGGCGCAGGTGTTCGGCGCGCTGTCGCTCGAAGGCGCTGTAGTTGCCGGTGTAGAGCTTGGCGCGGCCTTCGTTCAAATGCAGGGTGTGGGTGATCACGCCGTCGAGGAATTCGCGGTCGTGCGAGATCACCAGCAAGGTGCCCTGGTAGCGGCGCAGCCATTCTTCCAGCCACAGCACGGCGTCGAGGTCCAAGTGGTTGGTCGGCTCGTCGAGCAGCAGCAGCTCGGACGGCGCCATCAGCGCGCGCGCCAGGTTAAGGCGCACGCGCCAGCCGCCGGAGAACTCGCGCACCGCGCGCTCGTGCGTTTCCGGCGCGAAGCCCAGGCCGTGCAGCAGGCGGCCGGCGCGGGCGCGGGCGTCGTAGCCGTGCAGTTCCTCGATGCGGTGGTGCGCCTTGGCCATGGCCTCGGTGTCGCCGCGGGCCTGGGCATCGAGTTCGTCGCGCAGGGCGATGGCCAGTTCTTCGTCGCCGCCCATCACGTATTCGATCGCCGGGTCCGGCAGGGCCGGGGTTTCCTGCGCCACCGAGGCCAGGCGCAGGCGCGCGGGCAGATCCAGCTCGCCGGCGTCGGCTTCCACCTGGCCCTGCAGGGCGGCGAACAGGCTGGACTTGCCGCAGCCGTTGCGGCCGACCACGCCCAGCCGCCAGCCGCTCTGGATGACCAGGTCGATGTCGGAAAGCAACAGCCGGGCGCCGCGGCGCAGGGCGAAATGACGGAAGGCGATCATCGGAACCACAACCCATGGACAGGGCGTGCAGCCGCCCTCAGCCGCCCATGATAGCGGACGCGGCGCCCCGCCCCATGGCCGGAATGCCCACCCCATCGCAGTCGCGAGCGGTGCTCGTAGCTTCCCCGCCGCGGTTTCTGCTACAACGACGCCGCACTGCGCAGCGGCCTCGCGCCACTGCCGCTCGGGGGCAATCGACAGACATATAACGTGCGGAGGCGCAGCCCGGCTGCCCCCGTCAACGTGGAGAGGGGACCATGACCAAGTTCGGCATCAGCCTGCCCATGCTCGTATTGCTCGCCGCTGGCGCCGCCGCGCCGCAGCTGGCCCGGGCCGATAACCTGCTGGTCAATCGCGTCAAGCAGGAACAAGGCATGAACCTCCCGGCTCGCGGCATGAGCATGGAGCAGGTCGAACAGAAGTTCGGCGCGCCCAAGCGCAAGCTCTCGCCGCGCGGCGGCGATACGGCCAAGCATCCGGTGATCAATCGTTGGGATTACTCCAACTTCATCGTGTATTTCGAGCACAGCCATGTGATCCATGCGGTGCTCAACACCCCGGCCGGCAACAACAAGAATCCCGAAACGGTGAACTGAGGGCCCGCCCCTTCGCCCATCGGCTGAGCAGTATTCGAGAACGGGCTGCGCCTTGCGCGGCCCGCTTCTTTGTCGGGCGTGCCCTTTCGTCATGGCCGCGCCTTACAATTCGCGTTTCCTCTTGCAACGCGAGTCCCCCACATGAGCCACGCCACCTTGCGCCTGCCGGCGGAATGGGAGCCCCAGTCGGCCGTCCTGATCGCCTGGCCGCATGCCGATACCGACTGGGCCGAGCGCCTGGCCGAGGTGGAAACCACCTATGTGGCGCTGGCCGCGGCCGTCACCCGCTTCGAGCCGCTGATCGTGGTGGTCGCCGACGCCGGACTGCGCGCGCATGCCGAAGCGAAGCTGCGCGATGCCGGCGTGGACCTCTCCCGCATCCGCTTCGTCGAACTGCCCTACGACGACACCTGGCTGCGCGATTCCGGCCCGATCACCCTGAAGGACGACCAGGGCGCGTTCCAGCTCACCGATTTCCGCTTCACCGGCTGGGGCGGCAAGTTCGGCGCCGAGCAGGACGACGCGCTGGTGGCCGGCCTGGTGCAGGCGGGCGTGTTCGGCCGCGCCGCGCACAAGCGCATCGACTGGGCGCTGGAAGGCGGCGGCATCGAGAGCGACGGCGCCGGCACCGTGCTCACCACCTGGCGCTGCCTGGTGCAGCGCCATCCGGAGCAGTCGCGCGAGGAAATGACCGCGATCCTGCGCGACGGCCTGCAGGCCGGCCGCATCCTGTGGCTGGACTACGGCTATCTGGAAGGCGACGACACCGACGCGCACATCGACACGCTGGCGCGCTTCTCGCCGGACGGCGGCATCGTGTTCCAGGCCTGTGAGGATGAGAGCGATGCGCACCACGACGAACTGTCGCGCATGGCCGGCGAACTGGCCGCGCTGCGCACGGCGGACGGCAAGCCGTACGCGCTGCACCCACTGCCCTGGGCCGAGCCGATCCTGGACGAAGGCCGCCGCCTCGCGGCCTCGTACGCCAACTATCTGATCGTCAACGGCGGCGTGCTGGTACCCGCCTACGGCGACCCGGCCGACGACGAAGCGGCGCGGATCATCGGCCAGGCCCATCCGGGCCGCGACGTGGTGCAGGTGCCCTGCCGCCCGCTGATCTGGCAGAACGGCAGCCTGCACTGCATCACCATGCAGTTGCCGGCGGGCATCTACGGCTAAATCTTCTTAAGAATCGGCCGGCGTAGGTTGGGGTGAGCAAAGCGAACCCCAACGTTGCGACACGGTGGCGGGCCTGTTGGGGTTCGCCTGCGGCTCACCCCAACCTACGTCTCAACCTACGTACAATTGCCCCTTTCGCCCCCAGCGAGCAGGACTTCCCCATGACCCGCAAGACCCTCAAGGTCGCGCTGCTGCAGGAAACCCACCGCGGCAGCCGCGACGCCAATCTCGACGCCATCGAAGCCGGCCTGCGCGAAGCCGCCGCGGCCGGCGCCGAACTGGTGCTGCTGCAGGAGCTGCATAACGGCCCGTATTTCTGCCAGCACGAGTCCGTGGGCGAGTTCGATCTGGCCGAGACCATCCCCGGCCACAGCACCGAGCGCATCGGCAAGCTGGCCGAGGAGTTGAAGCTGGTGGTGGTGGCCTCGCTGTTCGAGAAGCGCGCCACCGGCCTGTACCACAACACCGCGGTGGTGTTCGACCGCTCGGCGAAGATCGCCGGCAAGTACCGCAAGATGCACATCCCGGACGATCCGGCGTTCTACGAGAAGTTCTACTTCACGCCGGGCGACCTGGGCTTCGATCCGATCGACACCGCGGTCGGCCGCCTCGGCGTGCTGGTCTGCTGGGACCAGTGGTATCCGGAAGCCGCGCGCCTGATGGCGCTGGCCGGCGCGGACCTGCTGCTCTATCCCACCGCGATCGGCTGGGACCCGAACGACGAGCAGGCCGAGAAGGACCGCCAGCGCGAAGCCTGGGTCACGGTGCAGCGCGGCCACGCGGTGGCCAACGGCCTGCCGCTGCTGGCCTGCAACCGCACCGGCTACGAGCCGGACCCGTCCGGCGTGGGCGCCGGCATCCAGTTCTGGGGCACCAGCTTCGTGGCCGGACCGCAGGGCGAATTCCTCGGCCAGGCCGGCACCGACGGGCGCCAGCTGCTGGTGGTCGAGATCGACATGGCGCGCAGCGAGCACGTGCGCCGGATCTGGCCGTTCCTGCGCGACCGCCGCATCGACGCCTACGGCGACCTGCTGAAGCGCTTCCGCGACTGAAGCGTGACCTCCGGCCGGATGGCTTGCGCCGTCCGGCCCCCGACCCCATGCAGTGATTTCCCTTACGCACCGAACCGACGCATGAGCCTGGACGCCACCGACACCACCCTGCCCGCCGCCCTCGAAGGCCAGCCGATCGAGCGCGTGCTGCGCGACGGCGTCGAATACGTGGTGCTGGGCACGGCGCATGTGTCGCGCGCCAGCGTGGAAGCGGTGCGCGAGCTGCTGGCGCGCGAGAGCTTCGACGCGGTGGCGGTGGAACTGTGCCCGAGCCGCGCGCAAGGCATGCGCGATCCGGACGCGCTCAAGAAAATGGATCTGTTCCAGGTGATCCGCCAGGGCAAGGCCGGCATGGTCGCCGCCAGCCTGGTGCTGTCCACCTTTCAGAAACGCCTGGCCGACCAGTTCGGCATCGAACCCGGCGCCGAGATGAAGGCCGCGATGGATGGCGCCGAACAGCGCGGCGTGCCGGTATGGCTGGTCGACCGCGAGGTCGGCACTACGCTCAGGCGCGCCTGGCGCAGCGTCGGTTTCTGGCAGCGCTTCGGCCTGATGGGCGGCCTGCTCGCCAGCGTGTTCGAGCGCGAGGCGATCGAGGAAAAGGAAATCGAGAAGCTCAAGGAAGGCGACATGCTGGAAAGCGCCTTCAGCGAATTCGCCAATCAATCCGAGCCGCTCTACCGCAGCCTGATCGCCGAGCGCGACGCCTACATGGCCGCGCGCCTGCGCGAAGAAGCCGGGCTGGCCGGCTACGGCGGCGAACCGCGGCGCGTGCTGGTGGTGATCGGCGCGGGCCACTTGAAGGGCCTGAGCGAACTGCTGCGCACGCAGCAGGGCGATGCGGCCGCGCAGGCGGCCGAGCTGGCCAAGCTGCCGGTAAAATCGAGCTGGCCGAAATGGATCGCCATCGGCCTGGTGCTGCTGGTGTTCGTGGCGATCGGCATCGCCTTCCACCGCAACAGCGCGCTGGGCGCGCAGGCGCTGCGCGACTGGGTGATGTACACCGCGGGCTTCTCCGCGCTGGGCGCGATCATCGCCGGCGGCCATCCGCTGAGCGTGCTGGCCGCGGCCGTGGCCGGACCGATCAAGCCGTTCCGCCCCGGCGTGCCTTCCGGCGCGATCAGCGCGATGGCCGAAGCCTGGGTGCGCAAGCCGCGCGTGGCCGACTTCGAAACCCTGCGCGACGACATCGGCCACTGGACCGGCTGGTGGAAGAACCGCGTGGCGCGCACCCTGCTCAACTTCCTGCTGGTATGCGTGGGCACGATTGCCGGCGAGTACACCGCCGGCATCCATATCTTCAAGAGCCTGTTCTGAGTCCCCTACTCGGGGTCAGTGCAGGCCCTTGACCAGCACGTCGAGCAGTTCGCTGTCCTTGTCCAGGCTCTGTTCCCAGTACATCGCACCGCCCAGGTGCCGGGACTTGATGAAGCCGGTCTTGATGCGCAGCGACTGCGGGTCTTCGTAGCTGACGAAAGTGTGCGTCTTCGCATTCCACAGATACGGCACCTGGGCCTGCTCGTCCCAGTAGCGCACGTAGCCGTTCTTGCCGATGTAGTCCGCCGTCAGTTCGCGCCACGAGGGCGCGCCGAAGAACTTGCCGTATTTCTGCTGCAGGCCGTTGTGTTCCGGCGCCACGTCGGTAAAGGCGCGGCCGTAGAACGGCACGCCCAGCACCAGCTTCGAAGCCGGCACGCCCGCGTCGAGATACTGCTTCACCGCCTTGTCCGCGGCGCGGTCGCCGGGCGGATCGATCGCCGACGGATGCAGGCCGGCGTGGTGGCCGGTGGCGGGCGTGAGACTGTTGTGGAAGTCGTAGGCCATCATGTTGAACCAGTCCAGCGAGCGCGCCACGCGCGCCAGCTCGATGCCGGCGACGAATTCGTTGTCGGCCGAGGCGATGGTCAGCAGGTAATGCCGGCCCTGGTGCTGCTTGCCCAGCGCGTCGAGGCGCACGCGCACGGCTTCCAGCATCAGGCTGAAGTTGCGGCGGTCCTCGGGACGGTGGCTGATGTTGCCGCCGGGGAGCGTGGGGTATTCCCAGTCGACGTCCAGGCCGTCGAGGTCGTGCTGCTCGATCAGCTTCGCGGCGTCGTCGGCGAAGCGCTTGCGCGAGGCTGCGGTGAGCGCGGCCTCGGAGAAATGCCCCGCGCTCCAGCCGCCCACCGACAGCACGATGCGCAACTGCGGGTTGCACTGGCGCAAGGCCACCAGGCTGGTCAGCGAGGCGGTGGCATGCGGGCTGCGCAGCACGATGTGGCCTTGTTCGTCGAGCGTGCCGAAGGCGTAGTTGAGGACGTCGACCTTGGCCGGGTCGATGGCCGGCAGCGGATCGGCATCGGCCACGTAGCCCACGATGCGATAGCTGGCTGGCGATTCTTTCGCCACCGCGCCCCCCGCGATCCACAAGACCAGCAGCCCCAGCACCCACCGGAATGCCGCCGGGCGGCCGTTCGACGCAATCCCCACCATGCCGTGTCCTTATCTATCAAGTGTCTTCGGCAAGCGGCCGGGCTGGCCGCCGACGTTATTGTCCCTGCTCGGACCCACCGACTATACTTCCGAGACTTAACGCCATGTACCCGTCGGAATCGTGGGAATGATGATGACTCGACTGCAATTGCTCGGCCTGACCGTCGCTGCCGCTCTACTCGTCACTGGCAGCGCGCATGCCGAAGGCGACAAGGCCGCCGGCCGCAAACTGATCTACACCTGCAATGGCTGCCACGGCGTCGAGGGTTACGAAAACGCCTATCCGCGCTATCCCGTGCCGAAGATCGCCGGGCAGAACGCGCAGTACATCGTCAACGCCTTGCACGGCTACAAGGCGGGCGACCGCAGCCATCCGACCATGGGTGCCCAGGCGCAGAGCCTGTCCGACAAGGACATCGAGGACATCGCCGCCTACCTGTCCAGCCTCGCCAAGTAAGTAGCCCAAGGGATTCCGATGAATCGTGCGCTCACCCTGCTTTCGTTCGGCGCCGTCCTGGCGTTCGCTTCCCTCCAGGCCCCGGCCGCCGGCAACACCGACGCCGGCAAGCAGAAGGCCGCGGCCTGCTTCGCCTGCCATGGCGCCGACGGCAATTCCGTCGACCCGCAGTACCCGCGCCTGGCCGGCCAGTACAACATGTACATCCAGCGCGCCCTGCACGAGTACAAGAGCGGCGCGCGCAACAACGCGATCATGAAGGGCTTCGTCGCTACGCTGTCCGAGCAGGACATCGAGGACGTGGCGGCCTACTTCTCTGCGCAGCCGACCAAGCTCAGCACGCTCGAGGGGCATATCCAGGGCGACAAGTAAGCCCTGAGCTTGCCACATAAAAAAGGCCCGCTCGCGCGGGCCTTTTTTGCATTCGCGACAAGCACTCAGCCCATGGCCGAGTGCCCTTCCCGCTTGCTGTAATAGGGATTGCTGCCGCCCGCGTGGTCGGTGGCATCGCGCACTTCGGTGATCTCCGGCACGCGTTCGCGCAGCGTCTTCTCCACGCCCTGCTTGAGCGTCACGTCGGCCATGCCGCAGCCGTGGCAGCCGCCGCCGAACTGCAACACCACCACGCCCTGGGCGCTCACTTCCAGCAGGCTGATGCGGCCGCCGTGCGCGGCGATGCGCGGATTGACCTCGGCGTCGAGCACGTAGCGCACGCGCTCCACCAGGCCCGCTTCCATGCCCGGCATGTCGCCCTTGATGCGCGGCGCGCGGATATTGAGCTGGCCGCCGGTGGCGTTGGATTCGTAGTCGATGCTGGCGCCGTCGAGCCAGGACGCGCTGTCGCCCTCGACCTGGAACAGGAAGCCCTCGCACTCGATGGTCCATTCGTTGCCGGTGAGCTCGTCCGGCTCGCAGAACTCCAGCTCGCAATTGGCGGCGGGCGTGCCCGGCGCGGTGACGCGCAGGCGGATGCTGAGGCCTTCGATGCCCTGCTGCGAAAGAAGGCGCAGGAAATGCCGCTGCGCGCGTTCGGAAATGTCGATCATGCCTGCTCCGGGGAAACGGCCTGGCGCGAGCTGGGGGAGCCGCGCCGAAAACAGCACCATTTTAGTCCTCTTTCGCGCCGGCTGCATGGTTTTGACTTTTCGCCACGCAACTTCGACGCTTCGCGTTTTGAATCTTCCGGAGTCCCGACCATGAGCTACGCCGACCTCGCCAGCCAGCACTGCACCCCGCGCAAGGGCAAGGAGCACGCGCTGGATGGCGCGCAGATCGAGGCCATGCTGGCGAAACTGCCGGGCTGGACGCTGGCTGTCGGGGGCAAGGCGATCGTGAGGGACTTCAAGTTCGCCGATTTCCACCACACCCTGGGCTTTATCAATGCGGTCGGCTTCATGGCCAACCAGGAAGACCACCACCCGGATCTCGAAGCCGGCTATGGGCACTGCCAGGTGCTGTGGTCGACGCATGACGTGGGTGGGCTTTCGCTCAACGACTTTATCTGCGCCGCGCGCGTCGAGGCCTTGCTGGCTCGCTGAGCTTGGGCGCGCGCCTGCCTGCCGCGATCCGCGCCACCGGCTTCGTGCTGGCGGCGGCCCTGTTGCTGCTGGGGCTGCGCGCGCTGGCCGGCTGGGTGGTGGAAAGCCATCTGCGCCATGAGGCGGAGCGCGAACTGCATGTGCTGCAGGCGGGCGAGCCGCTGTGGCGGTGGCGCTTGCGGCAGCCGCGCGATCTGGTGGCCGGGCGCGCGTTCGGGAATGCCTCGGTGGCCGCGGATGGGACCGGTCTGAAAGTGACCAGCCATGACGGGCAGGCTTTCGAGCTGGGCCTGCCGGTGCTGCAGCCGATGGATCTGGCGCACTGGCCGTTGCTGCGTCTGGACCTGCGCGGCAGCAAGGCTGGATCGCTTTATCTCATCGTCCAGCCGCATGCGCAGGAGCCTTCGTGCGTGGCCGACGCTGGCGGCATTCCTGTCGACGCGACCACCCAGGTCTTCGATCTGCGCAAGCTCGACTGGCGGCACGGCGACGCGTCGCCCTGCGCGATGCCGGCCACCGTGGCGTATCTGTTCCGCCTGCGTGCGCAACTGCCGGCCGGCGAGACGCTCGAACTGCACGAGGCGGCACTGGTGGCGGCGCAGCCGGTAGCGCTGCCCGGCACCACTCCTACGGTCGATCTTTCGGCGGGACGGGAAATCGACCTGCGCGAACAGATGACCGTGGCCCCCACCATGCCGGCCGTGCCGCTGGTCTGGCTGCCGCGCCACGGCTCGGTTGAAAACTCGCTGGCACTGCGCGACCGGCTGCGCGATCTGTGGCCAGCCGCCCTCATCGTTCCTGCTGGATTTACACCCGTCGCCGCGGCGCATGAAGCCGCTCCCGCCTGGCTGGCCTGGTCGATCTGCGCGGCCTACCTGCTGGTGCTGCTGTACACCGCGCGGCGCGATACCCATCCCGCCTGGGACGTGCTGGCCGTAGCGGCCGGCCCGCTCTGGCTGATCGCCGGCCTGCAATGGGGGCTGCACGCGTCGCCACCGGCAGTGGCGGCTTTTGTCGGCGCCCTGGCCTGGGCCGGATGGAAAGAGACGCGGCGGCGTCCGGCGGATTGGCGCTGGATCGGCGGCAAGGCGAAGGACTGGCTGGCGCCGCTGGCGCTGCTTCCGGTGGCCGCGATCGTGGTGGCCGTGTTCGGCCATGGCTATGCCGCGCCCGAATGGCGCCACGCTTTCTTATATGTCGCCTGGGCCGGGCTGCAGCAGTGGCTGATGCTGGCGGTGGTGCTGCGCCGGCTGGAGCGCTGGCCGGGCGGTGCGGCGCTGCCCATCCTGGGCGCCGCCACTCTGTTCGCCCTGCTGCACACCCCGAACGGGGTGCTCATGCAGCTGTGCTTCCTGGCCGAGCTTGGGTGGGCCTGGTGCTTCCTGCGCTCCCGCCGCCTGCTGCCGATCGCCCTGGCTCACGCCGGTTGCGCGCTGCTGGTGGAAAGCGGGCTGACCGGCGGGCTGCTGCGCTCGCTGGAAGTCAGTGCGCGTTTTTTCCTCTAGGGCGGTAGCCCTCGGGATTTTTGCCTTTCACGGCAAGCACATCGAGGAAGTTCTTCAAGTCTTCGGGCAAAGGCGCCGAGAAGCCGTAGGCGCGCCCATCGAGCTCGAAACTCATATGCGCGGCATGCAGGAACAGCCGCTGCAGGCCCATCTCGCGATACAGCTTGTTCGCTTCCTTGTCGCCGTACTTGGCGTCGCCGGCCAGCGGGTGGCCGACGTGGGCGGCGTGCACGCGGATCTGATGGGTACGGCCGGTGCCCAGGGTGGCCTGCATCAGGCGGGCGCCGCGGTACTGCTCCATCTCACGGAAAAAAGTGAGCGAGGGCTTGCCGTTATCGGACACTCTTACCATGCGTTCGCCGCCCTGGAGCACCGATTTCTGCAGCGGCGCATTGACGTCGAACTTGGCCTTGTTCGGATGCCCGACCATCAGGCAGAGGTATTGCTTGGTCACCGTATTAGCGCGGATCAGCGCCTGCAGCCCGGTCAGGCCGGCGCGGGTGCGGGCGAACACCAGCACGCCGCTGGTGTCTCGGTCCAGGCGGTGGACCAGCTCCAGGTGCTCGTTCGGCCGGGCCGCGCGCAGCAGCTCGATCGCCCCATGACTGACCCCGCTGCCGCCATGGCTGGCGATACCGGCGGGCTTGTCGATCACCAGGAAGTGCTTGTCCTCGAAGATGACAGCCTCGGCGACAGCTTCCATCAGCGCGGCCGATGGCGGCTGTTCGCCGGTCTTCTCGGGGGCCATGCGCACGGGCGGGATACGCAGCATATCGCCGGCGGCGAGACGGGTTTCCGGCTTGGCGCGCTTGCCGTTCACGCGCACCTGTCCGGTGCGCAGCAGACGGTAGATCATGCTTTTCGGCACGCCCTTGAGGATGGTCATCAAGGCGTTGTCGATCCGCTGGCCGTCCCTTTCAGGGCCGATCTCGACTTGACGCACTCCGTGAGGTGCGTCGTGGGAAGTTGCCGTCTGCATTGAAAAAAACCTGACTAAATAGGATACTCGGCCGGCGCTACGTCCTAGCCCGCCGAAACCGGTCCGGGCCGGGGCGCCCGCCCGTGACGCCGGCGAGGATAGCGCCGGCCGCTCACCCGGCAGCCGGTCGCTGCTCCCTTTCATCGTAACGGTTCGGGTTGCCGTTTGTCCGATTGTTAAGAGAAATTCTTAACAAACCGGCGCGGCTGGCGTGATGCCACGAATACCCCGGAGCCGGTAACGGCGCCGTCTTTATGCCGCTTCCCCGCTGCGGCGCGATCCCCGGCAGGCCGCCCAGAAGGCGCCACCGCGGCACGCGACGCGCGGCAAGCCAAGGAAAACTACAATGAAACGTATGTTGATCAACGCGACTCAGCGTGAAGAGTTGCGCGTGGCCATCGTCGATGGCCAGACCCTGTACGACCTCGACATCGAAATCCCCTCCCGCGAACAGAAAAAGGCCAACATCTACAAGGGCCGCATCACTCGCGTCGAACCCTCCCTGGAAGCCTGCTTCGTCGAATACGGTGCCGAGCGCCATGGCTTCCTGCCGCTGAAGGAAATCGCCCGGGAATATTTCACCCCCGGCCTGGATCCGAACAAGGCGAATATTCGCGACCTGATCAAGGAAGGCCACGAAGTGGTCGTCCAGGTCGAGAAGGAGGAGCGCGGCAACAAGGGCGCCGCACTCACCACCTATATCAGCCTGGCCGGCCGCTACATGGTGCTGATGCCGAACAACCCGAAGGCCGGCGGCGTCTCGCGCCGGATCGAGGGCGAGGACCGGCAGGCCCTGAAGGAAGCGCTCGAGCACCTCACCGTGCCGGACGACGTCGGCCTGATCGTGCGCACCGCCGGCATGGGCCGCGACGCCGAAGAGCTCCAGTGGGACCTGGACTACCTGCTGCAGCTGTGGAAGGCCATCTCGGCCGCCGCCAACGCGCAGAAGGCGCCGTTCCTGATCTACCAGGAATCGAAGCTGTTCATCCGCGCCCTGCGCGACTACCTGCGCAATGACATCGGCGAGATCCTCATCGACGAGGAATCGCTGTTCAACGACGCGCGCGAGTTCATGCAGCAGGTCATGCCCAATGCCCTGCGCAAGCTCAAGCTGTATCGCGACGACACCCCGCTGTTCTCGCGCTACCAGATCGAGACCCAGATCGAGAGTGCGTTCGACCGCCAGGTCCGCCTGCCCTCCGGCGGCTCGATCGTGATCGACCAGACCGAAGCGCTGACCGCGATCGACATCAACTCCTCGAAGGCCACCAAGGGCAGCGACATCGAGGAAACCGCGTTCAACACCAACTGCGAGGCGGCGGTGGAAATCGCCCGCCAGTTGCGCATCCGCGATGCCGGCGGCCTGATCGTGATCGATTTCATCGACATGGACAGCCCCAAGCACCAGCGCGAGGTGGAAGAGCGCCTGAAGGACGCCCTGAAGCTCGACCGCGCCCGCGTGCAGGTCGGCCGCATCTCGCGCTTCGGCCTGCTGGAGATGTCGCGCCAGCGCCTGCGCCCGAGCCTGGGCGAAGCCACCCAGATCGTGTGCCCGCGCTGCGAAGGCCATGGTCACATCCGCAGCGTGGAATCGCTGGCGCTGTCGACCCTGCGCCTGATCGAAGAGCACGCCATGAAGGACAACACCGGCCAGGTGCTGGTGCAGGCCCCGCCGACGGTGGCCAACTTCATGCTCAACGAGAAGCGCGCCGGCGTGGTGGAGATCGAGCTGCGCAACAAGGTCCACGTGGTGATCGTGGCCGACGACCAGCTCGAGACCCCGCACATCCAGATCCAGCGCATCCGCGAAGCGGAGATGGGCGAGCACAGCAAGCCCAGCTACGAACGCCGGACCGTGGTGGAAGCCGCGCCGATCCCGAAGATGGGCCAGGCCCTTGGCAGCGGCGAGCAGCCGGCCGTCAGCGGCATCGTGCCCGCCTCGCCCGCCCCCGTGCGCGAGGAAACCGCGCCGGCCCCGGTCGCCGCGCCGCCGGCCCGTCCGGCTCCGCGCCCGGCCGCCGCGCCGACGCCGAGCGGCGGCATGATCTCCCGCTTCCTGGGCTGGTTCCGCGCCGCCCCGGCCCCGGCGCCCGCGCCGGAAGCCAGGCGCGAAAGCACCCCGTCGAGCGCCGGCGGCCGCAACCAGCGCCGCGACGAGCGCGGCCGTGGACAGCAGCCGCAGAACCGCCAGCAGCAGCCGCAGCAGCGCCGCGAACAGCAGCAGCCCAAGCAGGGCCAGGCCCAGCAGCAGCAACAGCAGGGCAAGGGCAATCGCCAGCGCGGCAACGAGCAGCAGCCGCGCCAGCAGCAGGGCCAGGCCAAGCCGGAACAGCAGCCGCGCCAGCAGCAGCCGAAGGCCGCCGAGGCCCAGGCCGGCGAGCGCAAGCAGAACCCGCAGCCGCCGCGCCAGGAACAGGCCAAGCCCGCCCAGCCGCAGGCCGCGCAGGCGCAGGAGCCGCGTCAGCCGCGTCCGGCCGCGCAGCAGCCGGCCACTCCGGTCGCCGCCGCGGCTCAGCCGATCGCGCCGCAGCAGCCCGCACCGCAGCCGCAGCGCCCGGCCCCGGCACCCGCCGATGAAGCCGCGCAGGACGCCGCGCTCGCCGCCAAGCCGGTGACCGATGCCGTCGCACCCGAGGTGGATCCGGCCGCCGCCGAAGGCGAAGGCGGCCAGCCGCGCCGCCGCCGTGGCCGCCGCGGCGGTCGCCGCCGTCGCCGTCACGAGGACGCCGGCCAGGCTGGCTCGCCCGACGCGCAGCTGGACAACGAGTTCGATCTGGACGACGAAGACCGCGAGGAAGATGGCACCGAGCAGCCGGCCAAGGCCGAAGCGCGTCCCGCTCCTGCCGCTGCGGCCGTCGCCGCGACCGCAGCCGCGGCCGTGATCGCCGGCGAGGACATCGAGTCGGCCCATGCACCGGCGGCTCGCGCCGAGCTTGAGGTCCCGGTGGTCGAAACGCCCGCTCCGGCGCCGGCTTCGTTCAACCTGCCCGCCCTGCCGCCGGTGCCCGCGAAGGCGGACGAGCCGGAAGCCGCGGCCGAACTGCCGGCCGAACCGGTGGTGGCGCACGCGCCGGTGGAAGATGCGCCGGTCGCCGCCGATGTGTCGGCACCGCCGGCCGCCGTGGTGGAAAGCGAGATCCGCGCCACTGCGACGGCGACGACGCTGGAGTCCGCTCCGCTGTTCGCCGCCGCAGAGGCCGTGGAAGCCGAGCCCGTCGCTGCCGCTCCGATCGCCGAACCGCCCGCGGTTGAAGCCGCGCCGGTGGTAGTCCATGTCGAGCCGGTGCTGCCGGTGGAACCGGCTGCCGTGGAACCCGTCGTCATCGAACCCGCGGTTGTCGTCGTCGAGACGGTCAAGGCCGAGCCGGAAGTCCAGGCGCCGGAAGCCACCGAGACGAAGCACGAGGCGATCGCCGACGAACCCGCTCCGGCAGAGCTGCCGTCGGAAGTCACCGTGGTGCCCGCACCGGTCACGCAGTTGCCTGCACAGGGCGATCTGCTGGGTCACGGTCACGCGGCTCCGCCGCCGGCCATCCACGCGAACGCGGACGAAGCCGCCGCCCACGGCGACGACGCTTCGGGAGAGAAGAAGGACAGCCACGCTTCCAACGGCTGATCCGGCGCATCGCGCGCAACGAAAAAGCCGGGCTTATCGCCCGGCTTTTTTTATGCCCCGCCTCGACCGCGAACTGCGGCCCGGTGCGCTGCGCTCAACCGCCGCCGATCTGGTTGTTGTGCGTATCCAGCAGCCCGTGGATGGTCATCAGGTGCGCGAGGCTCACGATGTGGTCCACCTGCAGCTTCTCCATCAGGCGCTGCTTGTAGGTGGACACCGTCTTCGGACTCAGGTTGAGCTGCTCGCCGATGGTGGTGAGCGCCTTGCCGCGCACCAGCATCATGGCCACTTCCAGCTCGCGGCTGGACAGCGCGTCGAACGGCGAGGCCTCGCCGTCCAGCGTCGCCAGCGCCAGTTGCTGCGCCACCGCCGGCGCCAGATAGCGGCGGCCGCCGGCGACCTGGCGCACCGCGCACAGCAGTTCGTCGGCGGTGCAGCCCTTGGTGAGATAGCCGGTGGCGCCGGCTTCGAGCAGGCGCTTGGGAAAGCGCGCGTCGTCCACCACGGTGATGATGATGATCTGCGTCGGCATCTTGGCGCGGGCCACGCGCTCAGTGAGCTCGATGCCGCTCATGCCGGGCATGTGCACGTCGACCAGCGCGATTTCCGGCTCATGCGCGCGGATCAGCTTCAGCCCATCTTCCGCCGTGCCTGCCTCGCCGCAGATATGCACGTCCGGCTGCTGCTGCAGGATCATCCGAAAGCCGGTGCGGACGAGCTCGTGATCGTCGATAAGAACCAGATTGATCACGTCCCCGCCCCCCGTGGGTCAAGTTCCTGAAAGTAGGCGGCATGCGCATACGATGCAAGCACCCCCCTGTAAGTGGCGTCCACCAACATAAAAACTTCTTCTCGCCTCCCTTTCCCCGGAGCGTTGCCGCCTGGACTTGCGCAAGTATCTTCGATCGCCCTGACCGGGTCTGTCAGTCATGACCTACGGTGTGTCGTCATAAGCTGGCGAGTGTTATCTCCTCGTGATGATTTTCGCGCTTTCCGGAGGCCCCGGACGTGCGTTGGCGCCAGGAAATCCCTAGCGCCTCAAGCGGCTGATCGCTGACAGCGGAGCTCCGCATGCCCATATGGTTTTAGGAGTGATTCCGGCCCGGACGATGGTTTTCCCTGGACCGCGCCTGCGGTGTCGTCCTACATCGATGGCGGCTGCGATGTCAGGAAGACCTCACCCGCATCCGGATCGACGCAGGGGTCTGCTTTCCTTCGCTCAAACGGATGCACTCCCCACGCGCGAAACGCACGCACACGAAACGGACGCCGCAGCGCCCGCCAGGAAACAAGAGAAAGACATGGTGCCCGGAGCGGGGGTCGAACCCGCATAGCCTTTCGGCTGAGGGATTTTAAGTCCCTTGCGTATACCAGTTTCGCCATCCGGGCTGAGCGACATGATGCACGTGCGGTGCGCGCCGCCTGCGATATCGCGGCGCATCCTAGCATGCGTGCATGGCCGGCACTCCGCATCCGCCGTTCTGCAAATCCCGCCGACGCAGGCAACAAAAAGCCCGCGCAAGGCGGGCTTTTTGAATCTTCGCAATGGAGGCCAGGGTCGGAATCGAACCGGCGTACACGGCTTTGCAGGCCGCTGCATGACCACTCTGCCACCTGGCCATTGCCGGCGCATCGTAACCGGAAAGATCACGCTGTGCCTTAAAAAACAAAACCCCGGCGGTCCGAGGTTTTGCTGAAGACTGGAGCGGGAAACGAGACTCGAACTCGCGACCCCGACCTTGGCAAGGTCGTGCTCTACCAACTGAGCTATTCCCGCATCAGAGTCAGAAATCATAGCAGAAGATCGGGATTTGTGAAGAGGCGGCGACGGATAATTTGCCCGCGCTTACCGCTTTCATCCCCTTCCGAGCCCGATGGCGTGCGCACCCCGGAAACGAGAAAGCCCCGGATTTACCGGGGCTTTCATCGAATCTGGAGCGGGAAACGAGACTCGAACTCGCGACCCCGACCTTGGCAAGGTCGTGCTCTACCAACTGAGCTATTCCCGCATCGGAGTCGCGCATTGTAATGGCTAAAGCGCGGTCGTCAAGCCTCTGTCACACGGCGCCGTTTTCCTCGTTTGCCGGCTCATTGCGCGGCGGTTCGCCGCGCAACATCGGCCATGCGGCGCGCAGGTAGTACAGGCCGGACCAGATGGTCAGCACGCCCGCGATGACCAGCAGCGCCTCGCCGATGTGGTACAGGCGCAGCGCCTCGGCGCTCTTCTCGTGCTGCACGATCAGCACCACCAGCGCGATCATCTGCATCACGGTCTTGAGCTTGCCGACGAAGGCCACCTTCACCGCCGCGCGCATGCCGATCTCGGCCATCCACTCGCGCAGCGCGGACACGCTGATCTCGCGCCCGACGATAATCGCCGCCGTCACCGCCATCAGCACGCCGGCCCAGCCGCCGCGATGCGATTCCACCAGCAGGAACAGCGTCACTGCCACCATCAGCTTGTCGGCCACCGGATCGAGGAAAGCGCCGAACGCGGACGTCAGATTGAGCCGACGCGCAAGGTAGCCGTCCAGCCAGTCGGTGATCGCCGCGAGCAGGAACACCACCGCAGCGGTGATGTTGTGGCCCGGGAACTGCCAGTAGAACACCAGCACCATCACCGGCAGCAGCGCCACGCGGAACAGGGTGAGCCAGGTCGGCAGATTGATGCGCATAGGTTCCTTAGCTCTCATCCGCGCAGTGTCGCATGCGCGCGTCGGGCCCACAGTAACGAAGGTTCAGCCATGCAGGGCCGCATAGATGCGCTCCGCCAGGCCACGGTCGATGCCTTTGATCCGCGTGAGTTCTTCCACGCCCGCCGCTTCCACGCCGGCGAGTCCGCCGAAGGCCTTGAGCAGCGCGGCGCGGCGGCGTGCGCCGATGCCCGGCACGTCTTCCAGCACGCTGCGCTCGCGCGCCTTCTCGCGCCGCTTGCGATGGCCGCTGATAGCGAAGCGGTGCGCTTCGTCGCGCACGGCCGCCACCAGATGCAGCGCCGGCGAAGCCGGGCCGGGATGCAGCTCGCGGCCGCTGTCGGCGAGGATCAAGGTCTCCTCGCCCGCACGGCGGCCCGGCCCTTTCGCCACGCCGATCACGCGGATGCCGCTCACGCCCAGTTCCTTCAATACATCCAGCGCCTGCGCCACCTGCCCGCCGCCGCCGTCGATCAGCAGGATGTCGGGGCTGGCGCCCTCGCCTTCCGCCACTTTGCGGAAGCGGCGCGTCAGCGCCTGGTGCATGGCGGCGTAGTCGTCGCCCGGCGTGATGCCGGCGATATTGAAGCGGCGGTAGTGCGATTTCTCCGGCCCTTCCGGACCGAACACCACGCACGAAGCCACCGTGGCCTCGCCCATGGTGTGGCTGATGTCGAAGCACTCGATGCGCCGCGGCGATGCGTCCAGTTCCAGCAGCCGCTGCAGGTCGTCGAAGCGCGCGCCCAGCGTCTGCCGGCTGGCCAGGCGCGCGGTGAGCGAGGCCTGCGCATTGCGCTCGGCCATCTGCAGGAAGCGCGCGCGCTCGCCGCGCACGCTGGCTTTCAGTTCCACCGTGCGGCCGGATTGCTGGGTCAGCACCTCGGCCAGGATCTCCTGGTCCGGAATCGGCTGGCACAGGATCAGCTCGCGCGGCACCGGGCGGTCCAGGTAGTACTGCGCGATGAACTGCGCCATCACGTCGCCCGGCTCGGCATCCAGCGGCAGGCGCGGGAAGAAATCGCGCGTGCCCAGGCTGATGCCGTTACGGAAGAACAGCACGCTGACGCAGGCCATGCCCGCTTCGATGCGGCAGGCGATCACGTCCATGTCGGCGCTCGCCCCATGCACGTGGTGCTGCGCCTGCAGGCCGCGCAGCGCGGCCACCTGGTCGCGCATCGAGGCGGCGCGCTCGAATTCCAGCGACTTGCTGGCCTGCTCCATCGAACCCACCAGCTCGTCGATCACCGCGCTGCTGCGCCCTTCCAGGAACATCTCGGCGTGGCGCACGTCGCTGCGGTAGTCGTCGACGGTGATCAGCTGCACGCACGGCGCCGTGCAGCGCCCGATCTGATGCTGCAGACAGGGCCGCGAGCGGTTGCGGAAATAGCTGTCCTCGCACTGGCGCACCTTGAACAGCTTCTGCATCAGGTTGAGGCTTTCGCGCACCGCGAACGCGCTCGGATACGGACCGAAATAGCGGCCCGGCTGGTTCTTGGCGCCGCGGTGGAAGGCCAGCCGCGGATAGTCCTCTTTGCTGGACAGGTAGATGTACGGATAGCTTTTGTCGTCGCGCAGCAGGATGTTGTAGCGCGGCTTCAGCGACTTGATCAGCTGCGATTCCAGCAGCAGCGCCTCGCCCTCGGTGCGCGTAATGGTGATCTCGGCGCGCTCGATCTGCGACACCATCGAGGCGATGCGCGGTTCCATCCGCGGCTTGAGGAAATAGCTGCCGACGCGCTTCTTGAGATTGCCCGCCTTGCCGACGTAGAGCAGCTCGCCCTCGGCATCGAAATAACGATAGACGCCGGGCGAGGTGGTCAGGGTGCGGACGAAAGCCTTGCCATCGAAGGCCTGCGGCGGAGTGGGCTGCATAGGGTGAATTCTAACGGGATTCGCCCTTCTCTTATGGAGGCCGGCGTCGCCATTGCAATGGCGCGGATCAGCGCCGGCGCAGGCGCTCGATCAGTCCGGCCACGCTACGTTCGGCCAGCGCCACGCAGGCGGTGAAACCCTCGGGTCCGCCGTAGTACGGATCCGGGAAATCCTGCGGCGGCGCGGCGCCGGTCCAGGGCAGGAACAGGCCGGTCTCGGCGCGTGAGCGGGGTGTGACGAGGCGCTGGATGCCGCGCAGATTGTCGCTGTCCATGGCGAAGACCAGGTCGTACTCGTCCAGGTCCGCGGCCCGCAGCTGCCGCGCGCGATGCGGCGAAAGATCGAAGCCCGCCGCCGCGGCCGCATGCACCATGCGCGGGTCCGCGCCCTCGCCCACATGCCAGTGCCCGGTGCCGCACGAGGCCACCTCCACGGCGAGCCCCGCCTCGGCGCAGCGCTGGCGCGCCACGCCTTCCACCAGCGGCGAGCGGCAGATGTTGCCCAGGCAGACGAACAGGACGCGCGGCGCGCTCATCCCTGCGCTGCCAGCCATTGCTCGGCGCGCAACACGTCGGCTTCGGTATCGATCCCCGGCGGGAACGGCTCCGGCGTCAGGCGCACGGCGATGGCATGGCCATGTTCCAGCACGCGCAGCTGCTCCAGCGATTCGGCCTGCTCCAGCGGCGTGCGCTGCAGCGTGGTGTAGCGCTGCAGGAAGCCGGCGCGATACGCGTAGATGCCGATATGGCGCAGGAACGGCGTATCCGCCGGCAGCTGTTCGCGGCTGGCGGCGAAAGCATCGCGCGCCCAGGGCAGCGGGGCGCGGCTGAAGTACAGCGCGCGGCCGGACACGGTGCGCACCAGCTTCACCACATTCGGATCGAACAATTCGTGCGCATCGAGGATGGGCGTGGCCAGTGTGGCCATCGGCGCATCGTCCTCGGCCAGCGCACGCGCCACTTCGCGGATGCCGGCCGCGGGAGCGAACGGCTCGTCGCCCTGCAGGTTCACCACGATGGCGTCGTCGGCCCAACCGTAATGCGCGGCGCATTCGGCCAGGCGGTCGCTGCCGGAAGCGTGGTCGGCGCGGGTCATGCAGATATCGATGCCCTGCTGCCCGGCCAGCGCATCGGCGACGCGCCGGTCGTCCACCGCCACCACCACCTGGGCCGCGCCGGCCTGCAGCGCACGCTGGGCCACGCGCACCACCATCGGCACGCCGCCCAATGCGCGCAGCGGCTTGGCCGGCAGGCGGGTGGAGCCGTAGCGGGCGGGGATGGCGACGATGAAGGGCGGGACGTGTGCGGACATGGCGACCTCGTGTGGAGGCGCCAAGCCTAACTGCTGGGCAAGGTTGACACGAGCCTGACCCGCGTAGGTTGGGGTGAGCCGCAGGCGAACCCCAACAGCGTGGCAACGTTGGGGTTCGCCTGCGGCTCACCCCAACCTACGTCAGCCGTCGGTGCGCAGCTCGAAGCCGCAACCGTTCGCCAGCTCCATGAAGCCCGGGAACGACGTCGCCACATTCGCGCAATCGGCAATGCGGATCGGCCCCTGCGCCACCAGGCCGGCGATGGCGAAGCTCATCGCGATGCGGTGGTCGCCGTGGCTGTCCACCTCGCCGCCACGCAGCGCACCGCCTTCGATGATGGCGCCGTCCGGCGTCTCCTCGATGTTCGCGCCGATGGCCTTCATACCGGCGGCCATGGTGGCGATGCGGTCCGATTCCTTCACGCGCAGCTCGGCCGCGCCGCGCACCACGGTGCGCCCTTTGGCCGCCGTCGCGGCAATGAACAACGCGGGGAACTCGTCGATCATGTCCGGCACCAGCGCCTCGGGCAGCTCGACGCCATGCAGCTGCGCGTGGCGCACGATCAGGTCGCCCACCGGCTCGCCGCCGCTTTCGCGCTCGTGCTCGACCGTGATGTCGGCGCCCATCAGGCGCAGCGCCTGCAGCAGGCCGGTGCGGCGCGGGTTGAGGCCCACCGCCGGCAGGCGCAGTTCGGCGCCGGGCACGATGCTGCCGGCGACCAGGAAGAACGCCGCGGACGAGAAATCCGCCGGCACGTCCACGTCGGTGGCGCGCAGGCGATGGCCGCCGCTGAGACGCGCACGGCCGGGTTCGAACGCGATCGGCCAGCCGAAGGCGGCGAGCATGCGCTCGGTGTAGTCGCGCGTGGGATGCGGCTCGATCACTTCCGTCTCGCCCTGCGCATACAGGCCGGCCAGCAGCAGCGCGGACTTCACCTGCGCGCTCGCCACCGGCAGCGTGTAGCGGATGCCCTTGAGCGGCTGCCCGCCGTGCACGCGCAGCGGCGGCAGGCCGTCCTGCGTATCGATGCGCGCGCCCATCGCGGCGAGCGGCTCGGTGACGCGGCGCATCGGGCGCTTGGACAGCGACTCGTCGCCGATCAAGGTGCTGTCGAAGGCCTGCCCCACCAGCAGGCCGGCCAGCAGGCGCATGCCGGTGCCGGCATTGCCGCAGTCCAGCGCTTCGGCGGTGCCGCGCAGGCCGTGCAAGCCGACGCCGTCGACCACGCGTTCGCCGGCGCTGGGCGTTTCGATGCGCACGCCGAGCTTCTGCAGCACGGCCGCGGTGGCGCGGGTGTCCTCGCCTTCGAGGAAGCCGCGGATATGCGAGCGGCCTTCGGCCAGCGCGGACAGCATCATCGAACGATGCGAAACGGACTTGTCGCCCGGCACGCGCACGCTGCCGTGCAGCGCGCGGGCGGGCTGGCTCAACCAGTCGAGTCGGGTCACGAAGCTTCTCCGGGCGGCGGCCGGCGGCCGCCGCGGTCTGGGATCAGGGCAAGGCCACCGGGTAGGAACCGAGCACGCGCACCTGAGCGGCGGCGCCGTCCATCTCCTGCATGGCGGCCTGGATCGGCGCGTCCTGCACATGGCCGGACACGTCGATGAAGAACGCGTACTGCCACTTGCCGGTATGCGCCGGGCGCGACTCGATGCGGTTGAGGCTGACGTCGTGCTTGGCGAACGGGCTGAGCACGTCGTACAGCGCGCCGGGCTTGTCGTTCACCGTGATCAGCAGCGAGGTGCGGTCGTTGCCCGAGGGCGGGAACAGCGAGCGGCCGATGACCAGGAAGCGCGTGGTGTTGTCGGCGCGGTCCTCGATGCCGTTGGCCAGCGTCTTCAGGCCGTACACGCGGCCGGCCGTTTCACCGGCGATCGCGCCCGCGTCGTCCGCATGCCGCGCCATGCGCGCGGCTTCGGCATTGCTGCTGACCGCGATGCATTCCACGCCCGGCAGGTTGATGCGCAGCCAAGTCTTGCACTGCTGCAGCGACTGCGCGTGCGCGTAGACGCGCTTGATGTCTTCCATCCTGCCGCTCTGCGAATGCAGGCACTGGTGCACGCGCAGCTCGATCTCGCCGCAGATGGTGGCCGCGGAAGTGAGGAACATGTCCAGGGTGATCTGGATCATGCCCTGGCCGGAGTTCTCCACCGGCACCACGCCGAAATCGGCATGGCCGGCGGCGACCTCCTGGAACACTTCCTCGATGCTGCCCAGCGGCAGGCCGTAGGCGGCATGGCCGAAGTGCTTGCGCACGGCCTGCTCGCTGAAGGTGCCCTCGGGGCCGAGGAAGCCGACCTTGAGCGGGTCTTCCTGCGCCAGGCAGGAGGACATGATCTCGCGGAACAGGCGCACCATTTCCGTGTCGGACAGCGGCCCGCGGTTGCGGTCCACCACCATGCGCAGCACGTGGGCCTCGCGCTCGGGCCGGTAATAGTCGATCGCCGACAGCCCCTCGCCCTTGACGCGTGCTACTTCCTGGGCCCAGGTCGCGCGCTCGGCGATGAGCTCCTGGATCTGGCGGTCGATGCTGTCGATGCGTTCGCGCACCTGTTCGAGCGAGACTTTTGATTCGGTCATGGGCTGAATTTCGAAGTAACCTTGTTCGGGGGTAAAGATGTCCAAACGGGGAAACGCATAGTGCCTGATCGGCGGCGGTAAAAGCGATCAGGCATGCCGGTCAACCATGCCGCGCGGCGAAGTCGCGCATGAACTGCACCAGCACCTGCACCGCCTCCAGCGGCACCGCGTTGTACAGCGAGGCGCGCATGCCGCCCAGCGCCTTGTGGCCCTTCAACGCCAGCAGGCCGGCGGCTTCGGATTCCTTGAGGAAGTCTGCGTCCAGCGCGCTGTCGTGCAGGGTGAAAGGCACGTTCATGCGCGAACGCGCGGCCACATCCACCGGGTTGCGGTAGTAGCCGCCGGAACCGTCGATGGCCTGGTACAGCAGCGTGGCCTTGTCGTGGTTGCAGCGCGCGATGGCCTCCAGGCCGCCCTGCTCCTTCAGCCACTGGAAGGTGAGCCCGGCCAGGTACCAGCCCCAGGTATTGGGCGTGTTGAGCATGGAATCGTTCGCGGCGTGATCGGCGTAGCGGAAGATCTTCGCCATCGGCCGCGAGGCGCGCTGTAGCAGGTCGCGGCGCACGATCATCACCACCAGGCCGGAGGGGCCGATGTTCTTCTGCGCGCCGGCGTAGATCAGGCCGAAGCGGCTGATGTCGAGCGGTTCGGACAGAATGTTGGAGGACATGTCGGCGACCAGCGGAACCTCGCCCACGTCCGGCACGTCGTGGTACTCGACGCCGTGGATGGTCTCGTTCGGCGTGTAGTGCACGTAGGCGGCGCGCAGGTCGAGCTGCCAGCTGTCGCGCGGCGGCAGGCGCAGGTAATGCTCGTTCTTGCTGCTGGCGGCGATGCTCACCCGCACGTACGGCGCCGCTTCGCTGGCCGCCTTCTCGCCCCAGTGGCCGTTGACGATGTAGTCCGCGCTGTCGCCCTCGCCCGCCAGGTTCAGCGGGATCTGCGCGAAATGCTGGGTGGCGCCGCCCTGCAGGAACAGCACGGCGTAGTCGGCCGGGATGCGCAGCAATTCGCGCAGGTCCGCTTCGGCCTGCTCGGCCAGGCCGATAAAGCGCTTGCCGCGGTGGGACAGTTCCATCACCGAGGCGCCGCTGCCGTTCCAGTCGAGCAGTTCGCGCTGCGCGCGTTCCAGTACCGCGGTGGGAATCGCGGCCGGCCCCGCGCTGAAATTCCAGACCCTGCTCACGAGCGACGCCTTATGAAGGGAATAAGCGCCGCATTATGCCGCGCCGCAACAACCCAGCGTCAACCGTAGAAAACCGTTGCTTTAGAAACGAACCAGCAGGATGAGGGCAATGCCCAGCGCCAGCACGGCGGCGGTGACGATCAGCCACCACACCTCGCCGCGCGGGCCGGCGTCTTCCTCGGGCAGGTGCTCGGGTTCCGGCGGAGGCGGCGGCAGTTCCGGCTCGCGTTCCAGGCCGGGGGCGTCGACCACGAAGCGGTGCATCGCCAGGCCGATCTGGTCGCCCGGATGCAGCGCCACCCGCTGCACCGGCGCACCGTTGACGCGCAGCGGGTAGCGTTCGGAACCCTGCAGCGACTCCAGCCACACCTGCCCGTCCTTCCAGGCCAGGCGGAACGAGGCCGTCTCGCCCTGCGGCAGTTCCAGCGGATAGCGGCCGAGCGGGCCGAATTCCAGCGCGCCGTCGACCGGGATCACCCGGCCCGACAGCGGACCGCCCATCGCCCGCAGCGCCACGGCGCAGCGGGCGGCATCGGACACGCTTTCGAGCGGGGCGCGGGCCTCGGGCAGCTCGTCGGCGCACAGCAGCATGCGGCAATCGCCGACGCTCAGGATGTCGCCGGCGCGCAGCAGCGCCCGTTCGCGCACCGGCCGGGCATTGACGTAGATGCGGTTCCCCTGCGGCAGCACCTGCAGCACCCAGCCGCGGCGATCCAGCTGGATGCGCAGATGGTGGCTGCCGGCCTGGCGTTCGGCCAGCACCAGATCGTTGTCGGGCGCGCTGCCGATCCTCAGCAGCGGCTGCTCCCAACGAAAATCTTCGCGGGCCGAATGAGGAAACTCGATGCGCATCTGTGAACCAGTCTAGAGACCGGCGGGACTCTAGCAGATACGTGCGTCCGCTCCATGCGGCTTGCGCTGAATGCGTGGCGATCGCTGCACCATGCGTGGCTATCGCCGCTAATATGCGTGGTTTCTCCGCAGGAACCGACCATGCCCAAGATCGACATCCGCCGCCCGCACCAGCTTTCCGTGCCCGAGGCCCGCGCCGTGGTCGAGCAGGTGGCGGCGCGCATGCGCGAGAAGTTCGGCATGGAGGGCAGCTGGCAGGGCGACACGCTCAGCTTCCAGCGGCCGGGGGTCAACGGCTCGATCGAGGTGGAGGCGGACGCCATCCAGGTCCGGGCCGAGCTGGGCATGATGCTGGCCCCGCTCAAGGGAATGGTGGAACAGGAGATCCGCCGCAAGCTGGACGAGCACTTCGGCTGATGATTCTTTAACCATCCGCCATTCCATGGCATAATCGCCCGCTTACGCGGCCGCGACGGCCGCCCTCTTACCGACCGGAACGCATGGCCAAAGACGACGTCATCGAAATGGAAGGCACGGTCATGGAGACCCTGCCGAACACCATGTTCCGCGTGCAGCTGGAGAATGGGCACGTGATCACTGCCCACATTTCCGGTCGCATGCGCAAGCACTACATCCGTATCCTCACCGGCGACAAGGTGAAGGTGGAGATGACTCCGTACGACCTGACCAAGGGTCGTATCACCTATCGCATGAAGTGATGCCGGCCGCCGGCCCGGACGGGCGGGCATCCGGATCGGCCCGACCAGCGGGCCGGGTTCCGCAAACGAAAAGGCCGCGCTGAGCGCGGCCTTTTCTTTCTGCGTGCGGCAACCGCGGCGGCTTAGGAAACCACCGCCGGCAGCTTTTCCGCTTCCTCGGTGTCCACCTTCAGCTCGCCCTCGGCCACGCTCAGGCGCACCTTGCCGCCCTCGGACAGCTTGCCGAACAGCAGCTCGTCGGCCAGCGGACGCTTCACCTTCTCCTGGATCACGCGGGCCATCGGGCGCGCGCCCATCTGCGGGTCGAAGCCATGCTCGGCCAGCC
This sequence comes from Dyella sp. LX-66, assembly GCF_018599165.1. Taxonomy (NCBI): domain Bacteria; kingdom Pseudomonadati; phylum Pseudomonadota; class Gammaproteobacteria; order Lysobacterales; family Rhodanobacteraceae; genus Dyella; species Dyella sp. LX-66. The sequence goes on from NZ_JAHFVJ010000004.1 coordinate 452,626, forward strand.
AGCGGCGGGCGTCGGCGTCCACGTCCAGCGACACGTGCTTCTCGCCCAGCTGGGTCTCCAGTTCGATCAGGAACTTGTCCACCACGCGCAGGATGTGCTCGAAGTCCAGCGCGTTGAACTGGATCACCGCGTCCAGGCGGTTGCGGAACTCCGGCGTGAAGGTGCGGCGGATCACTTCCATCGAATCGGTGGTGTGGCTCTGCTTGACGAAGCCGATGCCGCGGCGGGCCGCCTGCTGCGCGCCGGCATTGGTGGTCATCACCAGGATCACGTTCTTGAAGTTCGCCTCGCGGCCGTTGGTGTCGGTCAGCACGCCGCGGTCCATCACCTGCAGCAGGATGTTGTACACATCCGGATGCGCCTTCTCGATCTCGTCCAGCAGCAGCACCGCATGCGGATGCTTGGTCACCGCCTCGGTCAGCAGGCCGCCCTGGTCGAAGCCGACATAGCCCGGAGGTGCGCCGACCAGGCGCGAGACGGAGTGCGCTTCCATGTACTCGGACATGTCGAAGCGGATCATCTCGATGCCCAGCTGCATCGCCAGCTGGCGGGTGACCTCGGTCTTGCCCACCCCGGTGGGGCCGGCGAGCAGGAAGGAGCCGATCGGCTTGGACGGGTCGGCCAGGCCGGAACGCGCCATCTTGATCGACGAGGCCAGCGCCTCGATCGCCGCATCCTGGCCGAACACCACCATCTTGAGGTTGCGTTCCAGGTTGCGCAGCACGTCGCGGTCCGAGGCCGAGACCTGCTTGGCCGGGATACGCGCCATCTTGGCCACGATGTATTCCACTTCCGGCACGTCGATCTTGCCGGTGCGCTGGTCGACCGGCAGCAGGCGCTGGCGGGCGCCGGCTTCGTCGATCACGTCGATCGCCTTGTCCGGCAGCAGGCGGTCGGGAATGTGCTTCACCGACAAGTCCACCGCCGCCTTCAGCGACTCGTTGGTATAGACCACGTTGTGGTGCTCTTCGAAGCGCGAGCGCAGCCCCTTCAGGATCTCGATGCTGTCGGCCACGGTGGGCTCGACCACGTCGATCTTCTGGAAGCGGCGGGCCAGGGCGCGGTCCTTCTCGAAGATGCCGCGGAATTCCTGGAACGTGGTGGAACCGATGCAGCGCAGCTCGCCGGAAGCCAGCATCGGCTTGATCAGGTTGGACGCGTCCATAGTGCCGCCCGAGGCGGAACCGGCGCCGATGATGGTGTGGATCTCGTCGATGAAGAGGATCGAGCCCGGCTGCTTCTTCAGCTGGGTGATCACCGCCTTCAGTCGCTTCTCGAAGTCGCCGCGGTACTTGGTGCCGGCCACCAGGGCACCCAGGTCCAGCGACCAGATGGTGGCGTTTTCCAGCACCTCGGGCACGTCGCCGTCGACGATGCGCTTGGCCAGGCCTTCGGCCAGGGCGGTCTTGCCCACGCCGGCCTCGCCCACGTAGAGCGGGTTGTTCTTGCGGCGGCGGCACAGCACCTGGATGGTGCGCTCGATCTCGTCCTGGCGGCCGATCAGCGGATCGATCTTGCCTTCCAGCGCCAGCTCGTTGAGGTTGGAGGCGTACTCGCTCAAGGGATTGCCCTTGGAGTCGCCGCCATCCTCGCCTTCGCGGTCGGTGCCGGGCATGCCGGTGGACGGTTCGTCGCCGATCTTGGCGATGCCGTGCGAGATGTAATTGACCACGTCCAGGCGGGTGATTTCCTGCTGGTGCAGGAAGTACACCGCGTGGGAGTCCTTCTCGCCGAAGATCGCCACCAGCACGTTGGCGCCGGTGACCTCTTTACGGCCGGAGGACTGCACGTGGTACACGGCCCGCTGCAGCACGCGCTGGAAACCCAGGGTGGGCTGGGTGTCGCGCTCGTCGCCGTGCGGCAGTACCGGCACGGTCTCGGCGATGATCTTTTCCAGCTCGTGGGTGAGCCGCGGCAGGTCGACCCCGCAGGCGCGCAACGCGCCGAGGGCCGACTGGTTTTCGGTGAGCGCGAGCAGCAGGTGCTCCACCGTCATGAATTCGTGGCGCTGCTCGCGGGCCTGCTTGTAGCACTGGCCGATGGTGACTTCGAGATCCTTGCTGAACATCCGGACCTTCTCCGCTTGGATGGCAGGGCGGCTAGCGCCGCGATGACCACGAAATGGGGGCGCTCACAGCTTTTCCATAGTGCATAGCAAAGGATGCTGATGGGCACGTGAATATTCGTTCACCTGGGTCACCTTGGTTTCGGCCACCTCCCTCGTGAAGACCCCGCACACGCCCTTGCCGCGGGTATGCACGTGAAGCATCACCTGCACCGCGCGCTCCTGGTCCAGGCCGAAGAAGCTGCGCAGCACCTCCACCACGAAATCCATGGGGGTGAAATCGTCGTTGAGCAGGACCACCTGGAACAGCGGCGGGCGTGCCACCTCCGGACGGGCGGTTTCCAACGCCAGGCCATGCCCTGTGCCTTGCTCGTGTTCGGGTTCGTGCGCCATGAGTTCCGCTGTCTCGATCTTGTGGCCAGTATACCGCCCGGCCCACGCGATGGTTTCCGCGTTCCGGGATAGCACTTTCAGGTGATGGCACAATGTCATCTTTTCCAGTGCGGGCTTTAAGCGCTATATCCCCTGCCCATGAACGATTCCGCTCCCGCCCCTGCTGCCGTGTGGTGTCCGCGCGTCACCGTCGCCTGCGTGGTGGCCGACGGCGGCCGCTACCTGATGGTGGAAGAAGAGGTCAACGGCCGCCTCGTCTACAACCAGCCGGCTGGCCATCTGGACGATGGCGAAAGCCTGGCTAGCGCCGCCGTGCGCGAGACGCTGGAGGAAACCGGCTGGACCGTCGAGCTCGACGCGCTGGTCGGTGTGCACCAGTGGCGCAGCACCGAGCACGGCCACAGCGTGCTGCGTTTCAGCTTCGCCGCCAGCCCGGTCGGGCACGACCCGGACCGCCGGCTGGATACCGGCATCCGCCGCGCCCTGTGGCTGACCCGCGCCGAAGTGGCCGGCCTGGGCGACCGCCTGCGCAGCCCGCTGGTGCTCCGGAGCATCGACGCCTGGCTGGCCGGCCAGCGGGTCCCGCTGTCCGCGCTGAGCAGCCTGCTGCCCGAGGACCGCTATCCGTGAAAGTGATGCTGGGCATCTCCGGCGGCGTGGACTCCTCGGTCGCCGCCCTGCTGCTGCAACAGGCCGGCCACGAGGTCGAAGGCCTGTTCATGCAGAACTGGGAAGAAGACGACCGCGCCGGCCCCTGCACCGCCGACGCCGACCGCAAGGACGCCGTCGCGGTCTGCGGCCGGCTGGGCATTCCTTTCCACGCGCGCAACTTCGCCGCCGAATACTGGGACGGCGTGTTCGAGCATTTCCTCGCCGAATACCGCGCCGGCCGCACGCCGAACCCGGACGTGCTGTGCAACCGCGAAATCAAGTTCAAGACCTTCCTCGACGAAGCGCGCGCGCTCGGCGCGGACAAAATCGCCACCGGCCACTACGCCCGCGTGGACGAACGCGACGGGCAGCACCGCCTGCTGCGCGCGGTGGACGCCGGCAAGGACCAGACCTATTTCCTGCATGCGCTGGGCCAGCAGCAGCTTGCGGCCACGCTGTTCCCGGTCGGCGAGATCGAGAAATCCGCGGTGCGCCGCATGGCCCTGGACGCGGCCCTGCCGACGCACGCGAAGAAGGATTCCACCGGCATCTGCTTTATCGGCGAGCGCGATTTCCGCGAATTCCTGAGCCAGTACATCCCCGCCCGCCCCGGCGAGATGCGCACGCCCGAGGGCGCGCGCGTCGGCGAGCACCAGGGCGTCATGTACTACACGCTGGGCCAGCGCAACGGCCTGGGTATCGGCGGCCGCCAGGGCGCCAGCGGCGACGCCTGGTACGTGGTGGGCAAGGACGTGCGCGCCAACGTGCTGTACGTGGCCCAGGGCGGCGAGAACCACTGGCTGCATTCGCAGCGCCTGTATGCCGACGCGCCCACCTGGGTGGCCGGCGCCGCGCCCGCCGGCGAATTCCGCTGCACCGCCAAGACGCGCTACCGCCAGCACGACCAGGCCTGCACCGTGCGCGTCGACGCCGCCGGCGTGGAAGTGCGTTTCGACGAAGCCCAGCGCGCCGTCACACCCGGCCAGTCCGTAGTTTTCTACGATGGCGAGGCTTGCCTGGGCGGCGCCGTGATCGCCCGCACCGACGCTCCCTACGGCGGCTGGAACGCCGCCCCCGTCCCCGAAGAGTCCGCACAACGTGTTTGAAACCTATGCCATGACCGAAGAGCGCGTGCTCGCGCTGGCCGGCCTGTTCCAGGCCGCCGCGCTCACCCAGCAACTGGCCAACGACGGGCGCTGCGACGAGAGCGCGTTCGAGAGCAGTGTCGGCAGCGTGTTCCGCATCGACGCCCCGTCGGTGGTCGGCGTCTACGGCAATGTCGGCGGCGTGCGCCTGGGCCTGCGCCAGCTGATCGCCCAGCTGGACGACACCGGCCGCGACATGGGCGTCACCCGCATGGCCGTCACCGTGATGCGGCTGGAGCGCAGCCTGTCGCGCAACCGCCAGCTGCTGGACGACCTGCAGAAAGGCATCGTCGCCGCGCAGCGCCAGGTCGAGCACTTCGGCCAGGACTCGCCGCAGGTGGTCAAGCGCCTGGCCGAGCTGTACGCGTCCACCCTGTCCACACTGAAGCCGCGCGTGATGGTCACCGGCAATCCGCAGCAGCTGCAGCAGCCCAAGGTGGTGGAGAAGGTGCGCGCCAGCCTGCTGGCGGCGGTGCGTTCGGCGGTGCTGTGGCGGCAGATCGGCGGGCGCCAGTGGCAGCTGCTGTTCTACCGGCGCCAGTGCAGCATGCTGGCGCGGGGCTTGTTGACCGGGGTGACGCTGGACAACGGCTGACGCCGCTCAGGCGGCGTCGATCACCCTCAACCCATCACCCTCAACCCCGGCCGCTGCTTCGCCAGCTTGCGCAGCAGCTCCGCAAACGCCTGCAGGTCAGCCTCCCATGGCGAGGCCTCGCGCCAGTACAGCACGATCTCGCGCCCCGGCGCCTGCCCCTTGAACTTGGCCAGCGCCACTTCCGGCATCGAGGCCAGCCGCTCGTGCGCCAGCGCCGGCACCAGGGCGTAGCCGCCGCGCAGGCCGACCAGGGCGGCCAGGCTTTCCAGGCTTACGTCTTGTACATGGCCGCCGCCGAGCACGTCGTCGGCGCGGCTTTCCGCCATCAGGGTGGCGTCGGCGGCGTCGAGCTGTTCCAGCGTCAGGGTGCGGCGGCCGGCCAGCGGATGGTCGGCGCGCAGCATCACTTCCCAGGGTTCGAAGAACAGCGGACGCATGGCGATGCCGCTCACCGGCGGCGACGGCTGCGCCAGCACCGCATCGAGCTCGCCTTCCTGCAGGCGACGCAGCAGGCCGCGCGGCTTGCCCTCCGACAGGCTCAGCTGGGCGCCGGGAAAATGCTGCGGAAACGGCGCGATCAGATGCGGCAGCAGATACGGCCCCAAGGTGGCCAGCACGCCCAGGCGCAGTTCGCCGCCGAAGGCGGTCTCGCCGGCGCGTGCGGCCTGCTGCAGATGGTCGGCCGCCAGCAGCACCGCATCGATCTGTTCCAGCAGGCGCTGCCCGCCGGCGGTGGGCACCACCCTGCGGCCGCCGCGCTCGAACAGCGGCGTGCCCAGCGCCTGCTCCACTTTCTGCACCTGGTGCGACAGGCCCGAGGGGCTGATGTGCATGGCGCGCGCGGCGCTGTTGAAGCTGCCGTGGCGGCGCACGGCCTGGACCAGGATCAGGTCGCGCAGCGAGACGGCCGATAAGTGAGTGGAAATCATCCTGCTGCCCGCGCCTCGCCGCCGAAGCCCCGCATCGAGGCGGCGCAAAGCATAAACGACGAAGCCCGGCACGGGGCCGGGCTTCGTTCGAGAACGCAGAACCTGGGCGTAGGTTGGGGTGAGCCGAAGGCGAACCCCAACAAGCGCCGCAGGTTGCCGCCGCGTTGGGGTTCGCTGTGCTCACCCCAACCTACACTGGCGTTTCTCAGGCCGTGACGGTATCGGCAACATCCTTGAAATCGGCAATCTGATCGAAGTTCATATAGCGATAGATCTTCTCGCCATTCGCATTGATCACGCCGATATCCGCCATGTACTCCTCCTTGGTCGGGATGCGGCCCAGGCGCGAGCAGATCGCCGCCAGTTCCGCCGAGCCGAGGTACACGTTGGTGTTCTTGCCCAGGCGGTTGGGGAAGTTGCGCGTGCTGGTGGACATCACCGTGGCGCCTTCGCGCACCTGCGCCTGGTTGCCCATGCACAGCGAGCAGCCCGGCATTTCCATGCGCGCGCCGGCGGTGCCGAGCACGCCGTAGTGGCCTTCCTCGGTGAGCTGCTGCTGGTCCATCTTGGTCGGCGGGGCCACCCACAGGCGGGTCGGGATGTCGCGCTTGCCTTCCAGCAGCTTCGACGCTGCCCGGAAATGACCGATATTGGTCATGCAGGAACCGATGAACACCTCGTCGATCTTCGCGCCGGCCACGTCGGACAGCGACTTCACGTCGTCCGGGTCGTTCGGGCAGGCCACGATCGGCTCGTGCACGTCGGCCAGGTCGATCTCGATCACCGCGGCGTACTCGGCGTCCGCATCCGGCTCCAGCAGCTGCGGGTTGGCCAGCCACTCTTCCATCTTCTTGATGCGGCGGGACAGCGAGCGGGCGTCCTGGTAGCCCTGGGCGATCATGTACTTCAGCAGGGTGATGTTGCTGTTGAGGTATTCGATGATCGGCGCCTTGTCCAGGCGCACGGTGCAGCCGGCAGCGGAGCGCTCGGCCGAGGCGTCGGACAGCTCGAACGCCTGCTCCACCTTCAGGTTCGGCAGACCTTCGATCTCCAGGATGCGGCCGGAGAAGATGTTCTGCTTGCCCTGCTTGGCAACCGTGAGCAGGCCCTGCTTGATGGCGTACAGCGGAATGGCGTTGACCAGGTCGCGCAAGGTGACGCCCGGCTGCAGCTCGCCCTTGAAGCGCACCAGCACCGACTCGGGCATGTCCAGCGGCATCACGCCGGTGGCGGCGGCGAAGGCCACCAGGCCGGAGCCGGCCGGGAAGGAAATACCGATCGGGAAACGCGTGTGGCTGTCGCCGCCGGTGCCGACGGTGTCGGGCAGCAGCATGCGGTTGAGCCAGGAGTGGATGACGCCGTCGCCCGGACGCAGGCTGATGCCGCCGCGGGTGGAGATGAAGGCGGGCAGCTCGTGGTGGGTCTTCACGTCGACCGGCTTCGGATACGCCGCGGTGTGGCAGAACGACTGCATCACCAGGTCGGAGGAGAAGCCCAGGCAGGCCAGGTCCTTCAGCTCGTCGCGGGTCATCGGGCCGGTGGTGTCCTGCGAACCGACCGAGGTCATCTTCGGCTCGCAATAAGTGCCCGGGCGCACGCCCTCGCCTTCGGCCAGGCCGCAGGCGCGGCCGACCATCTTCTGCGCGAGGGTGTAGCCCTTGCCGGTGTCGGCCGGGTTCTGCGGCAGGCGGAACAGCGTGGACGGGGCCAGGCCCAGCGCCTCGCGCGCCTTGGCGGTGAGGCCGCGGCCGATGATCAGCGGAATGCGGCCGCCGGCGCGCACTTCGTCGAACAGCACGTCGGACTTCACCTGGAACTCGGCGATCACCTCGCCGTTCTTCAGCGCCTTGCCCTCGTACGGGCGCAGCTCGACCACGTCGCCCATGTCCATCTTCGACACGTCGAGTTCGATCGGCAGCGCGCCGGCGTCTTCCATGGTGTTGTAGAAGATCGGGGCGATCTTGCTGCCCAGGCACACGCCGCCGAAGCGCTTGTTCGGGATGAAGGGGATGTCCTCGCCGGTCCACCACAGCACCGAGTTGGTGGCGGACTTGCGGCTGGAGCCGGTGCCGACCACATCGCCCACGTAGGCGACCAGATGGCCCTGCTTGGCCAGGTCCTGGATCTGCTGGATCGGGCCGCGCTTGCCGTCTTCTTCCGGCTGGAACGGCGCGCCTTCGCGCTTGTTCTTCAGCATGGCCAGCGCGTGCAGCGGGATGTCCGGGCGGGTGGTGGCGTCGGGGGCCGGCGACAGGTCGTCGGTATTGGTCTCGCCCGGCACCTTGAACACGGTGATGGTCAGGCTCGGCGGCACTTCCGGACGGCTGGTGAACCACTCGGCGTCGGCCCAGCTCTGCAGCACGCTCTTGGCGTTCGCATTGCCCTTGTCGGCCTTTTCCTTCACGTCATGGAAGGAGTCGAACATCAGCAGGGTCTTCTTCAGCGCATCGGCGGCGATGCCGCCCACCTGCGCGTCGTCCAGCAGTTCGATCAGCGGATGGATGTTGTAGCCGCCCAGCATGGTGCCGAGCAGCTCGGTCGCCTTCTCGCGGCTGAGCAGCGGGCAGGCTTCCTTGCCGAACGCCACGGCGGCCAGGTACGAGGCCTTGACCTTGGCCGCGTCGTCCACGCCGGCCGGCACGCGGTTGCTGATCAGGTCGACCAGGACGGCTTCCTCGCCCGCGGGCGGATTCTTCAGCAGCTCGATCAGGTCGGCGGTCTGCTGGGCCGTCAGCGGCAGCGCGGGGATCCCGAGGGCGGCGCGCTCGGCGACGTGTTGGCGATAGGCGTTGAGCATGTGGTTCTCGTCCGTTGGCGTGGCGGGAAGCGGAACGGCCGACCGGTTGGCAAGAGGCTGCGAAGCCAGTGCCCAAGCCGCTTCCGGAGGTCGTTTCAGCCGCATATTTTGCCAGCCGCACGCCATCTGCCGCAACGCAAGACGTTGTTTCCGCCTGCGTTCGATATCTTGCAATGACGGCAGGGGCAAATCGCCGGCCCGGTAACTTGCGCGTAGCGTCGTTTGCCTCAAACTCCCCGGAATCGGCAGAACGGAAGGCCCGCTTTGCGCCTGATGCTCACGCCGGCTGCTCTAGGATCCCTCCGCGACGCCACCTCAGCGCCGCGACCCCAAGCAACAGGAGTTCAACCCATGCTGGATTCATTCGCCACCCGCGACACCCTCAAGGTCAACGGCAGCTCGTACCAGATCGCCAGCCTCGCCAAGCTCGGCCAGCGCTTCGACATCAAGCACCTGCCCTACTCGATGAAGATCCTGCTGGAGAACCTGTTGCGCCACGAGGACGGCGTCAACGTCACCGCCAAGGAAATCGAAGCGGTCGCGCGCTGGAACCCGAAGGCCGAGCCGGATACCGAGATCGCCTTCATGCCCGCGCGCGTGGTGCTGCAAGACTTCACCGGCGTGCCCTGCGTGGTCGACCTGGCGGCGATGCGCGACGCGGTGGTGAAGCTCGGCGGCGATGCCAAGCAGATCAATCCGCTGGCGCCGGCGGAGCTCGTGATCGATCACTCGGTGCAGGTCGACGTGTACGGTTCGGAATCCGCGCTGGAACAGAACGTGGCGATCGAGTTCCAGCGCAACCAGGAGCGTTACGCCTTCCTGCGCTGGGGCCAGAAGGCGTTCGACAACTTCAAGGTGGTGCCGCCGCGCACCGGCATCGTGCACCAGGTGAATCTGGAATACCTCGGCCGCGTGGTGTTCACCGGCGAGAAGGACGGCCAGCCCTGGGCGTATCCGGACACCGTGTTCGGCACCGACTCGCACACCACCATGATCAACGGCGTGGGCGTGCTGGGCTGGGGCGTGGGCGGCATCGAAGCCGAGGCGGCCATGCTGGGCCAGCCGTCGTCGATGCTGATTCCGCAGGTGGTGGGCTTCAAGCTCACCGGCAAGCTTGCCGAAGGCGTGACCGCCACCGACCTGGTGCTCACCGTCACCCAGATGCTGCGCAAGCTCGGCGTGGTGGGCAAGTTCGTGGAGTTCTTCGGCCCGGGCCTGAAGGATCTGGCGCTGGCCGACCGCGCCACCATCGGCAACATGGCGCCGGAATACGGCGCCACCTGCGGCATCTTCCCGATCGACCAGGAAGCGCTGAACTACCTGCGCCTGTCCGGCCGCAGCGAAGAGCAGATCGAGCTGGTCAAGTCCTACGCGCAGGCGCAGGGCCTGTGGCACGACGAGAACACCCCGCACGCGCAGTTCACCACCACGCTGGAACTGGACCTCGGCGACGTGCGCCCCTCGCTGGCCGGCCCCAAGCGCCCGCAGGACCGCGTGCTGCTGCAGGACGTCGAAAAGAGCTTCCGCGACGCGCTCGGTCCGCTCACCGCGAACCGCCGTCCGCGCAATGGCGACACCTCGAACTTCATTAATGAAGGCGGCTCCTCCGCGATCGGCAATCCCGCCAATGCGGTTTCCGAAAGCGGCGTGCTGGTGGAGAAGGACGGCGAGAATTTCCGTCTGTCCGACGGCGCGGTGGTGATCGCCGCGATCACGTCCTGCACCAATACCTCCAACCCTGCCGTGATGCTCGCCGCCGGCCTGCTCGCCAAGAAAGCCGCGGCCAAGGGCCTGAAGGCGCAGCCGTGGGTGAAGACCTCGCTCGGGCCGGGTTCGAAGGTGGTCACCGATTACCTCGAGCAGACCGGCCTGCTGAAGGAGCTGGAGAAGGTCGGTTTCTACGTGGTCGGCTATGGCTGCACCACGTGTATCGGCAACTCCGGCCCGCTGCCGGCGGAAATCAGCAAGGGCATTGCCGAGGGCGACCTCGCGGTGGCGTCGGTGCTGTCGGGCAACCGCAACTTCGAAGGCCGCGTGCACCCGGAAGTGAAGATGAACTACCTCGCCTCGCCGCCGCTGGTGGTGGCGTATGCGCTGGCCGGTTCGCTCGACGTGGATCTGAGCAAGGAACCGCTCGGCACCGGCAGCGACGGCAAGCCGGTTTACTTGAAGGACATCTGGCCGAGCAACCAGGAGATCTCCGACACCATCGCCGGCGCGATCAACCCGGCCATGTTCGCCAAGAACTACGCCGACGTGTTCAAGGGCGACGACCGCTGGAACCACATCGCCTCGCCGGACGGCTCGGTGTACCAGTGGGGCGATTCCACCTACATCAAGAACCCGCCCTACTTCGACGGCATGACGCGCGAAGTCGGCAAGGTGGAGGACATCCACGGCGCCCGCGTACTCGGCCTGTTCGGCGACTCCATCACCACCGACCACATCTCGCCGGCCGGCTCGATCAAGAAGGACAGCCCGGCGGGCCGCTTCCTGATCGGCAAGGGCGTGGAACCGAAGGACTTCAACTCCTACGGCTCGCGCCGCGGCAACGACGACGTGATGGTGCGCGGCACCTTCGCCAACATCCGCATCAAGAACCTGATGCTGGACGGCGTCGAAGGCGGCTACACCCTGCACATCCCCAGCGGCGAGCAGCTGGCGATCTACGACGCGGCGATGAAGTACAAGGCCGAGCACACGCCGCTGGTGGTGCTGGCCGGCAAGGAATACGGCACCGGCTCCTCGCGCGACTGGGCGGCCAAGGGCACCTTGCTGCTGGGGGTCAAGGCGGTGATCGCCGAGAGCTTCGAGCGCATCCACCGCTCCAATCTGGTCGGCATGGGCGTGCTGCCCTGCCAGTTCGAGGATGGCCAGAGCGCACAGTCGCTGGGCCTGACCGGCAAGGAAGTGTTCGACGTCACCGGCTTGAACGACGGCGAGTCGAAGGTGGCCAAGGTCACCGCCACCGCGCCGGACGGCAGCAGGAAGGAGTTCACCGTGAAGGTGCTGCTGCTGACGCCGAAGGAGCGGGAGTTCTTCCGCCACGGCGGCATCCTGCAGTACGTGCTGCGGCAGCTGGCGGGGAAGAAAGCAGCCTGAGGGTTCTCAGTCCTCACGTTCGAATCCTTCTCCCTCCGGGAGAAGGTGGCGGCAGCCGGATGAGGGTACGGGCGGAGTGCAACGCACCGCTCCGCCCGTACCCTCACCCCAACCCCTCTCCCGACGGGAGAGGGGCTCAACGTTGCAGCACTACAACTGCTGTTCCCAGCTGGCAGTAAAGCAGCGCCACTCGCGCCCTTCCCTGCGCCAGCCCGTCTCCACCTTGAACATGCCCAGTTCCGCCGGGAACAGCTTGCCGCCGCTGCCCAGGGTGACGGTGAAGCGCGCCACGTAGCGGTCGCCGCGCGGCTCCACCTCGATCGGGCCGAGCACGGCATGCACGCTCTCGCCGCGGAACTTCGCCAGGCGCAGCAGGTTGCCCAGGTCCTTGGCGCTCATCGCGCCGCCATTGCCGTCGAAGTCCTCGCTCAGCACGCCGGTGAGCGCGCCGGCATCGGCGTCGGCCGCGGCGGTGCGCGCGGCCTCGATGGACTGGCGGATGCGCACCTCGTCGGGCGCGCGCCGGCAGCCGGCCATAGCCACTGCCAGCACCGCGAAAAACAGCAGAAAAACCAGCTTGCGCATCGACCGATCACCCCTCGAAAAACCCGCTGCAACGCGGCTTGCCGCTGTACGCGGGCGTATGCTCCAATGCCCTGTGACCATGATGCCCGATGCGCGCGCGCGGCGGCATTCGATACCAGGAGCAGGGATACAACATGAGCAACGAGCGTCCGTGGCTGGCTAATTATCCGGAAGGCGTACCCGCGCAGATCGATCTCAACGCCTACGCTTCCGTCGCCGCGGTGCTGGAGGAAGCCTTCTCGAAGTTCCGCGACCGCCCCGCCTTCCACAGCTTCGGCAAGGAACTGAGCTACGGCGAGATCGACGAGCTGAGCCGCCACTTCGCCGGCTACCTCACCGGCGTGCTCAAACTGGTCAAGGGCGATCGCATCGCGATCATGATGCCCAACGTGCTGCAGTACCCCATCGCGCTGTTCGGCGCGCTGCGCGCCGGCCTGGTAGTGGTCAACACCAATCCGCTGTACACCGCGCGCGAGCTTAAGCACCAGCTCGAAGACGCCGGCGCCAAGGCGCTGGTGGTGATGGACAACTTCGGCGCCACCGTGCAGCAGGTGGTGGCGGAGACACAGGTCAAGCACATCGTCACCACCGGCCTGGGCGACCTGCTCGGGCTGAAGGGCAAGGTGATGAACCTGGTGGTGAAGTACGTCAAGAAGATGGTGCCCGACTACCACCTGCCGCACGCCGTGCGCTTCCGCGACGCGCTGGCGCAGGGCGCCGCGCATCCGGTGCCGAAGGTAGAGCTCAGCCACAGCGACCTGGCCTTCCTGCAGTACACCGGCGGCACCACCGGCGTGGCCAAGGGCGCCATGCTGTCGCACGGCAATATGGTGGCGAACATGCTGCAGGCCGGTGCCTGGATCGGCACCAATGCCAAGGAGGGCGAAGAGGTGATCATCACCGCCCTGCCGCTGTATCACATCTTCTCGCTCACGGCGAACGGCCTGGTGTTCACGCGCCTGGGCGGCCTGAACTGGCTGATCACCAATCCGCGCGACATGCCGGCCTTCGTCAAGGAACTGAAGAAGTCGCGCTTCACCGCGCTCACCGGCGTCAACACGCTGTTCAACGGCCTGCTCAATACGCCGGGCTTCGACCGGGTGGATTTCTCGCGCCTGCATCTGAGCCTGGGCGGCGGCATGGCGGTGCAGCGCGCGGTGGCCGAGCGCTGGAAGAAAGTCACCGGCGTGACCCTGGCCGAAGCCTATGGCCTGACCGAGACCTCGCCCGCGGCCTGCATCAATCCGCTGGACCTGAAGGACTACAACGCCTCGATCGGCCTGCCGATTCCTTCCACCGACGTGGCGATCTGGTCGGAGGAAGGCCAGCCGCTGCCGTTCGGCGAAGTGGGCGAGCTGATGGTGAAGGGCCCGCAGGTGATGCAGGGCTACTGGCAGCGCCCGGACGAGACCATCAAGGTGCTCGGCGCCGACGGCTGGCTGCACACCGGCGACATCGCGCGCATGGACGAGAACGGCTACGTCTATATCGTCGACCGCAAGAAGGACATGATCCTTGTGTCCGGCTTCAACGTGTATCCGAACGAGGTCGAGGACATCGTCATGACCCATCCGGGCGTGGCCGAAGTGGCCGCGGTGGGCGTGCCGGACGAGCATTCCGGCGAAGTGGTGAAGCTGTTCGTGGTGCGCAAGGACCCGAACCTGACGGTGGAAGCGCTGAAGGAGTTCTGCCGCGCCAACCTCACCGGCTACAAGCGGCCCAAGCTGATCGAATTCCGCGATGCGCTGCCCAAGAGCAACGTGGGCAAGATCCTCCGCCGCGAACTGCGCGACGAGAAGAAGCCGGCCGCCTCGGCGGCCTGATGGACTTAAGTCATGAACCAGCGAGGAGCCTGTCCTCCCCAGGGAGTTCGGACAGGCTCCAGGCTGCTTCGCCCGCGCCGATCCACGCGGGATTCCGCAAGCGGCTGCCGCGACGAATCAATCGTCGTGCCACGTCTCCAGGATGTCGGCGTAGCCGCCCAGCAGATTCCATAGCGGAACCTGCTTGTCCTCCGGTATGCGCGTGTACGCGAAACCGATGTGCCGGTCCGAGATGCGCTTCACCTGGGCCTCCAGGTGGATGTGCAGGTCGTGGCCGAAAATCATGTCCAGCATCCAGCTCTGCCCTACTTCGCCCTGCCATCCCAGCGGGCGGCGCAGCAGCGCGCCGGTGGCCGAGATGTCTACCAGTTCCGTCGGCTGTGACTGGCTGCCGCGGCTCATCAGTACGGTCGTCTCGATGCGCATCCGCGCGGGGCGCAGCTGCTCCGGACCATCGCTATGGTGTTTGCCGCCGGCTTTGGTCATGCCTTTCCCTCCCATCCCCGCTGCTGTGCAGCGTCATCCAACTTATTCGCGGCAGGCACTAGTGCCCGTGAAATGGACCCCCGCCGCGTATGCGGCCTATCCCCCGCGCCGATCAAACTGCCCTTACCGTGGCGTAAAGCAAGCGCCGTGCCACGTCGTAATATTCTGCCGGCGACGTGTCCGGAACCCATCAGCACGCGGGATTCGGCCATTTCCCGCCGTTTTGCGGGCGCTTTGAAGCCGTGCCCGCTTCCATCGGGCGTTTCCATTTCATCGGCGCCAATGCCCGGGTCAGACGCGGCGGGTCACATGCTGCCCTTGCGATGTGGACGATCGAGCCGTCCCAAACCACGCATCCGCGGCATTCTGCCGATGCACCCGCACGCTTGGTAGGCCGTACGCATACTGGACTTGGCCGCATGCAGCCGTTAACCTTGATCGCACGTGGGTTACAGGGTGCGCCTGCCGTTCGAGCCAGACGCCGCCGGAGCACCCGCCCGACACCCAGCAGACCTCCTGTTCACGCCGTGGCGCAGTTCAACGCGCGGCCCGGCTTGCCGTTCGCCGTGGATTGCCTCCCGGTCCGGTAGCAGGAATTGTTCACGGCCAGCCTGACCGATGCCGCCGCAGGCGCGGTTTCATCATGCGGAGCCGTGACGGACGCCAGAGCGCCCGTGGTGATCGAGCCTCAAGGAGTTTCACGGGTGACCGCCGGATGGCCGCCGCCCGAGAGCGGGGGACAGCCTCAGCGAATGCCGGTGGAATCGAACGGTTCCGAACGTGTTGAACGCACTGCAAGCCCTCATGGGCGGCCCAACGACATGCATTGATGAGCACTGAGCCAGTCGAGCCTCAGCCGGTGGCAGCACCGCAGGACGCTTTCGCGTCGGTACCGCAACAGCAGGAAATGCCGCTGGCCATCGTGCGCGGCGAACCCGTGCTGCAGATGCCGCAGGACCTGTACATCCCGCCGGATGCGCTGGAAGTCATCCTGGAGGCGTTCGAAGGCCCGCTGGACCTGCTGCTGTACCTGATCCGCCGGCAGAACCTGGACATCCTGGACATCCCGATCGCCGAGATCACCCGGCAGTATCTGGAATACATCGACATGATGCGGGACATGCGGCTGGAACTGGCCGCCGAGTACCTGCTGATGGCCGCGATCCTGGCCGAGATCAAGTCGCGGCTGCTGCTGCCGCGGCCGCCGGTGGAAGAAGGCGTCGAGGAAGATCCGCGCGCCGAGCTGGTGCGCAGACTGCAGGAATACGAGCGCTTCAAGCGCGCGGCGGAGGACATCGATGCCCTGCCCCGCGTGGAGCGCGACACGGTGGTGGTGCACGCCGACAGCGGCGAGCGCACCGTGATCAAGCTGCCGCCGCCGCTGGACCTGAAGGAACTGCTGCTGGCGCTGAAGGACGTACTGCACCGCGCCGAGCTGTTCGGGCATCACGCCATCCGGCGCGAGGCGCTCAGCGTGCGCCAGCGCATGGGCGAGCTGCTGGGCAAGCTCGGCGACGCCAGCTTTCACCGCTTCGATACGCTGTTCGACCCCAGCGAAGGGCGGCTCGGCGTGGTGGTCACCTTCCTGGCCATGCTGGAACTGGCCAAGGAAATGCTGGTGGAAATCGTGCAGGAAGAGCCGCTGGCTCCGATCTATGTGAAGGCGAAGGTCACCCAGGCCGAGGAATCCGTCGAAGACGACACGCCCGCGCAGGCGTCCGCCGCCGATTGACCCCCGAACCCATCCAGGCACTCTCAACCGAGCATCCTCAACCGATCAGGCCATGCAGATCGAGCAACTGAAGAACATCATCGAGGCGGCCCTGCTCGCCGCCACCCAGCCGCTCACCGTGCAGCAGCTGGGCGACCTCTTCGGCGAGGAAGACGAGGTCGACCGCGAGCAGTTGTCGCGCGCGCTGGAAGCGCTGGCGGAAGATTGCGCCGGCCGCGGCGTCGAGCTGCGCGAGGTGGCCTCCGGCTTCCGCTACCAGGTGCGCCAGGAGGTCCATCCGTGGATCTCGCGCATGTGGACGGAAAAACCCAGCCGCTACTCGCGCGCCCTGCTGGAAACGCTGGCGCTGATCGCCTACCGCCAGCCGATCACCCGTCCGGAGATCGAGCAGATCCGCGGCGTGGTGGTGTCCTCCAACATCATCAAGACGATGGAGGAGCGCGAGTGGATCCGCGTGGTCGGCTACCGCGACGTGCCCGGCAAGCCCGCGCTGTTCGGCACCACCCGCGCCTTCCTCGACTACTTCAACCTGAAGTCGCTGGACGAGCTGCCGCCGCTGTCGGAAATCCGCGACATGGAAGACCCGCAGCTGCGCTTTATCGAAGACCTGCCGGCGCGCGTGATCCGCGACCTGCCGATCGATCCGGAAGCCGAGGCCGAGGAACGCGCCAAGGCTGAGGCCGAAGCTGAGGCTGCAGCCCAGGCCGAAGAGAACGGCACCGAAGCGGCGGCCGGCAACGAAGACGAGGCTCCCGGCCGCACCGAAGGCGAAGAGGAATTCCACGTCTCGGGCCAGCCGGAAGCCGCCAGCGAAATCACCGAACCGGCAGCGCCCGCCGCACCGGTCGAAGAACACCAGGAGGCCGCTGCCGTCGAGGCCGCGACTCCCGTCACCGGCGAGGACCACCCCGCCGCATCATCCACCCCCACTGCCGCCGAGGCAGCGAACGAAGCGGACGCCAGCGATGGCGACGCCACGAAAGACACCGAGGAGTACCGCGCATGAATGCGCCGCAGAAATCCGTTTTGACCCTCAAGCGCGACACGCGCACCACCGACGCGCCCGCCCTGGAAGAACGCCTGCACAAGGTGCTGGCCAACGCGGGCCTGGGCTCGCGCCGCATGCTCGAGCAGCGCATCCAGGCCGGCGAAGTCGAAGTCAACGGCAGCGCCGCCGGCATCGGCGCCAGCGTGCACGCCGGCGACCGCGTGGTGGTGGACGGCAAGCAGTTCGTGGTCGCCACCGACAACCGCGACGAGACCGAAGTGCTGGTCTACCACAAGCCCGAAGGCGTGGTGACCACCCGCGAAGACCCCGAAGGCCGCCCCACCGTGTTCGAACAGCTGCCGCGCCTGAAGGGTGCGCGCTGGGTCGCCGTGGGCCGCCTGGACATCAACACCACCGGCCTGCTCCTGCTCACCACCGACGGCGAGCTGGCCAATGCGCTGATGCATCCGCGCAGCGGCCTGGTGCGCGAATACCTGTGCCGCGTGCATGGCGAGGTGCCGGACGAAATCATCGAAAAGCTGAAGGCCGGCGTGGAGCTGGAAGACGGCCCCGCCCGCTTCGACGAGATCGCCGTGATCAGCCGCGGCGGCAGCCACAGCTGGTTCCGCGTGGTGATCCGCGAAGGCCGCAACCGCGAAGTGCGCCGCCTGTGGGATTCGCAGGGCTTCCTGGTCAGCCGCCTCAAGCGCATCCGCTACGGCAGCGTGGAGCTGTCGCGCACCCTGCGCCGCGGCGACTGCGAGGCGCTGGGCGAAGAAGCAGTGAAGGAACTGCGCCAGGCCAGCGGCCTGGGCGCGCCGCAGCCGGTGCTCACCCTGAGCCCCGTGCTGCACCAGCGCCGCGCCACCCGCAACGTCACCGAGTACCGCCCCGAGCGCGGCGCCGGCGGCGCGTGGAGCGGCGGCTACCAGGACGAAGCGCGCGAACTGCGCGCCTACGACCGCATCCGCGAGGAACCGGCACGCGGCAAGCAGCAGCGCCGCCGTCCGGGCAAGGAAGTGAACGGCAACGTCGCCCGCCCCGAGCGCGGCGGTCCCAATGCGAATGCCGGCCGCCGCAAGACCGGCGGCAAGCGCGGCGTCGCGCCGGGCCAGGAACTGCCCTCGGTGCGCACCTGGTTCGCCGGCGAAAGCCGCGAAGGCGGTGGTGGCGGCCAGGGCCAGGGCTACGGCGGCGGCAATCGCCGCAGCGGCGGCGGTGGCGGCAAGCGCGGCCCCGGCGGCCAGGCGCAAGGCGGCGGCAATCCCTACGGCGGCTTCGGCGGCGGTGGCGGCGGCAACCGCAGCTACGGCGGCGGTGGCGGCCATGGCGGCGGCTACGGCGGCGGCCAGGGTGGTCAGGGCGGCAAGGGTGGACGTCCGCAGGCACGCAGCGGCGGCGCTCGTCCGGGCGGCCAGGGCGGCGGTGGCGGGCGTCCGGGCCAGGGCGGCGGCAATCGCTCCGGCCAGGGCGGCGGCAACCGTCACGGCGGCGGTGGCGGCGGGCGTCCGCAGGGCGGCGGCCGCGGCGGTCCGCGCGGCGGCAATCGCTGAGCCAAGCCATGGACGCGGTCCGCATCTATCACAACAACCAGTGCTCCAAGTCGCGCGCCACACTCGCGCTGCTGCAGGAGCGCGGCTGCCAGTGCGAGGTGATCAACTACCTCGACACGCCGCCCAGCATCGATGAACTCGTGCAGCTGCTCGACCAGCTCGGCATGACCGCGCGCGAGCTGATCCGCAAGGGCGAGGCGGAATATGCCGAGCTGGGGCTGGACGATCCCGCGCTGAGCGAGCATGACCTGATCGCGGCGATGTCGCGGTATCCGCGCCTGATCGAGCGGCCGATCGTCGTTGCCAATGGCAGGGCGAAGCTGGGGCGGCCGCCGGAGTCGGTGCTGGGGATTTTGTGATACCCACGGCGTAGGTTGGGGTGAGCCGAAGGCGAACCCACAACATCGTGCGCCGCAAGCGCTTTGCAACGTTGGGGTTCGCTGCGCTCACCCCAACCTACGAAAAAGGCCGCCCTAGGGCGGCCTTTTTCATGCGGTGCAAATACGCTCACGGTTGCAGCGAAAACTCATCCGCATCCATCCACGCCGGAAAGCGCTCGCGATGCGCCAGCAGCGGTGCGGGATCCAGCGTCACCGTCGCCACCTGCTCCTGCGGCCCTAGTTCGATCAATGGCTCGCCCACGGCGTCGAGCACCGCGCTATCGCCCGCGTACGGCAAGTCGTTGCCATCCACGCCGACGCGATTGAGCCCGATCACATAGCTGAGATTTTCGATCGCACGCGCACGCAGCAGCGTGCGCCACGGCTGGCGGCGCGGCGCCGGCCAGTTGGCGACGAACAAGGCCAGGTCGTAATCCATGCCACCCGCGGCAGCTTCCGCGCGGCGGTTGCGCAGCCACACCGGGAAGCGCAGGTCGTAGCAGACCTGCGGCAGGATGCGCCAACCTTTCAGCTCCACGATCAGCCGCTCGCGGCCGCCGCCGTAGCGGGTGTGCTCGCCGGCCATGCGGAACAGATGGCGCTTGTCGTACTGCGCGAAGCTGCCGTCCGGACGCACCCACAGCAGGCGGTTGTACACGGTGTCGCCTTCGCGGATGGCCAGGCTGCCGCACAGGGTGGCGCCGACTTCCTGCGCCAGCGCGCGCAGCCAGGCCACGCCTTCGCCGTCCATGGTTTCCGCGCTGGCGCGGGTGTCGTTGCTGAAGCCGGAGAGAAACGTTTCCGGCAGCACGATCAGGTCGCTCTTGCCCACGCTGCGCACCAGCGCGCCGTAGTAGTCGCGATTGGCCGGCGCGTCGTGCCAGCGGGTGGCGCCCTGTACGAGACTGACGGTCAGAGCTTGCATAGGCGCTCCGCGGCGGCTTCCATGGTGGCGTCGCTCTTGGCGAAGCACAGGCGCACCAGGCGCGTGTCCGGCGCGGTCTCGTAGAACGGCGCCAGCGGGATCGCCGCCACGCCGCCGTGCTTCACCAGCCACTCGCAGAAGGCCACGTCGGACTCGTCGCGGATCGCGGAGTAGTCCACCAGCTGGAAATAACCGCCCGGCACGTCCAGCAGCTTGAAGCGGGACGGCTGGATGAGCGCGCGGAAACGGTCGCGCTTGGCCTGGTAGAACGCCGGCAGCTCCAGGTAATGCTCCGGCGTGCTGGCCATGAATTGCGCGAACGCCACCTGCGCTGGATGGAAGGTGCAGAAGGTGAGGTACTGGTGCACCTTGCGGAATTCCGCCGACAGCGCCGGCGGCGCCACCGCGTAGCCGAGCTTCCAGCCGGTGCAGTGATAGGTCTTGCCGAACGAGGACACCACGATGCTGCGCTCGGCCAGTTCCGCGTGGCGCAATACGCTCTGGTGCAGCGCGCCGTCGAACACGATGTGTTCGTACACCTCGTCGGACAGCACCACGATCTCGGTGTCGCGCACGATCGCCGCGAGTTCGTCCAGGTCCGCCGCCGACAGCACCGCGCCGGAAGGATTGTGCGGGCTGTTGATCAGGATCATCCGCGTGCGCGGCGTGACGGCGTCGCGCACGCGCTGCCAGTCGATGCCGAAGCTGGGCACGGTGAGCGGGATATGCACCGCCTTCGCACCCTGCAGGTCGATCGCCGGCTCGTAGCTGTCGTAGGCCGGGTCGAACACGATCACTTCGTCGCCCGCGCGCACCACCGCGGCGATTGCCGCGAACAGCGCCTCGGTGGCGCCGGAAGTAACGGTGACGTCGGTGCCCGCGTCGATGCGGCGGCCGTACATGCGCTCGGTCTTCAGCGCGATCTGCTCGCGCAGCGCCGGCAGGCCGATGCCCGGCGCGTACTGGTTGCGCCCTTCGGCCATGGCGCGGCTGATCGCATCGCGCAGCGGTTCCGGCGGTTCGAAATCGGGAAAGCCCTGCCCCAGGTTGACCGCCTGGTGCTCGACGGCGAGCTGGCTCATCACGCTGAAGATGGTGGTGCCCACCTTCGGAAGCTTGGTGTCGATACGCATCGAGGCTCTAAGGGTTTGGAAGTCCAAACGGGATGCTAGCACGCGGAAGCTTTCGGGCCTGCGCGCCCACCGCTTTTCAGACTTCCGGACAGGCCCGCTTGCGGCACTGCTCGTGCTTCTGCAGCGTCGCCTGCGGCAGGCGTTCGGCGAGGAAGTCGACGAAGGCGCGCACGCCGGGCAGCAGGCCGCGCCGGCTCGGATAGACGAAGTGCATGGTGCCCTCGGGCACGCTCCAATCCG
Organism: Dyella sp. LX-66; assembly: GCF_018599165.1. NCBI lineage: Bacteria > Pseudomonadati > Pseudomonadota > Gammaproteobacteria > Lysobacterales > Rhodanobacteraceae > Dyella > Dyella sp. LX-66. The sequence continues at coordinate 474,148 of NZ_JAHFVJ010000004.1, forward strand.
GCAGCAGCACTTCCAGGTCGCCATTGGTGATGGCCGGCGCGCAGACGAATTCCGGCAGCAGGGTGACGCCGATGCCGCGCCGTGCGGATTCGAGCAGCACGGAGAAATCGCCGCAGATCAAGCGCGGCTGGATATCCACCACGACGCGCTCGTTATCCGCGCCCAGCAGCTCCCAGCTGTGCGCGCCCTCGTGCTCGTTCATGGCCAGCGCGGGGATCGCGGAAATATCCGCGGGCAGCTTCGGCCGTCCGGTCTGTTCCAGCAGCTTGGGGCTGGCCACGATCAGCACGCGCGACTGGCCGAAGGTGCGCATCACCAGGGTGGCGTCGGTATCCAGCTTGGCGCGCACGCGAATCGCCACGTCTACGCCTTCGCCGATCAGATCCACCCGGCGGTTGGTGGCCTGCAGGCGCACCTGCACCTTGGGGTGTTGCGCCAGGAAGTCCGGCAGCACGTGCGCGACGATGGTCTGCGCCAGCGAATTGGGACAGCTCACCCGCACCACGCCGCGCGGCTCGGTGCGCAGCTCGTCCACTGCATCCTGGGCGGCGCGCGCTTCTTCCAGCACGGCGCGGCAGTGCGAATAGAAACGCTCGCCCACCTCGGTGACCACGAAGCGGCGCGTGGTTCGCTGCAGCAGGCGCACTCCGAGGCGGTCCTCCAACTGCGCGATGCGCTTGCTCAGGCGCGACTTGGGGATGCCCAGCGCCCGCCCGGCGGCCGAGAAACCGCCGTGCTCCACCACCGAGGCAAAGAAATAGAGGTCGTTGAGATCCTGCAGGGCGCCGTCGAGTACGCTCATGGTCGTTTCCAATATGAAACAATTCGTTCGTAATCACCCGTCTTATCGGATGATTGTTCCAAGAATATCGTTATTCCCGTCGCCGGCATACCGACCGGCCCCCGAACGAGGAATAGCGCCATGAAAGTCCTGCATATCGATTCCAGCGCCCTGGGCGGCCACTCGGTCTCCCGCGGCCTGACCGCCGCCATCGTAGCCGAGCTGGTCCGCGAACAGCCGGGCGTGGAAGTCACCTACCGCGACCTGGCTGCCCAGCCGATCCCTCACTGGAGCCCGGTGGCCGACGCCGCCGACCCGGCCGCCGTGCTCGGCAGCGCGGTGCTGGAGGAATTCCTGGCCGCCGACGTGATCGTGATCGGCGCCCCGATGTACAACTTCTCCGTGCCCAGCGCGCTGAAGGCCTGGATCGACCGCGTGGCGGTGGCCGGCAAGACCTTCCACTACACCGCGAACGGTCCGGAAGGCCTGGCCAAGGGCAAGCGCGTGGTGATCGCCTCCAGCCGCGGCGGCTTCTACGGCCAGGGCGCTGCCGCCCAGTCGTTCGACTTCCAGGAGCCCTACCTGCGTGCGGTGCTCGGCTTCCTCGGCATCACCGACGTGGAATTCGTCCGCGCCGAAGGCGTGAATGTCAGTGCCGACCACAAGACCGAAGCGCTGAAGACCGCCCAGGCCAGCATCGGCGTGGCGATCCGCAAGGCGGCTTAAGCTCCGCCCCTTCCCCGCTCCACGCAGTACCTTCCACCCCGGCCGGCGCCGCGCAGTTCATCGCGCGGCGTCGGCTTTTCCGGCTTCGTACACGGCCTTGCCGTCGACCCAGGTGCTGAGCGGCTTGAGGTCGGCGACCTGGCGCGGCGGAATGGTCAGCGGGTCGGCATTGAGCACCACGAAGTCGGCGCGCATGCCTTCCTTCAGCATGCCCACCTCGCGCTCCATGAAGGCCGCATAGGCCGCGGTACGGGTAAAGCCGGCCAGGGCCTGGATGCGGCTGACCTTCTGGTCCGGCAGCCAGCCACCCGGGGGCTGGCCCTTCAGGTCCTGGCGGGTGATCGCCGCATAGATGCCCAGCATCGGGTTCGGGCTTTCCACCGGGAAATCCGAGCCGAAGGCCAGCGGCACCTGCTCGTGCAGGAAGCGCTGCCAGGCATAGGCGCCCTTCAGCCTGTCGATGCCCAGGCGCTGCGCGGCCCAGGGCATGTCCGAGGTGGCATGAGTCGGCTGCATCGAGGCGATCAGATGCAGCTTGGCGAAGCGCGGGATGTCCTCCAGCGCCAGGATCTGCGCGTGCTCCACGCGCCAGCGGTGGTCGCCCTGCGCGTCCTTGCCCAGCGCGGCCTGGTAGGTGTCCAGCACCATGCGGTTGCCGCGGTCGCCGATCGCATGGGTGGCCACCTGTACGCCGCATTTGTGCGCCTTTTCCACCGCGACGCGGTAGTCCTCCGGCGAGGTGACGAAGATGCCGCGGTTGCCGTGGTCGTCGCTGTAGTCCTGCAGCAGGGCCGCGCCGCGGCTGCCCAGGGCGCCATCCATGTACAGCTTCACCGTATGCATGCGCAGGCGGCCGCTGTCGTCGATCCACTGCCCGCCCTGCATGCACAGCCATTCCAGCGCGGCATGGTTGCCGTCGGCCATTTCGTACAGGCGCAGCGGGATATTGCCGGCCTTGGCCATCTGCTGCAGCACGCGGAAATCGTCCAGGCTGACACCGGCGTCGTGCACGCCGGTGAGGCCTTGCGCCACCAGTTCCTTGAAGGCGGTGCGGTAGGCATCGCGGGTCTGCGCCGGCGTCAGCGGCGGCACCGCGCTGCCGACCAACGGCTGCGCGCCGTCGACCAGCACGCCGGTGGCGCGCGTGCCGACGCGCACGATGCGGCCGCCGTCCGGCTGCCAGTCGCCGTCGAGCGACTTGCTGGCCTTCTTCATCGCCGCGGTATTGGCCCAGGAAGCGTGGCCATCGATGCGTTCGAGAAAGACCGGGCGATCCGGAAACGCCTGATCCAGATCCGCCGCGCTGGGGAACTGCTTATCCGGCCACAGGTTCTGGTCCCAGCCGCGGCCCAGCAACCAGGCATCCTTCGGCAGCTTCGCGGCGAAGTCCTTCAGGCGCTGGACGATCTCGGCCTTGGAATGCGCGCCGACCAGGTCGGCCTGGCCGCGGATCATGCCTAGGCCGAGTACGTGTCCATGGGCGTCGATCAGGCCGGGGATCACCGTCGCGCCGTGCGCATCCACCGACTCCGAACCGGCGAACTTCTCCTGCAGTTCGGCCGTGGTGCCTACAGCGAGCAGGCGGCCTTCGCCGTCCCAGGCCAGGGCTGTGGCCTCGGGCTTGGCGGGATCCATGGTGTGCACGCGGGCGTTGACGAGCAGCGTGGCGGCCTGCAGCGGTGCGAGGGCGAGCGCCAGCAGCACGGCGGCGGCAAGGCGGCGGGACAGAAGCATGGGCGGCGTCCTGGGGAGGGAATCGCGCCACTTTGCCCGTGCCCGGGCGGGAATGACAAGAAGCGGATGGCGCCGCGCCGGCGGATCAGCAGCCGGCGACGGCGAAGCCTTCCATCGAGCGCTCCTCGTACTGCGCCAGCCGGATGGCGGAACCCAGCCCCGGCATCTCCACGCAGACCGAACGGCCCGAGCGTGCGTGCTCGTCGCGGGCGACTTCCCGCGCCAGCGTGATCGCCGGCCCCAGGCGCAGGCCGCTGAACAGGCAGAAGCCCGAGCGGCAGATATTCCATTGGCCTTCGTGCGAAGGCTTGAGCGCGTAGATGATCATCGTGCTTGCCCCTCTGGGATGAAGTACGCCGGCTTGCGGTCGCGCATCCATGCAACGGCCGCCATACCAGCGTGTGAAGCATGCAACGGCGTGAGGAATCGTCCTATCGGCGTGCGGCACGTCGTTGTGTAGGCGATGGACTACGTATTTGTGGTCCAAGTCTCAATTTCGCCGCCAGCGGCGCATTGACGGCCATGGAGCTTGCTGCCGTGGCATGAGTTCTGCGCTACCGCATCCGCGCCGCGGAACGCACAAACAAAAAGGCGCCCCGGAGTGCGGGGCGCCAAAGCCTAGGGCTCAGGGGCATGAGCCATACAGAAGAACGCCCCGGTCATCGGCTGGCATGAGCCTGAAACTCACCGCCTGACTCGCGGGGCAGATGCAGATTGCGCCTATTCGCCATCGGCACCTAGCGGCGAATGGCGCAAGTTGTTGTAGGGGAATTCCGATCAGCGCCGTCAGCGGCGCCGGCAGTCCCCTGACACGCGGATCAGCCGCCGCGTACCGCCGTGCCCGTAGCCTGCCCGCATTCCGGGCAGAAACGGCTGCCGGCGGGCAGTTCGGCCTGGCAGCCGCCGCATTGCGAAGGATCGGCCAGACGATGACCGCAATCCGGGCAGAACTTGCCGCCGCGCGCTTCGCAACCGCACTGCGGGCAGACCAGCTGACGCTCGGTCTTCACGTCGACCTTGCCGGCCTGGCTCTTGCCGAATTCGACCGCGTTGTCCTTGGCCGCCTGCAGTTGTCCCTGATGCCGGGCCGCCTGCACTTCCGCGGCGAGATCGGGCGCGCAGGTTTCGCACAGGCCCTTCTCGATGCTCCAGCAGCGGTCGCACACATAGTGGTTGCAGCGCGCGCAGCGGTGGAAATGATGTTCGGCCGCGCCGATGGCGTCCTTGAACGCCTCATCGCGCGAGGTCCCCCAGCCCGCCTTGGCCAGCCCTTCCACCGCGTTGTCGATGCCGTTGCTCACGCCGCCCAGCAGATTGCTGGCGAAGCTGCCGATCTCCCGCATCCAGCCCGACGCCTGCCCGCTGCGATAAGGCGCGAATGGCGAGCGCCAGGTGTCGCTGCAGCTCTGGCAATAGAACTCGAACTGGAAGCCCGCGCCGGTGCCGTACTGCTGGCAGAGGTCGCGGTAGTTGCTGGAGAAATGCAGGTCGTCGCTCATCGTTCCCTCGAAGGTGGGCATGCTGGTCCGGGCAAGCCGCGGATTATGCCGAAGGGACATGGCGCCGGCCCGGCCGGCCGCTGGAAGCTGTGGATCAGGCAACAAAAAACCCGCCATAAGGCGGGCTGCGCTTCCAGGCATGAAGGCGGGTGCCGTAGTCCCGGCCGCACTCCTGTGCCCCGAAAAAGAAAAGCCCCATCCATGGGGCTTGCAGCCATCCGTAGCCGCTTCGTCCTTAGTGTCCGGGGCATCGGCAAAGGAGCCTGACTTGCCGGACAGAGATAGTTTGCGGATTTGTCTTACGTGGGTGTAGAGGGAAAAGGCGCGTCGTGTTGTAGGGGAATTCCTACAAATGCCCTGCCCATGCGAAATTCGGAGTTTGCCGCCTCAAGGGCCCGATGGGTTCGAGGCAGAATCAAAGATTCCGCAAGCCGCACTTTTCAGCTGGATAAAGGACAGGGATGCCAAACCCACTGGTCGAAGTGGACAAATTCAAGGCATGGGCCGGCACTTACCCAAGCACCGAACGATATGGCGAATGGGAGTGCGACTACACGGAGTGGCCAGCGCTTCACGCAGCCGTACTCGAATTCGTCGCCAGCCGCCGGTTTGATCACTGGCACCGGGAGGAGCAGTTGCAGGTCCTCTACGCCATCGCGCGCGACAACGAAATCGAATATCTCGCCGAAGAGATCAGGACCCGCCATCCAGAACTGCTGCTATCGCTTGCCCAAGCCTCGCTTGAGATCGATGAACGCGACGCCCGCTGGCAACTCGCCGTCCAGCTGGCGTGGCTCGGCACCCAAGCGGAACCGCTGCTGTTGAAGATGGCTGACGACGAGCACGAATACGTCCGGCGCCGTGCACTGCAATCGCTGCTCCGAATCGATTCGCCCTCGGTCGAAAAATTCGCCCTGGCAGCCTGGCACCGACCTGATGAAGCACAGCAGTGGGCTCGAATGAATACGCTTTATTGCCTGCAAGGCATCAGCTCATCTCAGCTTCCGGCGTTATTGGCCGAAGCCGAAAAGGACGAGCGCCCATACCTTCGCGAGTACGCCGGCCGGATCATGCGAGGAGAATGTCTTGATTAGCCGTTTCGACCTGGACTGACCAGTTGCGGCAACCCATTCCAGAAAACAAAAAACCCCGCCGAAGCGGGGTTTTTCATGCATTTCTGGAATGTCGTGCGACACGCCTGAAACTTCGATTGGTGCCCAAGGGGGGACTCGAACCCCCACGACTTGCGTCGCTACCACCTCAAGGTAGTGCGTCTACCAATTCCGCCACCTGGGCAGGTGTCTTGCTGTTACTTCTTTTCCGGCGTCGAAGCCGGCTTGGCCGGAGCGGTCGCCGCGGGGACTTCGGCGCTCTGGGCCGGAGTCGTGGCCGCCGGGACGTCGCCGGCCGGCTTGGTCGCCTGCGGGACTTCCGCGTTGGCCGGGGCCGAGGGCTGCGCATTCTGCGTGGCGGCCGGCGGGTTGGCAAGGCCGGACATCACGCCGAGATCCGCGCCGCCGTTCTGCGGTGCGCCGTGGCGGCTCAGGTAGATACCCATGCCGAGGCTGAGCACGAAAAACAGCGCGGCCAGCACGGCCGTGGCGCGGGTCATGAAGCTGGACGAGCCGCGCGCACCGAACACGGTGGCCGAGGCGCCGCCGCCGAAACCGGAACCCGCATCGGCACCGGCACCGCGCTGCATCAGGATCAGCACGATCATCGCCGCGGCGATCAGGATGTAGAAAACGCTGAAGATGACGAACATGGTTTCCAGAGAATCCGTGCGTTCAATGCGCGGCGGCGCAGATCGCGAGGAAATCGGCCGAGGTCAGACATGCACCTCCGACGAGCCCCCCATCTACGTCCGCCTGCGCGAATAATTCCGCGGCGTTGGCCGGCTTGACGCTGCCGCCATAAAGCAGCCGAGTCAGACGGGCGATCATAGCATCCTGCCGGGCCAGTTGGCTACGGATGAATCCGTGGACCTCCTGGGCCTGCTCCGGCGTGGCGGTGAGGCCGGTGCCGATGGCCCAGACCGGTTCATAGGCGATCACCGCGGTATCGAAGCTCGCCACGCCGTTGAGCGCCAGCACGGCGTGCAGCTGGCGGGCGATCACCGCCTCGGTCTCGCCGGCCTCGCGCTGCGCCAAGGTCTCGCCCACGCACAGCACCGGAGTGAGGCCGCCGGCGCGGGCGGCGGCGAACTTGCGCGCCACCAGCTCGTCGCTCTCGTGGTGGTACTGGCGGCGCTCGGAATGGCCGACCAGGGTCCACTGCGCGCCCACGTCCTGCAGCATCGCCGCGGAGACTTCGCCGGTATACGCGCCCTGCCCCTCGTGCTCGCTCACGTCCTGGCCGCCGAAGCCCAGGCCCGAACCGGCATGCTGCGCGGCCAGCTCGGCGATATAGGGAAACGGCGGGAACACCACCGCATCGATCGACGCCGGCAGGCCGGCCGCGATCTCGCTCGCCAGCGCGGCGGCCATCGAGCGGCTGCCGTGCATCTTCCAGTTACCGGCAACGAGCTTCTTGCGCATGGCGCGTCTCCCTAAGGTTCAAAGCGCGGCAGCTTAGCGAGCGCTCCCTGGCCCGGCAACGGCGCGGGCGCTGGCGCGTTCGGCCGACTGACCGCAAGATCGCGTCTCCACCCGCGCACCGAAGGAACCGGCATGCCGCAGTCCCGCCCCTTGAGCCTGATCACCGGCGCCTCCGCCGGCATCGGCGCCGCCTTCGCACGCGAACTGGCCGCGCGTGGCCACGATCTGGTGCTCACCGCGCGCCGCACGGACCGGCTGGAAGCGCTGGCGGAAGAACTTCGCGGCAAGCACAACGGCAGCGTGACCGTGCTGCCGGCCGATCTCGCCGACCCCGCCGCGCCGCAGCAACTGCAGGCCGCGCTGGCCGAACGCCAGCTCGCCGTGGACTGGCTGATCAACAACGCCGGCTATGGCCTGCCCGGCACCTTCGACGCCAATACCTGGGAAGACCATGCGGCCTTTATCCAGGTGCTGATGACCGCCCCCACCGAACTGGCCTGGCGCCTGCTGCCCGGCATGCGCGAGCGCGGCTACGGCCGCATCGTCAACGTCGCCTCGCTCGCGGGCCATGTGCCGGGTACGGCGGGGCACACGCTGTACGGCGCATCCAAGGCGTATCTGATCAAGTTCTCGCAATCGCTCGCGCTGGAAAACCGCCACCTCGGCGTCCACGTCTGCGCGCTGTGCCCGGGCTTCACCTGGTCGGAATTCCACGACGTCACCGGCACGCGCGAACTGATGAACCAGATGCCGCGCTTCATGTGGCAGACCGCGGAAGAGGTGGTGCGCGAAGCCTGCGATGCGGTCGAGCAAGGCGACATCGTGCGCGTCACCGGCCGCGTCAATCGCTTGATCAAAGCGCTGGTGAAGCTGCTGCCGGACCGCATGGCGCTGGCCTTGTCGGCGCGCGAATCGCGGCGCTACCGGCAGACCGCGTCGCACTGAATCACGGGCGTTTGCAGGTCAGTGTGTCGCCCACCACGAAGCTGCCGCCGCGCATTACCTGCCAGTCGACGCGCAAGTCGCCATCGGCCGTGCGCACATAGACGAACTTCTGCGCCGGCTGCACCTCCGGCGCGGAGGTCCACGTCAGCGTGTCGCCTTCCCATCCGCCGGCACTGAAACGGCGCGCGCCGCCGAAGTTGTCGACGATGGCCGCATTGAACTGCTTGTCCTTTGCGTCGTACGTCCACGCCTCCACCGCGCGATAAGTATTCGGCGCGATATCGTCGTGATGCTTGAGCACACCGGCGCCGCCGAGTTCGCTATCGAAGCGCATGGTCGAGGCGATCTTCTTGCCGCTGGCGGGAAACACGCCAGCGCAATGCCAGCTGCCCAGCAGCGGCTGCATGGCCTGGATGGGGGACGGCGCGTCCGCGGCGCTGGCCGCGCCGCCGAGCAGGATCAAGGCGAACAGGAACGGAACACGCATCGCGGCATCTCCGCATCGAAGTGCCGCGAGGCTAGCGGACTCCCGGCCGGCGCGTACCGACCGGAAGTCATGCATGAGCGTCAGATCAGCCCGGCTTAGATCAAGCCGATCAGATCGAGCCGATCAAATCAGCCCGATCAAATCAGCCCAATTAAATCAGCTTGATCTCGCGCAGCCGCTGCTGCAGATACTCATGCGAGGTGATCGACGTGTCGTAGCGGCTCGGATTATCCGGCGTCACGCACTGCGGCAGCGGATCCAGCACCACGTCCGGATTCGGATGCAGGAAGAACGGCACCGAATAGCGCGGCTTGCGCGCATTGGCGTTCTGCGGGTTCACCACGCGGTGCGTGGTGGACGGATACACGTGGTTGGTCAGGCGCTGCAGCATGTCGCCGATATTCACCACGATGGCGTCGCCCTCGGTGGTGATCGGCAGCCACTCGCCCTCGCGGGTCAGCACTTCCAGACCCTCGGCGCTGGCGCCGACCAGCAGGGTGATGAAGTTGATGTCCTCGTGGGCGCCCGCGCGCACGTTCGGGATGTTCTCCTCGGTGATCGGCGGGTAATGGATCGGACGCAGGATGGAATTGCCCTGGTCGGTCTTGTCCTCGAAATAGTTCTCCGGCATGCCGATGTGCAGGGCCAGCGCGCGCAGCACGCGGGTGCCGAGCTGGTCCAGCGCCTCGAACAGGCCGTAGCCGTAGGGCTTGAACGCGGGCACTTCCTCCGGCCACAGGTTCGGCGCCATCACCTCGGCGAAGCGGGAGTCGCGCGGAATTTCGCGGCCCACGTGCCAGAACTCCTTGAGGTCGGCGTACTTGCTGTCCTTGGCGGTCTCCACCTTGAACGGGGTGTAGCCGCGCGCGCCGCCGCTGCCGGGCACGTGGTACTTCTGCTTGGTCTCGGCCGGCAGCGCGAAGAACTGCTGGAAGGCCTGGTAGGCGTTGTCGATCAGCTCCGGCGCGATGCCGTGCCCGCTGATGCCGCAGAAGCCGTATTCGCGGTAGGCGGCGCCCAGTTCCGCCACGAAGGCTTCGCGGTCGGTGTCGTAGCGGCGGATGTCGAGGGTGGGAACCCGTTTGACGGTCGTATTCATGTGTCGTGATCCACAGGTAGGCGTGCGGTCGATTTGTCGAACCCGCCACCGCAGGGGCGGGGCACGTCGGGCCAATCCTTGGCGACCTGGGCGGGGCTGGGTCTTACGACCGCCCCCGCTGGCTCACGAGCGTTCGGCCGCGGATTTTACGACCTCCGCCAGCTGCTCCGCCATCCGCCTCACCTCGGCCTCGTCGGCGGCCTCCACCGTCACCCGCACCAGCGGCTCGGTGCCGGAGGCGCGCAGCACCACCCGGCCGCGGCCGCGCAGGGCTTCCTCGGTCTCGGCCAGGGCCTGCTTCACCTCGTCGCTGTGCAGCGATTCGCGCGCACCGTTGGCGCGCACGTTGATCATGATCTGCGGCATTTTGTAGAGACCCTGGCGCGCCTCGGCCAGGTCGCGCCCGCCAAGAGCCTCCAGCACCGCCAGCGCCGAGACGATGCCGTCGCCGGTGCTGGCGCGGTCCAGACACAGGATATGGCCGGAGGTCTCGCCGCCCAGCTGGCCACCGTGCTCCTTCAGCTTCTGCAACACGTAGCGGTCGCCCACGTTGGCGCGGATCAGGTCGACGTCCAGCGCGCCCAGCGCCTGCTGCAGGCCGTAGTTGCTCATCAGGGTGCCGACCACCGGCCCCTTCAGGCGGCCCTGCGCGGCCCAGGCGCGGGCCAGGATGAACAGCATGTCGTCGCCGTCGGCCAGCACGCCTTCGCGGTCCACCATCTGCACGCGGTCGCCGTCGCCGTCGAAAGCGATGCCGATGTCGGCGTGGTGTTCCAGCACCGCCAGCTGCAGGGTCTGCGGATGGGTCGAGCCCACCCCGCGGTTGATATTGAAACCGTCCGGCTTGTGGCCGATGGCGATCACCTCGGCGCCGAGCTCGGAGAACACCTTCGGCGCCACCTGGTAGGTCGCGCCGTTGGCGCAGTCCAGCACGATGCGCATGCCGCGCAGGGTGAACTCGCTGTCGGCCAGGGTGCGCTTGCAGAACTCGATATAGCGCCCGCCCGCGTCGTCGATGCGGCTGGCCTTGCCCAGGCGCTCGGGGGACTCGGTGGTGAACTCGGCATCCAGGCCCAGCTCGATCGCCGCTTCCACGTCGTCGGAGAGCTTCTCGCCGGTGGCGGAGAAGAACTTGATGCCGTTGTCCTGGTGCGGATTGTGCGAGGCACTGATCACGATGCCGGCCTGCGCACGCAGCGAGCGCGTAAGGAAGGCCACCGCGGGCGTCGGCATCGGGCCGAGCAGGCCCACGTCCACGCCCGCCGCGACCAGGCCTGCTTCCAGCGCGGCCTCGAACATATAGCCGGACACGCGGGTGTCCTTGCCGATCAGCACCTTCGGCCGCCCTTCGCGGCTGTCGCGCGCCAGCGCCATGCCGGCGGCGCGGCCCAGGCGCAGCATGAAATCCGCGCTGATCGGCCACTGGCCGACCGGCCCGCGAATGCCATCGGTGCCGAAGTATTTGCGTTCGCTCATGGGGATCCTTTCATCGCGCCGGATGGCGCGGTTGGTTGCTTATTCGTCGTCGGGCCAGCGCGGCGCGGCCGGACGCGGGTCCTTGCGCACCGCGGGCTCCCCTGCAGCCACGGCTTGCCATACCGCCAAAGCATCGACCGTAGCGGCCACATCATGTACGCGCACCATACGGGCGCCACGTTGCACGGCGATGAGCGCGGCGGCCACCGAACCTGCCGCGCGCTGCGCGGGATCCTCGCGGCCGGTGAGCTTGCCGATCATCGTCTTGCGCGACAGCCCCACGTAGCAGCCGCTGCCGAGGTTGCCGAAGCGCTCCAGCGCGCGCAGCAGGGCCAGGTTGTGTTCCAGCGTCTTGCCGAAGCCGAAGCCCGGGTCGACCAGCACCAGGCGCTTGTCGATGCCCGAGAGCTCGCAGGCGAACAGCCGGTCGGTGAGGAAGCGGTGCACTTCGCCCACCACGTCGTCGTAGCGCGGATCGTCCTGCATGCCGCGCGGCTCGCCCAGCATGTGCATCAGGCACACCGGCACGCGCAGTGCGGCGGCGGCATCCAGCGCGCCGTCGCGGCGCAGCGCGTAGACGTCGTTGATCATGCCCGCGCCCGCGGCCACCGCGGCGCGCATCACTTCGGGCTTGGAGGTGTCGACCGCGATGGGCAGCGCGGTGCGCGCGGCCAACTGCTCGATCACCGGGATCACCCGGCGCAGCTCTTCCTCCAGCGGCACGTCGTCCGCGCCCGGGCGGGTGGATTCGCCGCCCACGTCGAGCATGTCCGCGCCCTCTTCCGCCAGGCGCAGGCCATGCGCCACCGCCGCTTCCGCGGTGGCATGGCTGCCGCCGTCGGAGAACGAATCGGGCGTGACATTGACGATGCCGACCACGCGCGGACGGTCCAGCACCAGGCGGCGGCCGTTGCAGTCGAGCACGGTGGCGAAGAGATCGGCGGCGGACATGGTCACTCCTGGCTCAAGCCTGCGGCGCGGCGCTCAGCCGGCGCCGCCCAGCGCGCCCATGAACTGGCGGTAGTAGCGCAGCTCCTCGATGGAGTCGCGGATATCCGACAGCGCGGTATGCGCGGATTCCTTGCTGAAGTTCTTGCAGATGCTCGGCGACCAGCGGCGCGACAGCTCCTTGAGCGTGGACACGTCGAGGTTGCGGTAATGGAAATAGCGTTCCAGCCGCGGCATCTGCCGGTGCATGAAGCGGCGGTCCTGGCAGATCGAGTTGCCGCACATCGGCGACTTGCCGGCCGGCACCCAGGCCTTGAGGAACTCCACCGTGGCCGCCTCGGCCGCCGCATGGTCGTCGGCGGAAGCCAGCACCTGCTCCCACAGGCCGGACTTGCGGTGCTGGTTGCGGTTCCACGCATCCATCGCCTCCAGGCGCTCCACCTCGTGGCGGATCGCGAACACCGGGCCTTCGGCCAGGATGTTCAATTCCTTGTCGGTCACGATGGTGGCGATTTCGAGAATCGAGTCGTTATCGGTATCCAGACCGGTCATTTCCAGGTCGATCCAGATCAGATTTTCTTCGTTCGCTAGGCTCATGCTCCCTCCTGGGCGCGCAGTCTAGCAGCACGAAAGCCCGGTCCTGGGCGGCGTATGCCCATTGGCCGGCCATCCTGTGCAAGCGGACACACCTGGACGGCCATGCGATCATCCCCGGCATGCAGACGTTCTTCTGGCACGACTACGAGACCAGCGGCGCCGACCCCTGGCGCGACCGCCCCCTGCAGTTCGCGGGCATCCGCACCACGATGGAGCTGGAGATCGTCGGCGAGCCGGTGATGTTCTTCGGCAAGCCCCCGCGCGAGCTGCCCCCTGCCCCGGAGGCCTGCCTGATCACCGGCATCGCGCCCCAGCAGGCCGAGCGCGACGGCGTGGGCGAGGCCGAGTTCGCCGCGCGCGTGCACGAGCAGCTGGCCGCGCCGGGCACCTGCGGGGTGGGCTACAACTCGCTGCGCTTCGATGACGAGTTCACCCGGCAGATGCTCTACCGCAACTTCCACGAGCCCTACGGGCGCGAATGGGAGAACGGCAATTCGCGCTGGGACCTGATCGACCTGGTGCGCATGTGCGCGGCCCTGCGCCCCGAAGGCATCGCCTGGCCCACCCGCGAGGACGGCACGCTCAGCTTCCGGCTGGAGCACCTGGCCAGCGCCAACCGCCTCACCCAGGAGCGCGCGCATGACGCGCTGTCGGACGTGCACGCGCTGATCGACCTGGCCCGCCTGATCCGCGTGCGCCAGCCGCGCCTGTGGGACTGGCACTACGCGCTGCGCCGCAAGCAGAAGGTGTTCGAGCTGCTGGACGTGGTGAACATGACGCCGGTGCTGCACGTGTCCTCGCGCTATCCGGCCAGCCGCTATTGCCTGGCCATGGTGGCGCCGATCGCGGCGCATCCGACGCGGCCGGGCGAGATCATCGTGTACGACCTGTCGGGCGACCCTTCGCTGCTGCTGGCGCTGGACGAGGAAGAGATCGCCGACCGCATGTTCACCGCCCGCGCCGACCTGCCCGAAGGGGTGGAGCGCATCCCGCTGCGCACCGTGCGCGCCAACCGCTCGCCGGCGCTGGCGCCGCTGTCGGTGCTCAAGGGCACCGACACCGCCCGCCTGCAGCTGGACGTCGAGCGCTGCCTGGCCAACCGCGACGTGCTGGCCGCCGCCGAGGGCCTGGCCGAGAAGCTGCGCCGGGTGTTCCAGCGCGCCAGCGACCTGCCGCCGCCGGCCGATCCGGAGCTGGCCATCTACGGCGGCTTCCTGCCCGACTCCGACAAGCGCCTGCTGGCCGAAGTGCGCGCCACGCCGCCGGAACAGCTGGGCACGCGCGACTTCCCGTTCCGCGACCCGCGTTATCCCGAGCTGCTGTTCCGCTACCGCGCGCGCAACTGGCCGCAGACGCTGACGCCGGAGGAACACCAGCGCTGGGATGCGTTCCGCCGCGACCGCCTGTTCAAGTCCACGCCGCTGACGAACCTGACCCTGCCCGACTACTTCGCCCGCCTCGCGCAGCTGCGCGGCGAACTGGCGCAGGACACCGGCAAGCTCGCCCTGCTCGATCAACTGCAAGCCTGGGGCGAACAGCTCGCCGCGGATCTTGCGCCCCTGCCCGCCTGACCCTTACCGACCATGGCCAACGCTTACTTCACGCCCGCCACTTTCCGTTTTCTCCGTGCCCTCGAACGCAACAACAGCCGCGAATGGTTTCTGGCGCACAAGCCGGAATACGAACGCGACGTGCGCGATCCGTTCCTGCAGCTGATTGCCGACATGCAGGCGCCGCTGATCAAGATCAGCGCGCATTACCGCGCCGACTCGCGCAAGAACGGCGGCTCGCTGTTCCGCATCCATCGCGACACGCGCTTTTCCAACGACAAGCAGCCGTACAAGCCCTGGCAGGGTGCGCGCTTCTTCCACGAGCGGCGGCACGAGATTCCGGCGCCGTCGTTCTATGTGCATATCCAGCCGGGCGATTGCTTTGCCGGCGGCGGCATGTGGCATCCGGAATCGGATGCCCTGAAGCGCATCCGCGCCTTCCTCGCCGACAATCCGGCGGCATGGAAGAAGGCCACGCAGAGCAAGACCTTCCGCGAGCATTTCACGTTCTGGGGCGAGACCCTGACGCGCCCGCCGCGCGGGTTCGATCCGGCGCACGAGCTGATCGAGGACATCAAGCGCAAGGACTTCGCCGCCGGTGAAGGCTTCGACGAGAAGCTGGCCTGCTCGGCGGAGCTGCGGCCGTGGATGGTGGAGACGTACAAGCGGCTGGCGCCGATGGTGGATTATCTGTGCGCCACGCAGGAATTGGATTTCTAAGGCGCTGGCGTAGGTTGGGGTGAGCCGCAGGCGAACCCCAACATCACCCTGCACGTCGCCATGTTGGGGTTCGCCTGCGGCTCACCCCAACCTACGCCCAGCCTGTCAGCGTTCGTGGAACTCGCGCTGCGTAGTGAGCAGATACAGCGCGCAGCCCACGCCGATCACCGCGGTCAACGCCACGTAGTGCGCCGGCGCCATCGCACCCAGCTTCGCAGCCAGGTAGGCGATCAGCGGCGGCGTAATCGCGCCGAACACCGCATAGGCGATGTTGTACGAGAACGACAAGCCGGAGAACCGCACGGCCGGCGGAAACGCCGCCACCATCACCGCGGGGATCACGCCGACCACGCCGACGCAGAAACCGGCCAGCGCGTAGAGCAGCATGAAGTGTTCCGCGCCCTGCGCCAGATCGCGATACAGCAGATAAGTAGTGACCAGCAGCGCCAGCGAACCGACCAGCAAGGACCACCCGCGCCCGAACCGGTCCACCGCCACGCCGCCGGCGATACAGCCGAAGCACAGCATCAGGGCCGCCAGGCTGTTGCCGTGGAAGGCCAGCGTCTGCGGCAGATGGAAACTGCTCTGCACCAGGGTCGGCGTCATCAGGATCACCACCACCACCGCGGCGGTGAGCATCCAGGTCACCAGCATGCTCAGCAGCACGCCGCCGAGCTGTTCGGTCATCACGCGCTTCAGCGGCAATTCGCTGGCCAGCTCCTTGCGCTCGCGCATCTGCGCGAACACCGGCGTCTCGCTCAGCCAGCGGCGCAGCCACACCGCGAAGAAGCCGAACACGCCGCCCAGGATGAAGGGCCAGCGCCAACCGTAGGCCAGCACGTTCTCCGGCCCCAGGCTGCTGATGCCGGCGGCCACCAGGGAGCCGATCAGGATGCCGGCGGTAAGCCCCGACGTCAGGCTGGCGCAGGCAAAGCCCACGCGGCCGGGCGGCGCATGTTCGGCCACGAATACCCAGGCGCCCGGCACCTCGCCGCCGATCGCCACGCCCTGCACCACGCGCAGCAGCAGCAGGAGCATCGGCGCGAGCACGCCGATCTGCCCATATGTGGGCAGCAGGCCGATGCAGAGGGTGGGCAAGGCCATCAGGAACACGCTCAGCGTAAACATCCGCTTGCGCCCCGTGCGGTCGCCGAAATGCGCCATCACGATGCCGCCCAGCGGCCGCGCCAGATAACCCGCGGCGAAGATGCCGTACACCTGCACCTGCGCCAGCCACGGCGGCATATCGGCCGGGAAGAACAGCTGACCCAGCACCTTGGTGAAGAACACGAACACCACGAAGTCGTAGAACTCCAGCGCGCCGCCGAGGGCGGCCAGGGCCAGGGTGCGCAGGTCGTTGCGGTTCAAGCGGGGGGCGGGCGAGTCCAGCGGGGGAACGGACGGAGCGGCTTGCGTCATCGTCGGGCGCGGAGGCGTGGGAAAGGGTCCGCGGAACATAGCACCGGCACCGCGCGAATGCTGCCGCCTTTTACGCTAGGCTAGCGCCCGCGCCGGACAGGACGACCGGGGCTGTAGGGGCAACAAGAACTTTTTGCTTTTCCCTTCCCGCCTTCGCAAGGAGACCTGCTCATGAGCATTGGCAAGCGTTTGACCGCCGAATTCTTCGGCACTTTCTGGTTGGTATTCGGCGGCTGCGGCAGCGCGGTGCTGGCCGCGGCGTATCCGGATCTCGGCATCGGCTTCGCCGGCGTGGCCCTGGCCTTCGGCCTGACCGTGGTGACCATGGCCTACGCCGTGGGCCATATTTCCGGCGGCCATTTCAATCCGGCCGTGACCGTGGGCCTGTGCGCCGGCGGCCGCTTCCCGGCCAAGGACGTGGTGCCTTACATCGTGGCGCAGGTGATCGGTTCGATCGCCGCCGCCGCCGTGCTGTACGTGATCGCCAGCGGCAAGGCCGGCTTCGACGCCACCGCCGGCTTCGCCTCCAACGGCTATGGCGAGCATTCGCCGAACGGCTATTCGCTGCACGCCGCGATCGTGGCCGAGCTGGTGCTCACCGCGTTCTTCCTGCTGGTGATCCACGGCTCCACCGACAAGCGCGCACCGGCCGGCTTCGGCCCGCTGGCGATCGGCCTGGCGCTGACCCTGATCCACCTGATCAGCATCCCGGTCACCAATACCTCGGTGAACCCCGCGCGCAGCACCGGCGTGGCGATCTTCCAGGGCAGCTGGGCGCTGCAGCAGCTGTGGGTGTTCTGGCTGGTGCCGCTGATCGGCGGCGCGATCGGCGGGCTGATCTACCGCCACCTGCTGGAAACCAGGGACTGACGGAAACGTCGAAGGCCGGGCGCCGGAGCATCGGGAGGATGCTCTGACGCCCGGCCTTCTTTATGTGCGCCTTAGCTGGTGCGGCGGACCATCATGCCCACGCCCAGCGCGATCAGCACCACCGGCCACCAGGTGGCGAACAGCTGGCCCAGGTGCAGGTCGAAGCCGAGGTTGCGCAGCAGGAACAGCGCGCCGATCGCGATCAGGATGATGCCGGGGACGCTGGGTTTCATCGAAAGTCTCGCAGTGGATGGTGTTGGCGGCGAGCACTTTGCCACAAGACACCGGCGGCGTTGCAACGTTGGGGTTCGCTGCGCTCACCCCAACCTACGTCAAGCTTCAGCGAACGGGAATGCCAATACGTCGGCGATGGCGTCGGTTCCTGCCAGGCACATCAGCAGGCGCTCCATGCCCAGGGCCACGCCCGCGCAATCCGGCATCGCATCCAGCACCGCCAACAAAGGCTCATCCAGCGGAATCTCACGCAGCCCACGTTCGCGCCGCACCGCGTTGTCACGCTCGAAGCGCCCGCGCTGCTCCGCCCCGTCGTTCAACTCGTGATACCCGTTGGCCAGCTCGTAGCGCCCCAGGAACAGCTCGAAGCGCTCCGCCATCGGCGGATCGCCGGGGCGGATGCGCGCCAGCGCGCACTGGCTGGCCGGGTAGTCGTGGATCACGGTGATGCGGTCGCGCGGAAACGCCGGCTGCAGCTTGTGGGTGATCAGCAGATCGAGCCAGTCGTCGCGGCCCAGCCCGTCGGGGCCGATGCCGTATTCGGCCAAGGGCGCGCGCAGTTCGTCGATCGGCGCATGCAGCGGATCGATGCCCAGTTCGTCCAGGAACAGCTGGCGATAGCTTTCCACCACCACTTCGGCACGCCGCCCGGCCATGGCCAGCGCGGCTTCCACCAGGGCGATGGTCTCTTCCATCAGCTGGCGATGGTCCCAACCCACGCGGTACCACTCCAGCATGGTGAACTCGGGGTTGTGCCGGCCGCCGGATTCGCCATTGCGGAACACGCGGCCAAGCTCGTAGCAATCGCCCACGCCAGCGGCGAGCAGACGCTTGAGCGGGTATTCCGGCGAGGTGCGCAGCCAGCGCTCGCGCGGGCCGGCATCGACGTGGCCGCTGAAGCTCGCGCTGAAGCTTTCGATATTCGGATCGGTATTGCCGGCCGCCGACAGGATCGGCGTTTCCACTTCCAGCACGCCGCGATCGGCGAAGAACTGGCGCAGCAAGGCGTTGAGCTGCGCGCGCAGGCGCAGCGAGCCGCGGTCGGTGGGCAGCTGCACGATGCGCGCGGATTCCTTCGCGGTCATGCGCCGCCCTCGTGCTCGGCCAGCAGCGCCAGCAGGCGTTCCTCGTCCCACACCTCCACGCCCAGCTCCTGCGCTTTCTCCAGCTTGGAGCCGGCCGCTTCGCCGGCCACCACGAAACTGGTTTTCTTCGACACCGAGCCGGAAACCTTGGCACCCAGCGCTTCCAGGCGCTCCTTGGCTTCGTCGCGGGTCAGCCCGGCCAGTGTGCCGGTGAGCACCACGGTCTGCCCGTCCAGCGGCGCGGCTTCGGCCTTGGCGGATTGAGGGATGGCGTCCAGCAGGCGCTGCATGGCCGCTTCCGCATCTTCCAGGGCCTTGAGGTTTTCCCGGTCGGCCAGGAACTGCTCCAGATTCGTCGCCGCCGCCGACGGCACGCCGGCCACCACCCAATGCGCGGCACCCGCGTCCGCCAGCTGCTTCAGGCTGCGGTAGTGCTGCGCCAGCAGCTGCGTGCTCTTGGGACCGAGCTTGGACACCTTGGCGGTATCCAGCAGCACGTCCAGCCCCAGCTTGCCGCGCAGCTTCGGCGATGGCGCGCTCTCGTCGCCGAGCACAACGGAGGCGAGCAGTTCGTCCACCACCTTCTGGTTGCCTTGCTGCGCGAAGAAGCCATCGATGGAGTTGGCCACTTCGTCACCGATATCCGGCAGTACGCGCAACACCGGCGCCGGCGTGGAACGCACCAGCTCCAGCCGGCCCAGCCACAGGGCCAGCGTCTTCGCCGTGCTCTCGCCGATATGCATGATGCCCAGCGCGTACAGAAACCGCGGCAGCATGCTGCGCTTGCTGGCGTCGATCGCTTCCAGCAGGTTCTCCGCCCACTTGGTGGCGACCTTGCCCTGCTTCACCGTCTCCGGCGTGGTGCCGTCGCGCTCGTCGGCGCGGCGCTTCATCTCGAGGAAATCGTCCAGGGTGAGCTTGTACAGATCGGCCGGCGTGTGCACGTAGCCGAAATCCACCAGCGCATCGACGAAGCGCTCGCCGATGCCTTCGATATCCATCGCACGGCGCGCGGCGAAGTGGATCAACGCCTCCTTGCGCTGCGCGGCGCAGATCAGGCCGCCGGAGCAGCGCCATACGGCCTCGCCTTCCTCGCGCAGCAGCTCCGAATTGCACACCGGGCAATGCGACGGCATATGCCAGGGCTTGGTGTGCGGCGGGCGCAGCTCGGGCATCACCCGCACCACTTCGGGGATGACGTCGCCCGCACGGCGCACGATCACCGTATCGCCCACCCGCACGTCCAGCCGCGCCACCTGGTCGGCGTTGTGCAAGGTGGCATTGCTTACCGTCACGCCCGCCACCTGCACGGGTTTGAGGCGCGCCAGCGGCGTGGCGGCGCCGGTGCGGCCGATATTGATCTCGATCGCCTCGACCGTGGTGGTCTGTTCCTGCGCCGGGAATTTGTGTGCGATGGCCCAGCGCGGCGCGCGCGAAACGAAGCCCATCTCGCGCTGGCCTTCGTAGTCGTCCAGCTTGTACACCACGCCGTCGATATCGAACGGCAGGCTGTCGCGCTTCTCGCCGATGCGCCGGTAATACGCCAGCAGCCCCTTGAAGCCCTTGGCCGTGCCCACCTCGTGCGAGACCGGGAAACCCCATTCGCGCAGCTTCTGCAGCGTGGCCGAATGGGTGGCGGGAATCTCGCCGCCCTCCACCACGCCGATGGCGTAGGCGAAGAAGCTCAACTTGCGCTTCTTGGTGATGGCCGGATCGAGCTGGCGCAGCGAACCGGC
The DNA here is from genome assembly GCF_018599165.1 of Dyella sp. LX-66. NCBI lineage: Bacteria > Pseudomonadati > Pseudomonadota > Gammaproteobacteria > Lysobacterales > Rhodanobacteraceae > Dyella > Dyella sp. LX-66. Next base: position 494,591 of record NZ_JAHFVJ010000004.1, read on the forward strand.
CGCACCGTTGCGCGGGTTCGCCAGCACCTTCTCGCCATGCTCGCGGGCTTGCGCGTTGAAGGCTTCGAAATCCTTGCGCAGCATGATCACCTCGCCGCGCACTTCCAGCACGCGCGGCCAGTCCTTGCCGTGCAGGCGCAGCGGAATGGCGCCGACCATGCGCAGGTTGGCGGTGACGTCCTCGCCGGTGGCGCCGTCGCCGCGCGTCGCGCCCTGCACGAACACGCCATTCTCGTAGCGCAGGCTGATGGCCAGGCCGTCCAGCTTCGGCTCCACCGAGAACACGGGCTCTTTCCGCTGCAGGGTCTGCTCGATGCGGCGCTCGAATTCCGCCACTTCGCGGAAACGCTCCAGCTCCGTCTCGCCTTCCTGCTCGAAGGCATTGCTCAGCGACAGCATGGGAATGGCGTGCTGCACCTCGGCGAAGCCGCCGACCGCGCGGGCGCCCACGCGGCGTGTGGGCGAATCGGGCGTGGCCAGTTCCGGATGTTCGGCTTCCAGCGCCTCCAGCTCGCGCAGCAGGCGGTCGAACTCGATGTCGGCGATCTCCGGATCGTCGAGCACGTGGTACCGGTAATTGGCGCGCTCGATCCGCTCGCGCAGCTCGGCGGCGCAGACCTTAGGTTCAGATGAATGGCTCATGCGGGGCTCCTCATGCCGCGCAGTTTACTAAGACAACCGAAAGCCACGCGCCCTAGCCTCGTTTTCGTTTGATCTATCGCATCAGGGGCCACCAAGACCACCCATCAAGGAGGTCCAGACGTGCTCGTGTCCAAATCCGCCCCCGCCCTGCTTATCGCCGCCCTGACCCTGCCCGCCGCCGCCCATGCCGCGGGCGGCCCCTTCGGCATCGACCACACCCTGCATTACGACAACAGCGGGATATGGAAACGCGGCAATCAGCAGATCGTCTACTACGGCAGCCTCGCCTCGGTCGCCGCCGGTGCGCTGTGGCTGGGCGACCAGGACGAAATGGGCGACACCTTGTGGCGCTCGGTCGACGCCATCGCTGTGGCCGGCGCCAGCGCCCAGGCCCTGAAATGGACCTTCCAGCGCGAGCGGCCCACGCAGAGCCGCAGCCCCGACCAGTGGTTCAAGGGTTGGCATGCGCAGAGCTTCCCCAGCGGCGAAGTGGCGGCGATCAGTGCCGCGGTCACGCCGATCATGATCCATTACGGCGACGAACACCCCGCGGTGTATGCACTGGCCCTGCTGCCCGTCTACGACGCCGTGGCGCGCATGAAGGTGCACCAGCATTGGCAGAGCGACGTGCTGGTCGGCGCGGCGATCGGCGTGGGCGCGGGCCTGTGGGCGGAGCACCGCAAGTCGCCGTGGATCGTGAGCTTCCTGCCGGGCGGGTTCCAGGTGGGGTTTGCCAAGCATTGGGATTGAGCGAGAAGGCGCCTCGCGCCTTCACGCCGCATCGACGGGCTCAGCGATGGTAGTGCCCCGCCGCCTCCGGCTGGTAGGCGATATCCACCACGTGCAGGCGCTTGCGCCGGCCATCCGGCATCGGCCAGTCAATGTGCTGGCCCTTGGCCAGGCCGAGCAAGGCGCTGCCCACCGGGGCCAGCACCGACACGTGGCCTGCTTCGCCCGCGGCGGACGGATACACCAGGGTCAGTTCCAGCCGCTCGCCGTTGCCTTCGTCCTGCGCGGTCACGCGCGAGTTCATGGTGACCACGTCGGCCGGCATGTCCTTGGGCTCGCGCACCTCGGCCCGTTCCAGTTCGTCCCGCAGGGCGGCATGGCCCTGGGCCTGTGCGGGCGGCATGCGCTCCAGCAGGGCTTCGATGCGCTCCAGGTCGAGGCTGGAGATGACGATGGGGGGCTTGATGCTCATGGCGTTGTCCTGTGTGCGTTGGCGTTCCCGGCGCGCAAAAAATTCGCGCCGGGCACTGGAAGCGCCCGGCGCGAGGGAATGGGTGGCCGGCAAGCGGCCGCATGAAACGGCCCTGACTTTGGCCGCCGCCCCCATGAAAAGCAAGTTGCCATAGCAGCTATCATGCGCAGGTCATGTCCGATACCTCCGCAGCCACGGAAGTGCCGCCCGAACTGGGTACGCCCAACCCCGGCGCACCTCCCGCTCCGCCTCCCGTCTCCTCGCGCGAGCGCTACCGCGGACTGATCTGGCTGGTCGCCGCCAGCTTCTTCATGCAGGCGCTCGATTCCACCATCGTCAACACCGCCGTGCCGGCCATGGGCGAAGCGCTGGGCGTGGCGCCGCTGGGCATGCGCATCGCGCTCACCAGCTACGTGCTGACCCTGGCCATCTTCATTCCGGCCAGCCCGTGGATGTGCGACCGCTTCGGCACGCGCCGCATCTTCGCCGCGGCCATCGCCATCTTCACCGTGGGCTCGCTGCTGTGCGGCATCTCGCAGACCCTGCCCCAGCTGGTGGCCGCGCGCGTGCTGCAAGGCTTGGGCGGCGCCGCGCTGATGCCGGTGGGCCGCTATGTGCTCGTGCGCAGCATCGACAAGCGCGACTTCGTCGGCGCCATGAGCACGGTGGCCACGGTGGGCCTGCTCGGTTCGGTGATCGGCCCGCTGCTCGGCGGCGTACTGGCGGAATACACCTCGTGGCGTCTGATCTTCCTGATCAACGTGCCGGTGGGCATCGCCGGTTTCTGGATGAACCGCCGCGAGATGCCGGATTACCGCCTGGCCGATCCGCACCGCTTCGATCTCTCCGGCTTCCTGCTGTTCGCGCTGGCCTCGGCCATGCTGCTCACCGCTTCGGAAGTGGCCAGCGGCGGCGGCGGACAATGGCTGCAGATCGCCGTGAGCGGCGTGCTCGCGCTGATCTTCGGCGGCATCTACGTATGGCATAGCCGGCATACCGAACACCCGGTGGCGGACCTGAACCTGCTGCGCGTGCGCAGCGTGTGGGTGTCGCTGGCCGGCAACCTGTTCACGCGCCTGGGTGTGTCCGGCATGTTCCTGCTGCTGGTGCTGTTCCTGCAGGTGGGCTGCGGCTGGTCGCCGACCATGGCCGGCTTGATGATGGTGCCGCAGGCGCTGGGCTCGATCTGCGCCAAGTGGGTGATCAACCGCCTGCTGCAAAGCATGGGCTATCGCCGCTTCCTGCTGACCAACACCTTGATCGTGGCGGTGCTGCTGGCCTGCTTCGCCCTGCTCGGCAAGGACTCGCCGATGTGGGTGATCGCGGTGATGGTGTTCGTCTACGGCGGCTTCATGGGCCTGCAGTACACCGCGATGAACACGCTGATCTACAACGACCTGGACGTGAAGTACGCCTCGATGGCTTCGTCCATGGCCTCCACCGCGCAATACCTGTCGATGAGCTTCGGCATCGCGCTCGCCTCGCTGCTGATGGAGGCACTGCTGCAAGGCCATGCGCACGACGACTACGTGGTGTCGTTCCGCTGGACGGTATTGCTGCTGGGCATCGTCACCGCCACCGCCAGCTGGGTGTTCAGCCGGCTCGGCCGCGACGCGCCGAAACGCAGCGCAAGCGTGTAGCATGCCCCGGTCGCGATAGACCGGAAGGAACCTGAGCATGCATCACGCCGCCGACATCCTGCTCACCCTGTTCATCGTCTTCGTCGCCGCGCAGATCGGCGGGGAAATCGCGCAACGCCTGAAATTGCCGGGCGTGGTGGGCGAAATCGCCGCCGGCTGCGTGGTCGGGCCTTCCTTGCTCGGCTGGATCGCGCCGGAGCAGATCGCCACCGGCACGCCGCTCGACGTGCTCGCGGAAATAGGCGTAGTCCTATTGTTGTTCGCGGTGGGCCTGGAGACGCGGCTCGAAGATCTCAAGAAAGTGGGCAAGGTCGCCTTCCTGGTCGGCATCCTCGGCGTGCTGGTGCCGTTCGGCCTGGGCGGCGTGTGGGCGCATGCGAGCGGCTACGACTGGGGCAAGTCGCTGTTTATCGCTGCCGCCTTCGTGGCCACCTCCGCCGGCATCACCGCGCGCGTACTGCAGGAGCTCAACGCCCTGCAGCGCACGGAGAGCAAGGTGATCCTCGGTGCCGCCGTGATCGACGACATCCTGGCCATGCTGCTGCTGGGCGTGGTGGTGTCGCTGCAGGGCGGCGAAGGTTTCAACGCGATGCATCTGGTCACGACGCTGGTCGGCGCGATCGGTTTCATCGCGGTGATCGGCTTCGGCGGTGCGCGCGCGATGCGCTGGAATTCCAGCTGGCTGGACAAGCCGCACGGCCAGCACTCGGCGCTGGCGATCGTGCTGGCGCTGTGCCTGGGGTTGGCTTATGTGTCCACGCTGTTCGGCCTGGCCGCCATCATCGGCGCCTTCCTCGCCGGCATGATCGCCTCGGAGACGCGCCAGCAGCACACACTGGAAAAACAGGTGCAGCCGCTGCTCGCGCTGCTCACGCCGTTCTTCTTCGTGATCACCGGCAGCAAGATCGACCTGCAGCAGCTGGCGAGCGCGGACGCCTTGATCACCCTGTCCGTCGTGACCGTGATCGCCATCATTTCCAAGCTCGCCGGCGGCTTCCTCGGCGCGCTGTCGCTGGGCAAGCGCGGGGCCACCATCGTGGGCTTCGGCATGGTGCCGCGTGGCGAGGTAGGCGTGGTGATCGCCAGCCTTGGCCTGGCGGCCGGGGTGTTCAGCGATCGCACCTACGCGATCATCGTGGCGATGTCGCTGCTGACGGCGATGGTGACGCCGCCGGTGCTGGCGGTGTTGTTGAAGCGTGGCGATGGCGCCGCCGCCAACGTGGCGGAGCCTGATACGCGCGGTTGACCCATGCTGCCTTGGCGTGGGTGTGTGCAATTCCACACGCCTCCGTGAAAGAAAGCACCCCACGGGAGCAGCCCCGTTGCAGCCAAAACGGCCGAACCGCGCTTGATCGAGCTGGCACGGCTTTTGAATTTCTCCCTGGAAACCGCCGAGGGAACGGGAGCCTATAAGCCTTGGGGTGAATATCCACGTGACTTTCAGAGGAGCAGAACAGCCATGAGCAAAACCTGGAGGTACGCCAAAAAGTTCCCGGCTTCAGCCGCGGGCAAGCATTTCGGCAAGTCTGAGGGAGAGGCCATAGCCGCCACCCTGGGCCGCAAGAACATTCCACACACGAACTCCGTGATCGATCCGACGAGCCATTACGAAAGCGGCGGATCCCACTATGTAAGCGGACAGAGCTGGAACGTACTCGCCGGCCCGAGGAAAAATGGGCAGCTCGCATTTGTGACCGTACAGGCGCGGGGGCATCAGGTCGACAAGTTCAAGACCACCGACCCCGGTCATCGCGAAGGTCCCGCCAACGCGATAACACGTTACGTGCCCAAGCCGACCTCGATCGCCTTACGACATAGATCGACCGACCCCGACAACTTCGGGGAAGACACCTAGCGATGCTCTGATGGTTCCGCCCGGATCTTCAGCTCAGCCGCGCCCGCGCATGGCCTGATAGGCGGCCAGCGCGGCGTTGCGCGAGTCCGCCAGGTCGAGCATCGGTGCCGGGTAGCCGCTGCGCGACAGCAGCGAGGCGTCCTTCCACGGCTCATGCAGCAAGGGCAGCGGCGCGTCCTTCAGTTCGGGCAACCAGCGCCGCAGATAATCCCCTTGCGGATCGAATTTCTGCGCTTGCGCTACCGGATTGAACACGCGGAAGTACGGCGCGGCATCCGCACCGCAACCGGCCACCCATTGCCAACCGAGCGTGTTGTTGGCGAGGTCCGCATCGACCAGCGTGTCCCAGAACCACTTTGCGCCCTCGTGCCAATGCTGGCGGAGGTTCTTGGTGAGGAAGCTCGCCACCACCATGCGCACGCGGTTGTGCATCCAGCCGGTGTGCCATAGCTCGCGCATGCCTGCGTCGACCAAGGGGATGCCGGTGCGGCCATGGCGCCAGCGTTCGAGCAGGGCTTCGTCGGACTTGGCCCAGCGGAAGTTGGCGAAGCCTGGGTTGAAGTTGTCGGTCGGGGTTTGCGGAAAGTGAAACAGCAGGTGGTGGGCGAATTCGCGCCAGCCCAGTTCGCGCAGGAAGGGTTCGAGATCCGGGCGGCGCTTGGCGGCCAGGCCTTGGGTCTGGCGATGCAGGATGTGGTGGATCTGCCGCGGCGAAATCTCGCCGAAATGCAGATGCGGCGACAGGCGCGACGTGCCGTAGCGTGCCGGCAAATCGCGCAGGCGCGCGTAGCCGTTGAGCGCGTCGTCGGCGAACAGCTCCAGCGCTTCGAGAGCGCCCTGCTCGCCCGGGGTCCAGGTTTCGTGCAGGCCTTTGTCCCAGTGGATGCGCGGCAAGAGTTCGAGCGACTTCAATGTCACGCCATGTTTGGCTTTGGCGAAACGCATGGCCGGGACGGGAATTGGCGCCTGCGGTTCCAACCGCGGCCTTACGCTGCGCCAGAACGGAGTGAAAACGCGATAAGGACCATCCTGCTGCGTGGCAACCTGCCACGGTTCCACCCACAACGCCGCATTGAAACTCTTCGCCTCGATGCCTTGCTCGCGCAGCGCCGTCTTGATGTGCTTGTCGCGCTCGATCAGCGCGGGTTCGTAGCAGCGGTTCCAGTAAACCGCGGTGGCGCCGGCGGCGCGGCATGCGGCGATGAGGTTGTCCAGGGTGCCGCCGGTGCGGATATGCAGGCTGCCGCCTTTCTGCTTCAACGCGGCGGACAGCGACGCCAGCGAATGATGCAGCCACCAGCGGCTCGCAGCGCCGGGCGCCCAGGCACCTTCCTCGTCCGGCTCGTGCACGTAGACCGGCAGGATGCGCTCGTGCTCCGCGCAAGCGGCGGCGAGCGCGGGGTTGTCGGCCAGGCGGAGATCGCGGCGGAACCAGACGAGAGCGGTCATCGGGATGAAAAGCCTTCGGAGGAACGATGCTTATCGCCCAAAGCGAGCCCCAACGCCAATTCTGCTAGGATGGCGCCGCTTTCGCTGTCCTGGACAGCCGACAACGCTTACGGAGAGATGGCCGAGCGGTTTAAGGCACCGGTCTTGAAAACCGGCGAAGGGTCAAATCTTCCGTGGGTTCGAATCCCACTCTCTCCGCCAGATACCAAAACGCCCCCCCACGGGGGCGTTTTGGTATCTGGCGGAGAGAGTGGGTAGAGAGAACCGGTTGCTCGGCTCCGCCGAGCAACCGGTTCGACAAATTTGTCTGGAACAAATTTGGACAGCCGCAGGCTGGCCCCGCAGCGCGCAGCGCGAAGGGGTTCGGCCCATGGATGGGCCGAACAATCCCACCCTTCCAAGCTAAAGCGCGCCCCCCATCGAAACCTCACTACGCCCA
>NZ_JAHFVJ010000005.1:0-457761 GCF_018599165.1 Dyella sp. LX-66
TTTCAGCACCCACTGCCCGGCATAGGTTGAGACAAGCCAAAGCAGCATGCGGCCAAGCAAGGCAATAAGCGCAGGCATCATCGACTCCCAAGGGCGAGAATGGTCGCCGCTGCAATCGCACCAAAGAGAAGAACCACGGCACGCACCTTGCGGAGCCACTCACAGAACAACTGAGGGTCAGCGGCGGTCCACTGTTGGCCGAACACTTCGGCGGTGCCGATGTCCGGGCAAGAATTACCGGCCCAACTGGTTTGATCCACCTTATCGAGCGTCACATCCTTGTCTTGAAAAACGCTGCTCGGGTTGGTGTCCGTCGTGCCGTAGCGCTCGCTGTCAGCATCCGTCACCTCGGTCCAATCCGGCTGGCCATTGCCATTCTTGTCGGCCTTATCAGGCCCGCAGCGGGCAAGCCATTCCTGTCGCGCGATCATCGCGAGCGCGGCATCGCCAGTCATGGCCGGCGGCGAGCCGCAATCACCGCCACCAGCGGCGGTGTTCGCCTGCGGCTTGGTGCCCGTGCTTGAACTGCTGGCCGGCGGCGGCCCCTTGTCACCGGCCGTCTGCCCACTGGTCGTGGGCGCATCCTGCGAGCCGCCCACGCCGTAGGTGTTGACAACGATGGGCGTGACGATCGGCAGGCCGCCGCCGCTCGATGTCGTCTGCTGCGTGTAGTGATCGCTACCGGTGATTTCCGTGGCGGGATCGGTGATCTGCGTCAACTGCGGCGGCGTAGGAAGCGGCGGCTTCGGACCCGCGCAGATCGCGCCGGCGTCCGTGCCGCTGCAACCACCAGGGCCAGTAGCGGTAGGCCCGTCCACGCACATCGAATTGCCCTTGCTGTCCTTGGAACAGACACCGCCGTCCGGCTTCATACAACTGGCGTTGCCGCATAGGTTCGGCGGCTGAGGCGCGCCATCACCGAAACCGGGAGTCGGTGCGGAGCAGTGTCCGCCTGTAGGTGTCCACGTACCCGACATCACACTTTGACCAAGACCGTTCGACGTTTGATCACCTTCGGTGAGCGCGTAAGAGCACTGGCCGTCACATGCGAAGCCCGTAGCGTTCGTATCCAGTTCGATAAAGCCGTGGCGGGGCGAGGCAGTCTTGCAAGGGTCAGGCGGCGTGGGCTGATCGCCAGCCTGACACGTAAATGAGGGCGTATCAGCACCGGCCGCACCCGGAGGCTGATTACCGTAGTGATACTTCAACAACGCAGCACAACCGCCACCCGAATCGCAATGCCCAACAACGCTATCGCGCTGGTAGAAGGCATAGTTGTCGTTCTTGAACTTCTCGTTCGGAACGATGGCGGCCATCATGTTCGCGTAGCACTGTGCATCATCCGCATGCGCAAGTCGCACACCGAACACCGAAGCGAAAAACAGAAGCGCGCCCAAGAGGACGCGCCGCTGAAAGAGATGGGCGGCGCTGGTCATGACAGCATCAGCCACGCCGCCGGAAGAAACGCGAGCATCACCAGATAGCCTTCCATGTCGCCCTCCCGTTGAAAGAAAACCCGCCTGGTTGCCCAGGCGGGTTTGCACATCACTTCGCCGAACGCTTGGCCATCGCGATCAGCAGTGCGATCGCGCACAGCGTGAGCACGATGCCGCCGATGGTGTACAGCTGGCCCTTGCCGGCCGTCACTTCGCCGCTGAACGCGGTGGTCATGTCGGTGGTCTGCGCGAACGCGCTGGAACTGATCGCGCCGAACAGGGCGAGGCCGGCGGCGTTGTAGCCGTTGGCCACCTTCGAGATGAACTTCTTCATGTTGTTTCCTCCACAGTTTTTCGCATGCGCCGCACGAGAAAACCGATGCCCCACACTCCGATGATGATTCCGGAGATAACGGTGCCTTCGGCCGCAGAAAGGGGCGGCAGTCCCCCCACGTAATTCACCCACTCCACGTGCGAGCAGGTGCCCGTAGTGGCGTCCACGTTCTCAGGTGCACACGTCGCAACAAGATTCGGCATGGCTCACCACCACAGCGGAATGCGTTAGATCAAAGTCGCAGGGGAAACGTCGGTTCCCCCTGCACCCCCCGGTGTTTAAACCTTGGCCTGCGCGGCCGGCGAAGAAGCCGAAGGCTTCACCACCGGAACGACCGGCAAGAGCTTCACGCGCGAAAGCCCGAGGCGGCCGTTGGTCACGGAGAAGCTGCGCGGGTCGATCACCGCCGCACCCGGCGGCAGCGGCTCGTCGCTGGAAAACTCGAACGAGGTGCGCAGGCCATCGACCGTCAGCTCAGCCCACTGCGAGTAGTAGTGGCGCACCACGCCATCGCGCTCGAACTTCTTGGGCTCCGGCTCGCGCCGAAGAATTTCAATCTGGAAATCGTCTTTGTTGCTCATTGCACTGTCTCCGTTAAGGGCGGCATGTCCCGCCATGCGAACACACGCCCCGATGGCGTGATCGTCACTTTCCACTCGGACCGCACGAACTCGCCTGTCTGCTTGTCCATGTAGCCGCCGAGAACCTTTCGAATGTCAGCTGCACCACCGAGCGCATCGCGCACGAAAACCGGCGCGCGCCACCAACGAATCACGCGCTTGCCCTCTTCGGTGGGGCCACACACGCCGTACATGCGTGCACCCTTAGGCACGCTCATGGCCTGCTGCACGCTGGCCTTGCTCGCGTACTTGGCCATGTAAGAGACCGGCCGGTTGATCGTCACCTTACTGCTCAGCACGTGCGCGAAACCGTGTGGCCACCAACCGCGCTTGTGCGGGTTGGGAAAGTAGTCGCGGGCGCGCACCCAGATCATGCAGTGGTAGTGCACCGCGCCGCGCTTCTGTAGCTCCAACACCCACACCATGCGCATGCGCGTGCCACCGCAGTGGCGCTTGAACCACTTGCGCACGAGACGCGTGAAGTCCCCTATGTGTCCCGGCTTCCAATCCTCCACGCGGGCATAAGTCAACGTCACGAACAGTCGGCGCCACCGCACGTTCTGCTCATCGCAGTGCGCGGCACTGTCGAGAATGTGCGCAGAGTTGCGCACAGCTTTTTGAAGACGCCGGATGCGTGTGGAATAGACGTCTATTTCGAGGACTTCGCGGGGGCGTGGCCCCTTTGTTTTATATGGGTCAAGTTCCGTGGGCGCGCCTGCGGCGCGCCCCTCGCTCGCTGCGCTCGCAAGGTCCACACCGCAGCCGCGCCCGGTGTCTTGGCCATTAAAAAAGCGCTCACGCGCCATCTGCTGGAAGGGCGCATCCATCGCGTTGAGCTGGTCGGCGTATTCGCGCACCTGGCGCGCACCAATCGCACGAAGCGCCTGCATGGCAGGGCTCGCGTAAGACCGCGTCTTCCACGTCATGCGCGGTGGAGGTAGGTCGAGCGCAGATGAGCCGCGCGCGGCTCCCCTGCCCTCGCCCATCAGCGCGTACAGGTCGCGCTTGCCGTCAAGGGCGTCAAACATCCACCACCCCGAACGAGAATCCGAGCTGGTCGGCGCCGAGTTCCACGCCGTCTTCGAATGCGGCCTCAATGAGCATGAGGCGGCACGCCAGGAAAGCACCTTCGAGATTCGCGTGGCCGGCCTTCGCGTACGCGTCAGCACGATCACCCATCGCCGCTATGCAGCGGCTCAGTTCAACGTCACACGCCATGCTCGCGCTCCAGGCAGGTGCGCAGGCGCGCTTCCCACCGCTTGAGGTAATCGATAAGACGCTCGCGGCGCTGCAGCGCGGCCACGGCGAGAGAAAGACCAGCCACCACGCCTTCGGCGTACACGGTGGCCGCGTGGCGGAGGACGAGATTTTCGCCCTCCCCCACACGGCTCACGTGCTGGGCAAGTCGGGAGTCGAACGTGCCAGGCGCTTCGGAAATCGAGCGCACAGGCGCGTGCATGCCATCGAAGTCAGCGACCACGGCGGCGGCCACGAAACCAGGGCGAGATGGGGTACGCCAAAAGCAGCGCGGTCACCATGAAAAAGGCGCCCATCACGAAAGGAAACATGAAGGCGTGCAGCAAGTAGTAGATGAAGGAGGCGCGATCGGCGCAGAACATCAGAGCCAGCCCTCGGCGCGCAGATCGCGTTGCCGGCTCAGGAGGGGTTCGAAGGCGAGGCGCAGCCACAAGGCCGGCAGGGCCACGCATGCGAGGGCTAGAGCGGTCATCCTTGGTCCCCTGTCATCTCCAACTGGCGTTGGATGCGGGGCACTGTATATTCTCCAACTAGAGTTGGTGTCAACTGGAGTTGGATATGTCGAGCGCAAAAATACTTCTTGACAAGTGGATGCAAGCGTGCTCCATCCCGAACCTTGACGCCGCCGCCAAACGGCTCGGAAAGGCTAAAGGCACCACCGTAAGCAACTGGCGCACGGGCTACGCGAAGCCGGATGACGCGTCCATCGCGCTGATGTGCGAACAGTGCGGGGAAGACGCCGCACTGTGGGTTGCAAGGCTGCACGCCGAGTTCGAGAGCGACCAGCGAATGAAGCGGGTGTGGCTTCGGCTTGCGCAGGTTGCTGCTGCGCTCGCACTGACGCTGGGGGTCACTGCACCCTACTCGTCAGCTCACGCGGAGAGGGCCTCTTTTTCGCGTAATCAGGGGCACCCTGTATATTATGTAAAATTACATCTGTACGTAGGAACAGCCCTTTGCCGGGCAAAAGCCAGTTTTGAGGGTAGGCCGGGATACATACAAAAACCGGCACTTTGGCTTGCAATAGATTGATTGTATAGACTTATTTTGCGTAGAGATGTGGCGGCTTCGCGGCTTCGCGTATCAGATTACACGCGCACCAAGCCTGATCGGGTCGGGGGACGATCGGCCGATCAGCTCATTGGGCCGCCCTCGCCGGCGGACCGGCGAAGGCGGCGCTACGTCGTCTACGCATCGAGCCAAGCAGGCTTCCACCGCGGAAGCTCCGCGCGCCAGGGAGTAAAGACCCCGACGCTCATCCAATGAGTTTCCACCAACCGAAGCCGATCGCCGGAATCGCCAACAGGATTCCGATCAGGTAACGCCAGCCCGCAGGGCAATGCTCTAGGGTCTCGCACAGCTTCGAGAGGGCGAGCAGGACAACTGCGATCTGGATTTCCGCTAAGCGTCGATCGATCGGCGCCGGCCTGAGCCAGGCTACTCGCCACTTCCGCTACGTCCGGGCGCCGGCGGCGCCGATAGCTACCCATGCCGCACATGCCTCGGAAGTGAGTCCGAATGGCAGGATCGGCGTCTAGCTTGCGCCAAGAACGAATCTTGCTGGGAGGCGCTTGTCTTGCTGGGAGGCGCTTGGGGCGCATCCTCACTGCTGCCGACGTCCATTTTGCCACCGGCAGCGTGCGGCTATCGCGACACTTCCTTTACGTCAGGCTCCCCACGAGGGGAACTCAAGCTCGAACGTAGTCTCATGGTAAGGGCGTCCTTTGATCGTCTGGCGCTGCTCGCCCTGCGACACCGCGACGGTGCCGTTATGAGTTCCCACGAGCAATCGAAGAAAATACAGGCCAATGCCGCTGCCGCTCGTGTCAGCAGAGCGAGCATGCTCCCCTCGGTAGCCCTTTAAGAATATGAGGTCTTCTTCACCTTTCTCGAGCTTCGGCCCCCACGACCTGACAAGGCATGAGATTTTTTGCCATCGATCAACCACCTCAATTGCCACTGTCGATTTGTCTGGCGCGTACTTGACTGCGTTATCTATCAGTAGCATGGGTATGAGCTCCGTCAAATCATCCCCTGCAACCTCAAGGCGACTATCGCCTGACATTTTCAGGTCAACCCTCTTCGCTCGACTAAATGCCTGGTAGCATCGATGCATCTTATCGAATTTCTTGTAGATCGCGATCGGCTTTCGATCTATTCCAGATACTAATGTATCGCTTGCCATTGCATCAATGAGAGTAATCCTTGCTGAAAGAAGCTCTGAGAGCGCAGTTGCATTTCGCGATAGGGCCTCTACGTACCCTTGATTTGATAATCTCGATTGAAGTTCGACGGAGCAGTGATACAGCGCTGCGTTTACACTGCGAATTTCATGAATGCTTGTTGTTAGGGCATTCTGGACGGCTTCGTTAGTGCTTGTGACGGCCGCGATGAACGCATCGACGTGCTCGACTACTTTTGATCGATCAGTTTTAATCGTCAGCCCAATCTCTCGACCTTGTCGAGTAGATAGGCCATGGATCTTGAGTCCATGAACGACCAGTAGCTTTCCATCACCGCCTGGGAATTTTCTGGAGTATACCGCGTAACCGTCAGGGCATCGTTGCCAGCCCTCTCCTTTTATTGATCTGAAGAAGTCTTTGGCTGCTGAGCTGTAGGCTGGGCAGGCGAACAATGAACCCTCTGACTCGAAGAGCAAGTCGCCAGTGCTTTGCTGTTGAACTCTATAGGGGAAAACTAGCATTTCAACAATGGATTCGGCGATCATGCGGCGCCTAGCATTTGGTTTTTAGCGAAGGTGAAGGCTAAGTCGAAGGCTTTGGATGCAACAAATTTCGTCACTTCGGATTTCCAGAGCGAGGATCCTTCACTCTTTAACGCCTTGGTCAAGGCTTCTTTTGTGGTGGTTGCCCCGGCATTCACATTTGCCAACACTACCTGCTCTAGCCGAAGAAGATCCATTAGCTCGATTCCCTTCGTGAGGAGCCGAATTCTGAGTGACTTCCACATCTCAATGGGATTAACGAGAAGTTTAATTCTATCGTCAAGGAGGTCTCGCCACTCGTCAATGGGCGCATCCTTTCGAAGATAACCGTGCGCCATTTGTTTGGCGAGCCTAACATTTGCCTGATTGAGTCCGCCGGCAGTATAGGCGATCACGATCTTGTCGGGATGGTTTGCAATGATTTCTTGTATAACAAATGCGCCCTGAGAACTTGAATTTAGCGCAGTGCCGACGCCATTTACATCACACAGAATGATGGAGAATGGATCGACTTCGTGTAGCTGCTGAATATCTCTTCGTGTGATGACATTGAAGCCGGCGTTTCGTAGATTCGTCTCCGGATAGAAATCTTGGTCATCGATCGCAACAATCTCGACCTTTTTCCTAAGTTCGGCTGAGTTTGTCATGGCTACTGATCTAGCATAGAGAGCCTCCATCTCGTGTAACTTTCGATTCTTACTTTTAAGAAATGAGAACATGGGTATTCGCACGGTCAAGTCGAAGGGTTCTATCTTACCTCGAAGACTGCAAGCCTGAGATCCTCCGTTAGCAGGGTTGGACGATGCGCCAAAGCGCCGTGCCGGTTCATGTGGAGCTATCAGGATCGGTCCAATTGGAGTCTTTGCCCCATTAATATGTAATGAAATGGAGCTTCTGGTTGAAGCCCCGCCCCCTTTGAGTAGAGGGCGGTGAATAGGAAATGTTCGTATATCGAATGGCCTAGTAAAAAGTGCGGCAATGTGCGACGTAGGATGGTGCGCCGTCAGAAGCCTTTCTGCTCTGACGCGTGATACATGGGATTTCACCAATTACGGAGAGCACAATCATGAGTGGTGGAAAGTATTGGTCCGGCCAGGAATGCCCGAAGACAGGGACTTATGGCCAATACAACGATGCAACCAATCTGTATGCAGGCTCGCAGAACGACCGGCATGTTTCAAAAGGTGAGCGGTTTCCGCCCAGCCTGAACAATCATCACTTCAAAGAGAAGTGATTAAGGAGGGGGGCGAACAACGCCCCCTTTTTTTTGCTGCAATTTACAGGCTAGTAGCCAGGTATTGAGGCGACCCCGCTATACCTCCAGCGCCCCCTGCGTCGGATCTTGCGAGGGCTTGAGCTGGGCCAGCAGGGTCTCGATGGCCTGCAGGCGCTCCAACTGCTGGTTACGCTCCCCCTGCCCCTCCTGCCAGGCGGCACGCTCGGCTTGCCATTCGCTTTCACGTCGTTCGAGCTGATTTTGAAGCGTATCTCGCTCGGCCATCAGTTCCACATGGCGATGGCGGAGACCTTCGTTCTCGCGGCGCAGTGTCGGCACGTCCTTGGCCAGGACTGCGGCTGCTTCATGTTCTCGCTGCAAGGACCGCAGGGCTTTATCGGCCTGACTGACCTGCTCGATCAGACGCCCGTTGTCGCGATTGAGTTCTAAGAGCTCTTGGTTCTTTCCGGCAACCAGGTCTTGCGCCTGTCGTAATTCGACCTGGAGGGCCTGGGTTTGATGCTCATGTCGCTGCAGTTCCTGATCGCGCTGCTCCTTGGCGGAGCGGCGGAAGTGTTCAAGCGCCTCGCGGGCCTGCTGGTGCTTTTCCTCTGCCGATCGAATCTGATCTTCGCGCGCAAGCACCTGGGCAGTCAGGCCAGCGGTGCGCTCAGTCAACGTGATGACCTGCGCGCGGGCCTCCTGGAGTGTGGTGGTGGTGGTGGCATGGGCTTCGCGCTCCTCGCAAAACTGAGTTGCGGTGCGCTGCAATTCGTCGCTCAGAGAGCGGATCTCTTTGACCTGCTCAGCGGCGGCCGCAGCTGCGTTGGTCAAGGCCGCCTCATGACTTGCTTGGATTTGGGCTATACGCGTCTCGGCTTCTTCCGTGAGTTGGGCGGCCAGTTGGGCGACTAGATGCTGCAGCGCCTCGCTGACGGGCACGCCGTGGCCAACGCCAGCCCCCTCCTCCGCCTCCAGCTCCTTGAGGTAGCGGTGAATGGTGGATTTAGAGCCGCTGTGTCCCAGGGCGGCACGAACGGCGTCGATGGTGGGGCGTAGGCCCTGAGCTAGAAGTCCATCGCGCGCCGTCTTGACTTCGGTCTTATAGAGCCCCGCCCGTGCCATAGCCTCTCCTGCTTATTTCGTATCGTATTACGTAATACGTATTTACGTACCAAAACTTGACTATGTCAAGCGCCGAATGGAGCAAAATATAACGCGTGATAATGATGAATTATCACGCGTGATCGCCTGCTGCGGTCCTAGGTGCCAGGCCTGTGGTACGAAAATCCGGGAGTGGCCACTCTGTCGGCGGCCCGAATGGGGTGTCGGGCCGCAGCCCTATCGGATGGGGTCAAAGAGCACGCGCACGTCATCGAGTCCGACGGGCACCGGTGCGCCAGCCGATTGCGCAACCACCTCCCCCATAGAAATGCGTCTCCGAGCCCAGCCGAATTGAGCTTGAACATTCCCAAAGCAAATTGGTATGGTACAGTACCGTACCAGAATTTGTCTCCACCACCCGATAGAGGGCGCACTCACCATGAAAGCCATCCGACTGCATGCCTACGGCGATATTCATCAGTTCAAAGCTGAGGAGATCCCCACCCCACAGCCCGGCCCCAACGAAGTACTCGTGAAACTGGTCGCGTCAGCGGTCAATCACTTCGATTTGATGCTGCGCCAAGGCTTCATGGCCAAATTCATCCCCTTGGCACTGCCTGCCACTCTTGGTGGCGATGGCGCGGGCGTCATCGAGGCTGTTGGCCCTGGTGTTACCGCTTATCGCGTGGGGGATCGCGTCGTCGCACGCTTCAATCCCACCGGCAGGGGCTCGAATGCCGAATACGGCGTGACTGGCCTGTCGGGGCTTGCCCATCTCCCCGACAGCTTGAGTTTCGAGCAAGGGGCAGCCTTACCCTTTGTGGGCCTTACTGGGCGCCAAGCCGTTGAGGCCCTAGGCGTCAAAGCAGGGGATCGCGTACTGGTGTCCGGAGCTCTCGGTGGCGTTGGCCGCACGGCGGTGCATTATCTCAAGTCATTGGGTGCCCATCCCGTCGCTGGCGTCCTGCCGCATCAGCTTGAGAAGGCTCGAGAGCTTGTCGGTGAGGCGATCGATATGACTGCGCCCGCGCAACCGTCGTTCGATCTTGCAATAGGCACCGCGCTGCCGGCGGCCGTGGCGATCATCGACCACATGCGTGATGGCGGACGTATCGCCAGTGTTGTGCTTACTCCCGAAGGTGCGGGCGCGGGCCGCCCAGTGACCATTCAGATGGTCGCTCACCACGACGATGCCGTGATGTTGCAAGCCATCGTCGATACGGTTGCCCATGGGGACCTGGTGATTCCTGTCGCAAAGACCTTTCCGCTCGATCAACTAGGTGAAGCGCATCTCGCACTGGCCGCTGGGACCGAAGGAAAGATCGTTCTGCGGCACTAAGCAGGCGGCCTAGATACGTAAGCGCCTTGCCTTTCAACTATCCCAGGAGTCATCTGATGTCTGAACGTCTTGCAGGGCGGCTCGCCGTAATCACCGGCGGCGCCGCGGGCATTGGCCGTGCCATTGCCTACAAGCTGGCCAAAGAAGGGGCCCACATCGCCGTCGCTGACCTCAATCCAGCTGACGAAACCCGTGCGTTAGTCGAGTCCCACGGAAGACGCTTCTATAGCATGCAATGCGACGTATCTGATGAGGCGCAGGTCAATGCCTTCGCCGCTTCAGTGCGCCAAGAGTTCGGCGGCGTGGACATCGTCGTCAACAATGCAGCGATAGCACTGATTGCCGACCTGGAGCACACCTCCTTTGAGCAGTGGCGCCAGTTGTTCTCGCTCAATGCGGGCAGTTGCTTCCTGATGGCGAAAGCCTTCGTCGAGGACCTCAAGCACTCAAAGGCGGGGCGCGTGATCAGCATGTCCTCTTCGAGCTACTGGGAAAGTCCGCCTTCGTTTTTGGCTTATGTGTCGACCAAGGGGGCCATTAATGGTTTTACCCATGCATTGGCGACTGATCTTGCACGCTACAACATCACGGTTAACGCGATCGCGCCGAGCGTGGTTCGTACTCCGACCACGCTACGGAACCTAAGCGAAGAATTCTTTGAACATCACCTGCAATTCCAGAACCTCAAGCGTCAACAAACTCCCGAGGATGCGGCCAACATGGTGGCCTACCTCGCCGACGATGAAGCCGCCTTCATTACCGGCCAAATCTTCGCCGTCGATGGCGGCTTGACGCGCCGTTAGAAACCACTATAAGGCGGAGGCATATATGCGCGCACCCTGTGGGCACGGGGTGCGCGACGATACACAACGTTTCGCTGTAGCAATAAAGTCTTTCCGCACCTCAGAAAAAGGGCGCGCTCCACTTTTTGGCCAGCGCACACGTCCGGCGCCTTCGCAAGGACGCCTTGACCTAGCCGACAGTAGGCGCAACTTGCTGCTCGTGGCGTCTCATCATGCAAAACCTTGATTTCTAACTGCCGAAGGGCACGCATGCATGGAGCAAATTCTCATGCGTAAGGCTGGCTTTCACGTAACGCTCCAGTTAAAAACGTCGCAACCGTCGATGTGACCTGACGATCAATCTCCGCCTCCGCCGATGGTTGCCGCCGCCCCCCAATGAGCGCCTGCAACTGCAGCCCTGTCACAAGCCCCTCTACGAACGTGGCAGCAAGGACGAGCGGCTCGATATCGGGGCGCAACTCGTCGCGCCGCCGCTCCATCGACGCAGCCAAAATTTGAATTGCCTTATCATGGCCAGCGCTCCAGATGACCTGCGAAAGCTCCGGGAATCGATGTCCCTCAGCGATCATGAGTCGGTGCAGCGCAAGTGCCCGGGGCTCGAGCACAATTTGCAGGGTGCGGTGACCAAACAATTGAAGCGCGGCGAACATGTCGCCGCCGGAGAGATTCAGCTGTTCGATTGGCTCACTCAACTCCGCGCAAAGCTTCCTGACCACCTCGATAAACAGGCCTTGTTTGCCTCCAAAGTGAGCGTAGATATTGCGCCTCGAGCCACCGACGCGATTGATGAGTTCGTCGAGCGAAACCGACTCGTAGCCCTGCTCCAGGAACATGTCCGCAGCAGCATCGATCAATAACCGAAGCCGTGCCGCGCCTTGCGGCCTGGTTCGTGCTCGAGTCTGCATCAAACACCCCCTTAGCTGATGTGGCACGGTATCGTACCTCACACGATGGCAGCCGATCAGCCACAAGGACGACGAATCGCGACGCTTGCCCGGATCCGGCAGCGAGCAGGAGAACGCCGGGAGGATCGAGGGGGAAATCGGCTGCAAGACGGCTTACATCTATGCTACGGGACAGGAGCCCTGGCTGCGATTCGTTGCTGGACTGCAGTACACCTGAGTGGCCTGCACTAACTGGTCCAGATGTAGGGTTAGTTTAAGCAGCAAGCTTCAGCCGCTTCGTCGTCCCGTGGCTGCGGCACGTAACGCGCCGAAGAACGAGTGATATGTAGTGCCCGGCAAATCCGCCGCTCGGAGTGGCCGTGGTGCTCGCGCACATAGGCCACAGCTTGGCGACGGCGCACCGGGCTTAGAAGTTTCCCTTGCTGACATCGCGCAGGATCTGGTTATCGATGACGGCATCAGACAACGCCCGACGCAGGCGAGCGTTCTCCTGCTCCAAATCCTTAAGTCGTTTGGCCTGATCGACCTTCAGGCCGCCATACTCTTTGCGCCAGCGAAAGAAAGTTTGTTCCACAACACCGAGTTGCCGGCATATCTCGGCGATGGTTCGCCCCTGCGACGAGAGCACCTCGGCCTCTCGCAGCTTGTGGATGATCTCTTCGGAACTAAAGCGCTTCTTGGGCATGGTCCAGTCTCCTCGTCATAAGTCTATGAACTTTGGATCTGGACCAGAAATTTCAGGGCAGCTCATTTCGTAGACGGTTAGCTGCTGGATTTTGAGTTAGCCGCCTCGAACATCATTGGCGCAAGGCCTCCCAGATGTCCATGGCGGCGCTTCCGGTTGTAGAAAACCTCGATGTAATCGAACAGGTCGCTGCGTGCTTCCTCGCGACTGCTGTAGACGCGGCCTCGCACGCGTTCCTTCTTCAAGCTGCTGAAGAACAACTCCGCCACGGAGTTATCCCAACAGTTGCCGCGCCGGCTCATGCTGACTTCCAGGCCGTGTTCACGACAAAAGCGACGCCAGTCGTCGCTGCCGTATTGCACGCCTTGATCGGAGTGGATCACCACGCCTGGTGCGGGATGTCGCCGCCAGATCGCCATCAACAACGCATCCATTGCCAGCTCGCGCGCCAGGCTGGATTTCATCGACCAACCGATGACTGCACGCGAGTACAGGTCGATGACCACGGCCAGATACAGCCAGCCCTCGGCCGTGCGCAGGTACGTGATGTCAGTGACCCACGCTCGATCAGGGTGCTCGACGTTGAACTGGCGTTGCAATCGATTGGGCGCGACCACTGCTGGTTTTCCGCCCTTGTAGCGACGTCGAAGCGGAGATCGCACGGAACGAAGGCCATGTTTTCGCATCAGACGCTCCACCCGCTTGCGACTGATGTGTTCGCCGGCCTCGGTCAAGTCGCGATGCACGTTGCGCGACACGAAACTGCTGACTATGGGCCTGCATGAAGGCGTACTTCGCCCTTACCCCTTGGCAAAGTACGCGGCGGCCTTTTTTAAAATGTCGCGCTCCTCTTCGACGCGACGCAGCTCGGCACGAAGCCGAGCGTTCTCCTGCACCAGGTCAACGCCCTTCTGCGCCTTGCGCGCATCGCGGCTGACGCCGCGCTCACGAAGCCATGCATAAAGGCTGTGAACGGACACGCTCGGCCACTTCGGCCACGGGATACCCACGCTCGCTGACTTGCTTGACCGCCTCGGCCTTGAACTCGTCGGTGAAACGCTTGCTGGTCATAGATCCTCCGATCCTCAATAGACACCATCAGGTGTCTACGGAATCGGGGGGCGTACCAGTGAGATCAAGGGCCCCTTCGCCACTTCCGGCAACAAAGGTCTCCGGCGAGCATCAGCTGCAGAATCCCTGAGCAACGCAAGCGAGCATCCCACGCCGCCCTCACGCCGTGAATCAAAGACACCACATTACGTTGGCTTTATCGGGGTGGGCAGAATCATTCGCTCTTAAGCGCGGCGTCTGCACTGATCAACGCGTTCGCCGCCTCACTCAGCGGCGGTGAATCAAGATTGCCGTCAAAGACCCGACCTAAGGCTTCCGCAGCTGGAATGAATCTTCTGTTTCGCCGATCGTACATACCGGCAATCAGCAAGGCCCGTGTTACGACTGCTCCCTCAACGCCGCGCAGCACACGATGCTCGATGACCCATCGGGTCCCTTCCCAGCCGACCAGCCTGGTCTCCAGCTTGTAATTGCAAAGTGGCCTGAGCTCCCGCCGAAATTGGATCGATGCCGTACCAATGATCGGCACCCAGGCCTCCTTCAGCATGACCCGTGCCAGGCCAGCCCGCAGCAACAGGTCGATCCTGCCTAAGTCGAAGACGCTCCAATAGCGGCTGTTGGTCATGTGCAGGTTCAGGTCGATATCCGTAGGCAGCACACGAAAGTGCATGGCCGAGGCTTGCAGTGGCGTACCCAAACGCGACTTGAAGAGGCTTCCGATCAATAGCCGAAACAGACGAAACCAAAGATTCATTGTCTTCTGGCATCCAGGACAGAACACGTTCGCCGCTCTCGCGGGGAGCCCGGCAAACTCCGAAAAAACCCCTGGGAAGTAGATGCCATATGCGCCCAACGTGAATCGAGCACCTGGTGTGGGGCTCGGGTCATCCGAGCTCTAATCCGTGGGCGCTCTCCCTGGCGCCGAAGCCGTGAGTGAGCTCGGCGAAATCATCGGACGTCAGCCGAATCGTGCTCGCACTGACGTTCTCTTCCAGATGCGAGATTGAACCGGTACCCGGAATCGCAAGCGTGACTGGCGAGAAAGCCAGAAGCCATGCCAGCGCGATTTGCTGCACGCCTGCTTCATACCGGGCAGCAACATCGGCGAGCTTGCGGAGGTGGAGGTCGTCATGGCCGCCGCCGATCGGGCCATAGGGCACAAAGGCGATGCGATGAGCTTCGCAGATGACCAAGACATCCAGCTCGGGACGCTTGGCGATATGGAAGCTGTTCTGCACGGCCGCCACCGGTGCGATAGCGCGCGCCTCGTCCAGGTGCTGGGCGTCGACGTTGCTCAGGCCGAGATGCCGAATGAGCCCTTCGTCACGCAGCTTGGCCAACACTTCGAAACGTTCTGCGATGGATTCGCCATGCGGCGGGGTCATCATTCCGACGCGCAGATAGACCAGGTCTAGGCGATCGACCCCCAAGGCCTTGAGGTTGGCTTCGACCTGAGCGCGCAACCCGCTAGCCGGGCCATAGAACGGCCCGTTTGGCCCGAAACTCGGCCCGACCTTGGTGGCAATGACCAGGCCCGGCGCGTACGGATGCAACGCTTCACGTATCAGGGTGTTGGCGTGCACGGCGCCATCCCCGCTGCGATAGAAATCAGCCGTGTCGATATGATCGACACCGAGCTCCAGTGCGCGGCGCAGTACGCCGACGGCAACTTTGGGATCGCGGGCTGGACCATCCCAACCGTTTTGAGCGAGGCGCATGGCCCCGAAGCCAAGCCGATCGACAATGAGATCCCCGCCCAACAAGAACGTCATGGCAGGGCGAATGGTGGCTTGGGCGCTCAAGTCGTTTCCTCTGCTACAGGGACGCATGGTGCTAAAATCCAGGAATTCACTATCAACTCATTCATTATCAATTGATACAAACTCAGATGTCAACGTCGAAGCCTAGTACGTCGCGCCCCGGAAAGTCCGAACCCAAAACCGTCTCCGCAGTGAGCCGCAAGCTCCTGTCCGTATTGCCACTCGTGGCCTTCTGCTTCAATCGTTGGGCTCGCGCCAATCTGCCTGATGGCGGCGGCATGACCGTTCCTCGGTCCGGTCTATTGTTTGGCTTGTGGAACAAGAGAGAGCCGGTGAGCATGGGGGAGCTCGGCGAGCAGTACGGCATGTCGCCGCGCAGCATGACGGTGCTGGTGGATGGGCTCGAAAAAGAAGGCCTGCTGCGCCGCATGCCGCACGAGGCGGATCGTCGGGTCACGCTGATCGAGATCACTCCGGAGGGCACGCAATACGTCAAGACCGCACTCGGCCCTGCTCAGCTATTGACGGCTGCCGTGTTCGAAGATCTGCCGGCCAGGGAGCGGGCGGAGTTCCTGCGCCTGCTGTCGAAAGTGCTGGACTCGCTTAAGGCTCGCGGCATCGACGTACCGCCGCTCGAATGACATCCCGATCTCGCCTAGACACGCCGCGCGTGCGTCTGGGCAGGATGCGGGATATGACTACGCCGAGATGGCGCCAATCTGCTGAAGCAGGCCCAGTAGGTCGGGTTGCCCTCGCTCCTCGATGAACTGGCCGTCCTTGAGCCGATAGAAATTCATGGCCTGCACTTCGATCGCTTTGCCCGTGGGCGGAACGCCAAAGAAATGGCCCCTATGAGTGCCACGCATGATGAAGCGTGCGGCCACCTTGTCTTGCTCGGCGATGACTTCCTCGAGGCTCCACTGAATATCCGGAAATCCCGAGCGCATCATCCCTATGATCTCAAGATAGCCTTCTGGGCCGCGCACGGGCTCCGGCCGCCCAGGCACATGGAAGACGGCGTCGCGCGACACCAGGTCCTGTGCAAGCGCATGGCTCGCCGTGTTGATGAAGGTGACAAAGCGATCCATCACCTGCTTGTTCTGCTCTGCTGACATCGGGATTCCTCGGAAACGTCGAATGTAGTGACGGTTGGTCAAAAGACAGTGTGCTGCGGCCTTATCCGATGCCCTGCCAAAAGGGCGCCACCAGTGGCCCATGCCCTAGGAAGTAAGCCAATTGGATGTTCATCATCCCCATCGGCTCCAAGAAGCGGCTGTTGTGCAGCGAGCCGGCATAGACGGGAGTGAAACCGAGGGTCCGAGCCAGCCCAATGACCCGGGCGTTGGTAGCCTCATCATCACCCGCGATAAAGACTTGGAACTTGCCACGGTCGTGCGCCGGAACTGGCACGAGCTTGGCAGAGATAGTGTTGAAAGCCTTGACGACGTGCGCGGACGGCGCCGCAGCTTGAATGTGCTCTGCAGCGGAGTTGGTCAGTCCAACAACCAAGTCCTTGAAATCCGCACTGATGGGGTTGCTCACATCGATCAAGGTCTTGCCGGCGAGGTCGCCCGCCATAGCAAGCACTTCGGCAATCGCTTGGTAAGGCAGGGCCAGCAGAACGATGTCGGCAATTTTGCAGGCGGCAACAATCCCTCCACCCTCCACCTTCGAGCCCAGCTCTGCGGCTAGCATCGCCGCCTTAGCTGGATCCCGATGCCCCACTACCACCTCAAGCCCCGCTTCGGCCAGCGCACGGGTGTAGGCGGCACCAATACGTCCTGTACCGATCACAGCAATTTTCATAGCGGTCCCGCCGCATGGAATGCAGGCAGCACTCTGGACTTGAGCCAAGTGAAGATAAATGGCTAATATATTTCTTCATTCGAAACTCTATATTTCAAATGGATCGACTCACGAGCTTGGCCGTGTTCGTCAAATCCGTCGAACTGGGGTCCTTCAGCGCAGCCGGGGATGCCCTGCACATGTCGCCCCAGTTCGTCGGCAAGCACATCCAGGCCATTGAGCAGCGCCTTGGGGTGCGCTTGCTCAATCGCACGACGCGACGCCAAAGCCTGACCGACTTCGGACGCGCGTTTTTTGAGCGCGCCAAATCCATCCTTGCCGAGGTCGAGGCGGCGGAAAGCCTGGCAGCGGAGACACGGGCCACGCCCACTGGGAAATTGCGCATCAATGCCCCGGTAAGCTTTGGCATGCACACCCTGGCGCCACGTTTACCGGTATACGTGAAGCAATTTCCTCGGGTGGAGGTCGAGCTAACCTTTGCCAATCGGATGGTTGATCTGATCAACGAGGGCTACGACATCGTGTTTCGTGTCGGCCACCTGTCCGACAGTGGACTAGTAGCCCTTCCCCTAGCGCCCTATGCATTGGTGCTGTGCGCGGCCCCTGCATATCTGAAGGGGCGGCCCACCCTGCAAACGCCTTGGGATTTGCAGCAGCACGAATGCCTAGGCTTCTCCCATACGGACCTGCGCACGCATTGGACGTTTGACGGCCCGCACGGACAGATCTGCGTTCCGATCAAGAGCCACTTCACCGCGGACCACGGTGAAGCCTTGCTCTGCGCCGCCCTGGCCGGCCTCGGCATCATGCTGCAGCCGCAAGAATTGGTGCGCTCACCATTGGAGGATGGGCGCCTGGTCGAGTTGCTTCCATATTACCGGCCACTCACCCGCCCTATGCACGTGCTTTACGCACCGGATCGTCGTGTTACGCCTAAAGTGCGAAGCTTCTTGGACTTTGCTGTTGCCACCTTCGGCGCTCACGCTCCATTGAGTGAACAGTGATAGAGAGGGCCGACTAAGGCGATAGCGGCCGCGCCAGCTGTTGCCGGATCAGCGAGAGCACCACCTCCGGTCGATCCCGATGCGGCACGTGCCCGCAGCCTTGCAGTATCTCGAGCGTTGCAGGCCCGTTGATTGACGCGGCGATCCGTTGAGGATGGTGAGCCGATCCATATTCGTCCGCACTGCCATGCATGACGAGCGCGGGGCAGCGGACTTGGCGCAGATCGTCGTCGAGCGTCCACGAGGAGAAGGCTGAATCCAGCCAGGTGTCAATCCATGCGCTCAGTATCCAGTCCACCTTGTCGCCGTGATACCTCGCGAGCCGCTCACGCTGCCCCGGTAATTGGAAGGCTGCTTTAGCCTTGAGGATGCCCTCGACTGTGCGGTCTTCGACGAAGGCCTGGGCGGCCAGCGTCACTATGGCTTCGCATGCCTGTGCGTGCTCAGCGGCACACCCCACAGCCATTCCGCCGCCGACGCTATGCCCCAAGGCAACGAATCTATCGATGTCCAGTTGTTCCCGCACGCACTGAAAGGTATCCCTCGCCTCCTCGCGGATAAAGTTCCGTTCCAGCTTGCCGGGGTGTGGCGCGGACCACCCAAAACCAACACGATCGTATGCAACGACGGTGCGCGAGGTCGCCAAGGCGAGGCGCTCGGGGAAGTCGCGCCACAACAGGACGCAGCCAAGCGAGTCGTGCAGCAACACAATCGGCGCCTCGCTCGCCGCATCAGCCGAGGCCGGCCGCCACTGCCGTGCATAGACCTGGCCGTACCGGGTCATGAGCCTGAGCTCTCGGGTTTCCATGGTTTGCGCCGTCATCATCAGCCCGCCAGGAGTCGGAGCAAGCCCGCGCTGGCAACGCCAATCATGACGGTCGGCAACATGGGCCAGCGGATAGCCGCGGCCAACGTGATGGTCAGCGCGACAAGGTCCTCTGGCCGGGATGACACAAAGGCCGGCGCGATCACCGAGATCAGGACACATCCGGGCGCGGCCTCCATCACAGCCACCGCTTGCGCGCCAGGCGTGCGATGGCGAAGCACCAAATAGCCCAGGATTCGTGTCACATAGGTCGTCAAGGCCATCAGGGCGATGGCCAGGAGCGTCTGGGCTTCGATCATGAAGGCCTCGCCATGGCATATGCGAACAGCATGCCCGCGACCGCGCCGCCAGCGACGAACCAGGCACCAGGCACCAGAAGGTGAATGCCCGCAGCAGTGACAAGGCTGATCAGCCATGGCAAGGAGCCGCGAGCACTCTTCCACATGCCGCGCAGCAGCACCAGGAACACCGCCGGGAAAGCCATATCGAACCCGTAGGAGCGGATGTCACCGAGCAAGGGGCCGGCCGCTGCGCCTAACGTGGTGAACACCACCCAGGTGAGATAAAGACCGATCGAGACGCCGAAGTAGAACGGCAGACTCAACGCTTGGCGGGCTGGGTCGGCCTCGCGCTTACGCGCATCGGCCAATCCCATAGCCCAGCTCTCGTCACACATGAAGAACAGGGCGGGCAATGCCTTGCGCAGCGGAAGGTGCCGGATCAGCGGGGACAAGGCTGCCCCCATCAGCAGGTGGCGACAGTTGACCAGAAAGGTCATCGCCACGATCAGGCCAATGTGTGGGGGCGATGTCCACAGTTCGATGGCGGCGAACTCGGAGCCTCCGCCGAAGTTGAGCCCCGTCATAAGCGAGACGCCTAAGTGGGAGAAGCCCTTCTGCGCCGCCTGCGCGCCGAGCACCAGAGCAAAGGGCACAAAGCCGACCATGACCGGCAGGGCCTCAACAAGCCCGCGCCACGCTTCGTCGCGCTTGCGAATGGCCTTCACGACAATGGAATGGGGTTGGTGGTTGCGCATGCTCACTCCTCAGGATGGGAGGGCAGCTTATGGAACCAGCTTTGAAATCGGGTTGCGTAGACGCGGAAGCCGGCCAGGATCGTGGCATGCTGTGCCAGCATATCCTGGTTTAGAGCAATGCCATGTCACTGAAGCTTGATCGCACCGATCGTCGCATCTTGCGCGCCCTGCAGCAGGACGGGCGCATCCAGAATGTCGAGCTGGCCAAGCTGGTCGGCCTCTCGCCCTCCCCTTGCCTTCGACGTGTTCGCCAGCTGGAGGAGCACGGCTTCATCGATCGTTATGTCGCACTGCTCAATGCAAGCAAGGTGGGCGCTGGTTTCACGGTGTTTGCGCGCGTCTGGCTCAAAGGGCAGGACGAGGATACCGTCAATCACTTCATCCATTCGGTTAAAGACCTCTCCCAGGTCACTGAGTGCCACCTGATGGCCGGCGACTGCGACTTCCTCTTGCGGGTCGTGGTTGCCGACCTCGAGGCTTATCGGCGATTCCAGGTGGAGCACTTGAATCGCATTGCCGGCATCCAAAGCGTCAAGACAGAAATCCCTATGCAGAAAATTAAGCAAACATCGGAGCTTCCTCTGTAGCCAAAGATGGCGCCAAGCTTGACGTGACCGCGTCGGTGGGCGAGCTACTTAAGCTCAGGCCTTCCATGAGCCCACAAATGCCAAGCTGCGCCACGGCTCGCTTAAAATTGTGCTCGCGCACACAAGGAGATTCTCATGAGTGATGTCATCGTTGTGATCGGGCCGGGATCGATCGGCCAAGCCATTGCCCGACGAGGATGCAGGGTTCACCGTCAGCACGACCACGGTCGACGTCTCTTCCCGGACGTCGGTCCTTGCTCTGGTCGAGGAAGCAACAGCGCTGGGGAATGTGACGGGCGTCATTCACGCCGCCGGTGTATCGCCTTCGCAAGCATCACCCGCAACGATCCTGGCTGTAGACCTGTATGGCACGGCGCTGATCCTCGAAACGTTCGGCAACGTCATTGCACGTGGAGGCTCTTGCATCGTCATCGCCTCGCAATCAGGCCATCGCCTAGGCGCCCTCCCGGTCGAGCAGAATGAGGCGCTGGCAAAGACGCCAGCTGATCAGTTGCTATCCCTGCCCTTTCTGCAGCCGGATCAGGTCAAAGATTCGCTCCATGCCTACCAGCTCTCCAAGCGAGGTAACTCCTTGCGCGTGATGGCTGAGGCCGTACGCTGGGGCAAGCGTGGGGCGCGCGTGAATACCATCAGCCCTGGCATCATTTTTACCCCGCTCGCGCGGGATGAGCTCAGCGGTCCGCGCGGGGAAGGTTATCGCCGCATGATTGATCTATGCCCTGTCGGTCGCGGAGGAACGCCTGACGAGGTGGGGGCCGTTGCAGCATTGCTCATGGGGCCGGATGGTACCTTCATCACCGGCAGCGACTTCCTCATGGATGGTGGCGTCACTGCTTCGTATTGGTACGGTGAACTCGCCCCCACGTGACTTGATGCCCCAGCAAGGGTCGGCCCAGTTAACGTATCGCTGTTGCTGACCCGAGGGTTGCGTCCATCACCACGAACTTTTCAGATGACGGACGCAATTCCGAAAGTGGTGCTGTACTCAGGCCGACGGGGCATCTCGCCCGGGATTCGCCCGCGCATCAGAGGCGCCAGAAGCCAGCGCTACTCAGTAACGATAGGCCCCGAGAGGTATTGTTCGTCGGTCACAGGTTCCATCCACTCGACTGCCTTACCATCGAGCGCCTCGGCAATGGCGATGTGCGACATCGCCGTGGTCGCGGTAGCGCCATGCCAATGCCGCTTTCCGCACGGGCAGCAGATGACATCGCCCGCACGAATCTCTGTGCGCGGGTCACCCTCGCATTGGGTCCATCCCACGCCATACGTCACGATGAGCGTTTGACCGAGCGGATGGGTGTGCCATGCCGTGCGTGCCCCAGGCTCGAACGTCACGATGGCGCCGCCGGCGCGAGCGGGCTCGATTCCTTGAAAAAAGCTGTCAATGCGAACGGAACCAGTGAATAAGTCTGCAGACCCCTTCACCGAGGCCTGCGATCCATTACGGATGATCTTCATGGGACACCCCCCGTAAGACTTAGTGCTTAAGAACGACTTTACCCTGTACACCGCCAGCCACAACGCTGTGAGCGCCCGCAGCTTCGCCAAGCGGGAGCGTCTTGGCGATTGGGATAACAAGCACGCCCTCGGAAGCCGCCTTGAGTACCGCATCCAGCGTGGTCACATCGGTGCGATGAATGAGCTCGCGAATGGTCACGCGACGATCGGCATTAACCTGCATGGGTACCGGGACAATGCTCGCAATCTGTCCTCCGTCACGCACGTGAGCGACGAGGTTCTCCGCAACGGCGGGTGCGGTGCTGATAGCGAAATCGAATGCCGCTTCTACCGGAGGCTTCGTAATGTCGATGGCTTCGCCAGCCAGCGAGCACGCCTCCTCAAGCCGTTCGGGACGAACGCCAGCGACCGCCTTTGCTCCAATCTCCTGGAGGTACTGGATTGCCGCTCGCCCGACCATCCCGAGTGCGCCAGAGATCAGGACACGATCCCCTGGCTTGACGCCAAGTGCATCAACCGTTTGTCGCCCCGTGATCCCCACCTTGACTAACGATGCGCCTTGTTCGTAACTCAGATTGCTAGGGAGTTTTGCGACAGACGAAGCGGCCAGGACCCCAAACTCAGCGTAAGCGCCTTTGCCATTGGGAGGGAAGTCACCAACGACCCTGTCGCCGACGGCAAGGCCAGTTACGCCTGCACCAAGAGCAGCAATAGTGCCCGCCGCATCGCCGCCAAGAATGGCCGGAAGTGGCAAGGGAATGATGCGTGCCACATACCCCTGGCGGAGGATGAGATCAAACGGATTGATCGCGGAAGCTTCAATCTTGATCAGAACCTCGCCGGCCCCTGGTTGCGGCACTGGCACTTCATCAAACGCGAGCTGGTCGATGTCGCCGTAGGATTTCAGAAGAACTGCTTTCATGTGATGCCTCCTTTGAGGTTTGCTGTTCATCGCTTTCTTCATTTGAAGCAGGTGCCGTGCGGCCAGCCCCATCGCTCGCCACCACCTCCAGCCCATGGCCTTGGCGACATACGCAGGGACGAAGGGTGCCGATCCATTGACCTGTCTGGCCAACAGAGGATCAAGTCATTGGGCGACGACGATGCGGCCACCTTGACCGCCGCCACCAACCAATGAGGTGTAAGGGTGAGCGCATACGACACCTCAGCCCATCGCAACAGCGCTTGACTAAGTCTTGATGATAACGTATCAGGTGTTTTATTATCAATTGATATTATGACGCCCGTCAAGCGGAGAGCGCATGCCGATGTCCTGTGCAAGCCGGTCGTTCAAGAAGCCCCCCGCCAAACCTCGCCCTCAATCGTTGACTGATGACGGCATCGACGCCGACATGGCCGAGCGCACACTGCTCCGACGTGTGATAGCCGGCGAGCGTGCTGCCCTCGAAGCGCTATTCCACCGCTATCACGGGCGCCTGTGCCGCCTGCTGACATGCTTCATAAAGCGACCGGATGTGATCGCAGAGGTGATCCAGGACTGCTTCTGGGACATCTGGCTGAACGCCGATATTTTCCAGGACGATGAACGAGTCTCTAGCCGGATCATGAGCCTTGCTTACCACTATGGCGTGGAAGCCTTTGATCCCATCGAGGACACTCGGTGCAATGGGCAAAGCCTCCGCCGTCACCGAAACGAACATGACGAACTGCGGAATCGGCTAGGCGCGGCTCTAGATCGCCTCACAATCGATCAGCGCGTCGTATTGGAACTGGTTTACGGCATGGGATATGCGCTCAGCGACGTCGCCGTCATCATGCGGTGCCCGGCAAGCGCCGTGAAGATGCGGATGCTGCATGCGCGAATCCGGCTGGGGAGCGCCCTGACCTAACGCTATGGGAGCTGTTGGCCTACCCTCCCAACCTTTTACTCAACTGTCCAATTCGGGATCTCTCATGACTAATCGTTTCGGTGTCACGTCGACCACGGGGGAGGTGCTTGCAGGCATCGATCTGCGCGGCAAACGGATTCTCATCACTGGCGTTTCGGCGGGGCTTGGCATCGAGACCGCGAGGGCGCTGGTGGCGCATGGGGCTTCCGTGGTGGGCGCGGCTCGCGATCTCGACAAAGCCGAACGCGCCACCATCGGTGTACGGGCTGTGGCTGACGCCACCGGAGGACGCCTCGATCTGATCGCACTCGATCTTGCTTCGCTTGAAAGTGTCCGCGCCTGCAGCAGCCAGCTCGTGGCCGATGGCCACCCATTTGACATCATCATTGCCAATGCTGGCGTCATGGCCACTCCGTTCGGGCGTACATCAGATGGATTTGAAACCCAGTTTGGAACCAATCATCTGGGCCATTTCCTGCTGGTCAATCGGCTCACACCGCTGCTTGCCGATAATGGGCGACTGGTGAACCTGTCCTCCGCAGGTCATCGCCTGGCCGACGTCGACCTGGAAGACCCCCATTTCGCGCGCACCTCGTATGACCCATGGACCGCGTACGGGCGGTCAAAGACCGCCAACGTACTTTTCGCCGTCGAGTTTGATCGCCGCCACCGTTCGCGGGGCATCCGTGCGTGTGCGGTGATGCCCGGGGTTATTGGTGACACCGGGCTGGGCAAGCATCTGACGCAAGACGACATGCGGGCGCTGCTGACCAGAACCCTGGGGTCTATCGACGTTGCTGGGAGTGCGCCACTTCAGTTCAAGACTGTCCAGCAGGGCGCAGCGACATCGGTTTGGGCGGCAGTCGTTGCGGATGGAGGCGTAGTGGGTGGTCGCTATTGCGAGGATTGCCGCGCAGCCGAAATCAGCGACAACGGCGACATGTACCGAGGCGTTCGCTCCTACGCCATCGATGTGGACAGCGCCAAGAAGCTTTGGGCTAAGAGTGAGGATCTGATCGGCGAGCGGTTCTAGACAATGGCGCGACCACATCGAAGTGGCGCCGGTAATCGACTTTCGTCCAAGGACCCGCCCACGTTCGCTCCGTAGCGCATGTTGCCGGCGAGACGGTGTCTTCTGCAGGCTTGCGGCAGATACCGTGCGCACCGGAAATCAGCGAGTGCACCGCTCCAAGAAGGAGGAACGTCGAAGCGGAACAGGCCCTGACAGCGCTTGATCACCGCCGAACGCCGCAGGTAAAGCACCCGAGCGAACTACTGGAAAGGATTCCCTTGGCCAATCTCCTCACCTTTGCGGAACGAGAAGCGATCGGGCTATGCATCTGCTGCGATGCACTTTCGAGCTTGGTGAGTCAAACCATGCTCCAATTCGCAGTGATCGAAGGCCGGTCGGACGAGATGGAGGTGCGCTTCCCCACGGGCGTACACCAGGACCTTTTCCTTATCCGCTTACTGGATTTCACCAACGAAAGTGGAGCCGCTACTCCCCTGGGAAATAAAGACTCATGCCTTGGTGTTCTGGGTCGAGCAGCATCTCAACGACGCTTATATGCCGAGGGCGATAGTGATCCACTCAGCGAGGCCGTGACCTCATTGAATGCCTGGTTGACTGCTTCCATCGAACGTCGTTTTCTGCTTCCGACCATTCATCTACAACCGCGCCTTCGACTGACACGCCACCAGGCCTTATGGGTCTCCAGTAACCAAGCTAGCCACAATCCGTCAAAACTGATCGCGGCCTCCAAGGCGGCCAAGACTTCGTTGAATATACCCGCTCCCCAGCTTCCGACTGAGTTGATGCCCTTCCTACTTGACGACCTTCGTGCGCACTTGAGCGACCGCGTCTTTATCCATTACGCCACGCAGATCACCCGACTTCTGAATGACATCCGCTGGGCACTCCAGGGCTATCTGGCACCCCTCTATGTTCAAGCGTTTCATTTAGATGGTGGCCATCCGCCGCGCTATCGCTTCGACGCCCCCCATCTGATCCGGCCCGAGTCTCCCGCATACAAATGGTTTCAGCGCCTCATGAATCATGTAAGGGCTGGCCCTCCCATCCCACCTTTCCAGGCATCAATCTCCATTGAGGTCCTGGACTCACTGGGCTGGTGACACCCTGGCACCTCAAATGTACCAAGAACCACTGCCGGCCTGAGGGATATCTCCCTAGCGGTTGAACCATCCCTCTTCCGCACCCTTCCGGCGTTCAATCTCGAAGACTTTGACTTCTCGCAAGCCAATCGCTTGCCATACCGCGCCGCGTTTTCTTGCGCGTCACGTGAAGTAATAAATCAAGAATTCAGAGGTCACTGGCCCAAAGTGACATTGAGCGCCCCCGCCGCTCTTGGAAGCCTGGGCGCGTATCGATTTCTACCCGGAACGTCCAGGTCGATACACGATGTCAAATCACCAAATGAACCTTGAATCACCCCTGAGATAAGGGGTTGCTCGTTCCAGCGGAACGTGCTGCTGCGTTGAGCATCGGGGCGGGCCCAACAATCACGAAGCGCCCGATGGTTATCCGATGCATTCCAGATAGTGGTGTCGTACGGATCGTGAGTCAGAAGCAACCACGTCAACACATGGAGGAATGGAAGATGAAACGCTTGATTGGAAGGTTTGGCCGCGCGGCCGAAGTGAGTATTTGTGCTGCGGGTGTCGCGCTCGGGCTTATCACCATGGCAGCGCCAACCGCCACTGCATCCAATGCGACGCCCGCGGCGGGGCCCGTTGAAAGTTTTGTCTGGAATCTCCCCACTGGCGAGCCTGTGACGCTCGATCCCGTGAAAGGCGGAAGCCCTTCAGGTCCGAGCATCGTCAGCAATCTCTGCGACAAGGTGTTATCCATCAATGACGACTACTCGCTCGCCCCGGGCCTGGCGGCTTCGCAAGTCGTGACGCCGTCCAAGATCGTCTACACGATCCGAACCGATGCCGCATTCTGGGATGGCACGCCGGTGACGGCGGAGGATGTCGCCTTCAGCTTGAACCGCTCCGCTCAGCCTGGGCAGGTGTACACCGACATCTTCAAGAATGTGTCATCGATCGCCGTGACGGCACCCAATGAGGTAACGATCACCTTTTCCAAGCCCGACGAGCTGTTCGCTGCCACTATGGCAGGGTCTGCTGGTGTTGTACTCAAGAAGGCGTTTGTCGAGGCAACGGGTAGCGCTGTGGGCACCCCATCGGGCGGATTGATGTGCAGTGGCCCCTTCAAGTTCGAGAGCTGGGATGTGGGTGAAAGTATTGTCATCACGCGGAACGATGCTTATTGGAACCGGGCGCACTTGCCCCTGGCCAAGAAGGTGACCTTCACCTTTATCACTGATGCACCGACGTATATCCAGGCTCTCAAGAATGGCCTGATCGATGGATCGTACTCGGTTACTCCGTCCGCCATTACCGACCTTGAGCACGCCAGTTCCGGGCGACTCTTCTTCGGATCTGCGCTCGCATCACTCCAGCTCTATGTATCGAATCCAAAGGGGCCGATGGCAAGCATCAAGCTGCGTGATGCGCTCCAGTCCATCGTCGACCGCGATGCGGTCGCGAAACGTGTCTACAAGAATCACGCTGACGCCCAGTACACCGTCGTTTCGCCATACATCTGGCAGGACGCTGCCAGGGATATTTATGCTGCAGCTTATCCCGCCTTTGCACAGGCGCGCGCTTACGACTTGAAGCGATCAAGGACGCTAGTGCGGCAGTCTGGCTATGCGGGCCAACAGTTGAACCTTGCCCTCGCGACGGGCGAGGCGACGACACTTCGCGTGGCCGAGATGATTCGGCGAAAAGCAAAAGAGGTCGGGGTGAATGTCGTGATCAAGCAAGTTTCACCCGCCGAGTACGACCAGTTGTTCAATGATCCCGCCAAGCGCGCCAATCCCCCCATGGACCTGATTTTGGGGGCATCGGGAAGCGGGATCAAAGACCCTTTGCAGATCATCGGATTTCAGTATCTGCCAGATGGCTACTGGAATCTGACGGGCTTTAATAACCCGGAAGTGACCCGGCTGATTAATGATTCGCGAGAGAGTCTGGATCCTCGGGAGCGAGCGTGGATGTTTGTCAAGATGCAGGACATCTACGAGAAACAATCAACCATGACGCCCATCGTGAGCCAGCGCGAGATTACGTTCCTCAACAATCGGCTTTCCGGAGCCGTTACCACCTCGGCACATGTCGTCATGCCCGCCATGGTGTTCGTTGGTGCATCCGCCCAGGTCAAGCCCTAGGGACGGACTCGAATGTGCATCAGCCCTGCCTGCGGGCGGGGCTGATGTCCTTCCACGGCCAGTGCAGGCAGCTCAGTAGTAGGAAGCCTCCTCCGGTCTCAGGGGAAGAATTGAATGAGTCGCTCAGCTGTTCGACCACATGGCGAAGGCACATCAAGAACTCGCGAGCCCGTCCCGGGAGGCGCCCTGGGCGTTTCGCCTGCCCGATGAGGCCCTGTACCTCGTCGCGGTCAAATTGGTCGAATGGTTCATTCGGCACGGATGCGTTGATCGCGCATTTCTCTATGAACTGTTGCGCGGCTCCGAACCTCGCGCCTATATCGTTCTAGGGCTGGACGAGCCCGCGGATCCGGCGCTAGCGGACACCCTCACGGCCGTCGCCATTCAAGCCGGCGTGGATCCAGCGCGCTTCATGGTTCGCTTCCTTCCCGAGGAATCGGCGCATCACGAAGGCGTGGTGCGCGGTGGCATTACGCCGTTCTATCAACGCCCCAAGTCAACGCATCACTAAATCGACGCGCCAAATCGAGCTGATCTCTGCATCCTTGTGAACGATGATTCCATCGCACAAGGTCGGATCGAGGCCGTCCTCATGGCAGACTCCAGAGGAGGGATAAGTCGGGATATAGTCGGAGATATGACGGTCCACCTCCACCAGGAAAGAGGCAAACGCGCCCCGCCGGCACGCCATGGCACGTCGGCGCCCGTATGTGGATCGCGCCCAGGTAACGCCTCCCCATGACGCGAGGCCGCGCGAACATGCCGAGGCTGACCCCAAATGGGCTGGCAAGCACCAGTAAGCCCGCGCCTTCGTCCGTGGGTGAACGACCGGCCGCCTCACGATCTGTCGAGGACTACCTGGAAGCCGCCCAGCGCGAAAACACCCTGCGCAGCTACGCCTCCGCGGTGCGTCATTTCGAAGAAGCCTGGGGTGGCCTGCTACCGACGAGCGCATCGCAGGTGGCTCAGTACCTCGCCGCGCACGCAGGCACGCACTCACTCAATACACTGAAACACCGTCTGGCAGCGCTAGCTCAGTGGCACAAGGAGCACGGGTTTGCCGACCCCACGCGGGCGGCGCTCGTTAGACAAACGCTCAAAGGGATTCAGGCCGTGCATCCCGGCCAAGAAAAACGCGCCACGCCGCTGCAACTGAGTCAGCTTGATCGCCTGTGCCAATGGTTTGACGATGCCCTGGATGCAGCAAAGCAACGCGCCGATACCGCGGAGGTGCTCCGCCTTCGGCGAGACAAGGCCATGTTGCTGCTAGGTTTCTGGCGAGGCTTTCGGGTCGATGAGTTGGTGCGCCTGCAGGTCGAGCATCTAGCCTTGGCGCCAGGCCAGGGGATGACATGCTTCCTTCCCAGGACCAAGGGCGACCGCCAGCTTGCCGGCACGACCTACCGAGTGCCGGCGCTGAGCCGGTGGTGCCCTGTCGAGGCAACCTACGACTGGATCGCGAGCGTTCAACTTCAGGAGGGGCCGCTGTTTCGCGCCATTGATCGATGGGGACATGCGGCACCAACGGGCTTGCACCCAAATAGCATCATCCGCCTGTTCCGCCAATTTCTCGCCAAAGCGGGTGCCGCCGAAACCCGTGAGTTCAGTGGCCATTCCCTGCGACGTGGCTTTGCCAGTTGGGCCAGCGCCAACGGCTGGGATGTGCGCGCCCTGATGGAATATGTCGGCTGGAAGAGCGCGCAGTCAGCAATGCGTTACATCGATGAGCCGGATGCCTTCGGACAGGCCCGCATTGAGGCGGGCATAGGCGCGCCTGCATCACCCCCTACCCTCTCTTTGCCGTCACCACAATCACCCCAAGTCGCGCCCCATCTTTCACAGGTCGCCGTCATCCTCGTGATGCGCCTATCGACTACGATGAAGAAGCGCAGCACCAGTCAGGCGCGCCAACTTATCGAGTTCGCCTGCCTCAAGCGGCATGGCGCCGTGCCGCTCGATGCAACGCGCGGCCGCTTCCGCCTTCGTGTTGATGCCCCTGATCCGCTAGCTGTTGACGAAGCCATGTCTCAGCTCATCGAGGATATTCACCGCATCGCCGACAATCATGGCTTGATCGCCGAAGCCCGCGCCGAAGAAGAGGCCGGCAGTAGGCGCTGGGACTAAGCGTTTGACCTAGTGCGATCGACCCTTAAAGGCCTCGGGTTGCGCGGGCGATTCCAAGCATGATCCGCCCTGCCAAAAAGACCAAAGGTTGGCCGCCTGCTGACCTACCGGGACGGCTTTTCTTCGCCCTAGATTCCCGCGCACGAGGCGAATCTTTGCCTGCGTAGCGCGGTGCCACGTGCACCTCGTGTCGACACAGGGACTGACGTGGAGACCGCATGACGGCCATCAAAGACACCGCGTATCCGCGGTTCAAGTCTGACCCCAGCGCCAAAGACCTTGAAGAAGCCTATACCCCCACACCAGACGAAGTAGCCTTCACTGCATCGATTGCCGACCAGCCACGAATACGCCTGGCGGTGATGCTGCACCTGAAGGCCTACCAGAAGATGGGGCGCTTCATCACGCTGGACGAAATGCCGGAGCGCATCATCCGACATATCGCCGACGCCATGGGTTACCGACGCATCCTTCGCCTGGATGATCTATCCGCATACGACGCCTCGCGACGCAAACGCGAGCATATCAAGGCCCTGCGCATCTATCTCGGGGTGCGCCCTTTAGGTGAGCCTGGCCGACGATGGCTCGAGGGGGTTGCCCACGACGCGGCCCGCACTCGCCACTACCTCGCGGACATCATTGCCGTACTCCTAGAGGAGCTTGCCCGTCACCGCCACGAGCTGCCAGCCTTCCGCCTCCTCGATGAAATGGCGGCGCGGGCGCGCGAACAGGTCCACCAGGACTACTTCGAGCGCATCGATCGATCGCTGTCGCCCGAAGCCAGGACTATGATCAGTTCGCTACTGATCGTTCCCGCCGGGAGTTCGGTCAGCATCTGGCAAACGCTGAAGCGCGAGCCGCGCCGCCCTGGCAACAAGGAGGTGCGTAGCTTTCTTGCCCATGTGGCGCATCTGCGGGAATTGGCGGAGCTATTGCCGCCTTTGGACATCCCTGTTCCCAAGCTCAAGCATTTTCGGGACATGGCGAAGGCACTGGACCTCAGCGAACTCACCGAGCTTCTGCCAGCCAAACGAAACGCCCTGGCTGTTATCTATGTGCGCGCCCAATATGCGCGCACGCTGGACGATACCGCCGATCTTTTCATCAGACTAATCCAGGCGCTGGAGAACACAGCACTACGCAGTTTGCTGGCCTACCAACAGGAGCACCAGAAACGAACGGACCGCCTCGTTGGCCAACTGCGGGACATCCTTCACGCCTACCAGACGATCGGAACGGACACCCAGCGGATCGGAGCGATTGGCGATGTTGTCGGCGAGGACATCAGCGTGCTGCTTGCGGAGTGCGAGGAGCACATGGCCTACGCCGACCAGCATTACATTCCCTTCCTGCCCAAGCCCTACGCATCCCAGCGCGCGCTCTTGCTCAATTGCGTGCAAATCATGGGCCTGCGCAGCACCTCCAACGATCCGATGACAGAGAGGCTGCTGCTGGCTCTGGAGCAATGCCGCCACCAGCGGCGAGAGATTATCGAAACAGAAGCGGTTGGCCTTGATGCGAAGAGCGACTTCCACTGGCTTTCGCAGCCCTGGCGGCGCGAGATCTTTCCCAAGGCCTGGGGCGCCGACCGCGCCGGCTGCATGCAGCGGCGGTTCTTCGAGCTGGCGGTACTTTTTCAGATCAAGGATGAGCTCAAATCCGGCGACGTCTTCATTCCTGGAGGCGAACGCTTTGATGATTACCGGGAAGAACTGATTGATCAGGAGGCCTTCCACAAGGAGCTGGCCGAGTACGGAGAGATCGCCGGCCTTGAGACCGAGCCGGGCGCCTTCGTTAGCGGTTTGCGTGAGTCGCTGCGGAAGAAGTTCAAGGATGTCAATGCACGGTTCCCGGACAACGCTTATGCCGAGATCGTCGATGGTCGACTCACCCTACGGAAGTTGGCGCGTCGGCCGATCACCCGGGAATTGGCGCTACTCGACGCCAAACTGATCGAGCGCCTCGCCCCGACCAGCATCATCGATGTTCTCTGGGACGTGACCCACTGGGCGAATCTAGAGCGTCACTTCAAAACGGTGGCAGGCACCGACGGTCGGCTCGATGACTTGCGCTATCGCATCGTGACGACGCTCTTTTGCTACGGCTGCAATCTTGGACCCACACAAACCGCACGCTCCGTGCGGGGACTCAGTCGCAAGCAGGCTGGCTGGCTCAATCTCAAGTACGTCACCGACGAAACGCTTGAGCGATGCACCACCGACATCATCAACCTCTTCAATCGCTACGACCTTCCCAGCTACTGGGGCTCCGGCCGCTCCGCGTCCGCCGACGGGACCAAGTGGACCTTGTTTGAGGACAACCTCATCTCGGAAAAGCACATCCGCTACGGTGGCTACGGCGGCATCGGCTACTACCATATCTCTGATAAATACATCGCCCTCTTCAGCCGTTTTATCGCCTGTGGCGTGCACGAAGCGGTCTACATCCTAGACGTTCTCGCCAATCGATCTGACATTCAGCCCAACACCCTGCACGGTGACACCCAGTCCCAAAGCTTTCCGGTCTTCGCGCTCTCGCACCTGCTAGGCATCAAGCTGATGCCTCGAATCCGCAACATTCGCGACCTGACGCTTTCCAGGCCAGACCCTGAGTTCAACTACCCTCATCTGCAGAGCCTTACGGGTGGCAAGAATGACTTCATCGACTGGGAGCTGATTCAAACCCACTTTCACGACATGCTTCGCGTGGCGGTATCGATCAAGACTGGCAAGATCACCGCTTCGACCATCCTTCGCCGACTTGGCACGGCGAGCCGGAAGAACAAGCTTTATTTCGCTTTCCGCGAGCTCGGCAAGGTAATTCGCACGCTCTTCTTGCTCGACTACATCGACGATCCCGAAGTCAGGCAGATCATTCATGCGGCGACCAACAAAAGCGAAGAATGGAATAACTTCGCCAAATGGGCCTTCTTTGGCGGCCAGGGCATCATCGCTGAGAACCTTCGCCTTGAGCAGCAGAAAGTCGTTAGCTACAACCATCTGGTTGCAAACATGGTCATTCTCTATAACGTCGAGCACATGTCGCGCGCCATACTCGAACTTCAGGAGGAAGGGATGACGATCACCCCTGAGATGCTGGCTGGCCTCGCCCCTTACCGCATGGCGCACATTAATCGGTTTGGCGACTACACATTGGACCCGGAGCGACTCGTGCCGCCTCATGATGCTGCCAGGCGTGTTCTTCACCGGGCAGAGGCCAGCGACCGCACGGAAGCTTCGCCGCCGGAATCAGGCTCGGAGTAGATGAATCTATTGGGCAGCGTTATTTCGACTCCATCGCCCGTCTGCCAACTACTCGAGGCGTGGCGAAGCTCGGTCATGGGTCGTCATGAAAGTGGCTGCGCCCGCACCAACCCTCAGTTAATTGGCATGAAGACCCAATAAATCAGTCACTTGCGCGCCAATGGTGGCCATGCCCGCGCCCCTTCACCAGCTTCATGGTTGCAGCATTGCAGGATTGCACGTGGCGACTGGCCGGCGTATGGTGGTGTTCATCAGAATGAGTCAGGAAGAGAGCCCTATGAATGCCGTCAACGCGACCCCAGCCAGCGTTGAGCTGGTTCGGCTGGGCCTGCGCCTGGATGCGCAGCGCCAGCGCGTTACTTCGTCAGTCGCACGGGTTCGGCTGGACGAACTGGATCAGCGGCGCCGCGCGCCGCGCGAGGCCGCCGACGCCGGCCTCGTGATCTATTTGATGGCGCCCCTCTCGCCGCGTGAGGACGACATCCCCGAGGATGCCATCCAACTGCTCAAGCGCACCATGGCACAGGCCGTACGCGGCCGCCTCGCCGGCGCCTTGCTGAAGCAACTATGGGTCCATGGTCACGCGATCCACGACTCCTGGGCGGTGGTCGAAACAATCGACCATCAAGTAGCCGTCCACGCCGCCGGCCCCGCACTCAGCAGCGAGCTTCTGACCACGTCCTTCCACGAGGTAGAGGCGGAGCTCGTCGCCCAGCGCATGCAGACAACACGCCTGCTGGTCGAGGTCGCACCGTCAGTCCGCGCCGATGAGGAGGGCTGGGACCAACTGCTCGAGCGTCTAGTCGCCGATGTGCCTGCGGAAGGCATGGAGGTCCTCGACGCGCCGCCGGCTCCTCGCACCCTGAAAGACCAGATCCTGGCCAGCACCGTCCCTGCCGCCGAGGCCGCCCGTCGCTTGAATGCCTTGGCCGAGGACGCCACCACCTGGGCCAGCCGGCAGCGCCGCGCCGATGCCCTGTTCGGCGTGTGGTCAAGCCGGGATCGCGCATTCATGCACCCGGACTTTCAGTTCGCGCCCGGCCTTACTGAGGCGAATCGCCAGGCGCTGTTTGCCACGCTGCGTACCCGTGCGGGCTTTGATCCGCGCATGGAGGACAAGGGTGGGTGGGCACGCGCCTACTGGCTGTATCAGCCGCATCCGGCGCTATCCAAGGCGCATCTCGCCGCGCGCAGACTGGATAGTGACGATCCGACGACCATGGCTTTGACCATGCAGTTCATCGAGGACACACCGCGCGCTCCGGCCGAGGTGTTCGCCGAGGATCCGGCGGCGGTGATCGCCCTGGCCCAGAGCCTC
Organism: Dyella sp. LX-66; assembly: GCF_018599165.1. Lineage (NCBI taxonomy): Bacteria > Pseudomonadati > Pseudomonadota > Gammaproteobacteria > Lysobacterales > Rhodanobacteraceae > Dyella > Dyella sp. LX-66. The sequence continues at coordinate 34,808 of NZ_JAHFVJ010000005.1, forward strand.
ACCGCTCACGAGGCCGCACATGACTGAAGTGGTCGCGCACTGGCCGTTCGAGCGACATACATTGCCAGCTGGGGAGGTGTGGCATACCTATCGCACGATCTACGGACCACTCTCGGCCAACCCTTGGTGCGATACGCGGTTCGCGCTTGCCGGTGCGCCGGGCGAACCCAATCGCCGCCCCGCCTTCTACTGTGCGTCGGGATCGACCGGTGCGATTTGGGAGGTCGTTCTGCGCAACGTGCGCCCGAATGCCCACAACGAGGTCTACGTGGCGCCCGCGGAGCTGGCCGGCCGCAGCGTGGCCCGGCTGCGGTTGCGCCGCGACCTCACCGACATCGTCCGTGTCGACCCGCCGCATCGCCGGCGCTTCGTGGACGCCGATACCGTCGAAGACCTGGCTTGGGAGACGGCCTGTACGCACAGCGTGCACGCGCTCTCGCAGGGTATGGCCGCCGGTCTGGACCGGTTTCTGGCAGCACATGGTGTGACCCTGGGTGGTCTGGGCTGGCACTCGCGCCAGTACCAGGACGATCTGGTGCACGTGCTTTTTGCCCCGCCTTTGGCGGAGGACGACTGGGAGGTGTTGGAGGAGATCCCGTTGGATAGTCCGGCAGGCCTTGCGCTCGTGCGCGCCGCCGTGGAAGCCGCCGGCTATCGCTGGATCGTGCCGCCGCTGGACGCTCCGAACGAACCGGAACTGCCGGCGTAATGACCGACACCGCCATTCTCCGGGCCCTAGCGGTGCCGCGGCGCTTCGCCGAGCTCCCCATGTCGTTCGCCAGGTACCAACAACAGCGTGCCGCCGGCGCGACGCCATCTCTCTTTTCGCTGGCCTGATCTCTTTGAGAATCCAACCATGACCGATCCGTACCACCTCATCAACGTCAGCGCCCGCGCACGCTCAATGCGCGAGTGGATCCGCCAGCAGCACGCGCTACCGCGCACGCCGGCGGAGGTTGATTGGATCCGGTTTATGAATCAGCAGCTCCTGGACAACAATCAGATGGATCGGTCGAAACTGGACGCCGGTCGCATCGAGTTTGAGTTTGCGCTTTTGGACGCGAAGAAGGTGATCGAGCGAGACGGCCTCGGAACCGAAGGGTCTGGCAGCTATCAAAACTGAGATTGGCCAACGCTGGCCGATGACGGGCCTGCTTGATGTTCTGAAAGAAACAGCCCTCGACACCGGACTGCTCGACGCCTTCGAAACCTCGGCCTCCCGCGTCGCGCTGCCCAAGACGGTCCTGGATCAGCGATTGCTTCTTTGCCTCTATGGCCTTGGCACCAATGCCGGTCTGAAGCGGGTCGCCGGCGCCACTACTGACGCCAGCTATGAGGAGCTTCTGCATGTGCATCGTCGCTTCATTCACGCCAGTGCTTTGCGAGACGCCTGCGCTCGGGTCGCGAATGCCACGCTTGCAATTCGCTTCGACCAAGTTCGGTGCATGGGATCGCAACCTGATGACCGAGTGGCATGCCCGCTATGGCGGGCGCGGCGTCATGATCTACTGGCATGTCGAAAAGCGGGCTACTTGCGTCTATTCCCAGCTCAAGCGGTGCTCTTCATCGGAAGTCGCATCGATGATTGAGGGCGTTCTTCGCCATTGCACCGATCTGGAAATCCAGCGGCAATATGTCGATAGCCATGGCCAGAGTGCCGTCGGCTTTGCCTTTTGCCGATTGCTCGGATTTGAGCTCGCCCCGCGCCTGAAGGCAATCGCCCGGCAGAAGCTCGCATTAGCCGATGCGGGGTTCCGAACAAGATTGCCGTACCTGCTGCCGATCCTTTCCAACCCGATCAACTGGGAGGAGATTGAGCAGCAATATGACGAAATGGTCAAATACGCCGCTGCCATGCAGACCCGAACAGCCGACCCGGAAGCAATCCTGCGCCGCTTCGCACGGGCCGAAGTGATGCACCCGACCTACAAGGCGCTGAGTGAACTCGGCCGCGCGGTCAAGACGATCTTTCTATGCCGTTATCTGCGGCAGGAAACCTTCCGCCGGGAAATCCATGAAGGTCTCAACGTTGTCGAAAACTGGAACAGTGCCAACGGATTTGTGTTCTTCGGCAAGGGTAGCGAAATGGCGAGCAACCGCATTGACGAACAGGAGATCTCGGCGCTGGCGCTGCATCTGCTACAAGCATCGCTTGTCTATGTGAACACGCGCATGCTGCAATCGGTGCTGACCGAACCGGCCTGGGAAGGCCGCATGATGCCGGAAGATTATCGCGGTCTCACGCCGCTGATCTATGCACACGTCAATCCCTATGGCGGGTTCGATCTTGATCTGGACAGCCGGATAGATTTCGGCAAAATCGCCGCGTGAAAATGTTCGTTTTAAAACTCAGGTGCAGAAGCCCGACTGTTGTGGGATATTTGCGACAAGCGGAGACAACAACAATCGATATAGGGCGTTCGATGAAAATTGCTAAAGATGTTCTACTTGAATTCTTTCGTAAGATGCACCGCTGGGAGGTCAATGGGCTGAAGTTGGTGAATGAGAAGGGCATGGAGCCCGTTAGAGATGAGCTGCGTGAACAACTAATCAAAATATATGATGAGTTTTTGGCTAAACCGGGTGGAAAATTCGGCCGGCTGGCCGGACCAAATGTTGGATACCCACCGGAATATGATGAGCAGCACGAAGACATCTTAAGTATTGATGATACGAATCCGAAAAAAGTCATCGTGGCTACACTTTGGCGACATCCTACTGTTCCTGATTTTACGCGAGAGCAGAAATATACGCTGTTCCGGAAAAATGATGAGTGGCGAATAGTGAAGAAAGAGGCTTTCAGGCCCACCGCTAACAAATGGGAAAATAGCGTGTTCTGAGGACATCGTAGCCCAGATCCGGCAAGGCTAAATTGCTAAGTAATTCGCGTCGTAAATGGGGTCGGTTCCGGCTGGGGGCGGAATCGTACGTTAGTGAGCCTTCCTACGATATCGGCGATCCGCATCGCCGGCATGTTGTGTCAAGAATAGCGCTGCGCTCACTTCACGCGCCCAATTCAAAATTTGCTCCAATTGGCGTGGCGTATGATGACAGGGTATGAGCTAGAGGTTCGGCGAAGCAGCCCAAAGCACCGCATCTCCAGTGCGAATTTCCAAAAGCTCGTTCTTTTCGCTGTAGTGGTAGGTCCACCGGACTTCCTGCGACCATCCTTTTGAAAATGCGTCAGTGGTCAAAAGCGCTCCCTCGGGCGAATAGGTATACAAGTAGACCGAAAATGCACCGCCCTGGCCAACGGCCATATAGAGTGTCGTATTGGAAAAACTCTCAACCCTACCAAGCCCGAGCAAAAGCGAGCCCTGTTCCTTTGAATTACCTTTCCTACGATCTCGGGTTTTCCATATATCCAGTCGATCATCGAATTTCTTATACAGGTTGGCGGAGACGGATTGGATACCATTCTCTTCTGGCTGTATCGTGACGACGTGCTCGTCTCCAGCAAAGCCTGCGCTGAATTTTCCAAGCCACCGCGCTTCATTGAAATCTTTGTAAGTCTTTTTCAGCAGGCGCGGCGTCGGGTACCCCTGTCTCTCGTCCTCAAAAGGCAACCGATTGAAATAATCACCGGTCGAGAATCGCCACGCTGACACACCCTCAATCGCAGTGTTGTAACCCTCTCGAATATCCGTCCGAGAAAAAATCTTATGATCTTCGTGAAGCTTGGACAACCTAGCGACAATCGCTGCGTCATCGAGTAATCTCATCGTCTCTATTTCCTATTTAGCGTCGAATCCGGCTGCGGGCGGAATCGTACGTCTTATGAGTGTCTTAAAGTTGCCTGATTGCAGTCTGTCGCCCGAGGGTGCGATAGACGGTGTGCCGAGAGATCGAAAACACCTCCGCCAGATCGCTGATCGAGTACTCGCCGGTGTCGTGCATACGGCGCAATTCCCTCTGCTGACGGTCGCTGAGCTTGGGCTGTTTGCCGCGCAGTTTGCCCTTGGCTCGCGCGATCGCCATGCCCTCGCGCGCCCGCATGCGGATCCTCTTACGGACAAGCGTCGAGGATATGGATCGAGCGCGGAACCCTCCCAGTGAAAAGGACCGTTCTATATCCGTTCTTCAAGTTGGCCAAAATCGCAGCTTCGGGCCGACTCGGCCCTTTACGTTTCATCCTGATGTGATCGGCCTGAAAAAACTGACTCGATCGTGCCGAGGCGGCATGCCGCAATTAATGCCCCGACATCATTCGATGACTTGGCCAATCATAGAGATCAGCCATGTCACCCCCTCCACTCCAACTCTTTCAGCGCCTGAATGGTGGCTCGATCAGCCATGCGCGGCTTGTCACCAAAGCTAGTCACAGCTCAAGCAAGAGTTCTTTCGTGGATACCAGGATCCATTTCCTGCAACTCCGCAACGAGCGCGCAGATAGCCGTAAGCGGCGAGACCGTAAGTTTCAGGCGCGTGTGACATGAGTGATGCTCCGTTAACCGTTCGATTAAAACGTTCACTCCCGCTATCCGTAAACAGTCGACCCGAGCCATCCACCGGCAGGCGATTGCTGGAGTGTTTGGTGACCAGACCCTCTCCGTCAGCCGGCCCGTCAGCCGCGCGCAGGAACCAGCCATTCCGCGCGTAACTTACAAAAGTCATCGCAGTGAGGGATGAAGAAAACTCGCCCTCAAATTGGATCCATTCGGTCGCCAGACGGGCACATTCGGCGAACTATTCTGCGTAGTCCGGCGCCGCCGGACTACGCATGCTGGATGACCTCGAGCCGTACGATGTCGTTGCGTGCAAGCAGATCATCGCGAACGTAACCGACTCGCACCCACGAATCCGCGTGAACCAGGCCACCGCCCGGCTCGACCGCATGATAGCCAAGCCGAATCTCGTCGGCACCATAATCGAACAGCTGCCCGACCACTGACCATTGCTCCTGGCCGGCATCGGACTCACCCGGCGAGGCGAGCCCAGGATGGAACTGATCGAGACATCCCTCGACACTGGCGAACTGGCCACTCAGAACCTGTGCTTTGACCGCGCCGGCATGACGGATCTCGTGCAGCATCGCCAAGCACGCACCCGCCGTGATGAGCAGGTCAAGCAAAAGGTAGAACCATGCGCCTCTTCGTCCGCTGCGGACCAGATACAGCATGAAGCCGGACCCGACCAGGCCCATCGCCACGAAGGCGAGAAAGAAGAAATAGGCCGGGCCGATCTGGTCGGGGTTTCGGGTTAGATCGAAAACATCCAAGAACACATCCTCTGTGTATCGCCACACCGTGGCCGGGCTGGAACCAGTCCGCAATACCATCGCCGGTCGGAGGTCCACACCACCCCCTCTCCGCGGGCCAATCGAGGCAAACCCGGTTACACACAAGTCGTGCCTGCCCTGGCTGATACATCAAGGGAAGCCCATCGGCCTCCCTCGCCCTGCTGAATCGTCAGGCCGCAGGCCAGCTCGACAGCAAGGTCGTCAGCAGCGCCTGGTTCTCGGTCGTATTGATGTTATAGACCATTACCCCTGCATAGCCCTGCGGCGCGCAACATCGTGGGACCGGCACCGTTGGGGTCGACCCAGGACGTGCCGTTTGGCAAGCCGGTGGATTTGAGGTTGAGGTTCGCCGGAAACAGGATGGCGTCCAAGGCTGGAGCGCCGTTATAGGTGAGGTCGGCCGCCGCCCTCACTCCGCCCGAGTTGGCATAGGCCACGGCGATGCATGGCCGCTTATAAGCGTCGCATTGCGGCGCACTGCCGTACCAGGGGGGCTGTGTGCCATTGAAGAACACGGCGTCGCCTGGCTTGAAGCTGCGTCCATCGGTCAGAACCATGAATTCCCGGCAATAGAAAAAATAAGAGATGCTGGGATCCTGGAAAGCGATCAACTGCGCCTTGGCCGGCGTGCAGTGGGACACGGTTTTGACGTAGTTCGACCAGTCGGCGCCTTCGTATTGCGCGACGTTGGCTGTTTTGATCCAGGGCATGACGACATCTCCTTTTCGTCGTGAGGAATGCCCATGACACTGGGCATCAGATACTTCGGATTGATAGGACAGCCAAACAACCACGGTGCTCGTTACCGCATCTCCTGGAGGCTGACAGGGGGGTCTCGGAACACAACCTTGGTGTGATCGAATGCGAGAGGATCGTAAGGCCAATAGACTTTAGCGTGCCGACTTTTAATCCAGTCCCGCATCTCGCGATACTTGGCACCCTTAGGCTTGGTCAGAACCTCCTTCAGTTCCGCGAAGCCGTGCACGCCCCCGCAATCCTCCGGAGGCGTCGCATTCTCTCCGGCCAGGCAACGCGGATAAGGCTCTTCATCGGCCGCCCTGATCCCTTCCAAGTAAATGGTGTGGCGCCAGTCATCACCGAAGTCGTAGAGGTAAGCGAGCTCCCTTGTGGCCCCCAGGTATTTGGACAAAAGCACTGTCCATCCCGGGATGACGTCCTTCCTGGCGTACTCATCGGGTACGCCGATAGAAAGCAACCCAACTTCAAACTCGTGCAAGTGATAGTCCAGCCAGCCAAATGCGTCCTGGATGGCCACATGCAGATCCCAGAAGGTGGCTGACGCCAAGACCTCGATGCGACGCCAGACTAGAGGCTGGACTCCATCGAGCTCAATGCGAAGCCGGAAGGCTTGTGACCCGGTGACGACGTTGAGGCTTGGCTTCATCACGACCCGAATCCTGAAATTTGAACTCTTTTGATAAGAGCTACACACCACGCTCATGGTATTCGCTCTAGCAATCACGTCCCTTTGCCACCGAACACCACCAGCATTCCGAGCTTACAGCCTCATACATGCCCCTTCTCCGCCAGCATTCCCCAAGGGCACTGACCTGCCGGGCCACTCACAAGTTAAGCTTAACGCGGTTGGGCGGCAGCTCAACAAGCGGCCACGGTACATGTTGGATTTCGATACACCGACCGAACAATGCCAGCAATTGGTTGCAACGATCGCCTGAAGTTGCAGCGCAAAGTCGCTAAAAGCCGGTCATGATTGAATGCAGAGGAGTGCGACGCATGGAACTTGACGACCTGTTGGCTTTCCTCGGGTATTCCGAGCTAAATACAGGCCTAAATCAGCTCCTGAATTCCGCGGGAGCCAGGATTCAAACGCTGTCGAGGAAGACACTCCGTATCGAAGGTTCGGATGCCATCGAACTCAAGTCATTGGGGTTGGAACTAGCTTTCTGGGAGCGGGAAACTTACGAACGGAAAATTGCCACCCCGAAGGACACGGGCAAAGCCATCTTCGTGGCTGCGTTTGCATATGGTTCGGGCAGCAAGGGCTTCAAGCCATACCAAGGATCGATCCCTTTCAGCAATGGTCCAATCACCCATCGCGAAGATGCGCTGCGCGAATTCGGCATACCAGCCATCACCGAGGCGGATGACGTTGTCGACTGGGACCAATGGATCAAGGACGGGCTACAAGTCCGCGCCACCTACCAGGATGATGGTTCGCTGTGGAATCTTTCGTTCTCGACTCCCTTCAAGTGAAATCTTGCTCGCCTTGACCCCAGGTCGATAGGCGTGGCTTATGCAAAGATCAAGGGATGAGCAATCGCGCCTCTGCCCCTCCCGCCAGGCAGAGCATGTCGTTCGAGGGCGAGCCCTGCCTGACGATTCTCGCAGCCATAGACGACTGCGCTCTGGTTGTTTTGTTGGCACCTTCGGTTCTTTGCATTTCACAGGCACGCTCAACCCGCTCCGCCCTGGACCACCCACTAAGGCATGCGCAGACCTGCACCTTTGCGCAACCACGCGGAGTAGCCGCTGCGTTGATCGTCCAGCACCCGACACATCGCCACCAGATGAAACTCCCGGGCGCGCGTGCGCATGAATGCGTACTTCGCCCTTACCCCGTGGCAAAGTACGTGGCGGCTTTTTTAGGATGTCGCGCTCCTCGGTCGCGCGCCGCAGCTCGGCCTTGAGCCGACGGATCTCCGCCGAGTCACTCGACGCCGCTGTCACGCCGGGGACTCGTGCCGTCTTCTTGGCCGCCTGCACCCAGCCGTAAAACGTGTGCTTGGGAATCCCGATCCGGGAGGCCACGTCCCTCTGGCGGCAGCGGCCTTGGTCTGGCGATCGCCGTGGCGATCTGCGAAAGCCATGACGGGAGATTGAAGATGTCGCCCCGCCCAGGCGGTGGCTTATCGGCCCAAGTTGAACTGCCGGGCGAGCATCCCAAGAGGGTAGTCCTGGCCTGAAATGACATACCCGCCCGTTACTCCGGCTCTCCGGTGTCCACCACGCACGGCTCTTTATTCACCCATCCTCTTCACAAATGAATCAGTGATTATGTGATTAGCTAAGGACGGTACGTGCTGGATGCGGGAAGCTCGTCCAGTGGGGAGTTCGTCAATCACAGAAAGGGAAGTCTATGGCATTCGAAGAGAAGCCCACCGGCAAGAACGGCGGCGTCCACCACGACGTCAAACTGAAGCCATCCCCCGACAAGGCTGAGGCCTCAGCCGACCTCGGCTTTTCGCACAAGGTGGACATCGGGAAGATCGCGAAAATCTCCTTCGATGTCACCGGAAAGACGAAGCTGACCGGCGAGCAGCACACCAAAGACGGCGTCACTACCTACAGCCTGACCGATGATCTCTCGATCACCGTCAAGGGCGGCGGTTCACTGAAGGCAGCGAGTGCCGAGGTGGCGCATACCAACGGTGCCAAGGCGACCTTCCAGGTGTCTCTGCCGGAGGCCGCGGCCAAGCAGATCGATCTGACCACGATCAATCCGTATCAGCCCGAGCACATGCCCAAAGGCGCCAAGGTCTCGCTCGACGGCGCTGTCTACGCCAATACAGATTACAAAGCGGCCTTCCGGAACATGGCCGTGCAGACCCGCGTGGGCGATGAGCAGGGATTGGGGGTGGCGATCGAAAAGATCGATGACCACAAGGTGCGCGTGCTGGCAGGTCCCAAGGATGCCGTGAATGCCTATAACGGCGTGGGGGTGGAGATTAAATCGGCACGCGCCATGCTCGGCCGCAGCGACAAGCTGAGCCACGAAACGCTGAAGACGGCCGAGTTCGATCTCTCGACCGAGACGGGGCGCTGGGGCTACAACGATTTCCTGATCAAAGGGCAGATCCCCAGCTTCAATGGCCCGGGCATCTCGGGCGTGTCCACCACGGAAAAGTTGACTTACGAGTCGAAGGCGCAGCTGGAACTGAAAGTGGCATCGCACGGCGGCAGCCTCGACGGCGCCAAGAACACGGGCGATCGCACCGTGACGACCTACCCCGATGGAACCAGGGAAACGGACGTCAACCTTAAATACGAAGGCAGCGTCCCCCTCACCATCCACTCCAAGTTCGACAAGGATGGCCACGAGCTGCCGCAGGAACGCCGCTACGACTACACCGTCAAAACAGACGCCATGCAGGCTCTGCACGGCCGCATGGACGGGGTCCCGCCCCCGACGGCGAAGCCCGGCTCCACCGTGACCGTCAGCTACACCGAGGCTCAGATGCAGGCCTTGATGCAGAACGGACAAGCCGCGGCCAAAGTGACGAATGGCGTGGTGGGACTGGATCTGGCCGGGCGCAGAGATGCCCGCGGCATGCAGTTCGCCAACGACCCCAAAGAATTCGCCATCAACATGGCGCGCCATGTGCCCAGCAACGATTGGGCGTTCACACAGCGCCTCGAGTCGATTTCCACCTGGGCCGGCGCCAAAGATCAGGCCCACCCGGGCATCCCGACGCAGTTGCCCGGCAGCGTGGGTCCCGTCAAGGAACCTGCGGGTCCGGAACACCACGCCGCGGCCGTCGCGCCGAAGGTCGAGTTAACCCGCCCTCTGAACGACCCCGGCCATCCGGGCCATGCCATGTACCAGCAAGGCCTGGACGCCGTCTTCAAGCTGGATGCGCAGAATGGCCGGAAGTCCGACCTCCAGAGCCATCAGTTCGCGGCCAGCCTGGCGGTGGCCGCGAAGTCGGCAGGCCTGGATCGCATCGACCACCTCGTCTTGAGCGACGATCGCTCCCGCGCGTACGCCGTCCAGGGTGAGCTCAATTCGGTATTCAAGCGACACGCCGCGGTCGACACGGCGCAGGCCGTGTGCACCCCCGCCGAGCACAGCGCGAATGCCTGGGCCAAGGCAACGCAGGACTTCACCCAGAACGCGCGTCCATCGGCGCAGACCCAGAACGATCAGGCCCAGCAACAGCAGGCCGCGTCCCCGCGTCTTCCTTGATGCCCCTCCCTCGTGCTGTCGCCATAAGCGGCGACAGCACTAAAAAGCCGCAGGATCCGGCACATCGGTGATGCTCTCCTGCGCATCATGCAAGGCCGCGATTATCATCTGCACATGGCGAACCTCCACGGCATCCGGTACTGAATGAATCCCCCTCATGACAAGGCCGAATACGAGACCGGCGAGCAGGCGCTGAACGCAGCCATCATGGAGCACCCATGGATGGACTTCTATCTTGTGAGCCTCGACGAAACCCACGCAACGGTCAGGGGTACGCTGGACATAAGTTGCGGCTATCAGCTGCAGATCGAGTTCATTGGCGTCGGCTTCATCGACTGCCCTGTCAGCTGGAAATCCGATACCGGCTCGATGGTCTTTTCAAGCCCCTTGCCCGAGACGCTCCCGGTCGATGCGCGCCAGCGTTTTTTTGACAACAACCGCGGTGACGTCTACCGTTTCACCGTCGAGGGCTTTCATGGCCCCTGGTTCGCCCACATCGTAGCCGAGGAGATGCGATTCCTGCGCTCCGATAAACTGGCGTACCTGCCCTGGTAAGGAATAAAAGACCCACCTGCTGCGTCATTGAAAAGTCTGGACCTACTGACCACTCAGCACGGCTGATCATCGACCGGCGATTCTGGTTTACCCTCGGCCAAGCGGCGCTCAGTCGGGCCTGTCACGGTCACCAGCCGCACTCAGACCCGCCCCCCCCTGGAACGTGTGTGCGGCGGGAATAGATATCGTCAGGCAAAGCTTTCGAGCCCGTATCTTGAAGCTCCTTCTCGAAGACCATCCACGATTGATTCTCGACGGAGACGGCGTACCAGTTGCCTTCGGCGGTTGGCGAGATGCCCAGAATGACGCCGTACTTTCCATCGATCGCGCCGTTCTGAGGCGCCCTCGAACTCACCCTGACGATGCTGAATAGTTCCATGGTCACTTTGGGATCGTCCTCCGGCCCTATCTGGTCAATACAGACTCCGTATGAAACTTTTCAGATCACATTTCCATTCGGGAGAGTTGGCCTTGCTGAAATAGAGACTGGCCTGCTTTTGCATCGCATCTGCGCGAGAAATATCCACCAGACGTTCCGTGCGCCTTCCAAGATGATCGAAAAGGAAGAACACGAGATCGATGCCTTGGGCATGGTTTGCACTCAGCAACTTCCAGGTAATCTTTTCGTCCTCCACAAAGTAGAGATCCGTCTCGACCGGATATCCGTATATCGACCAACCTGCACGCTCAAGTGTATCCTGGAGATCGATCATTCTTGCGCGCGTCATCAGCAGCTCTCTCCGAATCCTTCGACCGGCTTGTCACTTCACATAGATGCAGAAATTGACGTCCTCGCCGGCATGCAGCACGAAGGGCGGCACGTCTTCGAAGCTCGGCGCGATGAGTAGCTCTCTCAGATCGCCACTATCGATAGCTCGCCTCAGGAAACGGATCAGATCCTGCTTTCGAGCCCGTACCAGCACACCTTTAAAAGAAAGCGATCCTCCCTTGGCTACTACGTGCTTGTGTGCAATCACGTAGACCCCCTCAGGGATCGCCGCGTCGAGATCATCGAGAGATTCGGCCATCCGTTGAAGCTGACCGTCCCTCACGATGTCGAGCATCTTGAAGAACAGCATGCTCCTGGCCTCGTCACTCGCCTCGTCGCGCTCCTTCTCGAGGGCAAGCAGCCTGTATTCGTCCTTCATGACGCGTGCGCTCCGTAACTCCACATGTTACCTGCCCCTACTTAGAACAACTCTGATTGCACGGTACCGCCTGAAGGGTCGCATCTGTCGTGCGGGCGCTCCCCTACTGCGACTTCGATGCTCAAGCAGCCCCTCTTTGGTTGCTGAAAGGCTACGGTACCGGATAACACTTCAGAACAGGGGGCGCCGGCGTCAGGCGGGCGACGCCTTGGCCATCGATCACCGCTTCCACCGCATAGACGATGACGCTGGGATCCTTTCGCAGGCTGTCCAATCCATCCGGAGGCGTTGCCTTCTCTTCGTCCTTATAGGCGGTCTCGCAATCCGGCGCCGTCGACTGGGCCAGTCCGGTGGCGCGCTTGACCAGCGCCCAGCAGCGGGCAGGTTCGCTGCGCATCGAGCAAGGGGCGACGTAGACCTTTCGATAATTCAGCACCAGCGGGCTGTAGTACCAGGGGCGCAGCTGCGGGTCGCGCCGGGGCAGCATGGGCTCGATAGACGAGAGAGTATCGGCGACGTCGGCGAATACCTTTGTATCCGAGCTATCGTACACGGCAAAACCGTCGCCGCCATTGACGCCGTCATCTCCGCCAAAAAATACATAGCCCTGACGCACGCCACGGAAATGACCGCTCCAATCCCGCATATCGACAACGTGCTCACCGTCGATATTCTCTCGGCGGCAGGCTGGCTCTGCACCGTCTTTCAAGATGTGCACCATGGAAAGCTGAGCCGCCCCCTTGATCCCGTCCAGATCCAACTCCTTGACCATGAGGCCCGGGTAATACCAGCAAGAGAGCGTGGGCCTCCCCTCCTGACTGGAATCATCGGGACCGGGAGGTGGCGTGAGGTGCTGTTCGCGCAAAGGCTTGTCGAACAGTGTCGGCGCGTCGGTTGCCCCACTGCATGCGCTGAAGATCAGCGATCCCACGGCCATCAGGCCAACTACCCATTTGCGCATCATGTGATTGCTCTTTTCGCGTGATGTGATCGTTCGTGCCGCCCCAACAAGTTAGTCACTCACTCTCATCCAGTACGACAACACCCGGATCCGGCCCGCTCCCTTCCACTGGATGGCCAGTTTGAAATCAGCCAGCTCCCAGGAATGGATCTCGTATCGACCGACGCGTGCCGGTTCCCCAAGCTTCTCCACCGCATCGGCCATGCTCGACATGAATACTGCTGATCGAAGGAATGCCACGCGCGACAGGCGCCCAGTGCTGGCCGTTCCGGCAAAGCAAGATGCCGTCGTTCACGTTGGTGTGCCAGCCGCCCACATAGATCTCTTCTTCGCTGGGGCCGGCGATGGCGCCAAGGCTCAAGTCGCTCCTGATGCCCTCTGTCTGCAATATTCCTTGATCGATGTTTTCCCAGCTTCCGTCCCGCAGCCGCCTGTAAACCTGGCCACTGCCACCGCAGGCGTAAAGCGAGCCCCCGATCTGCGCAATGCTTTTGAGATAGCCCCATCCTTTGGCGTCTTCATGCCAGAGACCGGAGTCGGCAATTCGTTCGATTTCCGGCTCTCGCCCCATGGGCAGGTGATAAAGCTCACCATCCTCGTCAAGAAAGACGTAAGCGGTTGGCGCATCTGACAAGCCGGCGCTCGATTCCGGCACAAACAAGGTGGCGTCTGAAATCGTGACAGGCATGTCGAAATACGCCCAGGTCGGATCCTTTCCTTCGCGGAATAGGCACAGGCGGGCAAAGCCATCAAAGCGCTCGTCACGATGGGAGCGGGCCACGAAGAGATCGTGGCGCGTTCTGGCAACGGCCGCCTCGAACATGAGCGGGGTGCCATCGGGCTTGGTAAGAGGCTTCATGGGGTTCGCTTTCGCGCCGATGATGGTTGCAGACAAGACGACAGCCGCTTTTGATGAAAAGCACTCGTCTTACCGAATGTTGAGCATACCCATATGCTTTAAAACATGCGGTCCACTTGCTATTCATCTGAAAATGGGCGCCGACGCCTTCAACTCTTTTGGAGAATGCGGAGTACCTCAGTGCTAAGCGCAGCCAGTTGACCGTCGGCGCGACGGACCTTGGCAAGCACCGCCATCACCTTGCCGACGTCGCGCGGTGACTGTGCATCTACTTGTTTGATGGCGTGCGCAGCCATCGCTACTTGTTGCGCCGTTGTCAGCGGCAAATAGAGAGCCGTCTCGATAAGCAGCGCAGTGTCCTCGTAACATGGCAATCCGCTGTTGCTGAATTCAAGCACTCCTTCGATCTTCAGTGGAATACTCTCTTCGCCGAGGTGACCAAATGACAGGCATTTGGTGAGGAAAAGCACGTGCACGCCGAAGAGATGCACGCTTCCATCAACATAGCCAGGCTCCGGATTGAAGGGGAAACGGAAACTCTTCCCGGCCAAGGCGAAGAAATCATCGAGGTCGAGGTCGATCTGATCGCATCGTAATGAGGTGTCGTGCGTCTCCCCATCGAACTCGAACGGGGCAAGTCGGATGGCGATGGATGCCAATCCCGACGGACCGCCCTGAGGGGAGTATCGTGCCTCTATTGCTTTGATCTTTTCTGCGGGAAACGGGGGCATTTGGGTTACTCTCTCACTCTCTCAGCCTCTCGCTTCATCACTAATTTTCCGTCGTGCCGGCATGGCTTTAAAGTGCCGTCTACTTGCAAGGACATCTCGGGCAAATCGACCCGCCTGCCATCAATAGTCTCCGCCCTTAGCATCGCCAGCCTCACCCTAACACTCATCGAGGATGATCATGCCATGATCCACTTCGTGCCCTTCGGGTCAGGGATGAATACCCTTGGTGTCCAGCAGTCAGTACGCAGCGTGCCCACGTCAGCGCCGCACCGGCAGACTTGATTGGGGCCATCACAGCCATCGAGGCCGCAGCAGCCATTGAGGCGGCGCGCGTCGTAGGTGTCATGCACGGACTCGTTGAGATCATCGGGGTTCAACCAGCATTGCGGCACAAACTCCAGCGAACTTGGTGCGTCACCGCAGGCCCGTTCTATCGGCTCCCAACTCTCGAACGCCACGCCGCGAGGGATGAACGACTCGCCCTCCTTGTGTTGGGGCTGCACCACGCCAGGCGTTTTCTCGGACACGATGGTGAGCGCATCGGTGAGCACCGTCTCGCATCGTACACATTGCAGGGCCATTTTCATCGATAGTGCTCTCAGAAACGTTGAGCCCAATGAGGCATCGGGCTGGCCGAACCCAGGCGATATGCATCTCGCCATAAACCCCGGGACACCTCACCCGCGAGGAGCGGGACTCGCACCCGTGATGAGCATGTAAAGCGCCATAACCACGGTCTCCACCCCCTCCCTGAGCGCCCTCAAGGGTCGTAGCGCGGCGTTGAGCCGCCGATTCTGTTTCAGCGCCGGCCCATCATCAGCGGCGACCGTAGCTTCGGATGCCGCAGACGTTGTCAAATCTACTCCGCTGTATGCCTCGCGGCTGTTTGCAGGGTATTGTTGTCCTGACAGTTCGGTGTTCCAGACCATGTAAAGCGGCGTATCAAAATCGCCGACAGAATTGCCATTGGAGGGCGCAAAGCCAATATCCGCGAGGTCTGATCGGAGATCGTCGGGCAATAGGCTTCCTTTTGTTTCGCCCTGACGGGAATCATAGCCGCCGAGCACGATACTGATCCTGGTCGCCGCCATCCCTGTGGACTGCACCATTATCCTGTCGAGACCGACTCTCGTTCCGCCAAGCGATGGAAGTCGATCATATCGCGCCGATGAAAGCTCATTCAGTCGGTTCGGAGGCAAGGCGAAATCGTAATCGTGAGCGAGCGTTCGCAAGAGCAGGCGTTCGCCGGATGGGCTGACGTTGAGCGCGACGATGGGCTCCCTGGTTTCCTCAGGGGCCTCGGGATAGACCGGAATGAGAAAGGAAGCCGCGGTAATCGTGACCGCCAGAATAAAGACCCATTTCAACAGTCGCTTTGTCAAACCCTTTTTCTTGAGCACCGGCGACTCCGAGCAATCTTTCAGTCCATGCCGATCAGCATATCAGGCGGGTTGGCCGAGGTTCGATGCCAGTCACCGCCCGGTCTGGCCAAGATAAAACCCCCAACATGATCCCAATCACTCTCACTTCCCCTCTTTTCTACGTTTTGCTGCTGCTATCCGCTATATCAGCACTCGTTCTTCTGTTTTGGCTTGTACTGCTCGGGGTCCGGCGCGGGACACGAAAGGCGTTCCGGGCGCGGCTTTGGTTCGCCCTTCCCCTCCTGATATTGCTCGCGCTATCGTCGACATTCATCCTGTCGTTCCTCTATCGAGCCCACCTCGTCGATGCAGACATAAAACGCGATGAAGCGGCGCGAAATATCGTCCTGGACAAGCCGCTCGTGGTAGCAGGGATCGCCATGCCGGCGGGGACCCGGTTGCACAGCATGAAGCCGGGCGGCCCGGAGGCTTTCGATGCCGCCAGCTTTCCTGTGCCGACCCTTATCCAGGGTGTCACCGCGGTGAGCGTTCGCCGCCATGTCTACCCGGACATCGATTCGAATACTTATGTAGCGACCTCGATGGAGGTGACGCTGGCGTCCGATCAGCGCATCGATGGCTGGCTCTGCGAGAAGGCCGTGTCGGTGACGTTCAACGTCAAAGCGGACAAGATCTTCTTCGATGCCTGCGCGCTCGGTGCTGGCCATCACCTGGCGGACATCGAGGTTCCAGTCGGCGCGAAACTCCTAGCACATGCAAGCCCTTCCGGCGGCTGGACCATTTTTCTTACCCCGGGGACGACGGTGACCGTGCGCGGATTGCCCCTGCAGGGTGCCCGGATCGCCGTGGACCGTAATCGTCAGGTGGTGGGATTCAGCGAAGCGGTGCTTGCTGCCGGCCTGCGTCTTGGCGCCGTCACCTACCCTGCCGGCATTCGCATTCGCTCGAAGGATTGGACATCGCCTGGCCGGGACTCCGATAGCCTTATCCTGTCTCCAGTGCGAGGCCTGGTCGCCAAACCCGATGGCCAGCCAGATGTCCCGTTCGGACGCTCCATCGTGCAGACCATGACCGGCCAGGTGCTGGCCATCATGCCCAACCAACAGGCGGGCGTCATGGATTTCGAAGACGTCTCTGTGGGCGGTCGGCTAAATTGATGATGGCGTCGCTTTCTCGTGACCAACATCCGGAGATACCGTCTTCAGTCATGACACGAGGAAAGGAGTGCCTGTTAAAATTCCTGTGCCTACCTTACTGAAGCATGGAAGACGGAGTGAACACATGAAGCTACAAAGCCTGAGCTATCTCGCGATCATGGTCAGCGCCCTGGCCCTTCCAAACGCCGGTCTCGCTGCAGACACATCTAAATGCACGTTCGGTGAAGCCCAGAGAGACAAGATCGTCGACGGCATGAGCTACGATCAAGCGGTAAAAATTCTAGGCTGCAAAGAAAAGCGGACAGGATCTGGGGAATATACGTTCTACGAGTGGAAGTCGACCGTTCCTCGCAACCCCAATGAGGATCCTCGGACCTATCCAGGCGTGTCTGCCGGAATGAAGGAAGACAAGCTGTTCGGGGTCACCGCTTATTAAGGCCGCCACCTAAGACGCAGGTTATTCCTGATGAACGGCTGTCCGACCTGGAACAATTGTGGATACAGCCAACAAGAACGCCATGATCGAGCCGGGGGCGGGAGCAATCCACTAACCGGATCTGGCGTCGGCTGTGCATAGGGGGCGGGGGTGGTCATAGGCATGACCATCCCCGGCCATGTTTGCGCCCAAAGCGACACAGGTCGTCGCTGGACCATCCGCTCCCGTCAACGTGAACTCATCGGCCCTGCAGTTCCTTCAGGGCGCCCCCACTCCCGCGGCGTTGCACTGGGAAGGCTGTGAAGAACACCGCTCGTGGTTATGCAAATCGGCCCGTTACCAGCGAGGGCCGCAGAACGGTTTCTGGTTTAGATGAATTCAACCGTATTCGACATACATGCCAAGCAAGGCATCGCGATGTGGACAGCACTGACCCGCTGATTCTGCCTGGCCTGCCCCCCCCTAGACTGACCAGCAGGGAGTAATAGGGGGGGGGCTGCGCAATGACATGGCGCATCGCGTACCGCCGATCAAAGAAGCCAGTAGCGTCGCAGGGCTCGCCGGCATGACGCTCAATGATAATGGCTAAACATTATTTTAAATCAATTACTTACAAGCCAAAGTGCCGGTTTTTGTACGTATCCCGGCCGACCCTCGTTTTAGCCACCCGCGCCCCTAACCTCTCCGCACCCACCGCCACCCGGTTTTCAGCCACCCACAGCCCTCGATCTGGCCAGCCTTGGCCAACACCCGCACAACCGCCCACAAACCCCGCAACCCTCAAAACTGCGACACCCGGTGCGGAACCGCACTCGCGAAGACCCCATGATCCATGCCGCTCAGACGACAGCACACCCGTCGCCGACTGAGCATTCCCCGGGGCTCATCAATGCACGCCCCTTTTTTGGATCACCGATTTAGATCGATCTACATCGAATCCGGATCACCGCCCACGGTCCGGCAACAGATGGATTGGATTCCCCATCGCATTCGTGGGCATCCGTAAGGAGCGCTTCCGATCATGAATCTCGAAGCCGTACGCGCACGAGTCCGGACACTGCTGGCCGTGATCGGCCTGACCGTGGCCGCTGCAACGCCGTCCTTTGCAACCGAGCAGGCCCAGCCTGCCAACCCTCGAACCGATGGCCCGACGGCCGTCGCCCGCGCACGCGTGGCGGCGGACGTGCTGATGAATTCGTACGACCCCGGCAAGGCCTGGTTTCCATCCAGCTGGTGGAATTCTGCGGTCGCTTTGCAAACCGTCGCCGATTACATGCAGCGCACCGGCGACCGCCGTTATCTCGGCCAACTGGACAACACTTTCGAAAAAGACAAAGGCGTATTTCCGCCGGGCGTGCTGTCGGGCGACCCCTTGCTGGGCAATTTCACCAGCCGTGCCATCGACGACTCGGAATGGTGGGGTTTGACCTGGCTGCAGGCCTACGACCTCACCAGAAATCCCAAATACCTGGACATGGCGGTCACCATCGCCAATTACGTCAATAACTATTGGGATGCCGGCACCTGCGGTGGCGGCGTCTGGTGGAATGCCGAGCGCACCTATAAGAATGCCGTCACCAATGGATTATGGATCCGGCTTACCGCCGAGCTGCATAACCGCATCCCTGGCGACCAGTTGTGGCTTAGCCGATCGCGCACCGCCTGGGACTGGTTCCAGCACAGCGGCATGATCAACGCGGGCGGTCTGGTCAACGACGGCCTTACCGATGCCTGCACCAATAATGGCCAGAACGTGTGGACGTATAACCAGGGCCTGGCCATCGGCGCCGGCCTGGAATTGTGGCGCGCCACCAGGGACCCAGCCATCCTGGCCAGCGTGCGGCGCCTCGCCGACGCAGCCATCGGCCCGAATGCACTTGTCACCGATGGCGTGCTGACGGAATCCTGCGACGCCATCGGCCAGACCTGCGACGACAACGGCAAACAGTTCAAGGGCATCTTCGTGCGCTATTGGACCGACCTGGCCGACACCACACACGACCGCCGATACGCCGCATTTCTAAGCCAGCAAGCGGAAAGCATCTGGAACGACGACCGCGACGCTGCTGGCCGCCTCGGCACACGCTGGTCCGGCGCCACCGGCAACGACCATCCGAATGTATTCGACTGGCGCACCCAGGCCAGCGCGCTCAGTGCATTGATCGGCAACGTGCCGACACCGCCGCCGCTGGAATCGCTGGCCGCGACCATGTCGCCGGCGCAGCCGGTGATCATGCCGTCCGCCTCCGGCGCCACGCCTGTCGCCATCGATCTCGGCATCTCGGCCACGGGATTCGTTCCGCTCCGCGCACTGGCCTCGATCGATGCACCTGCCGGCTGGAATGTTTCACCGCGAGCCGCGCAGATACCTCTGCGGCCGCACGGCAATGCCACCCCAGTCAACGGCACGCTTGCACTTAAAGTTGCCGTACCGAGTTCGGCCACCGATGGCCATCACCTGATCACCGCAAACCTGATGGCAGCCGGATTGCGCTTCACCACCCAGGCCGACGTGCTGGTGGCGCACAAGATCGATTTCGATACTGGCACCGTCGACGAAAATCCCTGGCTGTTCGATCCGGACGGATCGCAGAGCAATGGCGTGCAGAATCGCTTTGCCGACGGCAATGCCCACTTCACCTATCGCCTCCCCTTCCCCGCCGATACCACCTCGGCGAATGTCACCCTGACCATCGACGCCGAATTCCTGGTGCAGGTCAGCAACGACAACCAGCACTGGACGACCGTGCTGCAGGAAACCCGGCGCATCACCGACGGCTCGAACAAGGCAGATCGCAGCATCGACCTGACGCCCTATCTCGGCCCCGCCGCGAATGGCGCGCGGCCGATCTACCTGAAAGTCTCTGACGCCTTCCCGGACGACGGCTGGGGCGGCCGCGTCTATCACGTCACCGCGAATATCGTCGAATAAACCGACCGCTGCCTCCGTTCCCGCGTGCCGCGAGAACGGAGGCAGCGACTATGGGCAATCAACTCAGCGCCGGAAACGCCGCGATGCGCAACTTCGCTCCGGCATAAGGCACCAGCGTAATTGCCTGGACGTCTTCGTCGCCCGCTGGCTCCGCCTTGGCCGGCACGGGTTCGGCACTGCCGTCGGATGCCTTCCAGGCCGGCACATAACGCCCCTGCATGGCCAGTTGAACTGCAGGCGCCGCACCGGCGAATGGCTTCTCCGCCACGGGATGCTCACTCACCGCGATCTGCACATCCGGCCTGATGCCGAGATTCCAGCGGGAAGCGGGATAGACCTGCCAATCGTTGGTCAACTCGCGCTTGCGCCAGATCACCCAGTTTTCCTTGATCGGCAAGGCGCCGCGACTGAAACTCAGCGCGCCGTTGTAGCCCCGCTCGACCTTGACGGCCGCATCGAACGTCAATTCGACCGTATCGCCCGGCACCCAGGTGCGCTCGATCGTCGTAAAACCGGCGGACGCCTTCACCGGTTTTCCATTCACCGCGATATGCGTGCCTTGCGACCATGCAGGCACACGCAGCCTCAGCGGAAACGCGATGGCGCGCTCCGGCTTCAAGGTCATGCTGACGGTCTGCCGGAAGGGATACTCGCTGACCTGTTCAACGACCACGCGCACATCGCGCACCTCGGTGGTTACCGTGCAAGGCGCGTAGCTCATGGCCGCCAACCCACGGTCCGCCGTCGCCATCCACAAGCTGTTGGCGAACTTCGGCCAGCCCTGATGGAAATTCGCGGTGCAGCAGCGGAAATTCGGCTCCAGCCCGAACAGATTCGATTCCGGCCCGTCCGTAGTCCAGGGCTCGCGGTGCAGGCTGCATTCGACCTGGTTCGGCTGCTGGTTGTATTGATGCGCCCACATATCGTCGGTCAACGCGGCGGGCAGTGCATTGAAGGCGATGCGCTCCAAGCGATCGCCCAAGGCGGCATCGCCGGTGACGGCCAGCGCCACTTCCAGCGAGAACATGGCCTCCACCACGGTACACAGCTCGGTGCCTTGCGAAGGGCTGCGCCCGGCCAGATGCTCGTCCGCGGAGAACATGCCATTGGGCAAGCCGTGATACGTGTCCAGCATCTGCAGCTGATGATGGATGGCATCGCGATCCGGTGCGTTGCCGGACACCACGGACCATGCCGGCGACGCCTTCAACGACTGCGCGACGTTGACGCCGTGCACCTGCAGGCCAAGGTCCTGCATGAAGGCGCCCGACGCACCGGCCTGTTTGCGCAAGGCTTCGGCGTCGGTCTTTTCCTTGAACGGAAAATGGGCGTACATGCCCTGCCAGTCGTAACCCTGCTGCTTGAGCAGATGCGCAAGCTGAAGCAGGCTCGCATCCTGCGTGCGCTGATACAGCCACAGCACGGAAAGCAGCTCGTCCTGCCAGCGCATCCGGCCCCAGTCGCGCAGCGGACGGGCCGGCAGTGCCTGCAGCTGATATTGGAAATACCGCGTCATCAGCGGCATGACGCGCGCATCGCCGGTGAGCTCGTGATACTGCGTCAGCACCTTGAGCATGACCATGCGCGGCCACCAGTCGTCGTTGCTGCGCGGACCGAACATGCCGTTGTCCCAGGGATGATCCAGCGTCCAGTCGATAAAGCGCATCGCTTTCGCCTTGAGCTTCGGCGAATCGAGCTGCCACGCCAGCGGAACCAGGCCGTCGAGAAAGTACGGACCGTCCTCCCACGATTCGCCCTTCCCTCCCGACCACCCGCTATCCGGGCCCACGATCGGCCAGAACTCGTCCAGATGCCCACCCAATCCATCGGCCTGGATCTGCAGCTGCCGCAACAACCATCCGCCCGCCTTGATCGAGCCGGCCGGAAGCAGCGCAAACGGCTGCTGCGCCAATGGCGCCCGGGGAAACAAAGGAGCCTGCTGCGCGCGGCCTGCGGCTGCATCCGCGGGTCTCGCGGCTGCGGCATGAAGCGGACGGAACGTCAGCGTGCTCGCCACTCCCGCCAGGGCTATGCCCTGCAGAAAGGAGCGGCGGCTCATCGAAGACAGCGCAGGCATGCATTCACTCCCGGACCGTGGCGATCCGCCGAGTGTTGTCTAATTGTCCGACAAATTCAAATCCGGCTGGCCGCGATCACGCCACGCGCGTAAATCCATCGGCGCTCCATTCCTCCGAGCCGACGCCATGGTGCACGGTGAAAAGCCCATCGGGGTCATAGCGCCGCTTCGCTTCCAGCAGGCGTGCGTAATTCGGGCCCCAGAAGCGGCTCTGCCAATCGCTCAGGAAATAATCGCTTTCGGAAACATAGCTGCCGGCCGCGGGATTCAGCCGATACAGTGCCGCCATCGCACGATCGAGATTCTGGATGTGACTGCGCGCCTGGCCCGCATCCGTCTTCGCGCCCGGCATGCCCGGAAACGCCGGATCGCCATGCGTGCCCACGATCGCCAATGCAAAGGCATCGAGCACCTGCGGGTTCATGGCGGTATGGCGGGTGCGCGCCATGGCATCCACGGCCCCGCCGGCCAGCCCCTTGCCGAAATACAGTTCCACGTAGCTGTTGCGGGATGCATCGATCAAGGCGTCGATCAGGCGCTCCTGCTGGCCCGCTTGCAACAGCGTTTCCGACAGCCATGCCGAACGGTAGCCGTGAATGAACCAGGCGGCTTCGTTCTGCTCGCCGTCCCAATAGGCACTCCAGTCCGGGGCGCCGGGGCGATCGTCAAAGCGCATATGCCCGGGAAAGCGCTGTTTGAAATAAGGGCCATCCCACAGATGCCGCGCAGGAACCGTCAATATCTTTGCCGGCTTGACGAAGCTGTATTCCTGGCGTGCACGCACCCATTCGAAGAAAGGCGCCCAGGTGCTTTCGACGGCAGATGCATCCAGATCCTGGAACATCATGGTAAGGCCAAGCACCTTGCCGCCCAGGGTGATGTGCTCGCCCCAGTTCGGGTTGAACAGTTTCGACTGGTAGAACTCCAGAAAACGGGCGATCAGCGCGCGATACGCCTCGTCGCTGGATGCGCGGATGTCGCCGCCCACGCCGCCGAAATAACTGGGCAGATCGAAGGTGCGCAAGGTCAGGCGGGTGACGATGCCGAAGCTGCCGCCTCCGCCTCCCTTCAAAGCCCAGAACAGATCCGGATTCCGGCACGCATTGGCAATGCGGATCTGCCCATCGGCCGTGACCAGCTCCGCTTCCAGCAGGTTGGCCGCGGCCGTGCCGAAGGTTTTGGAGAAATGCCCGAATCCACCGCTCTGCACCAGTCCGGCGACGCCCACCGTCGGGCAGCCGCCGCCCTGCACATAGCGTCCGCCCTGGGTGGTCACGGCGTGGTAGGCATCCATCCAGATACAACCGGCGCCCAGCGTGACGGCCGGACACGGAGCCTCGCGCCCCGCGCACCCCTGCCCCACAAAAGCCGCGTGATGCTCGATTTGCCGCATATGCCGCGTCCATACCAGCAGCGAATCGGGCGCGTTGGAGGTGCCCTGATAGCTGTGTCCGCCGCCTTTGACCACCAGACGCAATTGGTGCTCGCGCGCGAAATTGACGGCAACGGCCACGTCGCCCGCGTGCTTCGCGGCTACGGCGTAGCGGCTGGGCTGGGAAGTCCAGGCATCGAACCAGCCGCTGGTTTGCGTAAGGCCCGGCTGGTCGCCCAGGTAATACGGGTTGCGCAGATACTTCAGCGCCTCTTTCGCGTCCGGACCGTCGCCGGCGAAAGGCGATGCCGGCACGATCAGCCGCCCACCGACCTGTGCCTTAAGCGCATCCCACTGCGCCGGCTGCGGCCAGCCGGCCTCGCCGGGACGCACCCGCCGCAACGGGCCCGCCGTTCCGGTCTGCACCGCTTCGGACAGGCTCGCCAGCAACGTCCCCGACCAAGGAGCGCCCATCATCGCTTTCAAGAGCGTGCGCCGTTTCAATGAATACTCTCCGATCATGAAGCGGCGGGACCGACCATTACCGCTTTCGCAAAACCCACCTTAAGCCGACTACATGACGCATGGACGCGACTCAGCGGCGCGGAACGCCATGCATCAGCGCGCCGCTGATGTATTTGCTGCGGCAGCCGCTGCGCTCCACCTTGCCGCTGGTGGTCTTGGGCAGCAATCCCGGCGTCAGAAACACGATGTCGTGCACGCGCAGCTGGTGCTCCTGCGACACCTCGCGCCGGATGGCGCGCTCCAGCTCCTTGCGTTCCACCGCGTGCGCCGCATCGTTGCCCTCGGCGTCTTCCGCCAGCACGAACCCGCTCTTCAGTTCGCACACCAGCACCACGTGCACCTGCTCCTCGGTCTCCACCGAGAAGGCAATGCTGCACCCGGGCCGGAGGCAATCCAGCGCTTTCTCGACGGTGGCCTCGATATCCTGCGGATAATGATTGCGGCCTTCGACGATGATCAGGTCCTTGCGGCGCCCGGTAATCACCAGCTCGCCATCGAGCATGAAGCCCATGTCGCCGGTACGCATGAAATCCCGATCCGGAACGCCCACGATCCTGGCGCGGAATTTCTCTTCGGTTTCCACCGGCTTGTTCCAATAGCCCTTGGCGACCACGTCGCCATGCACCCAGACCTCGCCCACTTCACCATCGGGCAAGGCTTCCCTACTATCCGGATGGACGATGCGGGCGTCGACCTGCCATGACCCGCTAAACACCTGCCCGCAGCCCACCAGATGCCGCGCTGCCGCGCCTTCCGCCACCAGGCTTGCGCGGTGCTGCTCGAACGCTTCCGGATCCAGGCGGAAAAGCCTGGGCGCGCCATCGGCCATGCTGACGGCGAGCGTCGCCTCGGCCAATGCATACATGGGAGCCATCGCCTCCGCGGCGAAGCCGCACGGACCGAATGCGTCGAGAAAACGCTGGACGCTGCTCCAGCGGATCGGCTCCGCGCAATTATTGGCGCGGCGCCAATGGCTCAGGTCCAGGCTGGCGCGCTCTTCCGGTGTGCTCTTTCGCGCCACCAGGTCGAAGGAGAAATTCGGGCCGCCGCTATGCGAGACGCGGAAGCGATGCACGGCCTGGAGCCAGCGGATCGGATGCTGCACGAAATCGAACGGCGACATCAGGTAGACCGGCATGCCATGCGCGAGCGGCACCAGCAGGCCGTCGATCAGGCCGAAGTCGTGGAAGTACGGCATCCAGCAGACGGCGGCGGAACCTTGTTGCGCATAGGCGCCGACATGGTCGATATAACGCACCACGCTCATCAGATTGTGGTGCGTAATCATCACGCCCTTGGGGATCGAGGTCGATCCGGAGGTGTATTGCAGATACACCAGCTGGGACGTGTCGATGGCCTCTTCCACCCAGGCGGACGAGAGATCGTCCAGCTCATCCACGGCCACCCATTCCACCTGCTCGAAGCCTGGCATGGCGCCGGCGACGGACTGCAGGCGGTCCTTGATGGCCGCGGTGGTCAATACGAATCGCGCATCGCCATCGCGGATGACGTTCTGCACCCGGACCAGATAGCGATCGAGCTTGTTCGATGCGGGCGCCGGCATCGGCGCGCCGACCACCTGGCCGTAGGCGCAGCCGAGAAAGCCGTAGACCAGTTCGACGCCGGCATCGAACAGCATGATCGCGCGTGCGCCTCGGGCGTCGCGCTGCTGGAACCAGGCGGCCAGCGAGCGGGCCTTGCGATCGAGCTCGTGAAAGCTGAGCGTCGACGCCGGCTCTTCGCCGCGCTCCAGAAAGGTGATCGCCGGATAATCCGGTAAGCGGCCGGCCAGCGCACGGAACCGATCGACCAGGTGCCGGTGATCCGCGGCAACGATCTGAGCCACCGCCGCCTTGCGTGCAGCTTCCCTGTCCGCGCTTTTCAATGAATTAACTGGATACATGGCTCACCGATCCGCTGTCCGCGTTGAGTAACCTGCATGCCGCTGCCGTCCCGCAAGCGTCCTTGGCCGGCGCCTACAGGCTTCGAATATCGTTCTGCACATAGCGCCTTATGCGCGCCACATACGATTGAGCCGCCCGCTCCATCATCGCCAGATGCCGCTCGGTCACTTCGCCGACCACCCGCCCCGGAACACCCTGGACGATCGAATGATCGGGAATACGCTTGCCCTCGGTGACCAGGGATTTGGCGCCGATCAGGCAGTTGCGCCCGATCTCGGCACGATTCAGAACCACCGCGCCGATACCGATCAGCGACCCGTCGCCGACCGTGCAGCCATGCAGCATGACCAGATGGCCGACGCTCACCTTGTCGCCGACG
The DNA here is from genome assembly GCF_018599165.1 of Dyella sp. LX-66. Lineage (NCBI taxonomy): Bacteria > Pseudomonadati > Pseudomonadota > Gammaproteobacteria > Lysobacterales > Rhodanobacteraceae > Dyella > Dyella sp. LX-66. The sequence goes on from NZ_JAHFVJ010000005.1 coordinate 61,410, forward strand.
ACCAGCGGAATGCCAGGATCCGTATGCAGCACGGCGTTGTCCTGGATATTGCTTTCGCTGCCGATCGCGATGCGGTCGTTGTCGCCACGCAGCACGGCGCCGAACCATATGCTGGATGCCTGGCCGATATGCACGTCGCCGACGACCACGGCGGATGGAGCGATATAGCTGCCCGCTCCAAGCTCGAGCAGCGAGTCTTCCAGCGCAAAATAGTTGGAGTGCACTTCGCTTTTCCTGTCCGGGAGAGGTTTTCCGCGCGCAGCAGGCTTCATCTTGGGAATCGCATCCTTATCGTCCTGGCGACGATGCCGACGCCGGGTTGCTCCACCACCGCCACATGGCTACCGGCCACGGGGACGATATTGGCCTCTCCCATGGTCCGGCCTTGCCAATGCTCTCGCGCACCCTCGCGCTCGAGCGACTCGCCGGTCAGGAACACATCCATCGGCCCCGCATAAACAGGCGGCACATAACTGGACAGCGCCCTCATCTGCCGGCACATGTTGGTGAACAGATAATCGAGGTCGCCCGAGCCCAAGGTGGCCGGAACCTTTCCCCTGTCCCTGGCATAGGCCAGCACATGCTCAAGTTTCTCGGCATCCGTCATCTTCCAGAACGGCGGCCAGAACGGATGGTCGTCGTCGCAGATATCGTTCGATTCCCACGGGGCGAGAAATATCCCGAGAAAAGTGCACCACTCGGCATTTCTTTCGTTCTGCGCGCCGGGCAGTCTCTCTTCGAGAGCCTGTGCAGGAAGGTCGACGATCGGGGAACGGAAGTCATGCCGGGTATCCAGAATCCCCAGCGCTCCCACGCGCTCCCCGCGCGACAGCAATGCATGCGCCATCTGGAACGCAATCACCCCGCCCGAAGACCAGCCAAGAAGATGGTACGGCCCCGCCCCTGAGATCTTCTTTATCTGCGCGATATAGGTTTCGGCGATTGCCTCCACGGAATCGGGCAGGCACTCCCGCGAATGGAGGTTATTGGCCGCGAAACCGTACACGGTCACATCGTCGCCCAGCTCCGCGGCGAGCTTGTGGTACTGGCTGACATCGCCATCCAGGGCATGGATAAGGAACACCAGCGTTCGATGATCGCCGTCCTGGATAAGCACGGCGTTCGGGGTATCGGTCGGCCGCCGGCTTGAATATCCCGGCTGCGCTTTCGTCCGGCCGATGTATCCGGCCAGCTCAAGGACGGTCGGCCTTTCGAACAGCACACGCAGCGGAATCGTCACGCCAGTCTGCCGGGCCGCATCATGAATAAGGCGCGCCGCCAGAATGGACTGCCCGCCGAGGTCGAAGAAATTGTCCTCCACCCCCACCGTATCGAAACCCAGCAGCTGCGCGAACAGGCGAGCGAGCACTGACTCTTCCGGTGTCTCGGGGCGCCGGCTGGAGCTGGGCGCAATGAGCGCCGGCGGCAATGCCGCGCGATCGAGCTTGCCGTTCGGTGTCAGCGGCAGTGCTTCCAGCAGTACGACGGCCAGGGGAACCATGTACTCGGGCAGAAAATCGGCGGCGTAGCTTCTTAAGGCGGATGGCTCCATCGATACCGCCGGATGCGGCACGACATAACCGATCAGCTGCCGGCCGCCAGCCCGGTCCATCTGCGCCACCACCGCCGCCTGGCTGACATCCGGATGCGACGCCAGCACCGCCTCGATCTCGCCAGGCTCGATGCGAAAACCCCGGATCTTCACCTGATGGTCCAGGCGCCCCAGGTATTCGACATTTCCGTCCTGGAGATAACGGACAAGGTCACCCGTCCGGTATAGCCGGTCCCCAGTGACAAAGGGACTGTCGACAAATCGCTCGGCAGTAAGCTCGGGGCGATGGAGATAGCCGCGCGCAACCCCTGCCCCACCCACATAAAGCTCGCCTGTCGCTCCCACGCGAACCGGCTGCATCTTGCCATCGAGCACGTACAGCCGCGTGTTGGCGATCGGCCGGCCGATGGGAACACTCATTCCATCGCCCGTCTCGTACCTGAAAGCCGTGGCATAGACAGTCGTTTCGGTCGGGCCATAAGCGTTGATGAATGCGCGGCCGTTCGACCAGCGATCCGCCACCGGCTTGGGACAGGCTTCGCCCGTGGAAATCAGCGTGCGGATCGTCTTGAAATTCTCGTCGTCGTCCAAGGTGGCGAGCAGGGCCGGCGGCAAGGTCGCATGCGTTATACGGCAGCTGGCGACAAGGTCTTTCAGCGCGCTTATGGATTTTAAGGACTGCTCCGGCACCAGATAGAGGGCGGCGCCGTGCGCCAGCGCGGTGCCGATCTCGTAAATGCAGACATCGAAACTGAGCGAGGCAAACTGCAGAACGCGGCTGCCGGGCCCAATGCCGAAATCCGCGCCGAGCGTAACGGCCAGGCTGCACAGCCCGCGGTGCTCGATCATCACGCCTTTCGGACGCCCGGTCGAACCGGACGTATAGATGACGTAGGCAAGATGCCTTGGCGTGAGTCCTACCGTTTCGGGTAAGGGATTATCGACGGGCAGATCGAGCCGCCGCCCCAGGTCGTGGTCGAGATTCACCACGGCGGCGGCCCTATCGTGCGCCGTCCGGTTCAGGCGGACCTTCGCCGCATCATGGGTCAGCACGACGGCCGGGGCACTGTCCGACAACATGTAGCGCAGGCGTTCGGCCGGATACGAAGGATCCAAGGGCACATAAGCAGCGCCGGCCTTCAGCACAGCCAGCAGCGCGACCACCATGTCCAAGCTTCGTTCGAAACACAGGCCAATCCTGCTTTCGGCAACCACGCCAAGGTCGCGCAGGAAATGCGCCAGGCGATTGGCCCGCGCATTCAGCTCGGCATAGCTCAGGCTGTGCGCTTCGTAGACCAGCGCCGTGGCGTCCGGCGTTCTCTCGACTTGCCGTTCGAACAGCTGGTGCAGGCACAGATGCTGCGGAAATTCCCGTTCGGTGCGATTCCACTCCACCAGTAGCTGGCACCGCTCCCACGCCGGCAGCTCGTCCGGGCGCTTCTGCGGCTCCGCTGCGATCTCGTCGAATTCTTCCTCGCCTTTAAGCACGATCCAAATTCCTATGACTGATGCGCCATGCACGTCCAGACAGATTCAAACGCAGGCCTCGCCGATGCGCCGAAGTTTCGCCAGCAAGGTTTCGGCGAGCGCGGCGATCGTTTCATCCCTATGTATCGCCCCGCTGTAGATCAGCGATATTTCAAGGCCATCCCAGGCGCTGTCGCATTCGATCAGCAACTCGTGGGAGTACGGGTCGTGCAAAGCCGGATCGCCATGCGAATCGACCCTGAAAACGTGGCTGTCTTTACGCGGCGCGGCGCCATTCCCGTCCCCTGCCCCGCCTTTGACGAACAGCGTCGTGCGGTTGTTGAAGAAGACCTGCGGCCGCTGCATCCGCTGGAAGTCCGACCTGACCGCCGGATCCGGGTGGAGATAGCGCAGAAAGCCGTAGCCCAGGCCGAACTGGGTCGCATCCGTCATCCGCTTGCGGAGCGCCTCGAACGAGGCGGCCGAGGCCAGGGCATCGGTGCCGATATCCAGCCGCATGGGGAACTTGAACGTGGTCGGCCCCACCACTTCCAGGAAATCCATCCCGGGCACATGGCCGCCGCGCCCATGATGCTCGACGTCGATCGCCACTCCGGGGCTGCCCGACCAATCCGCAATGGCCGCCCCGGCGGCAATCAGCAGCGCATCGTTGATAAAGGAAGTATTCCTGGATGCAAGAACATCCGGGCCGACGAACAAGGTCATCATTCTTGAATTGCTGACGATATGCGTGCCGCTGGTGTAATCCACCGGAATCCCCGGCGTTTCGGCATTCACGAAATCGCCCCAATAGGACAACGAGCGCGCAAGAAACATTGGCCCGCTCATGTACTTGTGCAGCGTCTCGGCGTAATTCGCATAGCTGCACTGTGCCTTGACGCGGCCGTCCGCTTCCTGGCCGCTCGACAGCCGCGCATAACTGCCGACGATATCGGCGACCACCGAGTCGACGGCATAAGCATCCACGATATTGTGGTGCAGATAGACCAGCAGCGAGTCACCGGCCGCCCTGTGCTTGCACAAGGCCACATAAAGCACCGGCCCGTCGACCATGCTGAGCGTGCGCTCGACGTCCTTCTGGATGTCGAGCAGGCGATCCGCCGTGTTGTCGGTCACGTCGGACAGGATCACGGTCGGATCGCCCGGCGCGTCCAACAGGCACAGCGCCCAGGTGCCGTCGCGCCGGCGGCGCAGCCTTTGCCGGAACGTGTCGTAGCGGTCCATGGCCAGATAAACCGCCTGCCTGATCAGATCGAAGCGGACATCTCCACCAAGATGCACCTGGCGTTTCACCGACCACCGGTGTTCAAGCGGATTGAAGGTCTCCAGGTACCAGCCATGCCAAGGCGTCAGCGGCAGCTCGCCCGCCTCGCGGGCATCGGAGGCCGGCCGCGCCACCTGAGCCATGCCCCGCTCGATCAGGCCGATCAGCTCCTGCTTGCAGCGCCTTACCTCCTCGAGCAGGGAGCCGGTAAATGCCCCCGGCGGCGCCCGATAGCTGAGCGCGCCATCCTTTACGGAAAGCTCGATCTGCTTGTATTCCAGCGTAAGCAGCAAATCAGCAAGATGCATCGGAATCCCTTCTTCTACTCGCCACGGTGACCACCGACGCTCACGCAAAGGCCGCGGCCAATCGCCTCACACCTGTCCCCGGCGTCCATCCGCAGGCCGAATGCGCCCAGGTCATATTGTTCATGACGACCAGCTCGCCCTGCCGAAGCTTTCGCACGATGGCCCGATTGAAGATCGAAGGCAGCCGGATGCCGGAAGACCACACCTTGCGATGCAGGCTGCAGTCCAGGACGCTGCCGTCATCGATTCCATCAGGGGCCTTGAACAGGCCGACCTGCCGCAGCGCCTTGATGAATTCTTTGGCGATGTCCCGATCCACATTGCCGATGGTGTCCCAGCACACGAAGCGGTCGGCGCCGAGAATCCTGGAGTGGCTTTTCCTGGCCGGCTGCAGGACGGCGTACCTGGACACGCCGGTGACCGGCGTATCCATCAGATACACCACGTCGTCTCCCTCCTTGACCACATCCCTGGGCCATTCGACTTCGCAGGTCATTTTCAGGGTCGCGATCTCCATCCTGGTCAATTCAGGCCGATCGGTCTTGACCTTGTATTTGAACTCCTTCACCTCCCGCCACACTTCCTCGTCGTCGGAAGACCCCCACAGGATGGTCTCGCCGCCATCGGTGCTGTTCTCGTAGCAGTAGAAGGACGACAGCTGCATGTTCATGCCGCTGTTCCCTTCCGAATGCGGCGGTATGAAGTTGTATTCGCCACGCTCGTTCACCGTCATGAAGTACTTGCCGACGTTCTGCCGGTGGCCGTGGATGGCCGCGAATCCAGCCTGGATTTCCAGCTCTTCGCCCAGGTCGAACTCGGCCGCGATGCCGCTGATCAAGCGGTCCGCCTCCTCCGGCGAAACGCCCTGGATCAGCACGACCTTGTCTTTGGACAGGATCTGTGCGATCCGGCCGAAGCCGGCGTCGGAGGCCTGCAGCACGACCATATGCTCGGAGTCCTGCGTATCCAGGCCGGCCAGATCGAATATGGATTCTTCAGAGACGGTGGCCATTCAATGCATGCCTTTCATGAGTGAGGTGATGGCGCGGGCGGCGGGCATCAGATGAAGCCCTCCTCGAAGACCTGCTGATTGGAGGCGTCGGGTTTCACGCTGGCGACGATGGATGCCGATGCGGCGAAGTGCTGCAGCACCGCCGACGTAAACAAGGCCTGCACATCGGCATGCAGATCCACCTGGCGCATCCGTGACACCAGGCGTACGGCGAGCAGCGAATGCCCGCCCAGCTCGAAGAAATCGTCGTGCCGCCCCACGCGCCCGACACCGAGCAGGTCCTGCCAGATGGCGGCGATGGCGGTTTCGGCCTGGCCGAGCGGCGCTTCGTAGGCTTGCGCCGCAAGCGCATCCGCATCGGGCATGGGCAGCGCCTTGCGATCCAGCTTGCCGCTCGCCGTCAGCGGAAAAACGTCCAGCATCACAAAGGCGTTCGGCACCATAGGGTCCGGCAGCTGCCTGGACAGCTCGGCACGCAGCTCCGCCACGGCAAGCGTGCTGCCGGCCTCCGCGCGGACATAGGCCACCAGGCGCACATCACCGGGCCGGTCCTCCCGCGCCATGACGACGCTGGCCGCCACGCCGGCGCATGCGGCCAGCTTCGCTTCGATTTCGCCGGGTTCGATGCGGAAGCCGCGGATCTTTACCTGGAGGTCGTTGCGGCTCAGATATTCGATCTCGCCCGCCGCGTTGTAGCGCCCCAGATCGCCAGTGCGATACATGCGGTCGCCCGCCGGCCCGAACGGATCGTCGACGAAGCGTTCCGCGGTCAAGGCCGGACGATGCAGGTAGCCACGTGCGACACCCACGCCGGCGATGTGGATTTCTCCGCTCACGCCCACGGGAACCGGCTGCCGCCGCTCGTCCAGCACATACATCCGCATATTGGCGATCGGACGCCCGATCGGTATGGCCGCACCGATGTCACGCGCGTGGCAGGCATGGAAGCTGGCGTCGACCGAGGCCTCCGTCGGCCCGTAGAGATTGTGCAGCTGCGCCGTCGATGCCGCGAGGAAATCCTCCACCACACCGGCCGGAAGGACCTCGCCGCTGCAGAACACCTGCCGGAGACTGACGCAGGCGCGCAGATCTTCCGCTCCCAGGAACTGCCTGAGCATGGACGGCACGAAATGCGCCACCGTCACCGCCTCGCGCACGATCAGCTCGCGCAGATACGCCGGATCCCGATGTCCGCCCGGCTCCGCCAGCACCAGCCGCGCGCCATGCGACAGCGGCCAGAAGATCTCCCATGCCGAGACGTCGAAGCTGAGCGGCGTTTTCTGCAGCACGCGATCCATGCCGCCGAGCCGATACGCATCCTGCATCCACTGCAGGCGGTTGACGATGCCGCCGTGCTCGACCATCACGCCCTTGGAATTGCCGGTGGAACCGGAGGTGTAGATGACATAGGCGAGCTTCGAAGCGGAGAGCCCCTGCACCGCGGGATGGTGCTCCGGCTGCCGGGCAAGGCTGTCGCCGTCGAGTGCCAGCACGAGTGCCGCAGCCTCCGGCAAGCGCCGCCGCAAGGCCTCCTGCGTGAGCACGAATTTCGGCTGGCTGTCCGCCAGCATGTAGCCGATCCGGTCGGCCGGATAATCCGGATCGAGCGGCACATAGCACCCGCCCGCCTTCAGCACGCCCAGCAGGCCGATCACCATCTCGGGGCTGCGCTCCAGATACAGCGCCACCCGATCCTCGGGCTGGATCCCCATCTCCAGCAAGCGATGCGCCACCTGGTTGGCGCGCGCATTCAACGCCGCATAGGTCAGCTGGCGATCCTTGAACACCAGGGCAACCGCGTCGGGCGTGCGCTGCGCCTGCGCCTCGAACGGCTGCTGCAGGCACGGCACCGGCGGATAGTCCACCGCCGTGTCGTTGAATACTTCCAGCAACTGATGGCGCTCCTCCGCGGCCAGCACGTCCAGCTGGCACACGGCGGTGGACGGTGCGCGCTCCAATGCATCCACCAGCTGTTCCATCGCCCGATGCAGCATGACGCACACCCGCGCCGGACCGATCGGCGCCGGCACCTGCGCCAGCAATTCGAAGCCTTCGCCGAAATCGTCGATCGCCAAGGTCAGCGGATAGTTGGTGCGTTCCTCCGAGCGCGGATGGCCCACGCCGTCCTGCATCGGCGCCGGCTTGGGCTTATCGCTCGCCGCGGTGTGGCGATAGTTCAACAGCGCGCTGAACAACGGCGCCGGTGCGCGCACGCCGCTGCAGTGCTGCGCCAGTGCCAGCGAGGCGTGCTGGTGGTGCAGCAGCTGGCTGATCAGGCCATGCACGGCACGCACGCTGGCCTCGACACTGCTTTCGTCGATGCGGATGCGCACCGGCAAGGTATTGATGCTCAGCCCCAGCACGTTCTCGCCCTGCATGCCGCCGAACAGCACGGTGCCGAAGACCACGTCGTTGCGGCCGGACGCCCGCGCGAACACCAGGGCCGAGGCCACGTGGCAAAGAGCGGCAGCACTTACGCCCAGCGCCCGTGCGCGTGCACGCAGCCGGCGCGCCAGTCCCGCGTCGACCTCGCGGCGGAAGTCCACGATATTGCTGCCGTCACCGCGCACGTCGGCGAGGCCGAACGGCAGCGTCGGCGTGTCGACGTCGCCGAGCATCCCGCCGAAGAAGGCCTGGTGTTCCTCCGCACTCACCTCAAGCCGCGCCTGTGCCACGAAGTGGCGGAACGGCAGCGCGGGCGCAAGCTCCGCCTGGCGGCCCTGCCGGTACGCCGAGATCTCTTCCTGCAGGCGTTCCTGCGCCATATGGTCGATGGACAGCTGATGCAGCAGCTGCAGCAGGACCCAGCGGCCATGGCGCTCGTCATAGGCCGCAAACAGCTTGAACAGCGGCGCCTGGCGCGGGTCCAGCCGGTACCGGCGCGGATCGAAGCGGGTCCACAGCTGCTCGGCGATATCGCCGTCGGCAGCCGACAAGGCCGGCTCCTCCACCACCAGCGGAGCATCCCGCCACACCACCTGCACCGGCTCGGCCAGGCCTTCCCACACGATGCCGGTGCGCAGCATGTCGTGGCGGCCCATCGCGAAACGCAAGGCGGCCAGGTAGCCATCCAGCTGGGCGCGGTCGGCAAACGTGGACAGCGACCGCAGCACATAAGGGTCGCCGTCGGCCGTCAGCAGGTGATGGAACAGGATGCCTTCCTGCAGCGGCACTAAAGGATAGATGTCCTGGATATTCGCCGCGCCGCCGGGCACGGTCGCGGCGATCCGCTCGATATCCGCAGGCGCCAGTTCGATCAGCGAGAGCATGGCCGGGTTGACGGCCGCTGCATCCGGCGGCGCCTGTTCGGCCGGCACGGCGGCCTGCTCGACGTCGCCCGTGGTGGCCGCGGCCAGGCCCGCCAGGGTCGGTGTTTCGAACAGCATGCGTACATTGGCGTGCAGGCCGGCCTGGCGCATGCGCGCCAGCAGACGCACGGCCAGCAGGGAATGCCCGCCCAGCTCGAAGAAATTGTCGTGCCGGCCCACGCGCTCCACGCCGAGTAGGTCCTGCCAGATCGCCGCGATCGCCGTTTCGATCCGGCCGAGCGGCGCCTCGTAGGCCTGCGCCGCGATGGCGTCGGCTTCCGGCACCGGCAAGGCCTTGCGATCGAGCTTGCCGTTGACCGTCAGCGGAAACTCCTCCAGCGTGACGAAAGCATTGGGCACCATATAGTCGGGCAACTGCTTCGACAGCTCGGCGCGCAGCTCCGCCACGGCAAGCACGCTGCCGGCTTGCGCGCGCAGATAAGCCACCAGCCGCACGTCGCCCGGCTGGTCTTCGCGCGCGATCACCACACTGGCCGCCACGCCGGCGCACGCGGCCAGCCGCGCTTCGATTTCGCCCAGCTCGATGCGGAAGCCGCGGATCTTGACCTGGAAATCGTTGCGGCCCAGGTATTCGATGTCGCCGGCCGCGTTGTAGCGGCCCAGGTCGCCGGTCCGGTACAGCCGGCTTTCCCCAGCGCCGAAGGGATCGGTGCCAAAGGGATCGTCGACGAAGCGCTCCGCCGTCAAGGCCGGACGGTTCAGATACCCACGCGCCACCCCCACGCCGCCGATATGGATTTCCCCGGCCACGCCGATGGGAACCGGCCGCCGCCGCGCATCCAGGATATGGATGCGCATATTGGCAATGGGCCGGCCGATCGGTACCGCCAGCGCCGGGTCCTGCGCGCGGCACGCGTGAAAGGTGACGTCGACGGAAGCCTCCGTCGGCCCATAAAGATTGTGCAGCTGCGCCGACGACGCGGCGAGGAAATCCTGCGCGACATCCGCCGGCAAGGCTTCGCCGCTGCAGAAGACATGCCGCAGGCTGGTGCAGGCCCGCAAGTCTTCCAGGCTCAGGAACTGCCTGAGCATGGACGGCACGAAATGCGCCACCGTCACCGCCTCGTGAGCGATCAGCGCACGCAGATAGGCAGGATCCTTATGCCCGCCCGGCTCCGCCAGCACGATCCGCGCGCCGTACGCCAGGGGCCAGAAGAACTCCCACACCGACACGTCGAAGCTGAAGGGCGTCTTCTGCAGCACGCGATCCGCGGCGCCGAGCCGGTAGGCATCCTGCATCCACTGCAGGCGGTTGACGATGCCGCCATGCTCGACCATCACGCCCTTCGGCTTGCCGGTGGAGCCCGAGGTATAGATGACATAAGCCAGGTGAGAACTGGAGAGCCCTTCGAGCAGCGGATCGTGCCGCGGCTGCAAGGCCAGGCCCGCGGCGTCGTCCAGGGCCAGCACCGGCACCGCAACCTCCGGCAGCCGGCGCTGCAGCTCCGCCAGCGTCAGCACGATCTTCGGCGCGCTGTCCGCCAGCATGTAGGCGACGCGGTCGCCCGGATAATCCGGATCCAGCGGCACATAGCAGCCGCCCGCCTTCAGCACGCCGAGCAGGCCGATCACCATCTCCAGGCCGCGCTCGACATACAGCGCCACCCGGTCATCCGGCGCCACCCCCAGGCCAAGCAGCCGATGCGCGAGCTGGTTGGCGCGCGCGTTCAACTGCGCATAGGTGAGCTGGCGTCCCTTGAAGACCAGCGCGGCCGCATCGGGCGTGCGCCTGGCCTGCGCCTCGAACAGCTGGTGCAGGCAGTCGATGCGCGGATACGCCACCGCCGTGTCGTTGAATGCCTCCAGCAGCTGCCGGCGCTCGTCCACCGCCAGCACATCCAGCTGGCACACCGCGCTGGAGGGTGCGCGCTCCAGCGCATCGACCAGTTGCTCCAGCGCCCGGCGCACCATCGCGCACACCCGCGCGGGACCGACCGACGCCGGCACCTGCGCGACCAGTTCAAAGCCCTCGCCAAGATCGTCGACCGCCAGCGTCAAGGGATAATTGGTGCGCTCTTCCGAGCGTTGCCCCACCACGCCGCCCCATGGAACAGGCGCCCCCTGCCCTTCGCCGCCCGCGCTGTGGCGGTAATTCAGCAGTGCGCTGAACAGCGGCGCCGGCGCCTGCACGCCGCTGCAGTTCTGCGCCAGCGCCAGCGAGGCATGCTCGTGGCGCAGCAGCCGGCTGATCAGGCGGTGCACGGCGCGCACGCTGGTATCGACACTGTTGTCGTCGACGCGGATCCGCACCGGCAGCGTATTGATGCCCAGGCCCAGCGCGTTCTCGCCCTGCATGCGCCCGAACAGCACCGTGCCGAACACCACGTCGTCGCGGCCCGACACGCGCGCCAGCACCTGCGCCCAGGCCAGATAGAACAGGCTCGCCGCGCTGACGCCCAGCGTCCGCGCGCGGGAACGCAAGCGCCGCGCCAGTCCCGCATCGAGCGCCCGCCGGATCTCGTCGATCGCGCTGCCATCGCCACGCACGTCGGCGAGGCCGAACGGGATGGTCGGCTCGTCGACGTCGCCCAGCATCTCGCGGAAGAACGCCTCGTGCTCCGCCGCGCTCACGCCCAGGCGCGCCCGCGCCACGAAATTGCGGAACGGCAGCGCCGGCGCCAGCTCGGCCTGGCGTCCCTGCAGATACAGCGCGATCTCTGCCTGCAGCTGGTCCTGCGCCATATGGTCCATGCACAGGTGATGCAGCAACTGCAGGGCGACCCAGCGATCGTTGCGCTGGTCGTACGCCACGAACAGCCGGAACAGCGGCGCCTCGTGCAGATTCAGCCGGTAGGTACCCGGATCGAAGCGCGCCCATAGCTGGTCGGCGATCTCGCCACCATCGGCCGGAAAGGCCAGTTCTTCAACGGACAGCTCCGCCTTGCGCCATACCACCTGCACCGGCTCGGCCAGGCCTTCCCACACGATGCCGGTCCGCAGCATGTCATGGCGGCCGATCGCAAAGCGCAGCGCATCCAGATAGCCGTCCAATTGAACGCGGCTTTCGAACACCGACAGTGCCCTGACCTGGTAGGGATCGCCCTCGGTCGCCAGCATGTGATGGAACAGCATGCCTTCCTGCAGCGGCGCCAGCGGATAGATGTCCTGGATATTCGCCGCGCCGCCGGGCACGGTCGCGGCGATCCGCCCGATCTCCTGCGCGCTGAGCTCGACCAGGGACAGCATCGCCGGCGTGATCGCCGTGGCGTCCGGCGGAATCAGGTTATCCGGCACCACCAGCACGTCGCCGCCACCGCCGATGGCCGCCGCCAGGCCGGCCACCGTCGGCGTGGAGAACAAGGTCTGCACGTCGGCATGCAGATCCTGCTGCCGCATCCGCGCCAGCAGGCGCACGGCCAGCAGGGAATGCCCGCCCAGCTCGAAGAAGTTGTCGTGCCGGCCCACACGCTCGACGCCGAGCAGCTCCTGCCAGATCCCCGCGATCGCCGTTTCGACCCGGCCCAGCGGCGCCTCGTACGCCTGCGTGGCGAAGGCTTCCGCCTCCGGCGCCGGCAGCGCACGGGTGTCCAGCTTGCCGTTCACCGTCAACGGAAATTCCTCCAGCGCCACGAAGGCGCTGGGCACCATGTATTCGGGCAACTGCTGCGACAGCGCGGCGCGCAGCCCGGGAACGGAAAGCACGGCTCCCGCTTCGGCGCGCAGGTAAGCCACCAGCCGCTTGTCGCCGGGCCGGTCTTCCCGCGCCAGCACCACGCAGGCCGCCACGCCCTCGCACGCGGCCAGCTTCGCCTCGATCTCGCCGGGCTCGATGCGGAAGCCGCGGATTTTCACCTGGGCATCGTTGCGGCCCAGATATTCGATCTCGCCGGCCGCGTTGTAGCGGCCCAGGTCGCCGGTCCGGTACAGCCGGCCTCCGCCAACGCCGAAGGGATCGTCGCCGAACGGATCGTCAACAAAGCGCTCGGCCGTCAAGTCCGGCCGGTTGAGATAGCCCTGCGCAACGCCCACGCCGCCGACGAAGATCTCGCCCTGCATATAAGGCGGCACCGGCCGCATGGCCCGGTCGAGGATATACACCGCGACATTGGCCACGGGCCGGCCCAGGGAAACCTCGCGCAGCTGGCCGCCGCCATCCACCGGCACCGTGCACTTGTGCCGGGTTACCGCAATGGCGGTTTCGGTGGGGCCATAGGTGTTGAACAGATCGATCCGCCTGCCGGCCTTCGCCTGCCATTGCGCCAGCGCCACCGGCGAGGCGCGCTCGCCGCCGATCACCAGGCCGCGCAGCATGGGCGGCAAGGCGATCCGGTCGAGATCGGCCACCAGCTCATGCCAGTACGCGGTGGGCAGCATCAGCACGGTGATGCCCATGCGCCCGCTGCTCTCGATAAAGTGCTCGCTCGATTCGAGCATGCCCGCAGGACGCAGCACCAGCGTCGCGCCCTTGGCGAACGTGGAGAAGATCTCCTCGAAACTCGCGTCGAACGCGATCGAAGCGAACTGCAGGATGCGGTCGGAAGGCTCGATGCCGTAATCCTCGCCGGCACCCACGGCGTAATTCACCAGCGCGCCGTGCGAAAGCATCACGCCCTTGGGCTGCCCGGTCGAACCGGACGTGTACAGCACGCAGGCCAGCGCTGCCGCACCGCCGGCCGGCGGCAGATCGGCGCCACTTTCCTGCGCCATCGCTGCCTGCTCGCGATCCAGCTCGAACAGGATGCCAGCCGGCGCCGCCAGGCCAAGGTCCAGCTCCGACACCGTCAGCAGCAGGTCGATGCCGGCGTCTTCGACGATGAAATCCAGGCGCTGGACCGGCGTGGCCGGATCGAGCGGAACGCAGGCCGCGCCGGCTTTCAGTACGGCCAGCAGCGCCACCAGCATGCTGGCGGAGCGCTCGAACAGGATGCCGACCCGCGAGCGCACGCCTATGCCGCGAGAGCGCAGCATCCGCGCCCATCGATTGGCCTGCGCATTCAGATCGGCATAGCTGAGCCGCTCGCCGCCGTCTTCGACGGCAAGCGCCGCCGGCCGCAGTACCGCCTGGCGCTCCACGAACTGCTGCAATTGCGCGACATCCGCGATCCGCAGCGGGCCCCGGGCTCCATCCGAGAGTATCGCCGCGCGCTCGGCACCGGTCAGCAGCTCGATATCGGCAACGGGCCGCTCGGGCTCGGCCAGGGCGCCGCCCAGGAAAACCTGCAGCCGTTCGATCAGCTTGCCGATCTCCTCCTGCTCGAACAGATCGCTGTTGAATTCGGTTCTGCCGAAAATCCCGTCCGGGGTTTCTTCCACCGTGATGGAAAGATCGAACTTCGTGGTGCCATTGCCGACCGTGGGCGAGTACGCGCCATAAGCCCCTTGGAAGTTGCGGATGTCCAGCGGCGGCTCCGTCACCGCCGGCTGCAGCGGCGCATCGGGATCGCGCTGCACCGGCGGCGAGTTCAGCAGCACCAGCATGGTCTGGAACAGCGGCGAGCCGCTGGTGTCGCGCGTGATGCGCAGCTTCGGCATCAGCTCTTCGTAAGGCACCGCGCTGTAATCGAAGGCCGCCAGGCAGGTGTGGCGGACCTGCTCCAGCAACTGGCGGAAACCGATGCCCGGCTCCACGCGCACCCGCACGGGCAGCGTATTGAGGAAGAAGCCGATCAGGCTTTCGGTTTCCACGCGGCCGCGGTCGGATACCGGCGAACCGATGATCACGTCGTCCTGGCCGGTGTAGCGCGACAGCAGCGCGGCATAGCCGGCGATCAGCGTCATGAACAGCGTGACGCGCTCCGTCCTGCACCAGCTGCGCAGCGCCTCCGAAAGCGCCGGCGCAAAGAAAAAGCTGCCGCAGCCGCCCTGTGTCCGCAGCTGCCTGGCGCGATTCCTGGCCAGGTTCAGCACCGGCAGTTCGCCGCCCAGCTGCCCGGCCCAGAAGTCGACGTGCGCGTCGAGCACCTTCCCTTGCAGCCATTGCTGCTGCCACAGGGCGAAATCGGCCCACTGGATCGGCAGCTCCGGCAAGGGCGACGGCAGCCCGGCCGCAAAGGCGGCATAGAGCGTGCTCAGTTCCTGCTCCATCAGCTTCAGCGACCAGTCGTCGCTGATGATGTGGTGGATGCTCTGCAGCGACAGGTAGCGCTGCGGCCCCAGTTTGATCAGGCCGATGCGCAGCATCGGGCCGTGCGCGAGATCGAACGGCTTTTTCGATTCCTCCGCCATCCGGCGGCGCACTTCCTCCGCCTGCTCCGCCGCCGGCAGCGCGGACAGGTCGACGATCGGCTGCAGCACCCGCGCGGTGGCCGCGATGCGCTGCACCGGCGCGCCGTCGACCATGGGGAAACTCGTGCGCAGGATCTCGTGCCGCCGCACCAGCTCGTCGACGGTGCGCTCCAGCACCTCCGGGTCGATGTGCTGCCAGTGTTCGGCCGTGCTGAAGGTGTTGTAGGCCGGCACGCCAGGCTGCAGCTGCTCCAGGAACCACAGCCGCTTCTGCGAGAAGGACAGCGGAATAGGTTCCGCCCTGCCCCGGCGCGCCTCGATCGGCTTTTCGCCCGAGCCATGCGCGAGCTGCTGCAGCAAGCGGATGATTTCCGGCTTGCGCTCGCTCAGCTCGGCCTTCAGCTCCGAAGTGAGCACCTCGGGCAAGGCGCGCACGCGCAGGCTGCCGTCTTCGAGCCAGAGCTTGATGTTGAGCTCTTTGAGCCGCCCCAGGAACTTGGCCGTGGTCATTACACCGCTTCCTCGATGAACTGGCCGCTCAGGCTCGCATCGTCCTGTTCCTGGCCCAGGCCGACCGCCTGGATCAGCAGGATCTCGTCGATCATTTCCGCCTGCCGCTTGACCGTGGCGTACTCGTAGATGCAGCTCAACGGGATGCTCATGTCCAGGTCCCGGTTGAGCCTTCCGATCAGCTGCAGGCCGACCAGCGAGTTGCCGCCGAGATCGAAGAAGTTGTCCTCGATGCCGACCTCGCCGATGCCCAGCACGTCCTGCCACACCGCGGCGACCTGGCGCTGCATGTCGCTCTGCGCCGCGACGAAGGCCGTAGGCAATGCGGGGCGCGGATAGGCCGTCATGCGGCGGCCGCGCGTCTGCTGCACCGCGCTGGAGATATTGGCGACCGAGCAGCTGTTGCTGCCGCCGATCATCATTACCGCGTCCTCGGGCAGCAGGATCAGCTGCGGCACGTCCAGCGCCAGGATGCGGCGCACGCCTTCCATGCCCTCCTCGAAGGTGATGCCGAACTGGCGGCGGTGGCTGCGCAGCGCTTCCTGCATTTCCGGCTGGAAGCCCTTCAAGCCATCGCTCCAGGCATCCCATTGCCATTCGCCGAAGCTGATCGCCACCGTCACACCGTGCTTGGCATGGTGGCGCTGCGCGAACGCATCGAGGAAGGCATTGGCTGCGCAGTAGTCGATCTGGCCCGGGCCGCCGCCGGTGATCGCGGCGATGGACGAGACCAGCACCATGAAGTCCAGCGGCACTGCGGCGAAGGCGCGATCGAGCGCCAGCGTGCCCTGGATCTTCGGCGCCATCACCTGCGCCACGGCCTGGGCGGTCTTGAGCTGGGTCAGGCCCTGCCCGGGCAAGCCGGCCGCATGGAAGACGCCATCGACGGTGCCGAAGCGGGCGAGCGCCTGCTGTACGGCATCGTCCATCTGCGCCTGATCGGCCACGTCCGCGGTAATCATCAGCAACTCGGCGCCGGCTTCGATCAGGCCGCTGATCTTGCGCACCCGTTCGGTCACGCGGTCGTCCTGGCCCGCCGCCAGGATCGCATCCCACTCCTCGCGCGGCGGCAGGCCCGAACGGCCGACCAGCACCAGCTTCGCGTTGCGCGTCCGGTACACATAGTCGGCGAAGGCGAAGCCGATGCCGCCCAGGCCGCCGGTGACGAAATACACCCCGCCTTCTTTCAGGCGCGGCACGTCGTCGAACGGCGCATCGATCGGCACCGGCGCCACGAACGGCACCCAGCGCTGCCCGTCGCGGAAGGCGCAGAACTGATCCTCTTCGCCGGACAGGATTTCCGCGGCCAGGCGCAGACCCAGCCGCTCCGCACCCAGAGCCGCTTCATCGGACGAGAACAGATCGATGCTGCGGCAGGCGACCGTCGCGTACTCCTGGCGGATCACCTTGCACGGACCGCGCAGCGTGGCCTTCACCGGATGGATCGCCTCGGTACCCAGCACCGGCTCCAGATCGCTGGCAACGATGCACAGTTCCACCGGTGTATCGCTCAAGCGCTCGCCGATGGCCTGGGCCAGGTGGAACAGGCTGTAGAAGCCCGTCTCCATCTGCGCGTCGAACTGGCCGGCATCTGTACTCCAATGCTCGGCCGCCCACAGATGCACGATCCGGCTCGGCACCAGGCCGCGGCGCTTGAGCTCCTTCAAGGCGGCGGCATAGTCGTCCTTCCCGGTGGCGCGCAGCGCGATGGAGCCGTCGTGCGCCACCGCGAAGCTCTCGCCGCGCCGCACCAGCACCGTCTCGATGCCCAGCGGCTGCACCGCGGCGGCCAGCGCATCGCCGATGCCGTCGGCATCGGCAAAGATCAGCCAGCAACTGCCGGCCGCGGGCGCAGGCGCCTTCAAGGCGCCGTCCACGGTACCGGCCGGCTTCCACGACGGCAGATAGAACGAATCGGCCAGCGGCGACTTCTCCGCCTGGGTCAGCAGGCGGCTGGCCAGCGACACCTCCGGCAGCTCGGCGTCGATCCAGTAGCGCTGGCGGTCGAACGCATAGCTGGGCAGCGGAATGCGGCGGCGCGGCTCGCCGGCGTAGTACGCCTCGCCATCCGGCGCCACGCCGGCCACCCACAATCTGGCCAGCGCCGCGGTGAGCACGGCGCGGTCATCGTCGGCCAGATAGGCCATGCGCATGGTCGGCACCACCGTCGGCACCACCCCGGCTTCGCGGCCCACACCGTGCTGCCGGACCAGCGAGGTCAGGCCCTGGCCCGGCCCGACTTCGACCATGGCCCAATCGCCCTTCGCCACCAGGCTGTCCAGGCATTCGGCGAAGCGCGCGGTCTGGCACATATGCCGCACCCAGTAGTCGCGGTCGGTGGCGTCGGCCTCGGTGATCCAGCTGCCGCTGACGTTGGACAGGCAGCGCAGTTGCGGCCCGTGCAGCTCGACCGTCGACAGCAGCTGCCTCAACGCATCCGCGGCGCCCTCCATCATCGGCGAGTGGAAGGCATGGCTGGTCTGCAGGCGGCGGCTGACGATGTCCTTCGAGGCCAGCATGGCTTCGAGCGAGGCGATCGCCGCTTCCGGCCCGGATACCACGGTGAGCTTCGGCCCGTTGCCGATGCCGATGGCCAGTTCGTCGCTCAGCAACGGCCGCACTTCGGCTTCCGCCAGCGGCACGGCCAGCATGGCGCCGCCCGGCAGCTCGGCGATGATGCGCGCGCGGCCGGCGACCAGCTTCAGTGCATCCGGCAGCGACAGGATGCCGGCAATGGCAGCGGCGGCAAACTCGCCGACGCTATAGCCGAGCAGGGCTTCCGGCACGATGCCCCAGCTCATCAGCAGGCGGGCCAGGCAATACTCGACGACGAACATGCACGGCTGCGCGTACTGCGTCTGGTTGAGCCGCAGGGTCGCTTCGTCCTGCGGCGCGTCGCCGCGCAGGAACTGCTTCGCCTTGTCCGGCGCCTTCGCCGCATCGGCGAACAGCACCGGGCGCAGATCCAGGCCGGATTCCGCCTGCAACAGCTCGAAGCAGGCATCCATGTCCTGGCGGAACACCGCTTCGGTTTCATACAACCCGGCCGCCATGCCGACGTACTGCTCGCCGACACCCGGGAACAGGAAGGCCACCGGCCGCCGGCCGGCGCCACCGACGCTGCGGAAGCAGCGATCCGAGGGCTGCTCGCGCAGCGCACGGATCACTTCGCTGCGGTCGCGCCCCACCACCGCCAGGCGCTCGCCGAACTCGCGGCGTCCGTGCTGCAGCGTGAACGCCGCATCGGCGAGGTTGATCCCGGCATCGGCCTCCAGGGCGTCGGCCAGGTTGGCGCGCATGGCGTCGAGCGAAACGGCCGTCTTCGCCGACAGGCTCAGGAACTGCCACGGCCGGCCCTCGGCCGAGGCCTCCGGCGCCGGACTCTGTTCGAGCACGATATGGACATTGGTGCCGCCCACGCCCAGCGAGGTCACGCCCGCGCGCCACGGCGAGGCCGAGGCAGGCAGCGCCTGCTGCGCACCGCTCACCACGAACGGGCTGTTGTCCATATCGATCTTCGGATTGGGCCGCTCGAAATGCAGGGTCGGCGGCACCACGCCGGTCTTCAGCACGTGCAAGGCCTTGATCACGCCGATCACGCCCGCGGCGCGGTCGGTATGGCCGATATTGGACTTGATCGAACCGAGCGCGCAGAACTGGCGTGCATCGGTGGTTTCGCGGAAGGCACGCGTCAATGCCGCGAATTCGATCGGATCGCCCAGCTCGGTCGCCGTGCCATGCGCCTCCACGTAATGGATGTCGGCGGCGCTCAGTCCCGCGTCGTCGATCGCCAGCGCCACCACCTCGGCCTGCCGCTCCACGCTGGGCGCGGTAAAGCCGGCCTTCAAGGAGCCGTCGTTGTTGACCGCCGAACCCCTGATCACGGCGTGGATGGTGTCGCCGTCGGCCAAGGCATCTTCCAGCCGCTTGAGCAGCACCATGCCGCCGCCGTCGGAGAACACCGTGCCCTGCGCCCGCGCATCGAAGGTGCGGGTGTGGCCGTCCGGCGAACCCTGGTCGCCCGGCACGAACAGATAACCGCGCCGGCTCGGCGCACGCAGCGAGATGCCGCCGGCCAGCGCCATGTCCGACTCGCCCGTGCGCAGGCTCTGGCAGGCCAGATGGATCGCCACACCCGAAGTGGAGCAATACGTGCCGACCGCCAGGCTCGGGCCGTTCAAATTGAGCTTGTAGGAGATGCGCGTGGCCAGCGAATCCTGCGTATTGGCCAGGTGGGTATCGAACGAATCGATATCCGCCCACAGCGCGCGGTCCAGGAACAGGCTGGACTGGTATTCGCTGGGCGTGGTGCCGGCGAAGACGCCGATCGAGCCGTCGTAGCGGTTCGAGTCGTAGCCGGCGTGTTCCAGCGTCTGCCAGGCGATTTCCAGCATCAGGCGATGCTGCGGATCCATCACCTCGGCCTCGCGCGGGCTGATGCCGAACACGCCCGGATCGAACATCTCGATATCGTCGACGACGCCGCGCGCCTTGACGTAATCCGGGTTGCGGATCAGCGCCGGATCCAGGCCGATGGCGAACAGTTCGTCGTCGCTGAAGCGGGTCATCGACTCGACGCCGTTGCGCACGTTGTCCCACAGCGTGGCGACATCCGACGCGCCCGGACCGCGCGCGGCCATGCCGATGATGGCGATGTCCGAATGCGCGGCACCGCGCCGGCTGCGCCGCCGCTTGAGCGGAACCACCGGTTTGGCGGCGGCCGCGGCTTCCACGCCGCATACCGTCAGCAGATGCTTGCTGATGGTGCTGACGCTGGGCGCTTCGAAGATCAGGATCGGCGACAGCTGCAATTCGAACTCGCGCTGCAACTCGGCCAGGACCTGCAGCGAGATCAGCGAATTGCCGCCGAGCTCGAAGAAGTTGTCTTCCAGGCCCACTTTTTCGATACCCAGCACGTCCTGGAACACCCGCGCCACGCGCTGCTCGATCTCGTTGCTGGCCGCCACATAGGCCGTACTGATCGCCGGCCGCGCGTAGTAGGAGAGCTTGCGTTCGCTCCTGGCGCTCGCGGCCGCGGGCTTGCGGTACACCCACTGGTCCAGTCGCGCGTGCAGGTCGGCCGTGGAGTTGATCAGGCGGCTGGCCTGGCTCGAGCCGAGCACGCGGCGCACCGCCTCCGCGCCCTCGTCGGGCCACATCAGGAACGCCTCCAGCGTGGTGCCCTTGTGATCCTGCACACCTTCCGGACGCGCCCAGGTATCCCAGTTCACCGCGATCCAGCGGGTGCCGCCCGCCGCACGGCGCGACAGGGCGAAGTTGTCCTCGAAGGCGTTCGCCGCCGCATAGGGCGACAGCGCCAGTCCGCCCAGCACGGCCGAGATGGACGAGAACAGCAGGCAGAAGTCCGCATTGCGCGAAGCCAGCAGGCGCGACAACACCAGGGTGCCGGCCACCTTCGGCGCATATTGGCGCTCGACCTGCGGCTTGCTGGCGGTGGCGATGATGCTGTGCGAATCGCCGGTGATCAGGCCGGCGGCATGGAAGACGCCATGCACCTGGCCGTAGCGCGCATCGAGCGCGGCGAAGATTTCCTCCATCCGCGGCTCGTCGGCGACGTCGGCCATCAGCACGGTCACTTCACCGCCCGCGGCTTCCATCCCGCGCAACTGGACGATCTGCCGGCTCACCGCATCGTCCTCGCCATGCTCGGCCAGCCACGCCCCCCACTGCTCGCGCGCGGGGAAGGCGCGCCGCGACAGCAACGCCACCTTGGCCGCGTAACGCTGCGTCAGCATGCCGGCCAGGGTCAGGCCCACATTGCCCAGGCCACCGGTGATGACATAGACGCCACCCTGGCGCAGCGCGTCGCGCTCCGCCGCCACTTCGTCGAGCGGATGGGTGACGTAGTTCTGCACCAGGCGCATGCCATGGCGATAAGCCACCGCCACGTCGTTCGCCGGTGCAGCCAGCTCCGCCAGCACACGCTCGACGCCCGCCACGCCGGCATCGTCGAGATCGATGCTGCGCACCGCGACGTTCTGGTACTCCTGCGGAATGGTGCGGATGGCACCGATCAGCGTGCCCTTGGCCGCACTCACGGCGTCGTCCGGGCGCGCCACGTAGAGGCCGTTGGACACGATGTCCAGACGCACCGGCGTGGTGATGCGGTTTTCGCCCAGTGCCTGCACCAGGCTCAGCAGGCTCAGATAACCGTTCGCCTGCAAGGCGTCGAAATCCTGCTCGCCGGTCAGGGCGCCCAGATGGACGATGCGCGTCGGAACCTTGTTGTCGCGCCGCAGATCGCCGATCACCTGCTTAAGATGGTCGACTCCTGCATCCGCCGCCACCGCCACCACGTGCTGCGACTTCGCCCGCAAGCCGGCCAGCACGGCCTGGCAAGCCTCGCTGTCGTGCGACAGCACGAGCCAGCTGGCCTTCGCGTCCGTTTCTTCGGTGACGCGGCCCGCTTCGTTCCAGGTTTCGGCGTAGAACCACTGGCCGATATCGGCGATCTTGCCGTCGCGCGTCTCCCCGGTTGCCTCGTCCTGCTTCGGGGCGTCGACCCAGTAGCGCTGCTGCTCGAACGCATACGTCGGCAAGGGGAGCTTGAGGCGGCGTTCGTCGCGATAGAACGCGGTCCAGTCGGGTTCGATGCCGGCCAGCCACAGGCGGCCGACGGCGCTCAACAGATAGGCGTCGTCGCGCTGTTCCTGGAACGGGGCGCGCAGCGTCGGGATCACCGACATGCCGCGCTCGTAGACCGGATGCTGCTTGACGAAGGAACCCAGGCTCTGGCCCGCGCCCAGTTCCAGTAACACCCTGCCCTTGTCTTCGCCCAGCAGTACGCCGATGCCGTCGGCGAAGCGCACGGTGCCGCACATATGCGAGACCCAATAATCCGCCGAGGCCGCCTCCTGCTCGCCGATCCACGTGCCGGTCAGATTGGAGATGTACGGAATCGCCGGTGCCGCGAACGCCATCTGCGACAGCAGCTCGCGCAAGCCGTCGGCCGCGCCCGCCAGCATCGGCGAATGGAAGGCATGCGTGGTCTGCAGGCGGCGGCTGACGATCGACTTTGCGGCGAGGATGGTTTCGAACGAAGCGATCGCCTCGTCGGTGCCCGACACCACCGTCGTTTTCGGGCCGTTGCAGATGGCGATCGACACGCCGTCCGGCAACAACGCCGCCGTGTCCGCCTCCGATAGCGGGACCGCCAGCATGGCGCCGCCGGGCAGACTCTCGATCAACTTGGCGCGCAAGGCCACCAGCCGCAGCGCGTCATCCAGCTCCATCGTCCCCGCCACCGCCGCGGCGACGAACTCACCGACGCTGTAGCCGATCATCGCCTGCGGCTGGATGCCCCAACTCATCAGCAGCTGCGCCAGGCTGTACTCGATGACGAACACCGCCGGCTGGGCCAGCCAGGTTTCCTGCAGACGACCTTCCGGACGCTGCTCGCCGCGCTTCAGCAACGCCTTCATATCCATCGCGGCGCGCGGCTCGCCCGACAAGCCTGCGGGCGTAAACAGCACCTCGCGCAGATCCAGGCCCAGCGCCGGCTCCAGCACCTCGCAGCAGTGATCGACCAGGTCGCGGAAGGCGGCCTCGGTGCGATACAGATCCGCCGCCATATCGGCGTAGTGATCGCCCACGCCCGGGAACATGAACACCACCGATGGCTTCGCATTCGGCGGCAGATGTCCTTGCTCGCCGCCCTGTTCCAGCGTGGCGATCGCGTCGCCGCGTTCGTTGCACACCACCGCCTTGCGGAACTCCAGCCGCTTGCGGCCGGACTGCAGCGTATAAGCCACGTCCGCCAGGCTCAGCTCGGGATGTTCCTGCAGATGCGCACCCAATCGCGCCGCCGCGGCATCGAGCGAGGCCTGCGTCTTGGCCGACAGCAACAGCAGCTGCGCGGCACGCGACGGCCCGGACGGCTCGATCTCCGGCGCCTCTTCCAGGATGAAGTGCACATTGGTGCCGCCCAGGCCCAGCACGTTGACGCCCGCACGGCGCGGCTCCGCGCCGCGCGGCCAGGCTAGGTCGCGGTCCGCCACGAAGAACGGGCTGCTGGCGAAATCGATGTTCGGGTTCGGCGCCGTGAAGTGCAGCACCTGCGTAATCAACTCGTGCTTCAGGGACAGCGCGGCCTTGATCAAGCCGGTGACGCCCGAAGCGCGATCCAGATGGCCGATATTCGGCTTGATCGAACCCAGCGCGCAGTAGCCGACGCGATCCGTGCTGCCGCGATACGCCCTGGTCAGCGCCGCCACTTCGATCGGGTCGCCCAGTTCGGTGGCCGTGCCGTGCGTCTCCACGAAGCCGATGCTGCCGGCATCGACGCCCGCCACCGCCAGCGCCTCGGCGATGGCCACCGACTGGCCTTCCACGCTCGGCGCCGTATAGCCGACCTTGAACGAGCCGTCGTTGTTGATGGCCGAGCCCCTGACCACCGCATAGATATGGTCGCCGTCGGCCAGCGCATCTTCCAGGCGCTTGAACACCACCACGCCGACGCCGTCGCCGATCACCGCACCCTTGGCATGGACGTCGAAAGTACGGGTATGGCCGTCGGGCGAGTCGATGCTGCCGTCCTCGAACATATAGCCGGCCTTGCCGCTGATGGCGATGTTCACGCCACCGGCCATGGCGATGTCGCACTCGCCGTGCAGCAGGCTGCGGCAAGCGGTATGCATGGCCACGCCCGAGGTCGAGCAGAAGGTCTGCACCGACATGGCCGGGCCGCGCAGATTGAGCTTGTAGGCCACGCGGGTGGCCAGCGCGTCGTTGCTGTTGCCGACGCCGATCTGCAGCCCCGCCACCGGAGATGCCATCAGGTCCGGGCGCGCGGTCAGGTGGTGGATGTACTGGCTGGAGTTGGAGCCGGCGAAGATGCCGATCATGCCGGCGTAGCGCTCCGGATCGCAGGCGGCGTCTTCCAGCGCCTCCCACGCGCACTCCAGGAACTGCCGGTGCTGCGGATCGATCAGCTCCGCTTCGCGCGGCGCGTAACCGAACAGCGGACCGTCGAACAGGTCGAAACCTTCGACGTCGTAACCGGCGCGGATGTAATTCGGGTCGCGCAGCCTGGCCCGGCTGACGCCGGCTTCGAGCAGTTCGGCGTCGGTGTAGAACGTCACCGACTCCACGCCTGCACTGAGGTTGCGCCACAGCTCGTTCGGCGTGCGCGCGCCGGGGAAGCGGCCGGCCATGCCGATCAGGGCGACGTCGTTCGAGCTGCGCCCATGCCGCAGCTTTTCGCGGCGCTCGGCCAGCAGGCGGCTCTCGCCCTCTTCCTGCCCGCCTTCCTGCGCCGGCGACAGCAGGCGCACCAGGGCGTCAATAGTCGGCGCTTCGTACAGCACCACCTGGGTCACTTCGACGTCGAGCTCCTTGCGCAGCTCGGCCACCACTTGCAGGCCGACCAGCGAATTGCCGCCCAGGTCGAAGAAGTTGTCCTTGGTGCCGATCTGGTCGATGCCCAGCGCGCGCTGCCAGATCGCGGCGATCTTGCGTTCCAGCTCGTTGCTGGCCGCCACGAACTGGCTGGACAGGGCCGGCCGCGGATACGCCGTCTGGCGGCGGCCGCGGGTCTGCTGCACCGCGCTGGAAATATTGGCGACCGAGCAGCTGTTGCTGCCGCCGATCATCGCCACCGCATCCTCCGGCAGCAGGATCATCTGCGGCACTTCGAGCGCCAGGATGCGGCGGATGCCTTCCATGCCCTCTTCGAAGCTGATGCCGAATTTGCGGCGATGGCTGCGCAAGGCCTCCTGCATTTCCGGCTGGAAACCCTTCAGGCCATCGCTCCAGGCATCCCATTGCCATTCGCCGAAGTTGATCGCCACCGTCACGCCATGCTTGCGGCGATGGCGCTGCGCGAAGGCATCGAGGAAGGCATTGGCCGCGCAGTAGTCGATCTGGCCGGGGCCGCCGCCGGTCAGCGCGGCAATGGACGAGACCAGCACCATGAAGTCCAGCGGCACGCCCGAGAACGCGCGATCCAGTGCCAGCGTGCCCTGGATCTTCGGCGCCATCACCTGCGCCACGGCCTGGGCGGTCTTCAGCTGGGTCAGGCCCTGGCCGGGCAGGCCCGCCGCATGGAACACGCCGTGAACGGCGCCGAAGCGCGCCAGCGCCTGCTGCACGGCATCGTCCATCTGCGCCCGGTCGGCCACGTCCGCCGTGATGATCAGCACCTCGGCGCCGGCCTCGATCAGGCCGCCGATCTTGCGCACCCGCTCGGTGACGCGGTCGTCCTGGTTGGCGGCAAGCAGCGCATCCCATTCCTCGCGCGGCGGCAGGCCGCTGCGGCCCACCAGCACGAGCCTGGCGTTGCGGGTCCGGTACGCGTATTCGGCAAAGGCGAAACCGATGCCGCCCAGGCCGCCGGTGACGAAATAGACCCCGCCTTCGCGCAGGCGCGACACCTCGTCGAACGGCGCGTCGATCTGCATCGGCGCCACGAACGGTACCCAGCGCTGGCCGTCGCGGAAGGCGCTGAACTGGTCCGCGCCGCCGGAAAGAATTTCCGCCGCCAGGCGCATGCCCAGCCGCTCCGCACCCAGCGCCGCCTCATCGGACGAGAACAGATCGATGCTGCGGCAGGCGACCGTCGCATACTCCTGCCGGATCACCTTGCACGGTCCGCGCAGCGCCGCCTTGACCGGATGAATGGCCTCCGTGCCCAGCACCGGCTCCAGGTCGCTGGCCACGATGCACAGCTCGACCTGCGTGTCGCTCAGGCGATCGCCGACCGCCTGGGCCAGATAGAACAAGCTGTAGAAGCCGGTTTCCATCTGCTCGTCCAGATGGCCGTCCAGATGGCCGTCCATATCGGCATCCCAGCGCTCGGCCGCCCACAGATGCACGATCCGGCTGGGCACCAGGCTGCGGCGCTTCAGTTCCTTCAGCACCGCGACGTAATCCGCCGCCACCGCGGCGCGCAGCGAGAAGGAGCCATCCTCCGCTGCCGCCCAGCTCTCGCCGCGACGGACCAGCACGGTCTCGATGCCCAGCGGCCGCACCGCGGCGGCCAGCGCGTCGCCGATGCCATCGGCATCGGCAAAGATCAGCCAGCAGGTGTCGGCGGCGGGCGCCGCTGCGTTCAAGGCTCCATCGACAGCGCCCTCGACCCGCCACGACGGCAGATAGAACGAGTCGGCCAGCGGCGACTTCTCGGCTTGCGTGAGCAGGCGGCTGGCCAGCGACACGTCTGGCAGCTCGGCGTCGATCCAGTAGCGCTGGCGGTCGAACGCATAGCTGGGCAGCGCAATGCGGTGGCGCCGCTCGCCGGCGTAATAGGCCTGGCCGTCGGGTGCGACGCCGGCCACCCAGAGCTTCGCCAGGGCGGCGGCCAGCATGGCGCGGTCGTCGTCCTGCACATAAGTGGTGCGCATGGTGGAGATGGCGACCGGCGCGGCCGCACGGTCGCGGCCCAGCGCCTGCTGCCTGACCAGGGAACTGAGGCTTTGCCCCGGACCCACTTCGAGCATGGCCCACTCGCTTCTGGCCTGGAGCGTATCCAGGCATTCGGCGAAGCGCGCGGTCTGGCACATGTGCCGCACCCAATACTCGCGGTCGGTCGCATCGGCCGCGGCGATCCAGTCGCCGGTCACGTTCGACAGGCAGGGCCGCTGCGGCGCGTGCAGCTCGACCGTCGACAGCAGCTGCCGCAGCTCAGCCGCGGCGCCTTCCATCATCGGCGAGTGGAAGGCATGGCTGGTCTGCAGGCGGCGGCTGACCACCTCCTTGGCGGTGAGGATCGCTTCGAAGGCTTCGATGGCCGCATCCGGTCCGGACACGATGGTGAGATGCGCGCCGTTGCTGATGCCGACCGCCAGATCCGGCCCCAGCATCGGCTTGAGCTTGTCCACCGACAGCGGCACGGCCAGCATGGAGCCGCCCGGCAGCCCGGCGATGATGCGCGCGCGGCCGACCACCAGTTTCAATGCATCCGGCAACGACAGGATGCCGGCAATGGCAGCGGCGGCAAATTCGCCGACGCTATAGCCGAGCAAGGCCTCGGGCACGATGCCCCAGCTCATCAGCAGGCGGGCCAGGCAGTATTCGACGACGAACATGCACGGCTGCGCATACTGCGTCCGGCTCAGCCGCAGCGAAGCTTCGTCCTGCGGCGCTTCGCCGCGCAGGAACTGCTTCGCCTTGTCCGGCGCCTTCGCGGCCTCGGCAAACAGCACCGGCTGCAGGTCCAGCTGGAACTGCGCCTGCAGCAGTTCGAAGCAGGCGTCCATCTCCTGGCGGAACACGGCTTCGGCTTCGTACAAGCCCGCCGCCATGCCGACGTATTGCTCGCCCACGCCGGGGAACAGGAAGGCCACCGGCCACTTGCCGGCATTACCGGCGCTGCGGAAGCAGCGATCCGACGGCTGCTCGCGCAGCGCACGGATCATGTCCTCGCGATCGTGGCCGATCACCGCCAGGCGCTCGCCGAACTCGCGGCGCCCGTACTGCAGCGTAAACGCCGCATCGGCGACATTGATATCCGCATCGGCTTCGAGCGCATCGGCCAGGTTGGCGCGCATGGCGTCGAGCGAAACGGCGTTCTTCGCCGACAAGGTCAGGAACTGCCACGCCCTGCCCGCGGACGACGCCAGCGGCGCCGGACTCTGTTCCAGCACGATATGCGCATTGGTGCCGCCCACGCCCAGCGCAGTGACGCCCGCGCGCCACGGCGATGCCGTGGCCGGCAAGGCCTGGGGCTGGCTGCTCACCACGAATGGGCTGTTGTCCAGATCGATCTTCGGATTGGGCCGCTCGAAATGCAGGGTCGGCGGCACCACGCCGGTCTTCAATACGTGGGTGGCCTTGATCACGCCGATCACGCCCGCGCCGCGGTCGGTGTGGCCGATATTGGTCTTGATCGAACCGAGCGCGCAGAACTGGCGCGCGTCAGTGGTTTCGCGGAACGCGCGGGTCAGCGCGGCGAATTCGATCGGGTCGCCCAGTTCGGTGGCGGTGCCGTGGGCTTCCACGTAATGGATGTCCTCGGCCGTCAGCCCGGCATCGTCGATGGCCATCGCCACCACTTCGGCCTGCCGCTCGACACTCGGCGCGGTGAACCCGGCTTTCAGCGAGCCGTCGTTATTGACCGCCGTGCCCTTGATCACCGCATGGATGGTGTCGCCGTCGGCCAGCGCATCGTCCAGGCGCTTGAGCAGCACCATGCCGCCGCCATCGGAGAACACCGTGCCCTGCGCCCGCGCATCGAAGGTGCGGGTATGGCCATCGGGCGAACCCTGGTCGCCCGGCACGAACAGATAGCCGCGATGGCTGGGCACGCGCAGCGAAATGCCGCCGGCCAGCGCCATGTCGGATTCGCCGGCATGCAGGCTCTGGCAAGCCAGGTGGATGGCCACGCCCGAGGTGGAGCAATACGTGCCGACGGCAAGGCTGGGGCCATTCAAGTTGAGCTTGTAGGAGACGCGCGTGGCGAGCGAATCCTGCGTATTGGCCAGGTAGGTATCGAAGGACTCGATATCCGCCCACAGCTCCCGGTCCACGTACAGGCCCAGCATGTAGCTGCTCAGCGCGGTGCCGGTGAAGACGCCGATGGAGCCGTCGTAGCGATGCGAGTCGTAGCCGGCATGCTCCAGCGCCTGCCAGGCGATCTCCAGCATCAGGCGATGCTGCGGGTCCATCAGCTCCGCTTCGCGCGGGCTCATGCCGAACACGCCCGGATCGAACAGGTCGATATCGTCGACGATGCCGCGGCTCCTGACGTAGTCCGGATGGCGCACCGTGGCCGCGTCCACGCCGGCCGCATACAGCTCGTCGTCGCTGAAGCGGGTCATCGACTCGACGCCGTTGCGCACGTTGTCCCACAGCGTCGCCACATCCGGCGCGCCTGGGCCGCGCACGGACATGCCGATGATGGCGATATCCGAACGCACCGCCTCGCGCCGGCCGCGCCGGCGCCTGAGCGGAGCCGGCGCCTCGGCAGGCAGCCCCTCCACGCCGCACACCGTCAGCAGGTGCTTGCTGATGCTGCTGACGCTGGGCGCCTCGAACATCAGGATCGGCGACAGCTGCAGCTCGAACTCGCGCTGCAGCTCGGCCAGGATCTGCAGCGAGATCAGCGAATTGCCGCCGAGCTCGAAGAAGTTGTCCTCCAGGCCGATCTTCTCGATGCCCAGCACGTCCTGGAACACCCGCGCCACGCGCTTCTCGATCTCGTTGCTGGCGGCCACGTAGGCCGTGCTGATCTGCGGACGCGCGTAATACGACAGCTTGCGCTCGCGCTTCGCGCCGGCCGGCGCGCCCTTGCGATACACCCATTGATCGAGGCGCGCGCGCAGGTCGGCGGTCGAGTTGATCAGTCGGCTGGACTGGCTGGAGCCGAGCACGCGCCGCAGCGCTTCCAGTCCTTCGTCTGGCCACATCACGAACGCTTCCAGCGTGGTGCCCTTGTGGCCTTCCACGCGGTCGGCATGCCCCCAGGTATCCCAGTCCACCGCCAGCCAGCGCGTGCCGTTCGCGGCACGGTGCGACAGGGCGAAATTGGCTTCGAAGGCATTGGCCGCCGCATAGGCTGCCAGGGTGAGTCCGCCCAGCACGGTCGATACGGACGAGAACAGCAGGCAGAAATCCACCTTGCGCGAGGCCAGCAGGCGCGACAGCACCAGGGTGCCCTGCACCTTGGGCGCGAAATGCGCATCGACCTGCGCCTTGCCGGTGGCGGCGATGATGGCCTGCTTGTCGCCGTCGACCAGGCCGGCGGCATGGAACACACCATGCACCTGGCCATGGCGCTGTTCCAGCCAGGCGAACACGTCGCCCATGCGCGCCTCGTCGGCCACGTCGCCGGCCAGCACCATCACTTCGCCGCCGGCCGCTTCCATCTCGCGCAGCCTGGCGATCTGGCGGCTGACCGGATCCTCCGCATCGCGCGCGGCGATCCAGCCGTCCCACTCCTCGCGTGCAGGGAAAGCGCGCCGCGACAGCAGGGCGACCTTCGCCGCATAGTCGCGCGCCAGCATGCCGGCCAGAGTCAGGCCCACATGGCCCAGTCCACCGGTGATCAGATACACGCCACCCTGGCGCAGCGCATCGCGCTCCGCTGCCACTTCGTCCAGCGGCGCCGAGGCATAGGCCTGCACCAGGCGCGTGCCGCCGCGGTAGGCGACCGCCACGTCCGTCGCCGGCGCGGCGAGTTCCGCCAGCAGATGCTCCACGCCTTCCGTGCCGGCGCCATCCATATCGATGCTGCGCACGGCGACGTTCTGGTACTCCTGCGGAATGGTGCGGATGGCACCGACCAGGGTGCCCTTGGCGGCGCTCACCGCATCGCCGGGACGCGCGGCATAGAGTCCGTTCGAGACAACGTCCAGCCGCACCGGCGTGGTGACGCGGCTCTCGCCCAAGGCCTGCACCAGGCTCAGCAGGCTCAGGTAGCCGCCGGCCTGCAGCGCGCCGAAGTCCGGTTCGTCGCTCAGGTTGCCGAGGTGAACGATGCGGCCCGGCACCTTGCCGTCCCGCCGCAGATCGCCGATCGCCTGCTTCAGCCGGTCGAAGCCCGCGTCCGCCGGCACGTCCACCACCTGCGGCGCCTTCGCGCGCAAGCCGGCGAGCAAGGCGCGGCAGGCCTCGCTGTCGTGCGACAGCACCAGCCAGCTTGCCGCCGTCTCCGTTTCGTCGGCGCCGCGGGGCGTCTCGCTCCAGGTTTCCGCGTAGAACCACTGGCCGATATCGGCGATCTTGCCGCCCGCGCCCGCTGCGGCGGCAGCGAATTCCGGCCGCGTTTCGATCCAATAACGCTGCCGTTCGAAGGCGTAGCCCGGCAGCGGAATGCGCCGGCGCGCGGCGGCGCCGTGATAGGCATGCCAGTCGGGCGCCAAGCCGGCGACCCACAGGCGGGCGAGCGCCGCGGTCAGCACGGCCAGGTCGTCGTCGGCGAGATAAGCCATGCGCATGGTCGAGACGACGACGGGCGTCGCCGTGGCCTTGCGGGCAAGGCCATGCTGTTTGACCAGCGAACCCAGGCTGAGGCCCGGACCCACTTCGACCATCGCCCAATCGTCCTTGGCGACCAGGCTGTCCAGGCAGTCGGCGAAGCGCGCCGTCTGGCACATATGCCGGACCCAGTACTCGCGATCGGTCGCCTCGGCGGCGGTGATCCAGCTGCCGGTGACGTTCGACAGGCAGGCCCGCTGCGGCGCATGCAACTGCACCGTCGACAGCAGCTGCCGCAAGGCGGGGGCCGCGCCATCCATCATCGGCGAGTGGAAGGCATGGCTGGTCTGCAGGCGGCGGCTGACGATCTCCTTCGAGGCCAGCAAGGCCTCGAACGCGGCGATCGCCGCCTCCGGTCCCGACACCACGGTGAGCTTCGGCCCGTTGCCGATGCCGATCGCCAGCCCGGCGCTCAGCAGCGGCCGCACCTCGGCTTCCGCCAGCGGCACCGCCAGCATGGCGCCACCGGGCAGCTCGGCGATGATGCGCGCGCGGCCGGCCACCAGCTTCAATGCATCCGGCAGCGACAGGATGCCGGCAATGGCAGCGGCGGCAAACTCGCCGACGCTGTAGCCGAGCAGCGCCTCGGGCACGATGCCCCAACTGATCAGCAGGCGCGCCAGGCAGTATTCGACGACGAACATGCACGGCTGCGCGTACTGCGTCTGGCCAAGCCGCAGCGTGGCCTCATCCTGCGGCGCTTCGCCGCGCAGGAACTGCTTGGCCCGGTCCGGCGTGAGCGCCGCTTCGGCGAAAAGCACCGGCCTCAGGTCCAGCTGGAACTGCGCCTGCAGCAACTCGAAGCAGGCATCCATTTCCTGGCGGAACACCGCCTCGGTTTCATACAAACCGGCCGCCATGCCGACGTATTGCTCGCCCACGCCGGGGAACAGGAACGCCACCGGCCGCTTGCCTGCATTGCCGGCGCTGCGGAAGCTGCGCTCCTGCTGCTGTCCGCGCAATGCACGAATCAGCTCCTCGCGATCGTGACCCACCACGGCCAGGCGCTCGCCGAACTCGCGGCGCCCGTACTGCAGCGTAAATGCCGCATCGGCGACGTTGAGATCCGCATCGGCTTCGAGTGCATCGGCCAGGCTGTTGCGCATGGCATCGAGCGAGCCGGCGGTCTTGGCCGACAAGGTCAGGAACTGCCACGCCCTGCCCTCGGCCGGCAGCACCGGCTCCGGGCACTGCTCCAGCACGATATGCGCATTGGTGCCGCCCACGCCCAGCGCGGTCACGCCGGCACGCCACGGCGACACCGCCGCCGGCAGCTGCTGCCGCTGGTTGCTCACCACGAACGGGCTGTTGTCCAGGTCGATCTTCGGATTGGGCCGCTCGAAATGCAGGGTCGGCGGCACCACGCCCGTCTTCAATACGTGGGTGGCCTTGATCACGCCGATCACACCCGCGGCGCGGTCGGTATGGCCGATATTGGTCTTGATCGAACCCAGCGCGCAGAAACGGCGGGCGTCGGTGGTCTCGCGGAACGCACGCGTCAGTGCCGCGAATTCGATCGGATCGCCCAGCTCGGTCGCCGTGCCGTGCGCCTCCACATAGAGGATGTCCGCCGCGCTGAGCCCTGCATCGTCGATGGCCATGGCCACCACTTCGGCTTGTCGCTCCACGCTGGGCGCGGTAAAGCCGGCCTTCAACGAACCGTCGTTGTTGACCGCCGTGCCCTTGATCACCGCATGGATGGTGTCGCCGTCGGCCAGCGCATCGTCCAGCCGCTTGAGCAGCACCATGCCCGCGCCATCGGAGAACACCGTGCCCTGCGCCCGCGCGTCGAAGGTGCGCGTATGGCCGTCCGGCGAACCCTGGTCGCCCTGCACGAACAGATAGCCCTGCCGCCCCGGCACGTGCAGCGAGATGGCGCCGGCCAGCGCCATGTCGGACTCGCCGGTGCGCAGGCTCTGGCAGGCCAGGTGGATGGCCACGCCCGAGGTCGAGCAATGCGTGCCGACGGAAAGGCTGGGGCCGTTGAGATTGAGCTTGTACGAGACGCGCGTGGCCAGCGAATCCTGGCTGTTGGCCAGATGCGTGTCGGAGGTGTCCAGGTCCGGCCACAGCTCGCGGTCGGCGTGCATGGTCATCATGTAGCCGCTGGGCGCGGTACCGGTGAACACGCCGATGGAACCGTCGTAGCGGTTGGAGTCGTAGCCGGCGTGTTCCAGCGTCTGCCAGGCGATTTCCAGCATCAGGCGATGCTGCGGGTCCATCAGCTCCGCTTCGCGCGGACTCATGCCGAACACGCCCGGGTCGAACAGGTCGATATCGGTAACGATGCCGCGGCTCTTGACGTAGTCGGGATGGCGCATCACCGCCGGATTCACGCCCGCGGCAAACAGCTCCTCGTCGCTGAAGCGGGTCATCGACTCGACGCCGTTGAGCACGTTGCTCCACAAGGTGGCGACGTCCGGCGCGCCGGGGGCGCGCGCGATCATGCCGATGATGGCGATATCCGTTTGTCCGCCACCGCGCCGGACGCGCCGGCGCCTGAGCGGCGCCGCCGGCTCGGCCGCCGCGGCGGCATCCGCACCGGTCAGGCCGAGCAGATGCCGGCTGATGGTGCTGACGTTCGGCGCCTCGAAGATCAGGATCGGCGACAGCTGCATGTCGAACTCGCGCTGCAGCTCGGCCAGGATCTGCAGCGAGATCAGCGAATTGCCGCCGAGCTCGAAGAAGTTGTCTTCGAGCCCCACCTTCTCGATGCCCAGCACGTCCTGGAACACCCGCGCCACGCGCTTTTCGATTTCGTTGCTGGCCGCGACATAGGCGGTGCTGATCGAGGGCCGCGCAAAGTAGGACAGCTTCCGCTCGCTCCTGCCGCCGGCGGCAGGACGCCACACATCGCGGTAGAACGACAGATCCAGCGGCGCCTGCGGCCCGCCCTCCGCCACCATCTGGCGCCGCTGCTGCAGCGCCGCGGCGATATTGGCGACGATGCAGGTATTGCTGCCCTCGATCATCGCCACCGCATCTTCCGGCACCAGGGCGATCCGCGGCACGTCGAGCGTAAGGATGCGGCGGACGCCCTCCATGCCCTCGTCGAAGGTGATGCCGAAGCGCTCGCGGTACTGCACCATCGCATCGCGCATTTCCGACTGATAGCCCTTGAGCAGGCCGCCCCAGGGCGACCACTGCCAGTCGCCGAAATTGACCGACACGGTCATGCCGTGCCTGGCGTGGTTGCGCTGCGCGAAGGCATCCATGAAAGCGTTGGCCGCGCAGTAATCGATCTGGCCCGGGCCGCCGCCGGTGATGGCGGCGATCGAGGAGACCAGGAGCATGAAGTCCAGTTTCACCGCGGCGAAGGCGCGATCCAGCGCCAGCGTGCCCTGGATCTTCGGCGCCATCACCTCGGCGGCGATCTGCACGGTCTTGAGCTGGGTCAGGCCCTGGCCCGGCAGGCCGGCCGCGTGGAACACACCGTGGACGGTGCCGAAGCGTGCGAGCGCCTGCTGCACGGCAGCGTCCATCTGCGCCCGGTCGGCCACGTCGGCGGTGATGATCAGCACCTCGGCGCCGGCATCGATCAGGCCGCCGATCTTGCGCACGCGGTCGGTGACCTGGTCGTCCTTGCCTTCCGCAACGATGCCGGCCCACTGCTCGCGCGGCGGCAGGCCGGAACGGCCCACCAGCACGAGCTTTGCGTTCAGAGTGCGGTGCACGTGCTCGGCAAACGCGAAGCCGATGCCGCCCAGGCCGCCGGTCACGAAATAGACGCCGCCCTGCTTCAGGCGCGGCACATCCTGCGGCGCGGCTTCGATCCGCACCGGCTCGACCAGCGGAAGCCAGCGCTGTCCCTCGCGCAATGCACTGAACTGCTCTTCGCCGCCGCAGAGGATTTCCGCGGCCAGGCGCTGGCCCAGGCTGGCGGCGGGCAAGGCTTCTTCGGCGCAGAACAGGTCGATGCTGCGGCAGACGACCGCGCCGTATTCCTGGCGGATCACCTTGCACGGTGCGCGCAGCGTGCCCTTGGCCGGGTGGATCGCCTCCGTGCCCAGCACGGATTCCATGTCGCTGCCGACGATGCACAGCTCCAGCGGCGTGTCACCCAGCCGCTCGCCGATGGCCTGGGCGAGATGGAACAGGCTGTAGAAGCCGGCGTCCATCTGCTCCTGCAGATGGCTCGCCAGGTCCTCGCTCCAGCGCTCCGCCGCCCACAGGTGGACGATGCGGGACGGGGCCAGGCCGCGATCCTTGAGCTGCTTGAGCGCGGCGATGTAGTCCTGTTTTTCCGTCGCGCGGATCGTCAGCGATCCATCCGCAGCGATGGCGAAGCCCGCACCACGGCGCACCAGCACCGTTTCAATGCCCAGCGGCTTGACGGCCGCGGCCAGCGCGTCGCCGATACCGTCCGCATCCGCAAAGACCAGCCAGCACGACCCTGCGGGCACGCTCGACGCATCCGGCAAGCCGGCCAGCGGGCCGGCCGGCTTCCACGACGGCAGATAGAAGGAGTCTTCGAGTTCGGCCTTCTGCCCCAGGGGCGCGGGCTTGTGCGCCTTGTACTCGACGCGGTCGCCGGCTTCGATCCAGTAGCGCTGGCGGTCGAAGGCATAGGTCGGCAGCGGGAGCTTGAGGCGGCGTTCGTCGCGATAGAACGCGGTCCAGTCGGGTTCGATGCCGGCCAGCCACAGGCGGCCGATGGCGCTCAGCAGGTAGGCGTCGTCGCGCTGTTCCTGGAACGGGGCGCGCAGCGTCGGGATCACCGACATCCCGCGCGCGTACGACGGATGCTGCTTGACGAACGACCCCAGACTTTGGCCCGCGCCCAGCTCCAGCAGCACCCTGCCCTTGTCTTCGCCGAGCAATACGCCGATGCCATCGGCGAAACGCACGGTGCCGCACATGTGCGACACCCAGTAATCGGCCGAAGCCGCTTCCTGCGCGCCGATCCAGGTACCGGTCAGGTTCGAGATGTAGGGAATGGCCGGTGCTGCGAACGTCACGTTCGACAACAGCTCGCGCAGCCCGTCGGACGCACCTGCCAACATCGGCGAATGGAAGGCATGCGTGGTCTGCAGGCGGCGGCTGACGATGGACTTCGCGGACAGCGCAGCCTCGAACGAGACGATCGCCTCTTCCGATCCCGATACCACCGTGGTCTTCGGGCCGTTGCAGATCGCGATCGACACGCCTGCCGGCAACAACGCCGCGGTATCCGCCTCCGAAAGCGGAACCGCCAGCATGGCGCCGCCCGGCAGGTCTTCGATCAACTTCGCGCGCAAGGCCACCAGGCGCAGCGCATCCTCCAGCTCCACGCTGCCCGCCACCGCGGCCGCCACGAACTCGCCGACGCTGTAGCCGATCATCGCCTGCGGCTGGATGCCCCAGCTCATCAGCAGCTGCGCCAGGCTGTATTCGATGACGAACACCGCCGGCTGGGCCAGCCAGG
This sequence comes from Dyella sp. LX-66, assembly GCF_018599165.1. NCBI lineage: Bacteria > Pseudomonadati > Pseudomonadota > Gammaproteobacteria > Lysobacterales > Rhodanobacteraceae > Dyella > Dyella sp. LX-66. Next base: position 98,375 of record NZ_JAHFVJ010000005.1, read on the forward strand.
TTTCCTGCAGGCGGCCTTCCGGACGCTCGTCGCCACGTTTGATCAGCGCCTTCAGATCCATCGCCGCACGCGGCTCGCCGGACAGACCACCCGGCGTGAACAGCACCTCGCGCAGATCCAGGCCGAGCACTGGCTGCAGCACCTCGCAGCAGTGATCGACCAGATCGCGGAACACCGCTTCGGTGCGATACAGATCCGCCGCCATATCGGTGTAGTGGTCGCCCACACCCGGGAACATGAACACCACGGACGGCTTCGCATTCGGCGGCAGATGACCCTGCTCGCCGCCCTGCTCCAGCGCCGCCATGGCTTCGCCGCGTTCGTTGCACACCACGGCCTTGCGGAATTCCAGCCGCTTGCGGCCGACCTTCAGCGTGTAGGCCACATCCGCGAGGCTTTGCCCGGGATGTTCATGCAAGTAAGCACTCAGGCGCGATGACGCGCCGTCGAGCGACGCCTGCGTCTTGGCCGACAGCAGCAGCAACTGCGCCGCACGCGACGGACCGGAGGGCTCGACTTCCGGTGCCTCTTCCAGAATGAAGTGCACATTGGTGCCGCCCAGGCCCAGCACGTTGACGCCGGCACGCCGCGGCTCCGCACCGCGTGGCCAGGCCAGGTCGCGGTCCGCCACGAAGAACGGGCTGCTGGCGAAATCGATATTCGGATTCGGCGCCTTGAAATGCAGCACCGGCGTAATGCGCTCGTGCTGCAGCGACAGGGCCGCCTTGATCATGCCGGTGGCGCCGGCCGCACGATCCAGATGGCCGACATTGGGCTTGATCGAACCCAGCGCGCAATAACCCACCTTGCCGGTGCTCTGGCGATACGCCTTGGTCAGCGCCGCCACTTCGATCGGATCGCCCAGCTCCGTCGCCGTGCCGTGCGTCTCGATAAAGCCGATGCTTTCGGCCGGCACGCCGGCCACTGCCAGCGCATCGGTGACCACCGCAGCCTGGCCCTCGACGCTGGGCGCGGTGTAGCCGACCTTGAACGAGCCGTCGTTGTTGATGGCCGAACCCTTGACCACGGCATAGATATGGTCGCCGTCGGCCAGCGCATCCTCCAGGCGCTTGAACACCACTACGGCCACGCCGTCGCCGAGCACCGAGCCCTTGGCGTCGGCATCGAAGGTGCGGGTATGGCCGTCCGGCGGCGTGATGCCGCCCTCGGTGTACATGTAGCCCGCCTTGCCGTTGATGCCGATGTTCACGCCGCCGGCCAGGGCGACATCGGATTCGCCGAGCAGGAGGCTCTTGCAGGCGAAATGCATCGCCACGCCGGAGGTCGAGCAGAAGGTCTGCACCGATATGGCCGGGCCGCGCAGATTGAGCTTGTAGGCGACACGGGTCGCCAGCGCATCGTTGTTGTTACCGATGATGACCTGCAGCATGTCCACGCCGGTATCGACCACGTCCGGACGCGACAGCAGGTTCTCGGTGTACGTACTGTTGGTCGAACCGCCGAATACGCCGATCAGGCCGCGATAGCTGGACGGGTCGCAGGCCGCGTCCTCCAGCGCCTCCCAGGCGCATTCGAGGAACTGGCGATGCTGGGGATCGATAAACTCCGCCTCGCGCGGCGCATAACCGAACAGCCGTGCGTCGAACAGATCGAAATCGGGGATATCGCAGCCGGCCTTGACGTAGTTCGGGTTGGCGAAGGTGGCCGGCGCAACGCCGGCCGCGAGCAATTCCGCGTCGGTGTAGAAGGTGACCGCCTCGGTGCCCTCGTTGATGTTCTTCCACAGCTGGCGCGGCGTCATCGCGCCCGGGAAGCGGCCGGCCATGCCGACCAGTGCGATATCGCGGGAAGCCACGCCACCGGCACGCGCCCGTTCGCGGCGCTCGGCCAGCAACTGGCCGGCATCCTGGTCCGCGGGCGCTTCGGCTGCCGGCGACAGGTAGCGCACCAGGGCGTCGATGGTCGGCGCCTCGTACAGCACCACCTGGCGCACCTCGATATCCAGCTCCTTGCGCAGATCGGCCACCACTTGCAGGCCGACCAGCGAATTGCCGCCGAGGTCGAAGAAGTTGTCCTTGGTGCCGATCTGGTCGATGCCCAGCGCGCGCTGCCAGATCGCGGCGATCTTGCGCTCCAGCTCATTGCTCGCCGCCACGAACTGGCTGGAAAGCTCCGGACGCGGATACGCCGTCGGCCGGCGGCCGCGCGTCTGCTGCACGGCGCTGGAGATATTGGAGATGACGCAGGCATTGCTGCTGGCGATCACCGCGGCCGCGTCTTCGGGGAACAGCACGATCTGCGGCACGTCGATGGCGAGGATGCGGCGGATCGCTTCCATGCCCTCTTCGAAGGTGATGCCGAACTGCTTGCGGTGGCTGCGCAGCGCTTCCTGCATCTCCGGCTGATAGCCCTTCAGGCCATCGCTCCAGGCATCCCATTGCCATTCGCCGAAGTTGATCGCTACAGTGCGGCCATGCTTCGCGTGGTGGCGTTGCGCGAACGCATCCATGAAGGCGTTGGCCGCGCAGTAATCGATCTGACCGGGGCCGCCGCCGACGATGGCGGCCACCGAGGAGACCAGGATCATGAAGTCCAGCTCCACGCCGGCGAAGGCGCGGTCGATCGCCAGGGTGCCCTGGATCTTCGGCGCCATCACCTGCGCCACCGCCTGCACGGTCTTGAGCTGGGTCAGGCCCTGGCCCGGCAGGCCGGCGCCGTGGAAGACGCCATGGATGGCGCCAAAGCGCTCCAGCGCCTGGCGCACGGCATCGTCCATCTGCGCCTGGTCAGCCACGTCCGCGACGATGGTCAGCACCTCGGCGCCGGCGTCGATCAGGCCGCTGATCTTGCACACGCGTTCGGTGGCGCGGTCGTCCTGGCCGGCCGCCAGCAAGGCGGGCCACTCTTCGCGCGGCGGCAGGCCGCTGCGGCCCACCAGCACGAGCTTGGCGCGGCGCATGCGGTAGAGGTAATCGGCAAAGGCCAGGCCGATGCCGCCCAGGCCGCCGGTAATGAAATAGACGCCGCCCTCTCTCAGGCGCGGCATCTCGTCCGCGGCCGGCGCTTCGATATGCACCGGCTCGGCGACGGGAATCCAGCGCTGGCCTTCGCGGAAAGCGGTGAACTGATCCTTGCCGCCGAGCAGCTCGGCGGCAAGGCGCCGTGCCAGCTGTTCCGCGCTCAATGCTGCTTCGTCGGAGGAGAACAGATCGATGCTGCGGCAAGCGACCGCCGCGAACTCCTGGCGGATGATCTTGCAAGGCCCACGCAGCGTGGCCTTGGTCAGGTGCAACGATTCGGTGCCCAGCACGGGCTCCAGGTCGCTGGCGACGATGTCCAGCTCGATCAGCGTGTCGGTCAGCCGTTCGCCGATGGCCCTGGCCAGGTGGAACAGGCTGTAGAAGCCCGCATCCAGGTGCTCGTCCAGATGGCCGGAAAGATCGGCATCCCATGCCTCGGCAGCCCACAGATGCACGATGCGGCCGGGCACCAGGTTGCGGCGCTTGAGCTCCTTCAGCAGCGAGGCGTAGTCGGCCTCCGCCGCGGCGCGCAGGGTGATGGAACCGTCCGGCGCGACCGCGAAATGCTCGCCGCGGCGAGCCAGCACGCTCGTTATGCCCAGCGGCTTCATCGCCGCGGCCAGCGCCGCGCCGATGCCGTCCGCATCCGCAAAGATCAGCCAGCAACTGCCGGCGGCGGACGCGGGGGCGCTCAAGGGGCCGTCGACGGTGCCGGCGATCTTCCACGACGGCACGTAGAAGGAGTCTTCGAGCGGAAGCTTTTCCGCATGCTCCATCAGGCGGGTGATCAGCGAGACTTCGCCGGTGTCGATCTGCGCATTGGCGTCGACGGCCGGTTCGATCCAGTAGCGCTGCTTTTCGAAGACGTAGGTCGGCAGGGAAACCTTGAGCCGGCGTTCCTCGCGATAGAACGCCGCCCAGTCCGGCTCGATGCCGGCCAGCCACAGGCGGCCGATGGCGCTCAACAGATAGGCGTCGTCGCGCTGTTCCTGGATCGGGGCGCGCAGGGTCGGGATTACCGCCATGCCGCGTTCGTACGACGGATGCTGCTTGACGAAGGAACCCAGACTCTGGCCCGCGCCCAGCTCCAGCAGCACCCTGCCCTTGTCTTCGTCCAGCAGTGCGGCGATGCCGTCGGCGAAGCGCACGGTGCCGCACATGTGGGCGATCCAGTAGTCAGCCGATGCCGCTTCCTGTTCGCCGATCCAGGTACCGGTGAGATTCGAGATGTACGGGATCGCGGGTGCCGCGAACGTCACGCTCGACAACAGCTCGCGCAGCCCTTCAGCCGCTCCCGCCAGCATCGGCGAGTGGAAGGCGTGCGTGGTCTGCAGGCGGCGGCTGACGATGGATCTGGCGGCCAGGATGGCTTCGAACGAAGCCACGGCATCATCTGCACCCGACACCACCGTGGTCTTCGGACCGTTGCAGATCGCGACGGATACGCCTTCCGGCAACAACGCCGCCGTGTCCGCCTCCGAAAGCGGAATCGCCAGCATCGCGCCGCCCGGCAGGTCTTCGATCAGCTTCGCGCGCAAGGCCACAAGGCGCAGCGCATCTTCCAGCTCGACGCTGCCCGCCACGGCCGCGGCGACGAACTCGCCGACGCTGTAACCAATCATCGCCTGCGGCTGAATACCCCAGCTCATCAGCAGCTGAGCCAGGCTGTACTCGATAACGAACACCGCCGGCTGGGCCAGCCAGGTTTCCTGCAGACGACCTTCCGGACGCTGTTCGCCGCGCTTCAGCAACGCCTTCATATCCATCGATGCGCGCGGTTCGCCGGACAAGCCACCCGGCGTGAACAGCACCTCGCGCAGATCCAGGCCGAGCACCGGCTGCAGCACCTCGCAGCAGTGATCGACTAGATCGCGGAATACGGCTTCGGTGCGATACAGGTCCGCGGCCATATCCGGATAGTGGTCGCCCACCCCGGGGAACATGAACACCACCGACGGCATGCCGCTCGACGACAGATGCCCCTGATCGCCGCCTTCCGACAGCGCCACGACGGCATCGCCGCGCTCGTTGCACACCACCGCCTTGCGGTATTCCAGACGCTTGCGACCGGTCTGCAGCGTGTAGGCCACATCGGCCAGTTGTTGCTCGGGATGCTCCTGCAGGTGCGCGCTCAATCGCGCGGCCGCACCGTCGAGCGACGCCTGCGTCTTGGCCGACAGCAACAGCAGCTGCGCCGCACGCGACGGACCGGACGGCTCGACTTCCGGCGCCTCTTCCAGAATGAAATGCACATTGGTACCGCCGACGCCAAGCACATTGACGCCAGCGCGGCGTGGCGCCGCTCCACGCGGCCAGGCGGCCGCTTCTGCCGCCACATAGAACGGACTGCCGGCGAAATCGATGCCCGGATTCGGCGCCTTGAAATGCAGCACCGGCGCGATGCGCTCGTGCTGCAGCGACAGCACGGCCTTGATCATGCCGGTCACGCCGGCCGCGCGGTCCAGATGGCCGATATTGGTCTTGACCGAACCCAGCGCGCAGAAGCCCACCCGGTCGGTGCTCAGGCGATACGCCTTGGTCAGCGCCGCCACTTCGATCGGATCGCCCAGCTCCGTGGCGGTGCCATGCGTTTCGATAAAGCTGATGCTGTCCGCCGCCACGCCCGCCACCGACAGGGCTTCGGTGATCACCGCGGCCTGGCCTTCGATGCTGGGCGCGGTATAGCCGACCTTGAGCGAGCCGTCGTTATTGAGGGCCGAGCCCTTCACCACCGCGTAGATATGGTCGCCGTCGGCGAGCGCGTCTTCCAGGCGCTTGAACACCACCACGGCCACGCCGTCGCCGATCACCGAGCCCTTGGCATCGGCGTCGAAGGTGCGGGTATGGCCATCGGGCGAATCGATACCGCCCTGCTCGTAGAGATAACCCGCCTTGCCGGAGATGGCGATATTCACGCCGCCCGCCAGGGCGATATCGCATTCGCCGTACTGCAGGCTTTTGCAAGCCGCATGCATGGCGGTGCCCGAGGTCGAGCAGAAGGTCTGCACCGACATGGCCGGGCCGCGCAGATTCAGCTTATAGGCAACGCGGGTCGCCAGCGCGTCGTTGTTATTGCCGATATTGGCCTGCAGCACCGCCATGCCGGAGGTGAGCAGTTCGGGATGGCCGAAGACATGGCGCCCGTAGGCGCTGCCGGCCGCGCCGGCAAAGATGCCGATCAGCCCGGGATGGCTCTCCGGATCGCAGGCGGCATCCTCCAGCGCCTCCCAGGCGCATTCGAGGAACTGGCGATGCTGCGGATCGATAAACTCCGCCTCGCGCGGCGAATAACCGAACAGGCGCGCGTCGAACACGTCGAAGTCGGCCACGTCATAGCCGGCCCGCACATAGTTGGGGTCGCGCAATTTCGACGGGCTGACGCCGGCTTCGCGCAATTCCGCTTCGCTGTAGAACGTCACCGACTCCACGCCGGCACTGACGTTCCGCCACAGTTCCTGCGGGCTTCTTGCCCCCGGGAAGCGGCCGGACATGCCGACCAGCGCGATATCGCGCGCAGCACTACCGGCCCTCACGCGTTCGCGCCGCTCGGCCAGCAGCCGGCCGGCCTGCTGCTCCGCCGGCTGTTCCACCGCGGGCGACAGGTAGCGGACCAGGGCGTCGATGGTCGGCGCCTCGAACAGCACCACCTGGCGCAGCTCGACGCCGAGTTCCTTGCGCAGCTCGGCCACCACCTGCAAACCGACCAGCGAATTGCCGCCGAGGTCGAAGAAGTTGTCCTTGGTGCCGATCTCGTCGATGCCGAGCGCACGCTGCCAGACCGCCGCGATCTTGCGTTCCAGCTCGTTGCTGGCCGCCACGAACTGGCTGGACAGCGCCGGGCGCGGATACGCCGTCGGGCGGCGGCCGCGGGTCTGCTGTACCGCGCTGGAGATGGTGGTGACCGCGCAGCGGTTGCTGGCGTCGATCATCGCCACCGCGTCTTCGGGCAGCAGGATGATCTGCGGCGCGTCGATGGCGAGGATGCGGCGGATGCCCTCCATGCCTTCTTCGAAGCTGATGCCGAACTGCCGGCGGTGCTGCCGCAAGGCCTCCTGCATTTCCGGCTGATAGCCCTTCAGGCCATCGCTCCAGGCGTCCCATTGCCATTCGCCGAAATTGACCGACACCGTCATGCCATGTTTCGCATGGTGGCGGTGCGCGAACGCGTCCATGAAGGCATTGGCCGCGCAGTAATCGATCTGGCCGGGGCCGCCGCCGACGATGGCGGCGATCGACGAGACCAGGAGCATGAAGTCCAGTTGCAGGCCGGAGAACGCGCGGTCCAGCGCCAGGGTGCCCTGGATCTTCGGCGCCATCACGGCTGCCGCAGCCTGGGCGGTTTTCAACTGGGTCAGACCCTGGCCGGGCAGGCCCGCCGCATGGAAGACGCCGTTGACGGCGCCGAAGCGAGCGAGTGCCTGGCGTACGGCATCGTCCATCTGCGACTGGTCGGCGACATCCGCGGTGATCAGCAACACGTCCGCGCCAGCCTCGATCAGGCCGCCGATCTTGCGTACGCGCTCGGTGACCTGGTCGTCTTTGCCGGCCGCAAGGATCGCGCTCCACTCATCGCGCGGCGGCAAGCCGGTGCGGCCGACCAGCACGAGCTTCGCGTTGCGCGTCCGGTACACATGGTCGGCGAAGGCGAAACCGATGCCGCCCAGGCCGCCGGTGACGAAATAGACGCCGCCTTCCTTGAGGCGTGGCACCTCATCGTGCGGCGCGTCGATCTGTACCGGCGCCACGGAGGGGACCCAGCGCCGGCCGTCGCGGAAGGCGGTGAACTGGTCTTCGCCGTTAGCGAGGATTTCCGCGGCCAGGCGCGTGCCCAGCAGCTGTGCATCCAAGGCCTCGTCGCTGACCGAGAACAGGTCGATGCTGCGGCAGGCGACTGTCGCATATTCCTGGCGGATCACCTTGCACGGACCGCGCAAGGTGGCCTTGGCCGGATGGATCGATTCGGTGCCCAGCACGGGCTCCAGGTCGCTGGCGGCGATGCACAGTTCGATGGGCGTGTCGGCGAGTTGTTCGCCGATCGCCTGGGCCAGGTGGAACAGGCTGTAGAAGCCGGCGTCCATCTGCTGCTGCAGATGGGTCGAAACGTCCTCGTGCCAGTGCTCGGCCGCCCACAGATGCACGATGCGGCCGGGCGCGAGGTTGCGGCGCTTGAGTTCCTTCAGTGCCGCGGCGTAATCGGCGGCCATGGAAGGCCGCAGCGAGAACGAGCCGTCTTCTCCGATGGCGAAACCTTCACCGCGCCGCGCAAGCACCGTCTCGATGCCTAGCGGCTTCACTGCCGCAGCCAGCGCGTCGCCGATGCCGTCCGCGTCCGCGAAGATCAGCCAGCAGGTGCCGGGGGCAGATGCCGGCGCCTTCAGTGCAGTGCCGATCTCTCCCGCAGCAGTCCAGGACGGCGCGTAGAACGAATCGGCCAGCGCCGACTTCTCCGCCTGGGTAAGCAGGCTTCTGGCCAGCGACACGGCGGGCAGTTCGGCGTCGATCCAGTAGCGCTGGCGGTCGAAGGCGTAGGTGGGCAGCGGAACTTTGAGACGGCGTTCGTCGCGATAGAACGCGGCCCAATCGGGTTCGATGCCGGCCAGCCACAGGCGGCCGATGGCGCTCAACAGATAGGCGTCGTCGCGCTGCTCCTGGAACGGGGCACGCAGGGTCGGAATCACCGCCATGCCGCGTTCGTACGACGGATGCTGCTTGACGAAGGAGCCCAGGCTCTGACCCGCGCCCAGCTCCAGCAGCACCCTGCCCTTGTCTTCGCTCAGCAGTGCGCCGATGCCGTCGGCGAAGCGCACGGTGCCGCACATGTGGGCGATCCAGTAGTCCGCCGAGACGGCTTCCTGTTCGCCGATCCAGGTGCCGGTCAGGTTCGAGATGTACGGAATCGCGGGTGCCGCGAACGTCACGTTCGACAGCAGTTCGCGCAGTCCATCGGCCGCGCCCGCCAGCATCGGCGAATGGAAGGCATGCGTGGTCTGCAGGCGGCGGCTGACGATGGACTTCGCGGACAGCGCGGCCTCGAACGAGACGATCACCTCCTCCGATCCCGACACCACCGTCGTCTTCGGTCCATTGCAGATCGCAATCGACACGCCTTCCGGCAACAGCGCGGATGCTTCAGCCTCGGACAGCGGCACGGCCAGCATGGCGCCGCCGGGCAAGTCCTCGATCAGCTTCGCTCGCAGCGCAACCACGCGCAGTGCATCTTCCAGTCCCAGGCTGCCCGCCACGGCCGCGGCGACGAACTCGCCCACGCTGTAGCCGATCATCGCCTGCGGCTGGATGCCCCAGCTCATCAGCAGCTGCGCCAGGCTGTATTCGATGACGAACACTGCCGGCTGGGCCAGCCAGGTTTCCTGCAGGCGGCCTTCCGGACGCTGCTCACCGCGCTTCAGCAGCGCCTTCATATCCATCGCGGCGCGCGGCGCGCCCGACAAGCCTGCGGGCGTAAACAACACCTCGCGCAGATCCAGGCCGAGCACCGGCTGCAACGCGTCGCAGCAGTGATCGACCAGATCGCGGAACACCGCTTCGGTGCGATACAGATCCGCAGCCATATCCGGATAGTGGTCACCCACCCCAGGGAACATGAACACCACCGACGGCGTACCGCTCGACGACAGATGCCCCTGGTTGCCACCCTCCGACAACGCGGCAATCGCTTCGCCACGCTCGTTGCACACCACGGCCTTACGGTATTCCAGGCGCTTGCGGCCGGTCTGCAGCGTGTACGCCACATCGGCCAGGCTTTGCCCGGAGTGCTCCTGCAGATGCGCACTCAGTCGCGCGGCAGCGCCATCGAGCGACGCCTGCGTCTTCGCCGACAGCAATAGCAGCTGCGTCGCGCGCGAAGCACCCGAAGGCACCACCTCCGGCGCCTGCTCCAGCACGAAATGGACATTCGTACCGCCCACGCCCAGCGTCGTCACACCCGCACGCCACGGCGACGCCGTGACCGGCAGGGCCTGCCGCTGGTTGCTCACCACGAACGGACTGCTGGCGAGATCGATCTTCGGATTGGGCCGCTCGAAATGCAGCGTGGGCGGCACCACGCCCGTCTTCAGCACGTGGGTGGCCTTGATCACGCCGATCACGCCGGCGGCGCGGTCGGTGTGGCCGATATTGGGCTTGATCGAACCCAGGGCGCAGTAACCCACCTTGTCGGTGCTTTCGCGATACGCCTTGGTCAGCGCCGCGACCTCGATCGGGTCGCCCAGCTCGGTCGCCGTGCCGTGGGCTTCCACATAGTGGATGTCTGCCGCACTCAGGCCCGCGCTGTCGAGCGCCATCGAAATCACTTCGGCCTGCTGCTCGACGCTCGGCGCGGTAAAACCGGCCTTGAGCGAGCCGTCATTGTTGACGGCCGAGCCCTTGATCACCGCATGGATGGTGTCGCCGTCCTCCAGCGCATCCTCCAGCGGCTTCAGCAGCACCAGGCCGATGCCGTCGGAAAACACCGTGCCCTGCGCGCGCGCATCGAAGGTGCGCGTCAGGCCATCGGGCGAGGCCTGGTTGCCGGGTTCGTACAGATAGCCGATCGCGCTGGGCACGCGCAGCGAGATGCCGCCGGCCAGCGCCATGTCGGATTCGCCGGCGCGCAGGCTCTGGCAGGCCAGGTGGATCGCCACGCCCGAGGTGGAGCAATACGTGCCGACCGAAAGGCTGGGACCGCGCAGATTGAGCTTGTAGGAAACGCGGGTGGCCAGCGAATCCTGGGTATTGGCCAGGTAGGTATCGAACTCGTTGAGCCCTTCCCACAGCGCGCGATCCAGGAACAAGCCGGCCTGGTACTCGCTGGGCGTGGTGCCGGCGAATACGGCGATCGAGCCTTCGTAGCGATGCGAGTCGTAACCCGCATGCTCCAGCGTCTCCCACGCGGTCTCCAGCATCAGGCGATGCTGCGGATCCATCAGTTCCGCCTCGCGCGGGCTGATGCCGAACACGCCCGCATCAAACAGATCGATGCCGTCGACGACGCCGCGCACCTTGACGTAGGCAGGATTGCGCACCAGCGCCGGGTCGACGCCCGCGGCGCGCAGCTCCTCGTCGCTGAAGCGCACCAGCGACTCCACGCCGTTCAGCGCGTTATCCCAGAGCGTGCCGATATCCGGCGCACCGGAAGAACGGCTCGCCATGCCGATAATGGCGATATCGTTCGAACCCGAACCGCGCCGCGCCTGCCGGCGCCGCCTGGACGTGGCGCTGGTGGCCACGGGCTGCTCTTCGCCACCGATCAGCGCCGCCATGCGCCGGCTCACCGCGCTGATGCTGGGCGCTTCGAAAATAAGGATCGGCGACAGCTGCGTGTCGAACTCGCGCTGCAGTTCCGCCAGGATCTGCAGCGAGACCAGCGAGTTTCCGCCCAGCTCGAAGAAATTGTCCTCCAGGCCGATCGCCTCGATGCCCAGCACGTCCTGGAACACGCGGGCCACGCGCTTCTCGATCTTGCTGCTGGCCGCCACGTAGGCCGTACTGACCGCCGGGCGCGCATAGTAGGAAAGCTTGCGCTCCGCCGTGCCCGCCGGCGCAGTGGCCGCCTTGCGGTACACCCATTGATTCAGGCGCGTCCACAGATCCGCCGTCGAGCCGATCAGCCGCGCCGAGGCATTCGAACCCAGCACGCGGCGCACCGCTTCGGCGCCTTCTTCCGGCCACATCAGGAAGGCCGCGAGCGTGGTGCCCTTGGTGTCCTGTTCGCCGTGGTCGCGGGCCCAGGTATCCCAGTTGACGGTGGCCCAGCGTGTGCCCGCCGTGTCGCGGCGCGACAGCACGAAGCCGTCCTCGTATGCATTCGCCGCCACATAGGCCGACAAGGCCAGGCCGCCGAGCACCACCGAGATCGAGGAGAACACCAGGCAGAAATCCGCCTGCCGCGCATCGAGCAGGCGGCCGAGCACCTGCGTGCCGCGCACCTTCGCACTGAAATGCGGGGCGATCCGCTCCGCCGTAAGCTCGGCGATGATGCTGTTCGACGCGGACGTGATCAGTCCGGCGGCGTGGAACACGCCATGCACCTGGCCGTAGCGCTGCTCGATCGCGGCGAAGGCTTCCGCCATCCGCGCCTCGTCGGCAACGTCCGCGGCAAGCATCATTACCTCGCCGCCGACCGCCTCCATCTCCAGCAGCTTGGCGATCTGCCCGCCGACCTCGTTATCGCTGCCATGTTCGGCGAGCCAGCCTTCCCAACGCTCCCGCTCGGGAAAGGCGCGGCGCGAGAGCAGTGCGATCTTTGCCTGGTAGCGATGAGCCAGCATCCCGGCGATGGTCAGGCCCACGTTGCCGAGGCCACCGGTAATCACATAGACACCGCCCTGGCGCAGCGCGTCGCGCTCCGCCGCGACCTCGCCCAGCGGCCGGGACTCGTAGCCCTGCACCAGGCGCATGTCGCCACGCCAGGCCACCGCCACGTCGCTGGCCGGCGACCGCAGCTCCGCCAGCAAGCGGCTGGCGGATGCCGCATCGACGCCGTCCAGGTCGATGCTGCGCAGCGTGACGTTCTGGTATTCCTGCGGGATGGTGCGGATCGCGCCGATCAAGGTGGCCTTGGCCGCGCTCACCGCGTCTTCGGCGCGGGCCAGGTAAAGCCCGTTCGATACGACATCCAGCTGCAAGGGCGCGGTGGAGCGGCTTTCGCCCAGCGCCTGCATCAAGGCCAGCAGGCTCAGGTAGCCGCGCGCCTGCAGCGCGTCTTCATCGAGCTCCGCGGTCAGGCCGCCCAGGTGCACGATCCGGTCCGGCACGAAGCCTTCGCTGCGCATCTGGCCGATGGCCTGGCGCAGGCGTTCGGGATCCGACGCCACTTCGGTGGATACCAGCCGCTTCGAGCGGCCATGCAAGTCGGCGCTCACCGCCTCGCCAGCGGGTGTGTCCGCGCACAGCACCAGCCAGTTCGCTATACCGGCCTGCGCATCGGGCTGCGCTGCCGGCGCCTCATGCCAGGTTTCCGCGTAGAACCACTTGGCGATATCCGCGTTCTTGCCGCCGGCGTTCTGCGCGGAGGACGCCAGCGGTTGCTGCGCATCGAGCCAATAGCGCTGGCGTTCGAACAGCCAGCTGGGCAGGAAGACCTGGCTGCCCGGCGCCGCCTCGAAAGGTGCCCGCCAATCCACCGCGCCGCCGGCGCACCAGAATTCGCCAAGGCTCTTGAGGAAGACGGCCTGGTCTTCCTGCGCATCGAACGCGCCGCGGCAGGTGGACACCACCAGGTGTTTGCGCTGGCTGAAGCCCGGATGCAGGCGGGCCAGCGAGTTCAGGCTTTGCCCGGGGCCGATTTCGATCAGCGCGCCGGATTCGCGCTCGAACAGCTTGTGCAGGCAATCGGCGAATTGCACGGTTTCGCAGAGATGGCGCCCCCAGTAAATCGGCGAGGTCGCCTCGTCGTCGCGCAGCCAGTCGCCGGTGACGTTCGACAGCACGGGAATGCGCGGAGCGGACAGGCGCATGCCGCAGATCAGCTCCGACAGCGCCTTGGCCACCGGCTGCATCATCGGCGAATGGAACGCATGGGCAGTGCCGAGCAGGCGGCTGACCACACCGTCCGCCTGCAGGCGCTGCTTGACCTGTTCGACCGCCGCGCGCGGACCGGACAGGACGCTCAGGCGCGGCCCGTTGACGATGCCGACCGCCAGTTGCTTGTCGGCCTGCAGATAAGCGGCCAGCGCCTCGGCCGCCAGCGGCACCGCCAGCATCGCGCCGGCCGGCAGCCGGTCGATAAGGCGCGCGCGCGTGGCGACGATGCGCAGGCCGTCTTCCAGCGAAAATACGCCCGCAAGCGTGGCCGCCGTGTACTCGCCCAGGCTGTAGCCGACGCAGGCCGACGGCTCGACGCCCCAGGTTTCCAGCAGGCGCGCCAGGGCGTATTCGAGTACGAACACCGCCGGCTGCGCGAATTCGGTGCGCCCCAGCACGCCCAGATCGCGCTCTCCCGCGACCATGCGGCGGAATGCGTCGCCGGCATGGACCTCACGCGAAGGGCGCTGCTTGAAGACGTCCAGCAGATCGAGTTCGAACTCGGCTTTCAGCCAGCCGCAGCAGTAATCCACCCAATGGCGGAAGACCGGCTCGGCCTGGTAAAGGCCCTGCCCCATGCCGAGGTAGTGATCGCCGACGCCGGCGAACACAAAGGCCGGCGCCGTACCGGGAGCGAGCAGGCGCTCGGATGCCGCGAACAGCGGAGCGGCGTCGCCATGGGCATCGGCGATGACCACGGCACGGTTCGGATAAGGCTCGCGCCGGGTCAGCGTATAGGCGAGGTTGCGGCGCAACGGCACGCCGCCGTTGTGCAGGCTCCGATCGAGCACGCGGCGTGCGCGTTCCAGGCCGCCGGCCGTCCTGGCCGATACGGGGAAAGCGTGGAAGGCAGCTGCATCGTTCGGTTCCGGCGACGGCGGCGCCGCCTCCAGCACCACGTGCACATTGGTGCCGCCGAAGCCGAACGCGCTGACGCCCGCCAGCGGCGGCCGCGAGGTGGCCGGCCACGGCCGCAGCGCGGTGACGACTTCGATCGCCGTCTTCTCGAAGCCGATGCGCGGATTCGGCCGCTCGAAATGCAGCGAGGCGGGAATCTGTCGATGCTGCATGGCCAGCACGGTCTTGATGATGCCGGCCATGCCGGCGGCCGCTTCGAGGTGGCCCAGGTTGGTCTTGACCGAACCGATCAGGCATTTGCGCTCGGCCGGCCGGCCCGCGCCCACGACGGCGGACAAGGCCGCCACTTCGATCACGTCGCCGATCGGCGTCGCCGTGCCATGCGCCTCGACGTAGTCGACCTCGGCCGGCGAAATAGCCGCGGCCTCATAAGCGTCGGCCAGCATCGCCTCCTGGGCCGCGCGGTTGGGCGTGGTGAGCGCGAGCGTGCGGCCGTCCTGGTTGATCGCACTGCCGCGGATCAGGCCGTAGATGCGGTCGCCGTCCGCCTGGGCCTGCGAGTAAGTCTTCAGCACGATCGCCGCGGCGCCTTCGCTGCGGATATAGCCATTCGCATCGGCGTCGAACGTCCGGCATTTGCCATCGGAAGACAGCAGGCCCGCCTGCGAAAACACGATGGTGAATTCCGGCGTCAGCATCAGATTGACCGCGCCGGCCAGCGCCGTGCGCGACTCGCCGCTGCGCAGGCTCTGGCAGGCCATGTGGATCGCGGTCAGGGACGACGAACAGGCCGTGTCGATCGACAGGCTGGGGCCGCGCAGATCGAAGAAATAGGAAATACGGTTGGCGGTGATGCTGGCCGAGTTGCCGGTGCCGGCCAGGGCGTCGATCGAGCAGCGGTCGCTGAACTGCCGCTCGCGGTATTCCTGGTTCGACAGGCCGACGAACACGCCGATGCGGTCGCCGCGCACGGTGTCGCGATTGAGGCCGGCGTCCTCGAAGGCCTCCCAGGCCACTTCCAGCATCGCCCTTTGCTGCGGATCCATGCGCTCCGCTTCGCGCGGCGCGATGCCGAACGCGTCGGCATCGAATTCCTCGATATCGGGAATAAAGCCGCCATGGCGCGTATTCATCTTGCCTGGCGTGCCGATCACCGGATCGTAGACGGCGTCCAGGTCCCAGCGCGTCGGCGGCACTTCGCTGATCGCGTCCTTGCCGGAGGCCAGCAGCTCCCAGAACTCATCGAGATTCTGCGCACCCGGAAAACGGCAGGCCATGCCGACGATGGCGATCGGCTCCTGCCGCGGCATCGGCCTGGCCGCGGGTGACGGCGCGCGCGCGGAGGGAACGCCCGCCGAGGCCAGCACATATTCCAGCACCTTGCCGATCGAATCGCAGTCGTAGAACAGGGTGACGGGCAGTTCGGTCTGCAGCCAGCGCTCGAACTCGCCGGCCAGCGTCGCGGCTTCGCTGGAGGAAAGGCCGAGGTCCGAAAAGGCATCGTCCCAGGCGATTTCCGAGGCCGGAATGGCGCAGATTTCCGCCAGTCGCTCGACCAGCCACTGACCCAAAACGTCCTTATCTGTAGTACGCATCTGGCACCCATCGACTGCAATTCATGGAGTGACAACAGCCGGGGCGATGCCCCGGCCGCTGCAGCATCGAGCGGACGTGCTTCAAGCGGGAACGGCTTCGCCTTGCGTGATTTCCTTGGCCAGGCGCCCGCTTTCGAGTTTTATGATCCGGTCCGCGACGTGGTAATAGCGGTCGTCGTGGCTGATCACGATCACTGTCTTACCCTTGGCTTTCAGCTCGGGCAGGATCTTGTGATAGAAGAATTCGCGGAATTCCGGATCCTGGTCCGCCGCCCATTCGTCGAACAGGTAAATGGGACGATCCTCGACATAGGTCGTGACCAGGGCCAGGCGCTTGCGCTGGCCTTGCGACAGGGAGATCGTCGAAAACCTGCCCTCGTGCACCTGCACTTTTTCTTCCAGGCGGAATTCGCGCAGATAGCCGCGGATGACTTCGTCCGTCTGTGGCAGGTCTTCGGCGCCATAGAGCTTGCTGAACAGATAGGAATCGGAAAACACCGTGCCGAAATGCTGCGCGTACCAGGCACGGTTCTCCGCCTGCACCCGCACGCCATTGAGCGAGACCTCGCCGCTGCCGGGCTCGTACAGGCCGCACAGCAGCTTGGCGAATGTGGTCTTGCCGCTGCCGTTGCCGCCGGTGATGAAGAGCAGCTCGCCGGCATTGATCGACAGGTTGATCGGACCGAACTCGAAGCCGTGATCGCCGCCGATGCCTTCATAGGTATGGCGCAGGCCGGTGAGCTTGATGCTGCAGCCGGAGGCATGCAGCCGCTCGCCCAGATCCACGTCGTTTTCCACCGCCGTCGCCACCCGGTCGCGCGTGGTGCGCGAGTGCAGCTCGGAAACCGACATCGAGGCCGCATGGCGGAACACGCCAAGCTCCTCCAGATTGTCCAGCGCCACTCCGGCGCGGGCGAACTGGCCGCCGCTCTCGATCACGCGGTCCATGTTCGAACGGATATACAGGAAGGCGACCATGAAGCTGATCATGACGTCGTGCGTGATGCCGCCGAGCAGGGTCGCGCCGTAGATCAGCAGGCCGACGAAGAGGAAGAACGCCACTTCGGAGTAGCCGTAGATCACCCCGAACAGCAGCTCGGCGCTGTAGCTGCGGTCCCGGTGCTTGGTCGATACGTCGTAAAGCTCGCCCGTATAGAAACCATTCCAGCGGGCCATGTTCATCTTCAGCTCTTTGATGCCGCCGTTCATGGCGTTGTAGGTGGCCAGCATCATCTCGGCGAAGGTGTGCGCCTCGCGCAGGTGCTTCTCGAACCGGCTCTTCATCAGTTCGCGCGTCACCGTCAGGGCCAGCATGAAGCACACCAGCACCAGCAGCAGCTTCCAGGACAGATAGCCCAGATAGAAGAACGAGGCGATGGTCACCGTGTAGTCGACCAGCAGCGCCGGCAGCGAGCGCATGGATTCGGACAGGCGGTCCACGTCCTGGGTCACGGCAGACAACAGCTTGGCGTTGCCCTCGCGCTCCAGGTCCGCCAGCGGCGTATTGATCCACTGCCGTCCCAGCTGCAGGCGCAGATCGAAGGACGACCACAAGGCCAGCTTGGAAATGCTGACCCTGGCGATAAAGCTGGTCACCGCGGCGGCGGTGCACAGGCCGACGAATTTCCACAGATCCTGATTGCCGTCGATGACGCCCCGGAGATGATCATTGAAGATCATCAGCAGCCAGACCGTGCTCAATCCGGCAACGGCCGAGATGGCCGTGGTGGCGAGGATCACCCCGGGGGCGTATCCGAACAGAAAACGTATGATCCTCACCGCACACCCCTCTTAAGCCTCAGTAATGGAATTCCCGACGGGCAAAGGCCCATGCCGGCCCGCGCGCGGCAGGCCGCGGACTCAGGCGAACTCGCGCTCGCGCGAACCGATGCCGTCGACGATGTGGACCGATGCATACGCGGGGTAGTCCGACACCACGCTGCAATCGTTCTCCAGCAGGCTGACGCCATCGACTTCGCCGATATCCTGGAAATGGCTGAAGCGGTAGGTGATGTACATCATGCGATTGCGGTCGGTGCGGATGAATTCCGCGCGCAGGCGCACGCCGGCCTTATGCGCCTCGGCCACCAGGTAATTGATGATGATGGTGCCCACCCCGCGCGACATGACGCGGCAGGACATCAGCAGGAGCTTCACCGTCCAGTGTTCGGGCGCGCGCTCCAGCAGGCACAGGCCGATCTTGCCGTAGGTGCCGAACTTGTCTTCCAGGCCGGCGATCAGCAGCTCGTGGTCCGGCGACTCCATGATGGCCTTGAGTTCGTCGTAGCTGTAGGTGCGGCCCGTGGTATTGAGCTGATGGGTGCGTTTGGTCAGCTCCTCCGCCCGCTGCAGATCCTTTTCGGTTGCCCGGCCCAGGGTCAGCTTGAGGCCGAGCGTGGCCAGGAAATCCTCCTTCGGCCCCTCGAATTTCTCTTCCACCTCGTTGCGCTGGATGTCGCTGAGGTACATCAGCCGGCGGCTCTTGGACTCGTCCGTAACGAAGCGCGGAATGAATTCGCTGCGCTCCAGGATGGAGCCGGCCTCCACCGCGTCGACGCAAAGCACGTCCGGATGCGAGTACGCGACTTCTTCGCGCTCGAAGGATTGGTCGTCGATAAAGGCGATGCTGTCGATGCCGACATTGATCGCCGTCGCGATGGCCTGGACCGAAGCGGCCTTCGAGCCCCAGTTGATCTGCGGATAGAGAAAATACTCGGCGAGCCCGAAGGCGGCCAGCCTGGCCATGGCCGTGGCGTGATCGTTCTTGCTCGAAATCGACTGAAGGATGCCGCGGCGATCGAGCTCCTGGATCACGTCGACGATGCCGGGAATCAAGGCGACGGATTCGTCTTCGAGCAGCACGCCGTTCCAGACCGTGTGGTCGAGATCCCAGACCACGACCTTGACCGACCGGACACGCCGTTCTTCCTTGTCTTTCTCCAGCTCTGCCAATAACGCGTTGCTAGACATCTTCATTTCTCCGATGAAAGGACAGCAACTGTGCGCAACCACGAAACCCTCTCGCCGCGCTCGCGAGGCGACTCGATCAGGAACGAGGGAGCGTTACGCCGGTATAAACGCGCCGGCCGTCGGCCATCCAGCGCCCGATGAACTCGGCGCCGGGGCGCGGCATGGGCTTGGCCTTGTTCTCCACCACGATCGCGAAGCCGCCCTTCCCGGCCGCTCCCGGCTCGACGGAAAAGACTACGGAAACGTCGCGGAACTCGAGGAAGGATCGCGTGCCGGGGTAATAGCACTTGTAGAAAGATTCTTTCGCGCTGAAAGCCAGCTTGGGCCAGTCCACGCCATCGACAGGCGGCAAGGCCTGGAAATGCTCGAGCTCATTCGGCCGGCAGACCAGATAGTGCAGTTCGCCGCCGAGGGGCTTGGCGGATTCGGCATCGAAGCCCAGGCCGGACGCATGGTCCGATCGCGCGACGACCGCGGAACAGAACCCTTCGCAATGCGTAATGCTGCCGCAGAAACTGGCCGGCCAGCGCGGGCTGCGGTCGGCGTCGGCGACGATGGCCTCCGGCGCGCCTCCCGCCCTGGCCAATGCCTTGCGCGCCGCGGCGCGGCCTGCGGAATACTCGCGGCGGCGCGCCGGTATCGCCTTGCTGATATAGGCCTCCTCTTCGGCAAAAAGAGGGGCGGCGAACATGTCCGGATCCGCGATGCAGGCGGCGACGGGGGCGGCGAAAAGCGCCGCCACCGCGCGCTCGTCCGCGGCGGCGCTCATTCCGACACCGTGTCGAGCGCGAGGCGCTCCTTCGATCCGCCGTCCTTCTGCGCCCCCGGCACCCCGGCGCCTGCCAGCAGATGCTGGCGGTCGAATTCCTGGAATCCGAGATTGGCAATCGTGATCTGCTGGATCTGCGTGCTGCCCTCGATCACCTCCATGATCTTGGCGTCGCGCAGCAGGCGCTCGACCGGATAGGAAGGACTGCAGCCGTTCGCGCCATGGATCTGGACCGCGCGATCCGCCGCGCGCATCGCGGCGGTCGAGGCGTGATATTTCGCGATAAAGGTATGCATGATGTCCTGGAAGTCTCCAGACTCACGCAACGCTCCCGCATGGCGGCACAACAGCCGTGCCGCAACGGTGTCCGTGATGGTGTCGGTGATCATCTGCTGGATCAGCTGATGGTCTTTCAGCAGCGCGCCGAAACGCGTGATCTTGCTGGCGTAGGCGTAGCAGGCGTCGAGGGATGCCTGCGCAATGCCCACCGCGCCGCAGGCCACCGAATAGCGGCCAAGCCCGAGCGCGGTCTGCGCGACGGTGGCGCCGAAGCCCGGCCGACCGATCATGTTTTCCTTCGGCACGCGGCACTGGTCGAATGTCACCAGGCCCAGCATCGAGCCGCGCGTGCCGAACATGCCCTCGATCGGCTCGACGGACAGCCCCGCCCTGTCGCGCTCCACCAGAAAGGTCACCGGCAGGCCGTTACAGGTGCATAGGACCAGGTAAAGATTGGCGAGCTGGCCGAAGCTGATCCATTTCTTCTGGCCGTCGAGCACGTACTCGTCGCCATCGGCCACGGCAGTCATCTCGACCGCGGTAATGTCGCTGCCGACATTAGGCTCGCTGACGCCCAGCGCACCGAGCACCTCACCCTTGGCCAGCAACGGCAGCCAGCGCTCCTTGAGCGCCGAACTGCCCCAGCGCAGCAGGGTATGGGCGACCATGTCGTGCACGGTCAGCAGCGTGCGCACCGACGAACAGGTCCGGCCGAGCTCCTCGTGCAGCGCGCCGTAGGTCACCATGTCCATCGACGCGCCGCCCCAGCGGGCCGGCAGGAAGGGTGCGAAATAGCCGTGCTG
Organism: Dyella sp. LX-66; assembly: GCF_018599165.1. Classification (NCBI taxonomy): domain Bacteria; kingdom Pseudomonadati; phylum Pseudomonadota; class Gammaproteobacteria; order Lysobacterales; family Rhodanobacteraceae; genus Dyella; species Dyella sp. LX-66. Next base: position 119,151 of record NZ_JAHFVJ010000005.1, read on the forward strand.
CGCCAGGTCCGGGACGATCGAATCGACGATCTTCTGCGAACGATCGTGGATCTCGGCGAAGGGAGCGACCCTCTCCAGCGCAAACCGGCGGAATTCGCCCTGGCGGCCTTCTGTGTCCATACCGCTACTGACCATCGCAGCTCCTCCCGGTGTCGTCGTTTGCGTTCTAGGCAGCCACCACCACGCCTTGCTTGCGTCCGAGCATCTGCGCGATCGAATCGATCGTGCTGAAGTTCGCCAACTGGAGATCGTCGTCTTCGATGGTGATCTTGAACTCCTTCTCCAGCCAGGCGATGAGCTGGATGGCGAACAGCGAGTTCACGTAGCCGCCGGCGAACACGTCGTCCGCGTCGCCGAGCTCGTCGGTGCGGAAGAAGCGCGAGAAGAACTGGCGGATGATCTGCTTGTATTCACTCATGGTGGACTCCTTCCCTTTGCGAATCAGTATTCGAAAAAGCCCCTGCCGTTCTTGCGGCCATGCAAGCCGGCGTCCACCATCTGCTTGAGCAAGGGACACGGGCGGTATTTGCTGTCGTTGAAGCTGTCGTACAGCACCTCGATCGAATACAGGATCGTGTCCAGGCCGATCAGGTCCGCGGTTGCCAGCGGCCCCATGGTGTGGCCGAAGCATTCGATAAAGATCTTGTCGATATCCGCCGGCGGGGCGACGCGGTCGTGCACGAGGAACGCGGCCTCGTTGACGGTCAGCATCAGCACCCGGTTGGACACGAATCCCGGCGAGTCCGACACGATGACGGATTCCTTGCCGAACTGGCCCAGGAACCGGTTGGCGGTGTCGATCGTTTCGTTCGAGGTGTGATAGCCACGGATGACCTCCACCGTCTTCTTCATCGGCACGGGATTCATGAAATGCATCCCGAGGATCCGGTCCGGACGCCCCGTGAGGGAACCGATGCGGGTGATCGATATGGCGGAGGTGTTCACCGCAAACACGATGTCAGGGCGGCAGATCTTGTCGATCTGCCGGTAAATCTCTTTCTTGATGTCGAAGTTTTCCGTCGCGTTCTCGACGACGAAATCGGCTTCCTCCAGGACGGCGAGATCCGTGGAGGTGACGATGGACGCCAGGACTTCATCGACGCCCCGGCCTCCCGGCTTCTTGCCCATCAGGAGCTGCGCTCGAAGATTCTGGCGGATCGACCGCAGCGCGTCGTCGAGGATGTCTTTCCCGATATCGATAAGCAGCACTTTGTGCCCGTGCTGGGCGAGATCCTGGGCAAGTCCACGCCCCATCACCCCAGCGCCCACGACTCCGATCACATTCAAATCAGGCACTAGCCACCTCTTCGATATGAAGGTTGCGAACTGCGAAACCCGCGAATGAAACGGCGCGAATGAAGCGGGATGCGCCGTCAGCCGGCGCGGCGCTCCGGCTGCGCGGTGCGCGCCATGAGCTTGCGCAGCTCGATGGACAGCGCGCGCAGGAACAGCGGCTGGGCGGAGCGGATGAAGAAATGGTCGCCCGGCATCATCTGCAGGCCGAAAGAGCCGTCCGTCGCCTCGCGCCAGGCGTCGACGTCGGCGCGGCCGGCCTCGGGATCGCGCAGGCCGCCGAATGCAAGGACATCGCACTTGAGCCGGGGCTCGTCGCGATGCTTGTAGTCCTCGTGAACGGCCAGGTCCGCGCGCAGCATCGGCTCGATCAGGGACATCAGCTCGTTGTCGCCGAGGACCTCCTCAGGCGTGCCGCCCAAATGGCGCAGGCCCTCGATGAATTCCTCACGCGACAGGTGGTTGATCGGCGCGCGGGTCAAGGGCCGGTGTGGCGCCACCCTGCCCGAAACGATCAGGCATTCGGGCGCAGGCTTGCCTTCCTGCTGCAGCCTTCGCGCCAACTCGAACGCGATGATCGCGCCCATGCTGTGCCCGAACAGGGTGAACGGGCGATCCATCAAAGGCGTCAATACGGGCAGCAGCGCATCGACGATCTCGTCCGCATTCGCCATGGGCGCTTCGCGCTGGCGCATCTCCCTGCCCGGCAGCTGCACCGCGCAGAGCTCGATGCTACGCGGCAGATGATCCCGCCAGTCCCGGTAAGCCTGGGCCGAGCCGCCGGCAAAGGGAAAACAGAACAGACGCATCGCAGCGTCCGCGTTTGGAGCATGTACCTGGAGCCATGGATTGGACACTTCCCTTGCCTCGCACGAGTTGAATTGACGGAGCCGGTGACAGCACAAACTGGAGCCACAGCGCACGACGAAAATTCAGGCGTTCCAATACAACCAAGGGTGTTTCAAAAGCAGGCGGCGGCGCGGCCTGCATTGCAAAGCAATGACAGCGGAATTTAAGTTTCGCCCGCTTTTTTCAGGCAATAAAACGTGACCCCGCGCACCTTTCGATGCGCGACTACTTCGGGCAAAGCCACGGAAATAAACGGCAAGCCACCTCTGGCCTGGATGCTGCTCAGGGCCATTCCACAGTATCTAAGGATGCGCGCTCCCCTGCGCCCCTGGCTGTAGGCGGCTTGTCTTCTGAGGCTACACTGCGTTCGCGTGAAACCATCGTGAACATATACGCGAGCATCGCGCCCCATTGACATCACGGATGCACGTTGCTGTTCTTTAGCGAGCGTGAAGCCCGAAAACTCATCGATGCAGCCGTGGGATTCCAATGCGCCTCATCACTTCTTCCCGACCCGTCGATGCCCTACCGGCTTCGTCGACGCGAAATGATTTCGGCCGGTCTTATTCGATATTCACGAAGCAGCTTGGCAGCGGAGATTTTCGCGCCATTTCGAACCAAGTCGACGCCCTGCACCGTCTCGGCATCGGCAAACTGCATTTGAGCCCGGTCTATCCGCAGTCCTGCCAGCGCTACAACGCGACGCATAACGACCATCAATACTGGCCATCCGATCACACCTCGATCGACGATGGACTGGGCGGCGAGCAGGCCTTCCTGGACTTGCTTGAAACGCTGCGCCGCCACTCCATCGACATCGTCCTCGATCTGATCCTTACTCATTTCGGCTATGGCGGAGGCGATGCGCAGATACTGGATCGGCACGATCTGCGCCGGCCGGAGTGCTATCGGATCGACCTCAATCCTCCGGAACATCTCTACACGGAAGTCGAGCAGGCCTCGTCCTATCGGGTGCAACTATCGCTGCGCGACGAGATTGCGAAGTACGCGATCTACAACATGCCGTCCTTCGATCATTCGGACTCCGCGGCACGCAGATACATCATCGACGCCCACAAGCGATTCATCGCCATGGGTGTGCGCGCCTTCCGGATCGATTCCGCGCGCCATATTCCGCTGGATTTCCTGGCCGACTTCATCGCCGAATTAGCGAATGGCGCGCCGGGCGAAAACGTGTCGTTCCTGCTGGAGGAAGCCGGTACACGATACACATCCATCGCATGCACCTATTACGAAACGCTCCATCGCATACCGGACAATGCGCGGGTTTATTTTCTGGATTTCCCGCTTAACGGCGCCGTCCTTGCGCTGCAGGATGCCGCCATCTCGTTCAAGCGATTCGTCCGCTTCATCCACGACCGCGAAACGCCGCTTACGCCGCTGGAGCGACTGATTCCCTTTGTGGAAAGCCACGATTCGACAGCCTTGCCGGCCGACCGGTTCTGGGCGCTGGCGATGTCCGTGGTGACGCACTTTTTCAGCTCCTGCGCCCCCATGCTTTTTCATGGCGGCGAAGCCTTTATGGACCGCAAGCAGGCCCGCGAGCACATCGATGCGATAGCGCCTTCCGGGGTGATCAACGATCTGATCGGGACCATGGAGTCGATCCTCGATCCTTATCGGGCCTCCGCAAACTTCGGCGACACCAAGGAGTACTGCGTCACCGACGACACACTGCTTGCCGCCAAGTCGGCCGATGGGCGGCGGCTGTTCCTGTTTATCAGCCGGTCCGAGGACCGCATCGACCTGGCGTTCTACTTTGGGGCAAGCCTGCGCAACGCTGGAATGCATACCGCCGTATCGCTGGGGGAAAAATGCGCCATCGATTGCCGCGACGATGTCCTTCGGATCGTATGCGACGGACCAGCCTGCGCAGTCTTCGAACTGATCGAAGCACAAGCCCATGCGGACGACCCGGCCCATCCGGTGAACCTCGGCATCTGGGCCGATATGCTGCATGCGCCACGGAACTCGCGGCACAAGGTGCTCATGGCCGCCATGGAGTTTGGCCATATCGAAGGCCTGCATGGCCCCGATGGCGAACCGATCGACGTCCGGATGGGCGGCCTGGGCCAGGTCATCAGCGAGATCGTTCGGGACTACCCCGACTTCCTCAGCAAGGACGACGGCGAGTGCTTCTTTGCTTTCCCGCTTTATTCCGGCATTCCGCGGGAATCGCTCAGCCACGTCGCGTCATTCGACATAGAGGTGGAAGGCCGAATTGAAACAATGCAGGTCTATGGCCTTCCGGCCCTGCCCCGCCCCCGGATCTATTTTCTTGCCCATCCGCATTTTCTGCGCCGATCCGCCATCGCCGGCACCGGCGCACGTAACGTCTATCACACGGACGGCTATCGCGATGAGATGATTTTTCTGCGCCTGTTCAACCGGGGACTGGCGCACCTGTTCGATCGGCTGCAATGCACGGTGTATCACGGCCACGACTATCACACCTCGCTGGTGCCGTTCTTTCTCGACCGGAACGCTACCTGCACGCTCAGCATTCACAACGCGGGCGCCGCCTATGTGAGTTCCATGACCCTGCCTTACTACGGCGGGCTGGATCGCTCCTCGGAGGCATTCCAGGAAACCTCGGTATCGATCGAGGAGTTCTCGCGCATTCTCGGCATCGACCTGTGCCTGGCGATCGAGCATTTCCAGCACAAAGGGGCGATCAACATCCTGAAAGGCGCGACCAGCTTCGTCGCTGCACACAATCTGGTGGGCGGCCTGCCGGTGAGCGCCGCCTACGCCCGCGAACTCTCCCGCTCGTGGGGCGAGGTCATGAATCGCGTCGCGCAGGCCCATGGAAAGATGGCGCGGGACCCCTTCAACCTGCTGGTGCCCAGCGGACACGTGCGGTATCCACTGCTTTACGGCATCAACAACGGCTCAGCGTTCGATGGCGAGGGCTTGCCGGCGGACGCCGACGAGGCAACGGGAGCGGCCATCAAGCGCGCCGCAAAAGCCGAACTTCTAAAACATCTATGGCCCGGCACAGATCACAACCGCCCGCTCTGCGCCATCATCACCCGCCTTACCGACCAGAAGAACATCGCCGCGATCACCCAAAGCGCAGGTTTTATCCTGGAAAGTGGCGGATGCGTCATCGTCGCCGGTCCGATGGACCAGAGCATGACGGCAGACAAGCTGCAGGCACTGGTCGGACTGGAGGAAAGATTTCCGGCGTCGTTCCGGTTCTCACCGGAGTTCATCGACCAGCGCACGCGAAAACGGATCCTGCTCGCCGCGGACTTCACCATTATCCCCAGCCGATTCGAACCGTTCGGCCTGACCGATATCGAATTCAGCCGCTACGGCGCCATCGTCGTGGCACGCCGGACCGGCGGCCTCGGCAAGGTCCGCCACGGGCTCTATTACACCTGGGAAGACACCACCGATATCGAGGGCGAAATGGACACGCTCAAAGCGCTGATCGGACAGGTCATGAGCAAGCTTCGACACCAGGCAGACGACATGCGCGCGCTATCGCACCGGGCCAGGAAGGAAAGCTTCGCCTGGTCGACGGCCTTCTCGGAATATCGTGCGATCTACTGCGCGATCGAGGCCTATAAGCAGCTTCGCTACGCACAAACCCGAACCGCATCCACTTCACCATGATTTCACAGACATCAATGAAACATGACGCGGCTTGCACCGCAGCCTGCAGCGTCGGAGTAGTAACCACCAAGGAGCCTGGTCGATGCTGACTGTAGGAAGGGCCGCGGCAGTCTCCACTCGCCATGCGCTCGCATGGCCGGCACGCAAGCCCCACCCGCTATCTCGCCAGGCTGTGCCGTCTTATCGGCACGAGGCGACCAGGACCGAGGCACGGTCGACCCACCACACCTTACCGACGCCTGCCGGAACACCGGCGGCGACAGTGCGGCCACCCGCATGCACCGGTACGCAAGGCGAATCAGGACGGTAACAGCACCCGGCGGCACCCGCTTCCGCACCCGAAGGAGAACCATGTTCGGCTATTACCTCGACCTGGCCCTGCAGAGCCTGAAGCGCAACAAGGTGCTTACCGCATTGATGGTGTTGTCCATCGCACTGGGCATCGGCGCCTCGATCACCACGCTCACCGTATTGCGGCTGGTATCCGGCGATCCATTGCCGGGAATCAGCGACACGCTCTACTACCCGCAGATCGACCCTCGCGACGCCGGCGGCATCATGCCGGGCGAGGAACCGCCCGAGCAGGTCACGCTGATCGACGGCTTCAACCTGCTGCGGGCCAAGCAAGCGGATCGGCAGGCCTTGATGACCGGCGGCTCCATTCCCGTCCAGACCGAGTCGGCCACCACCGATCCGTTCTACGTCGAGACACGCTTCACCACCGCGGACTTCTTCGCCATGTTCGGCGCGCCGTTCCGCTACGGCCGCGGCTGGAACGAGGCCGATGACGAGGCCAAGGCGCGCAACGTCGTCATCAGCGCCAAGTTGAACGAGCGCCTGTTCGGCGATGCCAACAGCGTGGGCCGCATCATCCGCCTGGCCGGCAGCCAGTTCCGCGTGGTCGGCGTGCTCGGCGACTGGGCGCCCAACCCGCATTTCTATGACGTCACCACCGGCACCTACGGCTACGCGGAAGACGTATTCATTCCGCTACAGTCGGCGCTCGACCTGCATATGCAGCACAAGGGCTCCAACGATTGCTGGGGTAATGGCACCGGTGGCGTCGGCCGCATCTATCCCTCGCCGACCTGCGTGTGGTTGCAGTTCTGGGTGCAGCTGGACACGCCAGCCAAGGCCGCCAGCTACAAGCAGTTCCTGATTCACTATTCCGAGCAGCAGAAGACCATGGGCCGTTTCGCGCTGCCGCCGAACGTGCGCCTGAGCAACGTAATGGAATGGCTCGCCTACGAGCATGTGGTACCCGGCGACGTGCGCCTGCAGACAGGGCTCGCCTTCGGCTTTCTGCTGGTATGCCTCAGCAATACGGTGGGCCTGATGCTGGCGAAATTCCTGCGGCGCGCCTCCGAACTCAGCGTGCGGCGCGCGCTGGGCGCCTCCCGGCGCGCCTTGTTCGCGCAGCTGCTGGTCGAATCGGGCGTGGTGGGCGTGGTGGGCGGCGCCGGCGGATTGCTGCTGGCCCTGTTCGGCCTGTGGGTCGTACGGCATCGGCCATCCAACTATGCCGCCATGGCGCACCTCGACCCCCAAATGCTGCTGACCACTTTCCTGCTGGCGCTCGGCGCAAGCCTGCTGGCCGGCCTGCTGCCGGCGTGGCGGGCCTGCCAGGTCGCGCCCGCGCTCCAGCTCAAGAACGGTTGAGGCCACCATGACGGAATTCCGACCGATCCTCTCGACGCTGTGGCGGCACAAGATCACTTCGGCGCTGCTGATTCTGTCGATCGCGCTGACCTGCGCCATCGTCTGCAACACGGTGTTCATGATCAGCCACCGCCTGCAGCACATGCGCCTCAGCAGCGGCGTCGACGAGCATTCGCTGATCCAGATCCAGCTGGCCGAGAACGCCCCCACGCTCGACATCTACGCCCGCGCGCGCGAAGACCTCGCTGTGCTGCGGCAGGTGGCGGGCGTGCAGGCGGCGGCATTGACCAACCAGTTGCCGATGGGAGACTCCTCGGCGAACGGCAGCGTCAAGCTGGACGAGGATCAGCGCGAGGCCACCGTCAACGTCGCCACCTATTTCGGCGAGGACCTGCCGAATACGCTGGGCACGCAAGTGGTGGCGGGACGCGATCTGCTGCCGAACGAATTCGTCAACGCGGACATCGTGGTCAACGGCCTGGCCAGCGGCGACACCAAGGGCCTGCCCGCGGCCACCCTGATCACGCAGGCGCTGGCCGAACGGCTATGGCCGGGCGAGAACCCGCTGGGCAAGACGATCTACGTCGCCAAGGGTTTCGGCGTGCGCGTGGTCGGCGTCATCGGCAACCTGGCGCGGGCCAATGCCTATGACGACCACACCGCGCATTACTCGATCATCCTGCCGCTGTTCATGGGCGCGAGCAACGGCCAGAGCTACGTCATCCGCGCCCGTCCCCAGGACCGCGACGCCGTGCTGCAGGCCGCGGTGGCCGCGTTGAAGAAGGCCGATCCGGGACGGGTGGTGATCAGGCAGCGCACCTACGACGAAGTCCGCGACCAGTTCTTCCAGGACGACCGCGCCATGGCCAGCATCCTGGCCGGCTCGATCTTCGCCCTGCTGGTGGTGACCGCACTGGGCATCGTGGGCCTGACCAGTTTCTGGGTGGAGCAGCGGCGCCGCAGCATCGGCGTGCGCCGCGCGCTGGGCGCCACCTGCAGCCATATCCTGCGTTATTTCCAGATCGAAAATTTCCTGCTCGCCACCCTCGGCATCGCCCTGGGCATGGCCATGGCCTATGGCATCAATCTGTATCTGATGACGTATTACGAGCTGCCGCGGCTTCCCGATGCCTACCTGCCGGTGGGCGCGCTGTCGCTGTGGATCATCGGCCAGCTTGCGGTGCTCGGCCCTGCGCTGCGCGCCTCGACCGTGCCGCCGATCGTGGCGACACGCTCGGTGTGAGGGCTTACGAGTCCGCCGGATCCACCCGCACCCGGGGGCTTTCAAACGCCAGCTGGGTCTGCAGCATCACCTGGTAGACGCGCCGGCCCTTCGCGCTCAGGCCATGCACGCAAAAATCGATGGTGCGGTAACCCGAAGCATCGGTGACGATCTCGGAGCTGATCAGGCCATGCTTATGCAGGGTACTGAAACCGCCGAGCACCTGCTCGCGGGTATGGCTTGCGCCGGGATCGTATTCCGTCGCGACCATCGGCGAGCACAGGGCCACGGCGTGCAGCAGATCGAAGATCAGCGCGATATCAGCGAACGACACGGCCACCGCTCCTGTCGACACCCTGGACATGGCGCAGGCGCGGCCTGCCATCCACACGCAAGGCGGCCTCATCGAAGTCCTTCGAAGCCAGCAAGGTCTCCCGCAGGAAACGATGCATGCCGCGCCCGCAGTCGCTGGCGCCGTGATCGAACGAGATAAGGCTGTCCTTGCCATCGGCGAAACTCACCACCGGCGGCTCGATCAGGCGTTCCCGCCACAGCATGCAAAGACAGGAAAGGATTTCCGGACGGGTGTATTTGCCGTCGTAATGGGATACGTCGAGCTGGCCGCGCGCAATCGCCGCCCCCAGCAAATCATAGACAAGAAAAATATCTGCATACGGCATCGCGGCAGGCACCTGATCGGAAGCCGCAAAGCCTAGAAACGCCGCCATCGCTTACCAACAGGAAATTTCTCGACCTCCGCGCCGCGGAAAATCCGCGCGCCGCCAGCCGTTCGAACTGGACTATTCCGGCAGGATCGGCGCTGCCATAGCGGTGCAATGAAGGCGCTCGACACCGCATGGTGCGAGCTCTTCAAACACCCACCGGGAGGCAGATGATGGCTTGGCTTCGATCAATGGCTTGGATGGCAACGTGTGCGCTGGCGGCAACGTCCGCGTGCGCCGCGGAATCGCGTGCGATCAGTGTGCACGTACTGGATCAGGTGCGCGGGCAACCCGCCCCGGCGATGGGTATCAAACTGGAAGAGCAATCCGGGGGCGGCGACACCTGGAAGCTCGTGGCGCGCAAGACCACCGACGCGAACGGGCGCGTCGCAAGCCTGCTTCCCGAAGACGAGCCGCCGCACAAGGGCACCTATCGCGTCACCTTCGCCACCGGCGGATGGTTCGAGGCGCATGCGCAGTCGACCTTCTTCCCGTCGGTCACCGTGACATTCCGCGTCGACGACCCCGCCCAGGGCTATCACATACCGCTGCTTTTGAGCCCGTTCGGATATTCCACTTATCGCGGCAACTGATCCCATGTCACCGCCGCGGCCGGATATGAGGCCGCGGCGACCCTCAATCTGCACAAACAAAAGAAGCCAACCGGCCGCCAGGCCTGTTGGCTTCTTTTGCTTACACCAATCCACCCGCACACAGATCAAAGGATCCTCCCCGCCGGCCAACCACCGTGCACAGACCAGGGGGTGGCGGACCGCACGCGGTGAATGGAATGTCCATCCGGCGGGGAGGAAAACCGAAGGCGCAGCGAAACCATGGCGCCTGGCGGTGCGCACATTAGCGATACCGCAAAGAGGCTCGATACCGGATATTTCCAATGCGCCGGAAAGCTCAACCAAACGACCGAAAATCCAGGACGAACTCACTGATACGAAAACGTGTACGTCGCCTGCACACTGACCGCGCCCACCGGAAAGGCGTTGCTGGCGCAGGACCCGCATTTGTAATTGTGATACCAGGCCCGAAGCGGAATGCTCAGGACACCATCCGGCGTATCGCCGATCAGCCACTGCCCCTTGGCGCCCGCCGCGGACGAATCGGGCGCGAACCGCACATCCGAGCCGTCTTCGCGCTCGATCTTGACGCCCACCTGCCCCCACTGCTTACCCTTGGGAAACAGCAGAGAAGATTCGCTGCCGGGAAAATTGGCGTCGGTCATCAGCATGTAAAGGCGCGCGCCCTTCTGGCACTGCAGCGAGATAGTGAAAGGCGTGCCGCCCGCGGTCGACGGGCCGTCATCCACATTCATCGAACTCATGCCCAGGGCGCTTTGCGAGATCGTCGGCAGGGTGACCGCTTGTGTCGCATTGATCACGCTGCACGTGGTGAGCGCCGGCTTGCGGATGGAGTAACCCACTTTGAAGTAGCTGCCGTCCCCGGTCCCATTGCCCCAGACCTGCCCGGCCACGCCAAGCTGCGGTTGCAGCTCCTGCGAACCCGCGGAGATGGCGCCGGCCGTTTTCACCAATTCGATCGAGCCACTCCATTTGAAACTGGTCTGGCCGGCCACCGCCGCACCGAAATCCAGTGCGGCGGCGTAACCATCCAGAGGCACGATCGACAAGGGCGAGCCGGATGCATCGCGAAACCGGAAACCGACACCGGCCACCTCGTTCTGGACCTGCTTGTAGACACGATCCAGGCCATCGACCGCAACAATGGATACGGCGGGCGACTGGAAGAACAAGGCCCAATGTTTTCCGCCGGTAATGCCTGTGCTTTTGCAGCTGACATCCCAGGATATCGAGACCTTTGAATTGGGAATGACCCCGCCCACCGGCAGATCGCGCGGGACGTCGAGCCCCGCCAGCTGCACCTTGGCAGGAAGGGCCGGCGAGCCGGAAGCGGAACAGTCGGTCGTTGCCCGGAGCGACCCCGCAGCCGCGCGCACTGGCGTGAACAAGGTGCCAAGCGCCAGCAGAAACAGGGGCAGTGCGACTGAGTATTTTATTGCTTTCATAACCTGGTTCCCGATCATTTATTGCTGACCTGAGTCATGCCGGTCCATCGTGATCACCGCCGGATGCGGACCACGCAGGAGCTCAGCCTCGACACCTGGCGCGACGACAGCGCAGCCCGACTGCAAATAGGCGTAGTCCCGCGCGCCGCTCCGCTCAGGATGTGCCGGCGGCAACCGGTAGTGGAAACTGCAGGCGCGCCGCTCATCCAGGCGCACCGTCAAGCGGCCCTCTTCGGCGATGCCGCGCACCAGCGCCCGCCCACCTTGGGAAACCACACCCACCTGCTGCCCGGAGGGATCGAATACATCCGAGCCGAAAGGAATCGTGACGCCATCGGCGGGCTTGAGGTCGATCACCGCCACCCGCCCCTTGCGGGTCTTGAATGCCGCCATCACCACGGCGCCACTGCGCGGCACCACGTCGTGGCTGCTCTCCAGCAACTCCACGCCCGCCGACAGATCCTGAGGATTGAGTTCGATACTGTTGCGGCGATAGGGCGTGAGGTATGGCACGATGGCATAGCCGCGCCGGTCGATCTTCGCTCCCGGCGACATGCTCAAGCCCGCGCCTGCCGCATCCGGCGCCTTCACCAGCGCAATGGTGTCGCCCATGCCCTGGCCCAGCGCGATGCCACCGGCATGGATCACCGCGGCACCCGTCGCGCCGAAGGCCGCCTGCCGGTAACCCTGCCCGCCCGAGACCGAGCCGGTCAGCACCGCGAGCGGGCTGCGATAGCTGCCGCTGGCATTCCAGGACGCGCTTCCCGCCGCATCGCGCGCCAGCGACAGGCCGTAGGCGGCACGGTCGCCCGCGGTGCGGCTGAAGGAAATCCGCCCGTCGCTGCCGCCACGGCCCGTGCCGCCACCGAGATCGACATTGCCGCCACCGAAGGGAATGGACAGCGAGGCGAATACGCGATTATCCATACGTCCATCGCCGGCGCGGGAGCGCGATGCGGAGATGGAGTAGTTGAACCAGCGCGCCGCGCCGCTATAGCCGAACTGGAACTGCGCATCCGCGCCGCCGCGCCCCCAATAATTCTGCGCCGAGCCGGTCAGATACAGCGCACCCTGCCCCAGCGGCTGGCTGATCGTGACCTGGGCGGAACTGCGCTGGCGTCGCAGCGCCGCGGTGCCGCGGCCTTGCGCCAGCACCGCATCGCGCAGACTGAGATAACCGCCGGTCGAATAGCGATAGGCCGCCACCGATACGTTCGTACCCGTGGCTGAAATCGCCTTGCTGTAGGTAAGGCGCACGCTTTCGCCCTGCATATGCCGCTTCGCCAGCGGCCGCAGCAGACTGTCGCCGGACAGGTACTGCGCTGCGGCCTCCGGCGCCGGCACCGCAGCACGTGCGTGCGTGACATCCAGGCCGAATGCACCGAGTCGCGTATTGAAAGCAGCGCCAAACTGCACGGCCTGATAATCCTTGGCCAGGACGGCGCCGCCGTAAGCGGTGATGCGATTGGACAAACCCCGTTGCCAGGTGCCCTGGAACACCAGCGGATGCGCCAGCCCTTCAGCGCTGCGGTATTGCCCAAGCGCGACGCTGTAGCGCGAAAGGCCCGGACGCAGCAGGCGATTGACCGCCGCGTACGGCACGCTGAAATGCTGTTCCTGCCCACTGGCCTCGCGCACGGTCACCTCCAGGTCGCCGCCGTACCCGGTGGGATACAGGTCATCGATGCGGAACGGACCGGCCGCCACCGTGGTTTCGTAAATCACATAGCCGTTTTGCCGGACCGTGACCACGGCATTGCTCACGGCGATGCCGCGCACCACCGGCGCATAGCCTTGCTGCGAATCCGGCAGCATCTGGTCGTCGCTGGCGACCTGGGCGCCGCGCAGCGCCACGGCATCGAACAGCTCGCCACCGGTGACGAAGTCGCCCACGGTGAGCCTGGACCGCAGCGCGGTCAGGTCGTGCTGCGCGTAGTTGCGCAGCGCCTGCCAGCGCAGGCCGCGCCCGCTGTCGCTCCATTGCAGGGACGACTGATGGCGCAGCTGCCAGCCCCCGAGATTCAGGCCGCCGACCAGCCCGAGATAACCATCGCGCTGCCGGTGCCCGCGATTCCAGCTCTGCGACATATTGAAGTTGTAGTTCAAAGTGCCCGCGGCGATGCCGTCGTCCCAGCGCGCGGGATCCACGTAGCCGCGGGCTTGCCGGCGCATCGAGGCCTGCGGAACGCTGATATCCAGGCGTTGCTCGCCGGGATCGAAGCGCACCCGCGCGGAGGCAATCCTTTGCGGCAGATCGACACAATCGCCGGCCGACGCATCGTCGGGCAAGGCCACACCCAGCCGCAGCAGGAAATCACCGTCAAGACAGGCAGCGGCATCGCCATCGGGCACGGCCGCGACGAAACGCAGGGTTTCATCGCCACGCGGATCGCCATTGACGTACACATTCACCCGATAGCTCCCGGGCGCCACATGATTGCCGCTGCGGAAGCGCGCCAGATCGGCCGACCCGGCACCACCGGAAAGAAAGACCGGGTCGAACTCCAGCGCATCCGCTGGCTTGCCATCGGCCACCTGCATCGCCTGCGCCGCAAGCGGACTGACACCCGCCAGCGCGCACATCAGCCATACGTGGAGTTTGCGAGGACGCAGCAGCCCCCACCCGCCCCCGGCGGGGCGGAACGTCGTCGCGAACATGAGGATGGACCTGTCGAGGAGTGGGCGAATACCGGCGCTGCCGTTACCTGCTTAAAGACCCTTGTCGAACTCGCGATGCGCGCCGTAGTCGTCGATGGCCACGTAATGCACGAAGGCCTTCGCGGGCTGGCGCTGCAGCTTTGGAATGGCAAGCGTCAGTGTCTCGCCCGGCCTGGCCATGCCGTCGCCCACCATCAGCGACATGCCGTCGGCAAGCAGCTCGATGCCCGCAAGCGATACGTGATAAGGGCTGGGATTCCCGATCTCCATCGCATATCCCGAACCGGAAGAGACCATCTTCCATGACAACTGGCGCATGGCATCTTCAGGACTGCCCGGCAGATGCTCGGGGCGGAAGAACACCTTGATGCGCGTGCGGATGGCGAACTGCAAAACGTTTGCGTCGCCAGCGGATCCGGACTTGGGCGGAATCTCCAGCACGTTCAGCCAGAACACCGACTCCTTGTCGCTCGCCAACGGCTCGCCGGTATACACCAGCCGCAGGATCTGACTGTGCCCATCATCCAGCCGCGCGATCGGCGGCATCAGCACGAACGGCGTGCGGATGGCCTCCGGCGACTGGCGCGGATCGCCGGTATCCAGCCAGGACTGCACCACCACCGGCGACTGGCCGTTGTTGTGCAGGCGCACGTCGACTTCTTTCTTCTGCGCGGGATACGTGCTGGCCGCCCGCGTGCGTGCGCGGGAATCGGCGAACCAGCATCTGCCCATCCTGGCGCTGACTGCCAGCGCCCTGCCGGATGAAGCGGAACGCTGTTCGCAGGCAGGCATGGATGCCTTGCTGGTCAAGCCCACCGGCCTGGGCGAACTGCGCGAAGCGCTCTATCGGTGGATGCCTGCCGCGGCCGGCGAGCGGCGACAGGACGAGGCGCCGGCACGCACCTTGTCGCCGATCGAAGCGCTCACCGAACTGTTCGGACCGTCCGCACGGCTGGACGAGCTGCTCGACGGCTTCCTGTCGACCGCACACGAGGATCTGGCAAGCTTCGACGAAGCCGTGCGCACGGAGCGGCTGCAAGCCATCGCCGGCTGCATCCACCGCATCAATGGGGCGATCAAGATCTTCGGCGCGGCCGAGCTTGCCGAGGAAGGCGAACATATCCGCAGCGCCCTGCTCGAACAGCAGCGCATCGGCGCACAGGAACATCCCCTGCAGCGCTATCGGCAGGAGCTCGCGCGCCTGATCGAATCGCTGAGCCGCCATCGGCGCGAGCTTGGCAACGCAACGGATCACGCCACCCGCTGATCCGCCCGCACGCCGCTGCCCCGCCGTAAAAAAAGGCCCCGACGGGGCCTGTGGCGGAAAGCGTGCATGAACGATCAGGTTTCCGGCGCACCTTCCGCCGGCCCTGCATGGCCAGCGAAAGCCCCGTGCGCCGCACACCCACCAAAAAGGGAGGCCTTGCAAAGAGAAGGCCCTCATTGCTGAGGGCCTTCGGGGTGGCCGTCACAGCTTGTGACCGGCCGGGTGCCCGCAAGAGGAACATCTGCACGGGCGGGCTCGAGAATGATCCAGTGGCCCAGGGGGAAGAGAGCGTGGAGTCATGTGTGTCGAGCCATGTACAGATTGCCGGATGGCCTACCTTATGTGGACTGGAAAATTCTGAAAGCGGCAGCCCGCATCAGATCTCCATCAGCTGATCGAACACCGTGCCGCCCTCGACCGGCATCGCGATCACGTTCTGCAGCACGCGGCCGGGGAAGATGTTGTCGCCCTGCCCCAGGATGTTGGCCGGGTTGTACATATGCGGCGCATGCGACCAGCAGCGGTAGCCGAGCTCCTTGATCGCGCGGACTTCCGCCAGCGCCTGCTCCGGCTCCAGCCGCGCGTAGATCACGGGCCGATGCTTGCGCACCGTCTCAATCGCGCCGTGCAGCAGCGCAATGGTCGAACCCGGCACGTTGATCTTGAGCAGGTCCAGGCCATCCAGGCCCAGATCGTCGACCGCCGCCGGACGCACCACCTCGTCGGTCTCGCAGCGCAGCGAAGCGCCACCCGGCAGTGCGCTCAGCGGCGCCGACGCGCCGGCGCGGCCCAGCCACTGGTTGAGCGTGTAGACATTGGTCAGGCCGTTGAGCGCCGCGGTGGCGCACAGCTGCTGGAAGCCGATGCGCGCCGGCTCCGCCACATAGACCTTGCCGGCCTCGCCCACCACGCGGGCCAGCCACAAGGTGTGCGCGCCGTATTCGCCGCCGAACTGCAGGATGGTCTGCCTTTCCTGCAGCACGGAGCTGAGCAGGTCGATCTCCGCCTCGGCCCATTCGCCGTAGAGCTGCAGCGAACGCGCTGCCGGATGCTGCGAAGCGGTGGCGCTGACGACGCCGTAGCGCACGGTCCACAGCAGCGGCGGGACGGGCTCTTGAGCGGCGGCATTGAAAACATTCATGGATCGTTCCTCTTGGATGATGAAGGCAATAAAGGGATGAAAGCTCGATGGAGCCGATGAAAGCCTGCGGCGAAACTGCTCAGGCGCTCGCCGCGTGCGCCGGGCGAAGCGAAGCCGCCAATGCCGCGGCTTCCACGCGTTTGGCCTTGGCGGCCGGGCCGAGCAGCGCATCGGCCCATAGCTGGAGAAGGCGGATCCTCGCCTCGATCACTTCAGGCGCGCCGTCGCCAGCGCAGGCATCGTCGAGCGCGCGCAGTTCGAGCAGGCGCCATGCGCCATTCATGGCGCCGAGCCGCTCCAGCCGCAGGTCGACCCAATGGGCCTGCCAGGCGCCGCGCGATGCGGCCGGCACGCTGCGCACCATGCGTTCGGCCAGCGCCTCCACGGCATCGAGCCAAGGCGCGCGCGCGGCTGGCGGCAAGGCCGCGGCATGGGCGGACAGGCGGCGCGATGCACCCCACAGCTCCGCCTCGAGTTCCGGCGCGGGCTGGCTTTCCCAGGCCTTGAGCAAGCTGCCCAGACGAGAGAGCCAGCTTGTGCCGGACTGTTCTTCCTGCGGTGCGGCAGTGATTTCGCAGGCGACCGGCGCCACAGCTTCGACAATGGGCTGGCTGCTTTCCGGCTCGGCATCCATCACTCCGGATGCAAGCGGTTCGTCCGTAACACGCATGGGCGATGAAATTTCCGCAGGCATGTCCTGCGCATCGCCTTGCTGCCACGCGCGATCTTCCGACGGTACAGCGACAAGATCGCGAGGCAGTGCATCCACGACGACCTCCGCCGGCTCCTCGGGCGCCGCCGCAGGCAGCTGCGCGAACGGTTCCACCGGCGTCTCGATCCGTCCGGCGTCCATCTCGAACACCCATTCGAGCTGTCCGCCAACCATCGAAGCCTGCAAGGCATCGCCATGGATGCTCAGGCCCAGCCGGCACCATCTCGCCAGCGTTTCGGCCGCATCGCCCGCAAACGGCAGGTAATGCCAGTCCGGACGGAACGACAGCAACGGCCGCGGCCGCGCCACCGCCCGCCGCCAGCCGGCGAACTGCGATGCATGGGGCGCGATGCGGCCGGCGATGGCGAGCAGCAGGCGCCATTCGCCGGAGATGCTCAAGCCGATCGAATCCCAGCGCCGCAGGAAGGCATCCGAGTCGAACTGGCCCGGGTCGTAGTCCCAGTGCGGGCGGATCAGCTTGGGGCCGCCCCAGCGGATCGGCGTCCATGCTTCGCGCCGCCGGCGCCGCTGGCGTTCGCGCCGGCGGCGCCAGAGGATGAAGACTCCGAGCACGCTGCAGCTGGCCACCACCAGCCACGCCACCGGATTGGCGCCAGCCTCGGCGCCAGGAGGAAGCGGGGGCGCCAGGTCCGGCGTGGCCACTTCCTCGGCCGCGAGCGGATCGACCCATGCGGTGGCAGGCGCCGCCTCCGCCACCGGAGTTTCAGCGGTCTCGGGCGGCGTGAGCTCCGGATCTTCAAGTGCAGGCTCATCGGGCGTGGGCGTTGTCTGCTTTGCGCGCCGCGCCTGCCGCGACGATACCGCGGCCGCCGCGCGGGCTTTTCTGGCCTTGCGCTCCGCGTCGACCGGCTCGATCGGAAAAGTCTGCGCCGGCATCGGCGCCGGTGAAGGCGGCGCATCGCCGCCTTCGCGTTGCACTGACGCGGCATCCCGGCCCGACGGCCGCTCCTGCCACGGTTCCACGCCGCAGGCGCTCATCGTCGAGGCGATGAAGACGGCGAGCACGACCGGATGCAAACAGCCGGCGCGACGGCGCACCGCCTTAGGCGCCGGCTCTGCCTGCGCATGATCGACGCCATGCATCGCGGTGGCGGACATCTTGCCGAAGCCCCCTTCCGACACACTCGCCCGGCTTGGACGGATCGTTCCCATGACCGCCAGCGTATGAAAGCGGGCCAAGGCGCTGAACCTGAATTTTCCGGAGCTGGGACCTGGCGTCACGCCGCGGTTGCGTTCCGGACTCATCTGCCGAGGCGAAGGAGGAGGAATGTCGGCGAAAAGTCTTATTCCAGTGCGCGAGCTTCGGTGACGGCGAAAGCGGGCAAATCTCTGGATAAATCCCATTCAAGCGATCGCGGCGGATCGCTAACTTGATCCGGCTCCACTCCACACGAACGGCAGGAACTCGCATGAGCATCAGACTGGCTGTCGGCGTCCTGCTTGCCTGCGCGCTCACGGTGGCGCTGGCCTGGCTCGCGGTGGCGCGCCCCTTTGCCGAGCACCAGCCGCATCGTCCGCCCGCACTGATCGCGCACCGCTGCGGCACCGCGGACGCACCGGAGAACACGCTCGCCGCTTGCCGCCTGGCCATCTCCTACGGCGTCAAGAAACTGTGGGTCAGCGTGCAGGTCAGCCAGGACGGCATTCCGGTGCTGTATCGGCCACGCGATCTTTCCGCGCTCACCGACGGCGCCGGCGAAGTCGCGCAAACGCCTTATGCGGCGCTGGTGAAACTCAATGCCGGATGGCAGTTCAAGGAAACCGGAGCCTCCGGCGCCGTGACCTATCCGTACCGGGATACGCCAGTGCATATACCGGCGCTGGAGGACCTGATCGACCAGCTGCCGGAAGATGTCGAACTCTTCATCGACATCAAGACGCCGGACGCCGCGCGCGCGGCGAAAGCCGTCGCCGACGTGCTGCAGCGCCACCTGTTCTGGAGCAGGACCTGGCTCTATTCGACGCGGGCCGACAACCTGCAAGCCTTCGGCCTGAACGTGCGGGCGCAGCGTTTCGAGACGCGCGAAGCCACCCGGCAGCGGCTGGTCAGCCTGCTGCTGGAGCAGCGCTGCCCGGAAAGTCCGCCCGCGGGCGCGCAGGTCGGTTTCGAGCTGCGGCGCGACATGGAAGTCTCCGAGTCGCTGACCCTGGGCGCGGGCACCAGCAAGGTCTCGGCGCTGCTGTGGAACGAGCGCGCCATGGCCTGCTTCAACGTGGCGAACGGCACCCGGGTCATCCTGTTCGGCATCAACAGCGAGCCCGACTACCGGGTGGCCGCCGGACTCGGCGCCGACGCCGTCATGGTGGATTCGCCCAAGGCGGCCTCGGCGTATCGGCTGCGCGACCATGGCCCGCTGCGGCGCCTGCTCATCCACTGGGGCTGGCCCGAATCCTGACCTTTTATTGCAGTCGATTACGACTGTAACTTTCTTGTTATCCAGCCATCGGAAACGATGTTCTGTGCTAATTTCCGTCCGGACAATGGGATCATTCCTATTCGTCCAGGCAGTCTCTCGAGCCGCATCGCCCCCTTCACCGGGCGGCATGTCCAGCCAACTCACGGGAGCAGCACAGCGATGGCACTTACACGTCGCGAGTTCATCAAGATCACCGGCCTCGGCCTGGCAGCATCGGGATTGGGCGTCCTGGGTTTCGGCGCTTCCGGCGAGGCGCAAGCCGCCGCCGTCAGGCCGTTCAAGCTCACCCACGCCACCGAGACGCGCAACACCTGCACTTACTGCTCGGTGGCCTGCGGCATCCTGATCTACAGCATGGGCGACCGCGCCAAGAACGCGCGCTCGAACATCATCCATATCGAAGGCGACCCGGACCATCCGGTGAACCGCGGCACGCTCTGCCCCAAAGGCTCGGCCCTGCTCGACGTGGTGCATGCGCCCACCCGCCTGAAGGCGCCGCGCTACCGCGCCGCCGGCGGCACCGAGTTCAAGGAAGTCTCCTGGGACTTCGCGCTGGACCGCATCGCCCGGCTGATGAAGGACGATCGCGATAAAAACTTCATCGCGAAGAATCCCGCCGGCACCACGGTGAACCGCTGGCTCACCACCGGCATGCTCGCCGCGTCGGCCTCGTCCAGCGAAACCGCCTACCTCACCTGGAAGGTGGCCCGCTCCCTCGGCATGGTGGTGTTCGACAACCAGGCGCGCGTCTGACACGGACCGACGGTGGCCAGTCTGGCCCCATCATTCGGTCGCGGTGCGATGACCAACACCTGGCAGGACATCAAGAACGCCAATGTCGTAGTGGTGATGGGCGGCAATGCCGCCGAGGCGCACCCCTGCGGCTTCAAATGGGTGATCGAGGCGAAGATCGAGAACGGCGCCAAGCTCGTCGTGGTCGATCCGCGCTTTACGCGCACGGCCTCGGTGGCCGACTACTACGCGCCGATCCGCCCCGGCACCGATATCGCCTTCCTCAATGGCGTCATCCATTACCTGCTGGAAAAGGACGCGATCCAGCACGAATACGTGCGCGCCTATACCAATGCCGGCCTGATCGTGAAGGAAGGTTTCGGTTTCCAGGACGGCCTGTTCAGCGGCTACAACGAGGAAAAGCACAGCTACGACAAGTCCAGCTGGGACTACGAACTGGACAAGGACGGCTACGCCCAGTCCGACGACAGCTGGCAGCATCCGCGCTGCGTGATCAACCTGCTCAAGCAGCACGTGTCGCGCTACACGCCGGAGATGGTCTCGCGTATCTGCGGCACGCCGCAGGACAAGTTCCTGCACGTATGCGAGCTGTTCGCCAGCACCGCCGCGCCGGACAAGGCCATGACCAGCCTGTTCGCGCTGGGCTGGACCCAGCATTCGGTGGGTTCGCAGAACATCCGCAACATGGCGATGGTGCAGCTGCTGCTGGGCAATATCGGCGTGGCCGGCGGCGGCATGAATGCGCTGCGCGGGCATTCCAATATCCAGGGCCTGACCGACGTCGGCCTGCTCTCCAACCTGCTGCCGGGCTATATGAATCTGCCGGTGGACAAGGAGACCAGCCTCGACGAATACATGAAGACCAAGCTGTACAAGCCGCTGCGCCCGGGCCAGACCAGCTACTGGCAGAACTACCGCAAGTTCTTCGTGAGCCTGCAGAAGGCGCTGTGGGGCGATGCCGCCACCAAGGACAACGATTGGGCCTACGACTGGCTGCCCAAGCTCGACGTGCCGCTGTACGACGTGATCAAGGCCTTCGAGATGATGGATCAGGGGCAGATGGGCGGCTACATCTGCCAGGGCTTCAATCCGCTGCAGGCCTTCCCCGACCGCGGCAAGATCCGCCGCGGCTTGAGCAAGCTGAAGTTCCTGGTAACGATGGATCCGCTGGACACGGAAACCTCGCGCTTCTGGCAGGACTTCGGCCCGCAGAATCCGGCCAAGTCCGCCGAGATCCAGACCGAAGTATTCCAGCTGCCCACCACGTGCTTTGCCGAAGAGAACGGCTCGCTGGTCAATTCCGCGCGCTGGCTGCAATGGCACTGGAAGGCGGCGGACGCACCGGGCGAGGCGAAATCCGACATCTGGATCATGACCGGCATCTTCCAGCGCCTGCGCGAGCTGTACCGCAAGGAAGGCGGCGCCTTCCCCGACCCGGTGCTCGGCATGAGCTGGAAATACACCGACCCGCACGAACCGGATCCGGAAGAACTGGCCAAGGAAATGAACGGCCGCGCGCTCACCGACCTGGTCGACCCGGCGACGAACGCGGTGGTGACCAAGGCCGGCACTCTGCTCGATGCGTTCGCTCAATTGCGCGACGACGGCAGCACCGCCTCCGGTTGCTGGATCTTCACCGGCTGCTTCACCGAGAAGGGCAACCAGATGGCGCGGCGCGACGCCACCGACCCGCGCGAGCAAGGCATCGCGCCGAACTGGGCCTGGGCCTGGCCGGCCAACCGCCGCATCCTCTACAACCGCGCCAGCGCGGACCCGGACGGCAAGCCGTGGAATCCGGCCAAGCCGCTGATCTCCTGGAACGGCAGCAAATGGGTGGGCGTCGACGTGCCCGATTACGGCCCCACGGTGAAACCGTCCGACGGCGTCGGCCCCTTCATCATGAATGCCGAAGGCATGGGTCGCCTGTTCTCCCGCGACCTGATGGGCGACGGCCCCTTCCCCGAGCACTACGAGCCGCTGGAATCGCCGGTGGACAACGTGCTGCATCCGAAGGTGAATTCGAACCCGGTCGCGCGCGTGTTTCCGAACGACCGCAAATCCTTCGGCAGCCCGCAGCAGTTCCCCTACGTAGCCACCACCTATCGCCTGACCGAGCATTTCCACTACTGGACCAAGCACGCCCTGATCAACGCGGTGCTGCAGCCGGAGGAATTCATCGAGATCGGCGAGGTGCTGGCCAAGGAGAAAGGCATCGAGCAAGGCGGCTGGGTGAAGGTCACCTCCAAACGCGGCGAAGTGATCTGCAAGGCCTACGTGACCAAGCGCATCAAGCCGATGACGGTGGACGGCAAGCCCACCCACGTGATCGGCGTGCCGATCCACTGGGGCTTTACCGGGCAGGCGCGCAAGGGTTACGGGGCCAATACGCTGACGCCGTCGGTGGGCGATGCCAATACGCAGACGCCGGAGTTCAAGGCGTTCCTGGTCAATATCGAACGAACCGCGGCACCGGCAGCCTGAGGACATACGTCATGTCAGATCTGCAATCGCAAGACTACGTCCGCCGCTCCGCCACCACCATGACGCCGCCCATGGCGCGCAGCCATGAAGACCAGGTCGCCAAGCTGATCGACGTCAGCCGCTGCATCGGCTGCAAGGCCTGCCAGTCCGCCTGCATGGAATGGAACGACCTGCGCCCGGAGATCGGCCACTTCGAAGGTTCGTACGAGAACCCGGCGGACCTGGGCCCCAGCGTGTGGACGCTGATGAAGTTCGCCGAACACGAGAACGAACAGGGCAATCTCGAATGGCTGATCCGCAAGGACGGCTGCATGCACTGCGAAGATCCAGGCTGCCTGAAGGCCTGCCCTGCCCCGGGCGCGATCGTGCAGTACGCCAACGGCATCGTGGACTTCATCAGCGACAAATGCATCGGCTGCGGCTATTGCGTGAAAGGCTGCCCGTTCAATATCCCGCGCATCAGCAAGCAGGATCACAAGTCGTACAAGTGCACGCTGTGCTCGGACCGCGTATCGGTCGGGCTGGAGCCGGCCTGCGTCAAGGCCTGCCCCACCGGCGCCATCATGTTCGGCGCCAAGACCGACATGCAGCACCAGGCGCAGCTGCGCATCGTCGAGCTGAAGACGCGCGGCTTCGAGAACGCCGGCCTGTACGACCCGCAGGAAGTCGGCGGCACCCATGTGATGTATGTGCTGCATCACGCGGACAAGCCCTCGCTGTATTCGGGCCTGCCCGACAAGCCGCGCATCAGCGCCACGGTCGACTTGTGGAAAGGCTTTATCAAGCCGCTCGGCCTGGCCGGCATCGCGCTCGCCGCGCTGGCCGGCTTCTTCCACTGGATCAGCGCCGGCCCGAACGAAGTCACCGAGGAAGACGAGGCCGAGGGCGAGCGCGTGCTGCGCGAAGGCGAGGAGAAGCTGTCATGAGCCGCCCGAAGAACGCCATCGTGCGCTACACCCTGGCCAACCGCGTCAATCACTGGATCACCGCGATCTGCTTCGTGCTGCTGGTGCTGTCGGGCCTGTCGATGTTCCACCCGATGCTGTTCTTTCTGTCCGGCCTGTTCGGCGGCGGGCAATGGACGCGGGCGGTGCATCCGTGGATCGGCGTGGTGCTGCTGGTGAGCTATCTGGGCCTGATCGTGCAGTTCTGGCGCGAGAACCTGCTGAACCAGGACGACGCCGCCTGGATGAAGTCGATCGGCCCGGTGATCGTCAACGACGAGGAGCACACGCCGCCGGTAGGCCGCAACAATGCCGGCCAGAAACTGGTGTTCTGGTCGATGACCTTGCTGATTCCGGTGCTGTTCTTCAGCGGCCTGGCCCTCTGGGAGGTGTACTTCGGCAGCGCCACTTCGATTCCGGTGCAGCGCGCGGCGGCGCTGATCCATAGCCTGGCGGCGCTGGCCGCGATCATCGTGTGGATCGTGCATGTCTATGCGGCGATCTGGGTGCGCCATTCGGTGCGCGCGATGACCCAGGGCTATGTCACGCCGGGCTGGGCGTGGCGCCATCACCGCAAATGGCTGCTGGAACTGGCGCAGCACGGCAAGCAAGATTCCAGGAAACCACGCACGTGAGACAAGCCGAAGCGCCGCCCAGCGGCAAATGGACCGGACCTTCGCATGCCGGCGTCAAGGCGCCGGACCCGATCCTGCGCCCCGACCCTGCCCGCCGCTTCGCCGCCACCGCGCAACGGCTGGAACAGCTGGCCGCGGGACATCCGATGGAAGCGTGGTTGCGCTTCGTCGCGGTGCTGGCGCGTGCGCAGCACGAAGTGGCAACCACGCTGGCGCCTGCCGCCACGCTCGATCCGCCTGTCGTGGCGCAGTCGATCGAAGCCCGCCTGCCGCCACTGGCTGCCGATGGCCATCGCCGCGAGGTGTCGTGGCGCGAAGGGCTGGTGCTGCTGCTCGACCGCATCGATCGCAAGAGCTTGCCGCCGCCGGCGCTGGCTGTCGTCGATGCCTTGCTGGGTTGCGAAGCCGCCACGCAGGAGCGCCTGGCCGACCAGTTCCTGCGCGGTGGCCTGTCCACCGCCGATGCCGGCGCGGCGATCTATGTCGCCGCCGCTTTGCAGGTCTACTTCACCTGCTCCGCCGCAGGCCTGAAAGCCGATGAGCTGCGCCTGCTGGAAGAGCGCGGACTGTGCCCCTGCTGCGGTTCGCCGCCGGTCGCCGGCATGGTCGCCGCCAGCGGCAGCACGCCGGGGACGCGCTATCTGTACTGCTCGCTTTGCTCCACGGCATGGAACCACGTGCGTGCCGTGTGCATCACCTGCAGCGGCACGCGGCATCTCGCCTTGCAAGGTATCGAGGGCGACCCCGGCGTAGTGAAAGCCGAAACCTGCGGCGAATGCCAGACCTACGCCAAGCTGCTCTATCAGATCCACGACATGAAGGCGGACCCGTACGCGGACGATCTCGCTTCGATCGGCCTGGACATCCTGGTCGCCGAAGCGGGCTTCGCGCGGCACGCACCGAATCCCTTGCTGCTGGTTGCCTAGCGCAGCGTCAACCACACCGCGATCGCGCCGCCGAGCAGACCACAGCCAACCACCGCGGCAGCCACCGCCAGCAACACCCGCCACGGAAACGAGCGCGCCAGCATCGCCAAGGACGGCAGGCTCACCGGCGGCAAGGTCAGCAGCAAGGCCGCCGCCGGGCCGCTTCCCATACCCAGCGCCAGCATCGCCTGCACGATGGGCACTTCGCCGGCGGTCGGAATCACGAACAGCATGCCGGCCAGCGCCATCGCGGCGATCCAGTACCACTGGTCGCCGATGGCCGGCCCGATCGCGGGAAACATCCAGGCGCGGAACGCGCCCAGCAGCAGCACGATCACCAGGTATTCGGGCAGCAGGCGCAGCGCCATGCGCCCGAAGATCGCCGCCCAGCGCCTGCCGACTTCCGCGAGCGAATGCGGCTCGGGCTCGACGGCTGGCAGGTCGACCGGTGACGGCGCATCTGTGCGCGCCGACATCCGGCTGGCGAGATAGCCCAGGCCGAACACCAGCGGCACGCCGAAGCACAACCGGAACACGGTCCAATGCCAACCGAGCACGAAGCCGGTGAACACCAGGGTCGCCGGATTGAGCACGGTATTGCCGAGCCAGAACGCCAGCGCCGGCCCCGCCGCGGCCTGGTGCCTGCGCATGCCCACCACCACCGGCGCGGCGCAGCAGGTGCACATCATCCCGGGCAGCGCCAGCAGACCGCCCGCCACCACGCCGCCCATGCCGCTGCCGCCCAGCACGCGCCGCACCCAGCTGGCCGGCAGCAAGGCCTGGATGCCCGAACCCAGCAGCAGGCCCAGCAGCATCGCCTGCCAGATCGCCTTGCCATAGGCCAGCGCGTAGCCGATGGCCGCATTCCACGACGGCTCCGGCGCACTCGCCGCATCGCCCATCAGGATCGAATGGCCGATCGCCTGCCCGGCCGCGGCGACGAAGGCGCGGTCGTAATACGGATGCCACTTCACGTAGAACAGGCCGGCCACGGCCAGCAAAAGGAAAACGCACAGACGCGCGGCACGCGCAGCCGGCAAGGCGACGGACATCGCTATCCCAACCCATGGCTTGGATGTAGCGGCCCTACAGGGCACGAAGCTGCCGACCGGTGCCGCAGGATGCAGGCGCTGCGGCGGGGGGCGATTATGCGCATAGGCGATCGCCTGTCCGCGTTGCGCAGAATGCTACGGGGCTCGCGACGGCGTAAAGCCCCTCTCCCGTCGGGAGAGGGGTTGGGGTGAGGGTTCGGGCAGAGTGGTGCGCTCCACTCCGCCCGAACCCTCATCCGGCTGCCGCCACCTTCTCCCGGAGGGAGAAGGGTTCACTCTTCGACGTCATGGCACAGGTATGCAATCCCGCCTTGACCCTGCCCCGATCCGCGACGCAGCATAGGTCCCGCCACGCGACCTGAGCTGTCATGCAATCTTCGCGTGCACGCGCTGCAATCGGATACCCGGCAATGCCCATGGACAAGCAATGTGACCGGCCCTGAGGCCACTTCCCTGCGCCACCTTCCCGCGGTTGCCACGGTATTGGCCACCCGCGAGGCCCTTGCCTTGGTCGAGCGCCATGGCCGCGCGGCCACCACCGACGCCATCCGCGCCGCGATCGATGAAGCACGCGAGATCATGCGCGTCACATCTTCAGCCGCACCCGGCGCCGAAGCACTGGCGCAACGCGCCGCGGCGCGGCTGGATGCGCAACTGCCCAGCCTGCGCCCGCTGTTCAACCTCACCGGCACCGTGCTGCACACCAATCTCGGCCGCGCCCTGCTGGCCGAAGCCGCCATCGAAGCCGCGACCGCGGCAATGCGCCATGCCGTGGCGCTCGAATACGACCTGGACGAAGGCGAACGCGGCGAGCGCGACGACCACGTGCGCGGCCTGCTGCGCGAACTGACCGGCGCCGAAGACGCCACCGTGGTCAACAACAACGCCGCCGCCGTGCTGCTGTGCCTCAACACCTTTGCGCTGGGCCGCGATGCGGTGGTCTCGCGCGGCGAGCTGATCGAGATCGGCGGCGCCTTCCGCATGCCCGAGATCATGGCGCGCGCCGGCACGCGCATGATCGAAGTGGGCACCACCAACCGCACCCATCCCGCCGACTACCGCGAAGCCATCGGCGAACGCACCGGCCTGGTGCTCAAGGTGCATACCTCCAACTACCGCATCCAGGGTTTCACCGCGGAAGTAGGCGCGCGCGAACTCGCAGGCATCGCCGATGCCGCGGGCGTGCCGCTGTTGAACGACCTGGGCTCCGGCATGCTGGTCGACCTCGCGCGCTACGGCCTGGCCAAGGAGCCTACCGTGCGCGAAGCGGTGGCCGAAGGCGCGCGGCTGGTCACCTTCTCCGGCGACAAGTTATTGGGCGGCCCGCAGGCCGGCTTTATCGTCGGCGACCGCGCGCTGATCGAACGCATCAACCGCAACCCGCTCAAGCGCGCGCTGCGCGTGGACAAGCTGCGCCTGGCCGCGATCGAAGCCACGCTCAAGCTCTATCGCGATCCGGACCGCCTGGCCGAACGCCTGCCGACCCTGCGGTTTCTCGCACGCGCGCAAGCGGCGATCGCGGCCCAGGCGCATCGACTGCAACCGGCGGTTGCCGAACGGCTCGGCAACCACTTCGACGTGGCGGTGGGCGACTGCCTCAGCCAGGTCGGCTCCGGCGCATTGCCTCTGGATACGCTGGCCAGCGCCGCTCTGCTGATCCGCCCGCACGGCAGCCAGGCCGTGCTGGAACGCCTGTCCGCCGCCATGCGCGCCTTGCCGCAGCCGGTGCTCGGCCGCATTGCCGACGGCGCGCTGCGATTGGATCTGCGTTGCCTGGCCGACGCCGTTGAAGCGGATCTGCTGGCCAGCCTGGCGCAACTGGATCTCGCCGGGCTCCACGCGGGCGCTCCATGATCGTCGGCACCGCGGGCCATATCGATCACGGCAAGACTTCGCTGATCAAGGCTCTGACCGGCGTCGACGGCGACCGGCTCAAGGAAGAAAAGGCCCGCGGCATCACCATCGACCTCGGCTTCGCCTACCTGCCGCTGAGCGACACCGGCACGCTCGGCTTCGTCGACGTGCCCGGCCACGAGCGCTTCGTGCACACCATGGTGGCCGGCGCCAGCGGCATCGATATCGCCCTGCTGGTGGTGGCAGTCGACGATGGCGTGATGCCGCAGACGCTGGAGCATCTGGCGATCCTGGACCTGCTGCAGATCCGCCGCGGCGTGATCGCGCTGACCAAGGTCGACCTGGCGCCGCCGGGAAGGCTGGCCGAAGTGGGCGCACAGATCCGCGCCGCCACTGCGGGCACTGCGCTCGGCGATGCCGACATGTTCCCGGTTTCTTCCGCCACAGGCCTGGGCATCGACGCGCTGCGCGAGCGCCTTGCCACCGAGGCGCGAACGCTGGGCGAACGCGCCGCCGATGGCCGCTTCCGCCTGGCGGTCGACCGCGTGTTCACCCTGCCCGGCATCGGCCTGACGGTGACCGGCACGGTGTTGTCCGGCACGGTGCGCGTGAAGGACCAGGTGCTGCTCAGCCCTTCCGGCCTCAGCGCGCGCGTGCGTTCGTTGCACGCGCAGAACCACGCGGTGGAGCTCGGGCGCGCCGGCGACCGCTGCGCGCTGAACCTCAGTGGCGAGGACATCGCCAAGGATGCGATCCACCGCGGCGACATGGTGGTCGATCCATTCCTGCATGCGCCGGTCGAGCGCATCGACGCGCGCCTGCGCCTGCTGCCCGGCGAATCGAAGCCGATGAGCCAATGGTTTCCCGCGCGCCTGCATCACGGCGCCAGCGAGGTGGGCGTGCGCGTGGTGCTGGTTGAAGGCGAGCAGCTGGCGCCGGGCCAGGCGGCCGACGTGCAGCTGGTGCTGAGCCGCCCGATCGCCGCCGCCGCGCTGGACCGCTTCGTGCTGCGCGACGTCTCCGCGCAACGCACCATTGGCGGCGGCCAGTTCCTGGATCTGCGCGGCCCGCCGCGCCAGCGCCGCACCGCCGAGCGCCAGGCGCAGCGCGCGGCGCTCTTGATGAGCGATCCGTTGGAGGCGTTCGCCGCGCTGCTCGATGCGCCGCCGTTCGCCTGGGACCTGGCGGCGTTCGCAAGAGATCGCGCCCTGTCCGCTTCCCGCGCGGACGATATCGCCGCCGCACTGGCGCCCGTGATCTTCGCCGATGGCGGCGAACGCATCGCCATCGGCCGGCCGCACTGGCAGCACTTCGTGGCGCGGCTGGTCGAATGTCTCGGGGCCTTCCATACGGCCAATCCGGACCTGCAAGGCATCGGCCGCGAACGCCTGCGCCTGGCCCTGCAGCCGCGCCTGCCGGCTTCGGCCTTCGCGCAGGCGCTGCAGCATCCGGACCTGGCCGAACGCATCGTCCGCGACGGCGCCTTCGTGCGCCTGCCCGGCCACACCCTGCGACTGAACCCCGAACGCGAGGCGCTGTGGCAGGCCATCGCCCCGCTGCTCGATGGCGAAGCCCGCTTCCGCCCGCCGCGCGTGCGCGACCTAGCCTGGGCGCTGGGGCGGCAGGAGCCTGAAGTGCGGCAGCTGCTGCGCTTCGCCGCGCGGCTGGGCCGGGCGGACGAGGTGGCGCACGATCATTTCTTCCTGCGCGCGACCATGCACGAAATGGCGCTGATCGCCGCCGCGCTCGCCGCCGAGGGCGCGGACGGCCGCTTTACCGCCGCGCAGTTCCGCGACCGGCTGGACAATGGTCGTAAAGTGGCGATCCAGATCCTAGAATTCTTCGACCGGCAAGGCGTGACGCTCAATCGCGGCACCTTGCGCCGGGTGCAGGCGCGGTATCTGGACCTGTTCGCGCCGGCGGCAAGCGCAACGCATGGAAGAGAATCGTCTCCGGTGGGGCGTCCGGACTTCAAATCCGGGTGAGGCAGATCAGACTGTCTCGGGTGGGTTCGACTCCCACTCTCTTCCGCCATCGTCATTCGCCGTGGCGGTATCGCCGGCATTGAATTGGCTCGTCATCCCGGCGCAGGCCGGGATCCAGTAACGATACGGCCAGGTTTTCGCGCAGAGCCCATCGCCGGGTTGCGTATCGGCAATGGCGGGGTGTTGTCGCCACTGGATCCCGGCCTGCGCCGGGATGACGAGCAACCGGCCACCTCAAACCACGTCGATACCAGGCAGCCCTTTTTCGACTGTGCCGATGATGCTCGCCCGCGGATATCCCGCCGCCTCGATCATCGCGCGTATCTCCTCGGCCCTGTCCGCCTTGCACGCCACCAGCAAGCCACCGGAAGTCTGCGGATCGGTCAGCAGCGCACGCCACCATTCCGGCACATCGGCAGGCAGCACCACACCGTCACCGTAGCTGACCCAATTGCGTTTCGATGCACCCGTTACGTAACCCGCTTCGGCTAAGGCTTCCGCGCGCGCGAACAAGGGCAGGCTCGCCAGCTCGATGCGGATCCGCGCGCCGCTGCCGCGCGCCATTTCCAGCGCATGCCCGAGCAGGCCAAAACCGGTGACATCGGTGAGCGCATGCACGTCGTCGTCCTGCGCCAGCTCGTGGCCCACGCGATTGAGCAAGGTGGTCGAAGCGAGCATCTCGTCATACGCATCCATCGGCAGCATCTGCTTCTTGAATGCCGCCGAATAAATGCCGACGCCGATGCCTTTGGTGAGAATCAGCGCATCGCCCGGCCGCGCCCCTGCGTTGCGGCGCACCTGCGCCGGCGTGCACAGGCCGATCGCCGCCAGGCCATAGATCGGCTCGGCCGCATCGATCGAATGGCCGCCGGCCACCGGGATGCCGGCCTGCGCGCAGATCGACTCGCCGCCGGTGAGGATGGCGCGCACCGTGTCCACGTCCAGCTTGCCCAGCGGCATGCCCAGGATGGCCAGGGCCATGATCGGCTTGCCGCCCATGGCGTAGACGTCGGACAGCGCATTGGCCGCGGCGATGCGGCCGAAGTCGTAGGGATCGTCGACGATCGGCATGAAGAAATCGGTAGTCGCGATCACGCAGGTGCGTTCGTCCACCTGCCACACCGCCGCATCGTCGCTGGACTCGGTGCCCACCAGCAGTTGCGCGAACGGCTGCAGCGCGGGCTTGCCGGCCAGCAGCTCCTGCAGCACCGCGGGCGCCAGCTTGCAGCCGCAACCGCCGCCGTGGGCCAGATCGGTCAAACGTTCACAGGCCATGCCGGATCCCTTGAAGAGCCGTTGGCCCGATGCAGGGCCGCGGCCAGCATAACGGAACGACTACCCACTTTCCGTCACGCGACGGGGCTATAGTCGGACGTCCATTCCGCAAAGCGCCTACGCCCATGCCGATCTTTTCCCGCATCGCCTTCGCCCTGGCCCTCACCGCTTCGGCCCTGTCCGCCTCCGCGGCGGAACTGAAAGTGATGAGCTTCAATGTCCGCACCCTCGCGGCCCAGGATGGACCCAATGCCTGGGACAAGCGCCGCGAACTGTTCGCCGAAACCATCCGCCAGGTGCATCCGGACGTGATCGGCACGCAGGAGCTGTTCAAGCAGCAGGGCGACGACACCGTCCAGCGCCTGCCGGAATACACCTGGTTCGGCCGCGACCGCTTCGGCAAGCATGCCGAGGAACACATGGGCATCTTCTATCGCAAGGATCGCCTGAAGCTGGTGAAGTCCGGCGACTTCTGGCTGTCGGATACGCCCGACAAGGTGGCCAGCATCACCTGGGGCAATGTCTTCCCGCGCATGGTGAACTGGGCCCTGTTTGAGCGCCTGGACGATCACAAGCGCTTCTATCTGCTCGACACCCATTTCCCCTATCGCGACCAGGACGAGGACGCCCGCACCAAGGGCGCGCGCGAAATGGCCGCCTGGATCGCCAAGCTGCCGGCCGACGTGCCGGTGATCGTCACCGGCGACTTCAACACCGAGCCGAGCAGCGAAGCGCACAAGGTGCTGACCGCGGAACTGAAGGACGCCTGGGACACCGCGCCCAAGCGCGAAGGCCCGGCCAAGACCTTCCACGACTTCACCGGCCAGGCGACGGTGCAGATCGACTGGATCCTCTATCGCGGTGTGAAAGCCAACGCGGTGCGCGTACTGACCACCTCGAAGGATGGGCGCTATCCGTCGGATCACTTCCCGATCGCGGCCGATTTCACCTTGTAAGCCGCGCATCGCAACCATTCGCCGCCGCGGGGCGACTCAGTAGTGATCCAGGGCATCCGGCCCTGGCGAGCGACCGTCGCCCCGACCCATGAACGCACCGCAGCTTCGTCCCGCCGCCAGCCCGGGCCTCCTGGGCGATACCGTCGCCCGCGATTACTCGCACAAGCTGCGGCTGTTCAATGCCTACGCCGAACCGGAACTGCGCCAGGCCATCGCCGCCCTGGACCTGCAGCCGGGCATGCGCGTGCTGGATGCGGGCTGCGGCACCGGCGAAGCGCTGGGCTGGCTGGCCGCCAAGGTCGGCCACGCGGGCATGGTGGTGGGACTGGACCTGGCCTCGGCGCATACCTCGGCGGCGCGCAGCCAGGCGCCGCGCGATGCCTGGATCATGCGGGCCAACCTGCTGATGGCGCCGCTGGCGCGCGAAACCTTCGACCTGGTGTGGTCGGTCAATACGGTCAACCACCTGCGCGATCCCGAGCAAGGCGTAAGCGCACTGGCCGCCCTGCTGCGCCCGGGCGGCCGCATCGCGCTGGGCCAGAGCTCGCTGCTGCCGGACATGTATTTCGCCTGGGACGCGCGCCTCGAACGCGTGACCAACGAAGCGGTGCGCCAGTACTACCGCGACCGCTACGGCTTGCACGAACGCGACCTCACCGCCGTGCGCTCGCTGGTCGGGCTGCTGCGCCGCAGCGGCCTGCGCGACGTAGCCGTGCGCACCTGCCTGATCGAGCGGGTGGCGCCGGTGAGCGCGGCGGACGAGGCGTATCTGGTCGAAGCGATCTTTCGCGGCAGCTGGGGCGAGCGGCTGCGGCCGTATCTGTCGGATGGGGACTATGCCGCCCTGGTCCGGCTGTGCGACCCCGAACACCCGGACTTCGCACTGCGCCGTCCGGACTTCCATTTCCTGCAGAGCTTCACCCTCGCCGTCGGCTCTATCTGATCGACAGAATCGGCGCGACCGCCCCATGGCGCCCGCAGGCCATGTGTTAAGGTCGGCCGCCTAACGGGTACAGGACACTTATATGGCTATCAATCTGAAGTCGCTTTCCGCCGATCAGCTGGCAACCCTTATCTCCAACGCCCGCTCGCAGCTGGAACAGTCGCGCGGCCAGCAGATCAGCGAAGTGCGCGGCAAGATCGAAGCGCTGCTGAAGTCCTCCGGCCTGACCCTGGCCGAGGTGTTTCCGCGCCAGGTCGGCAAGGGCAAGGCCAAGGGCACGGTGGCGGCCAAGTACCGCAACCCGGAAGACCCGAGCCAGACCTGGTCGGGCCGCGGCAAGCGCCCGCTGTGGCTGGTGGCCCAGCTGAAGAAGCGCGGCGTCACGCTGGACAGCCTGCTGATCGATGGCACCGCGGCACCGGCTCGCAAGAATGTGGCCACCAAGCGAGTCGCCAAGAAGGCTGCAAGCAAGAAGACCGGCAAGCGCGCGCCGGCTCGTGCCGCGAAGAAGGCCACGAAGAAGACCGTGCGCCGCGCCCGCAAGGGCTGAGATCCTGCCGCATGGCGTGGCGCTTGCCGCGCCGTGCGCAGCGACTCCTTATTTGATGTCTCGCCGCGGCATCCGGAACGGCTCGGTGATGTACTGCGCCGTCTCGCGAGGCCCGCCCTGCTTGGGCGGCTCGACGCGCGGCTTCTTGTTCTTCGGCGGCTTGGCGAAGTAGTCCCCGCCGTGGATCGGATTGCTCTTAGTCTTGCCGGTTTCACGCAAAGGCGAGCCGGGACGGTCCATCGAACGCTTGCGCTTCTTGTCGCCGATGTCTTTGACGAAGCTCTTTTCGTGGTCGAGCACCAGTTGCTTTTCGGGCTTGCTCAATTTGTCGTAGGCGGCATGCATACGCAGCTTGGTCTCGTTGCGGTCCTCTTCCCAGGTGGTTCGGGCCCGCTTGCTCTTCAGCTTGCCGGCGCCGGAGGTCTGGCTGGCCACTACGCCCGGCGCCATCGACCACAACGTGGTATTGGCTGCGATCACGGCCTGCGCCGGGGGCGTCATCTTGGGCTCGGTCAGCGACCGCATGGACTGGTCGCGCAGCAGGTCGTGCGCATGCGCCTGGCCGGTGGTGCTGACGCCCGAGCCCGAATGGCCGGCACCCTTGCCGCCGGGCCCGGTGATGATGGTGCGCGCCGTGTCCGTGCGCGCGCCGTCGCTGGCTTCCAGGGCCGCCTTGACGTTCTTCTCGATGATCTTTTTGTTGGAATGCTTCTTCCAGTAGCCGCGGCTGGAACTGGGCATCTTGGCGAAACCGCCGGAACTCTTGGTACGGCGCGAAAGCTGGTCGACCGCATCGGTCACCACGAAGGCCTCGTGATAGCCGCTGCTCACGCCCTCCTTGGTGGGATTGGATTGAAAACGGAACGACCCCTTCTTGACCGGCTTGCGCGACGCCACCCGGCTGGTCACCTCGGGCCTGAAGCCGCCGGACTTGGCCTGGCTGGCGCTTAGCGTGCGGTCGTTCCTGGCGCTGTACGCCTTGCCCGACGACTTCGACGATTTGGCGATCTTGGCCTGTGCCTTGGGGCTGGTGTGCTTGGTCGCGGCATAGCCCTTGGTATTGCCGCTGAGCGAGGCCTTGGAACTGCTGCCCGATGACTTTCCCTGCTGATTCGGCATGAATCCCCCTTCGACCGGACGGCGCCCCCGCGCCGCACCCGATCTCAACGCACGAGATCACCTGTTTCCGTGACATAACCCGCAGTGGCCGCAGCCACGCAGGTTCCGTAACGCAAAGTGCCCCGCAAAGGCGGGGCACTGGATGCTGCATCGAAGACGCCGGTGGCGCTTACTGGTGCACCTGCACCGGATTGCAGCTCGGCGAGCTCAGGGTCGGCGGCGAGGTCAGCAGGCCCGGGGTCTGCACCGACGAGCAGTTGAACACGCGACCCTTGGTGGTGGTGGCGGTGTAGGTCAGCTGCTGGGCGCCGAGCTTGTCCGGCTCGCCAGCCTTGACGTTGGAGATGGTCAGCTCGTCCGACGAGGCCAGGCCGATCATCTTCGCCGTCTCGGTCTGCAGCGGCACGATCGCCTCATTGACGCTCATGGTGGAGCAGCCGGCGAGCGCCAGCATGGACAACAGGCTCAAAGTCTTCCTCATGATTCCCTTTCCTTTTCCATGGTCGGTGTGGTCCCGCCGCCGTCGCGGACAAACGGAGGAACGCCAGAAGCGCGTGGGGTGGATGGTCTTGCTGGTATCCCCTGAGCAGCGTGGAATCTCCCTTTCGACGCCGTAGCGCTTCGCGGCAAGACTCCTTTTCCGCCGACCGAGACACCGGCAATGCGACTGATCCGACAGGGTGTTCCTGGATCGTACGCATGACCGGCGCGCCTCGCCGCCGAGGATAGCACGCAGGTATTTGCGCACCAGACGCGGATGTCCGCCAGCGGAAATCCGTCACGTAATGCGCTGGTTTTGCCGGTGCGCAGCAGCCATCCGTCCGCCAGAAACGGATGCATCGCCGCACTTGTCACGTCACGCAAAGACGATGGCGCGCCGGCCGCTCGTCTGCCGCAACGGCAGCGCGCTCAGGAATCGAGATCGTCCTCGTCGCGCCGGCCCGCGGTGGCCGCGACCAGTGACTCCAGCTCGTAGCGAGCCATGCCCGTATCGCCCTGTTCCAGATAACCGAGCGCCTTCTGCAGGCGCTCGCGCAGCACCTGTGCCTGCGCTTCGCGGCGGGCACGGAAACGCGCCTGGCGCTGGGCGCCGGTGAGCGGACTTTCCTTGCGCGGACGGCCACGGCTGCGCTTGAACGCCAAGGGCAGCTGCAGGGTGCCGGGATCGCGTGCGTCGACCATGTTCGTGCTCCTGGTGAGATGGCGCATATTTTAAGTTACGTAACTATAAATTGCAAGCAAAAATCCATCATTTCTTGAAGAAATTTCCAGAAAAATAAGTTCTTTAAGAAATTTTCTTAGAGTGATTTATCTTGCCGTGGCGCGGACTTTTAGCCGGCCGAAGGCGCTGGGCGGACGTCACGTAACGTCGCCTCGTATCGCCAAGGAAAAAGAGAGACGGCTTCTCCGGGCCATCTGCGCCAGGCCGGCCCGTCTGATTTTGTAAACGCCGGTCGCGGATACCGTAAGCGCGACTTTGTTATACAAAGTCCCCGATCACCCCCAGGCAAAGGATCCGGCATGCACCGTCAGCTTCTGCAGTTCTTCCTGGCCGGCGCGCTGTGCGCCCTGCTCGCTCCGGCCCTCGCCGCCCCGGCCAAAGACACGCACTGGGTGGCCGCCTGGAGTGCATCCATGGATTCGCCGGGGCCGCGGCTGTCGGATCAGACCGTGCGACAGATCGCCCGCGTCAGCATCGGCGGCTCGGCCGTGCGCGTGCGGCTGTCCAATCTCTACGGCGATGGGCCGGTGACGCTGGGGCCGGTGCATGTCGCCTTGCGTGCCGACGGGTCTTCGACCATCGCAGGCTCCGATCACGAGCTGCGCTTCGGCGGCAAGCCGACGGTAACCATTCCCAAAGGCGGCAGCGCCCTGAGCGACACCGTCGCGCTGGAAGTGAAACCGCTGCAGGAACTGGCAGTGAGCCTCTACGTCCCCGCCGGCGCCGCACCGGGCGCGTCGACGTTACATAACGCCGGCCTCGCCACCGCGTACCTGACCGAGCACGGCGACGCCACCGCAGCCACGTCGTACCCAGGTACCGAGGTGTTCGGTAGCCGCATCTTTCTCAGCGACATCCAGGTCGCCAGCCCCGCCGAACGCCACGTCGTAGTGGCCTTCGGCGACTCCATCACCGACGGCGTCGGCGGCAAGCAGGACACCTACGAACGCTGGCCCGACCAGCTCGCCGCGCTCCTGCGCGCCGACCCGGCGCTCGCCACCGTGGCGGTGGCGAATGCCGGCATCGGCGGCAACCGCGTCTTGAACGACAACTTCGGCCCCAGCGCGCAGAAGCGCTTCGACCGCGACGCGCTGGACCAGCCCGGCGTGCGCTGGATCGTGCTGCTGGAAGGCATCAACGACATCGGCGGCTCCGGCCAGCCGGCCACGCCGAAGGACGACGTCTCCGCCGAGCAGATCATCGACGGCATGAAGGCATTGATCGCCCGCGCGCACGCCAAGGGCGTGAAGATCTACGGCGCCACCCTCACCCCGTTCGGCGGCGCGGGCTGGCCGTATCACTCGTCACGTAACGAGCAGAAACGGCAGGCGGTGAATGCGTGGATCCGCAGCGGCGGCGCCTTCGATGGCGTGGCGGATTTCGACCGGGCCACCCAGGACCCGGCCCACCCCGACCGCATGCTGCCGGCCTACGACAGCGGCGATCACCTGCATCCGAACGGGGCGGGTTTCGAGGCGATGGCGAAGGCGGTGGATCTGAAGTGGTTTGCGCCCTGACCCCATCCCACACCGCAACATCGCATCAAGCGTCATCCCGGCCTGCGCCGGGATGACGTAGCGGCCCCTTGTCGATTTCCGGAAACTCCATTCGTCGTTCCCGTACAAGCCGGATGCACCGGCCCCGACCTGGAGACCCGATCATGCGACGCCTTATCCTGAAAATGTCCATCTCGCTCGACGGCTTCGTCGCCGGCCCCAACGGCGAAGGCGACTGGATGGTGCCCAGCCGCGACGAAGGTGGCCGCGAGTGGGTCGGGGAGACGCTCGCGCAGGCCGGCCTGCATCTGATGGGGCGCAAGTCGTTTTTCAGCATGGCCGGTTACTGGCCGACCGCCGGCGACGCTCTCGCCGTGCCTATGAACGAGATTCCCAAGGCGGTCTTTACCCGGCAGGACGCGCTGGATGTGAGCTCGGCCGGCTCGGGCAACTGGCCCGAGGCCGAAGTGATTCGCGGCGACCTGGTAGCCGAGGTCAACCGGCTCAAGCAGCAACCGGGCAAATACATCCTGGCCCAGGGCGGTGTCGAATTCGCGCAGCACCTGGCGGCGGCCGGGCTGATCG
This sequence comes from Dyella sp. LX-66, assembly GCF_018599165.1. Lineage (NCBI taxonomy): Bacteria > Pseudomonadati > Pseudomonadota > Gammaproteobacteria > Lysobacterales > Rhodanobacteraceae > Dyella > Dyella sp. LX-66. The sequence goes on from NZ_JAHFVJ010000005.1 coordinate 157,568, forward strand.
ACGAATACCGGCTGGTGGTGCACCCGGTGGCGCTGGGCGCGGGCCAGGCGCTGTTCGCCCGGTTACCCAAGCCACTGCATCTGCAGCTGCGCTCGTCGACGGTGTTCCGCTCCGGCGCCATGGCTCAGGTTTTCCGGCCCGCCTGATGCCGCTCAGCCGGGTGGCGCGAGCCTCCCGGCTGCCGCTTCCAGCGCAAGGCACGGCTCCGCGGCGGCCTGGGTGATGCTCAGGCCGGATGCTGCTTCCCGCACCCCATGCAGCGCCGGTAACGCCCCCAGCGCCCTTCGCCCATGCCACCGAGCAGGCAGCCGCAGACATAGCAGACCGCACCGCGCCCGCGCCGCCAGCGCAGCAGCCGCCCGGCCTGCACTGCATACAAGGCCACGCTCGCCGCGCCGCCGGCGACGATCAGATACGAAGGAAGATCCAGCGCCGACACGCCATGCGCCACGCGCGGCAGACCGAACAGGCTTTCCGTGCCCCAGGCGAACAGGGCGCCGCACAGGGCCGGCAACAGGCAGGGCGCCATCAGGCGCAGGCACATCCGGTCGACGTAGGACATGGCGGGCTTTCCGGGGACGAGTCGGCAAGCGTCGCCCAGGTACATCTCAGGGATTGAGACCGGCCGGCCAGGCGGCCCGATCAGACGGCCCGCTCAGACGGCCCGATCAAGCTGCATGAATCAGCGGCCGCCCTTCGCCATCGCGCGCGCAGGCCAGGGCCACGCCGTAGATTTTCGACAGCACCTGCGCATCCAGCACCTGTTCGCGGCCGCCATGGCGCACCAAGCGCCCCTGCGCCAGCAAGGCAATATCGTCGGCGTAGCGCGCCGCAAGATTGAGCTCATGCAGCACGGCGATCACGCCGAAGCCCTGCCCCGCCAGCTGCCGCGCGTGCCCAAGCAATTCATGCTGATGAGCGATATCCAGCCCGGCCTCCGGCTCGTCCAGCAACAGCCAGCCCGGCGCCTCGCGGCAATCCCAGATCTGCGCCAGCACGCGCGCCAGCTGCACGCGCTGCTGCTCGCCGCCGGACAGCTCCAGGTAATTGCGCTGGCGCAGCTCCCAGGTACCGGTGGCCCGCAAGGCCGCCTCGACGATGCGGCGATCGGATACATGCGGCGACGCGGCGCCGTGCGGACTGCGCCCCAGCATCGCCACCTCCTCCGCGCGAAAACCGAAACCCAGCTGCACGCGCTGCGACAGCATGGCGCGCCGCCGGGCCAGCTCCGGCGCGGGCCAGCGCGCCAGCGACACGCCATCGAGCATGGCCATGCCCAGCGAAGGCCGCAGCAGGCCGGCCAGCACGCCGAGCAGGCTGCTCTTGCCGGCGCCGTTCGGGCCGATCAGCGCCAGCACGCGTCCCGGTTGCGCGCGCAGGTTGATCGCCTGCAGCACGCGCCGCGAGCCATAGTGCAGATGCACGTCGCGCGCTTCGAGCACGCGTTCGTTGGCGCAGGATGCGGCGCGCCAATCCACCGCCAGGTTCATCCCGCCTCTCCCACGCGCAGCCGCGACAGCAACCATAAGAAGAACGGCCCGCCCAGCAGCGCGGTGATCACGCCCACCGGCAATTCCGCCGGCACCACCGCGATACGCGCCACCGCATCCGCACCGATCATCAGGCTGGCCCCGGCCAGCGCCGAACCCGGCAGCAGCAGGCGATGATCCGGCCCCCACACCAGCCGCAAGACGTGCGGCACCAGCAGGCCGACGAAACCGATCACGCCGCACATCGCCACCGCCGCCCCCGTCGCCAAGGCCACCACCGTCACCAGCCGGCGGCGCAGCTTTCGCGGCTCGAAACCGAGCAGGCTGGCCTCGCGTTCGCCAAGCAGCAGCGCGTTCAGTGCACGCGCCTGGGTCGGCAACCACAACAACGGCAGCAGCATCAGCGGTGCCACGGCGCCGAGCCGCGCCCAGCTGGTGCCGCCGAGGCTGCCCAGGGTCCAGAAGGTGAGATCGCGCAGTTGGTGCTCGTTCGCCAGATAAGTAAGCACACCCACGCCAGCCATCGCGATCGCATTGATCGCCACACCGGCGAGCAGCAAAGTCGCGACGCCAGGACGTCCGCTGCCGAACAGATAGACCAGGAAGGTCGCCAGCAAACCGCCACCGAACGCGGCACCCGCGATGGCGAATGAACCGAGCAAGGGCGACAGCGCCGCGGTCATCGCACCGCCCAGCACGATCATCCCGATCGCACCCAGCGCCGCGCCGGCCGACACGCCCACCAATCCGGGCTCCACCAGCGGGTTGCGGAACAAGCCCTGCATCGTGGCGCCACTGCACGCCAGGGCTGCGCCGACCAGGCTCGCCATCAGCACGCGCGGCAGGCGCAGCGTCAGCACCACCGCGTCCTGTCCCTGCATCGGCAGGCCATCCAGCCAGCGCAGCAAGGCGCCGAGCACTTGCGCCGCCGACAACGGCATCGCACCGACCGCCATGCCACCGATCGCCGCAACCGCCAGCAGCGTCGCCAATCCACCCAGCGCCCATGCGCGAGCACTCAAAGCATCGCGACGAGGCAAGGCGATGCTGTTCACGGCTGCACGCCGGCAAATACGCGCTGCAGCTCCAGTTCGTGCTCGGCATTGCGCGGACCGAAACCGAGCAAGGCCTGGCCGTCGACGAAGACGATGCGGCGCGCCTTGCCCGCGGGCGTCAACGCCACGCCGGGCAGTTGCAAGACGCCAGTCACGCCGCCCACCTCATCGGCGCGCTCGCGCATCAGCAGGATCACGTCCGGCGCCAAAGCGACGAGCGCCTCGGCGGATACCGACTTGTAGCCGGTGAAGCCGTCCGCGATCTGCGTGCCGCCGGCCAGCACGATGGCGCTGGCGGCGGCGGTTTCGCGGCCGCCGGCCTTGGGGCTGCCTTCGGTGGCCATCAGGAACAGCACGCGCGGGTGGCTTTTCATGCCGGCGACGGCTTTCGCCAGCTCGGCGTACTGCGCTTCGATCCGGTGCGCGATCGCATCGGCCGCCGCATCGCGTCCGAGCGCGCGGCCGATCTCCCGCACTTTGGCCACGACGCCTTCGGGCGTGCGCGTCGTCGGCATCAGCTCGATGCGCACGCCGGCCTCGCGCAACTGCGCCATCACCGGCGGCGGGCCCGCGTCGTGCGTGGCGAGGATCAGATTCGGCCGCAAGGCCAGCACGCCTTCGGCAGCCAGTTGCCGCACATAGCCCACATTCGGCAACTCGCGTGCCGCCGCCGGCCACAGGCTGGTGCTGTCCACGCCAACCAGGCCCTTCTGCGCGTCCAGCGCATACACGGTTTCGGTGATGTCGCCACCGAGTGCGACCACGCGCGGCGCGTCAGCGGCCGCCACCTGCGTGCACAACGCGAGCGCCACGGCGCCCAACCAGCAACGGCTGCGCTCAAACATGCGGCACCTCCGCATCGGCCAGGCCTTCGGCCAGTTCGCGCCAAGCCGCCAGTTCCGGCGTACCGGGCTTGCGCTTGCCGAAGAACTGCACGATCTGGCCACCCTCGGCGTCATACAGCTCCAGCGAGGTCACCTGTCCTTCCGGGCTGGGTTTGCGCACCATCCAGCTCTCGGCGATGCGGTCCTCGCGCAGATGCAGGTTGAAATCCTCGTCCAGCACGTTGAGCCAGGGGCCGACGGTTTTGATGTTACGTACCGGGCCGGTGTGGATCTGCACCACGCCGGGCGAGCCGACGAACACCATGATCGGCAGGTCGCTGGCCGCGGCACTGTCCAGCACCGTGCGCACAGCATGGCTATCGACGCGCCGCGCGAATTCGGCACCGACAAGACGCAAGGCCTGGGTACGCGTCACCTCGTGCTTCTTCAGAAGTGCAAAGAAATCGTGCGGATCGCGCATGCGGCGCCACTGTTCACGCAGCGAGGCGACGTCCACCGCCTCGTCGTCGCGGCGCAGCGGCAGCGGGTCTTCCACCGCCGCCAGCTCCAGCAAGGGCGACTGCACCGGCGCCGCGAAACGCGCCACCAGGCCGGACCAGGCATCCTGCAGACTCTGCTCGGTGAGATACACCTTGTGCACCGCGCGCCCGTCGCCATCGAAGAACTGCAGGCTGCGCAGCCAGCGCCCGCGCGATTCCTCGCGCACCGCAAAGCCGAATACCCAGTGACGCAGGAACAGGCGCAGGTCGATCGCCTCGTCCAGCACCACGCCCATGCTGCCGCCGATCTCGATCTTGGCGAAGGCGCCCTTCTTCTCGTGCACGCAATGCTCGTTGCGGGTCAGCACCATCACATGGCCCAGTTCCGGCAAGGCGTGGATCAATTCGGCCCACGGCCCTTGCAGGCGGGTGACACCGTCGCCGCAGCGGCTGGCAACCAGTTCGGCCTCGCTCACGCCCAGCCGTTCGGCCAGGTCGCGGGCGCGCAGTTGCGGTTGTTCCTCGCGCAAGCGGCGCCAGGCATCGAGCAGTTCCGGCAGCGAAGGCGCGGCGGAAGCGGAAGTGATTTCGTTCAACATGCGTGGCACTCCTGTCAGAACGCGATGCGTGCGGCGACGCTGAAGGCGCGGCCGGGCATGGTGAGGCGGTCGGCCGGGATGCTGCCGGTGCCGGCGTCGTTAATCCCATTGCCGGTGACGAGGTTGCCGAGCGCGCCGCTGTTCAAGCTGCCCCAATCCCAGTACTTGCGGTCGGCGAGGTTGCTGATGCCGGCGTACAACTCGACGTTGGCAAGCGGCGAGTAATGCGCATACAGATCCAGCGTGGCGTAGCCACCGGGGCGGAAGGCCTTGGGATCGCCCAGCCGGCTGTGCCGGCGCACGCCGGTGCCGATCAGTTCCGCGCCCCACTGCCTGGCGTCATAGGCGATGCCCAGCACCAGCTTGGCCGGGTCCACCGTATTGAGCGGGCTGTAGCCGCTCGCACCGGGTTCGATCAGGCGCCCGCTGGCCACCGCCGCGCTGCCGCGCACGGACCAGCCCTGCAAGGCTTCGTTGAAATACGCCAGCCGCAGCGCGCCGCTGGCTTCGGCGCCCTTGATATAGGCCTTGCGCGCATTCACCGCCTGATAGAACAGGTTCATACCCGGATTGACCTGCACCCAGTCCGGCACCTGGCTGGCCTTGAGCTGGTAGCCCGACCAGATGAAGTCGCGATAGCGGTTGTAGTACGCGGCGACATTGAACCAGCCGGCCTCGCCCTTGCCACGCAGGCCCAGTTCCAGCCCGCGGCTGGTCTCGGCCTTGAGCTTTTCGTTCGGCAGGAAGGCGATATTGAAGCCGGGGAACGGCTGCTCGTTCCAGGCGCCGGCGATCTCGCTGTACAGCGGTGGGCGAAAGCCCTGCGCGTAGTTGGCATACGCACTGAGCGTGCCGTTGAAATGCCACAGCACGCCGAGCTTGGGCGAGGCGTGGGTCTTGCTGTAGTCCTGCCGCACATAGCCGGGGTTGTAGGCGGCGTAGAGCGCGTCGTCCTGCGGTTTGTACGAATAGCGGTCCACGCGCACGGCCGGCGTGAGTTCCAGCTTGCCGCCGAGCAGGCCGATCTCGTCCTGCACGAAGGCGGAGTAGCGATCGGTTTCGCTGTCCGGAATCAGATGCAACGGGTAGTTGCCCGGCATGAACGGCTTGCCGCTGCCGCTCGCGCCGGTGCGCTTGTTGACGCCATAACCGCCGGCGTACGACTGCGCATCGGTGCGCGACAACTCCACGCCGTAGCTGATCGCCTGCGTGACCGGTCCGCCTTCGCCCAGCTGCTTTACCGCCACCAGCTTGCCGCCGAACACCTTCTCCTGCAGCGGCAGGCTCTGGTAGTAGCGCGTGAGCGTGGCGGTTTCGGTCTGCGTGTTGGTGCGGGTGCGGCTCTTCTGCCAATACACGTTCCAGTCCAGCGTGTCGGCCAGCACGCTGCCCAATTGCGGAAACCACTGGCCGACGGTGGCGCGCACGCGCATGTTCTCGTCCTGCGAGCGGTAATAGCCGGCGGCCGGCGTCACGTTCGATAGTGAGTTGGTGCGCGTGCGCGTCTGCGAGCCATCCATGCCGATGCGATCCGCACGGCCGCTGTCGGCGGTGTGCACGTATTTGCCGAGGAAGCTGTCCAGGCTGTAGCTGCGCGGATCCGGCCGCGTGCGCGCGGCGCCGGTGCCGCCGACCTCGCCCTGGTTGGCAAGCTCGCTGCCCTCGCGGTGGTTGCCGACAAACAGGATGCCGTTGCGCTTGTCGCCGCCGGCCAAGGTCACCGTGGAGGTGAGGCTGCGGTCGCTGCTGTCGTACAGCTCTTTCAGCGAGACATAGGTGTCGCGCCCGTCGCGCAGGTAATCGGCCGGATCCTTGGTGCGCAGGCTGACCACGCCGCCCAAGGCATCGGAGGGATACAGCACCGACGCCGGGCCGCGCACGATCTCCACGGATTTGAGCTGATCCAGGTCGACGAAGTTGCGCCCCGCGCGGAAACTGCCGCCGGCCACGTCGGCGCCGAACGAAGCCGGCATCGACACGCCGTCGATCTCGATGCGCGTGCGGTTGCCGGACAGGCCACGGATATTGAAGCTGTCCAGTCCGAAGCGGCCGCCCGTGCCGATCGCCGAAACGCCAGCTTCGTAGCGCACCAGATCGCGGATGGACACATTCAGATGCCGGTCCATCTGCACGCGGTCGATGGTCGACACCGTGCCGGGCACGTTCAGCTGGATCGACGGCGCCAGCGCGGTGACCTGCACGCGCGGCAGATCGGTGGCGTCGGCAGGCGCGGCCGACTCGGCGGCCACGGCGGGAACAGCAAACAGCGCGCCGATCACGGCGGCCAATGGGGCGATGCGAAACATGGGCGAACCAGTCCTTTGCCTGAGCGTGGAATCACGCGGCGGGCTGGCAAAGGAAACGGAACTGCGGTCCCTGAGGCTGGCGGCCGATCGATGGAAAGCGGCGAGGTCCGGAGACCGCTGCCGACAAATGAGAATCTATCTCATTTGGAAAACGGATGTCCAGATGAGTCCGCTGGAACGCGACAAATGGGGACACGGTGGATGCGATCTGCCGCGAAACGTCACCTGGAACGAGACAAAGGCCATACCGTTTCCTGCTGACGGAGCGTCCGATAAGCCATGAAAACCTCCCAACGGAGGTTTTGCGCCACGATGCAAGCGCGTTTCGACGCACTTATCAGGCCGTTCCAGTTACCTGGGAGGGCTGAATTCACACCACAACCACATCACTGAATTTGCCGTGCCAGAAAAACGTGATGCAACTCACGCGTGATTTATGCATCTGGCCCGGCCCCTGCTTACCTGCCATCGAGGCCAACAGCCTCGGCTTTTGCAGGGGAAATCAACATGGAACAGATCGTCGAATGCCTGATCGCCGGAGGTCCGCAGCACGGACTGGTACGGCGCCAATTGTGGGATCCGGACTACCCCGTAGCGCCGGTGCTGGCCTCCGCCGACGGCGAACTCTGCACCGCTGCGGCGCGCCGCCCCGCCGGCCCATGCAGCAACCGCTATCTGCTGCTGCACCCGCGCGCGACCGGCTCGGAAATCCTTTCCATGATGGCGGTGCTCGCCGGGCAGGCCGACAGCGCCTATATCTGCGTCAAGCACTGAGCCTGCGATGCAGCGGCCTCAGGCCAGCATCTGCATCAGCACGGCCTTGTCGATCGCCTGCATCAGTTCGGCGCGGCCATACGGTTTGGCCAAGCGCACCACGTTTCCAGGCAATTCCTTCGGCGTCTCCGAATAGCCCGAAGCCAGGATCGCCGGCAGCTGCGGCCACTGCGCGCGCACCTGCAGCAGCAATTGATGGCCCTGCACGCCAGGCATCATCTGGTCGGTGATCAAAAGATCCAGCTCCACGCCGCCGAACAGCGCTTCCAATGCCTCGTTCGCCGAGGACTTCTCATAGGTGAGATGGCCCATGTCCTCCAGCACCGCCGCGGTGGTGGCGAGGATCAGCGGATCGTCGTCCACCAGCATCACCCGCAGTTGCCCGTTGCGCGAAGGCTCGTCCATCGGCGAGGGCGGCGCTTCCGTCTGCGTCTCCGCCGGCGCCACCGGCAGCCACACTTCCGCCCGCGTCCCCCGGTCCGCTTCGCTGTGCAGCACCAGCCGGCCGCCGGATTGCTCGGCCAGGCCATGCACCATCGACAAGCCGAGCCCGGTGCCCTTGCCCACGCCCTTGGTGGTGAAGAACGGTTCGGTGGCGCGTTCCAGCGTGGCCGCATCCATACCCTGCCCTTCGTCGGTCACCGCCAGGCAGACATAGCGGCCGGGCGCCAGGCCCACCGCATGGCCTTCGTCCACCTGAACCGACTGCGCGCCCAGCGTGATGCGCCCGCCTTCCGGCATCGCATCGCGCGCATTCATCACCAGGTTGAGAATGGCCAGCTCCAGCTGGTTGCCATCCACCAGCACGCGCTCCAGCGAGATCGGAAACGCCAGGTCGACGCCGATGCGCGGCCCCAGCGAGCGCTCCATCAGGCCGACCAGGTTGCGCGCCAGCGGACGCAGATCCAGCGCCGCGGGTTTCAGCTCCTGGCGCCGTGCGAAGGCGAGCATGCGCTTGGTCAGCGTGGCGCCGCGCTCGGCGCCGGACAGCGCATTGTTGAGCAGCGCGAGGCTGGAAGGATCGTGCTGCAGGCGGCGGATCAGCAGCTCCAGATTGCCGATGACTGCCATCAGCAGATTATTGAAATCGTGCGCCACACCGCCGGTGAGCTGGCCCACGGCCTCCATCTTCTGCGCGTGGAACAGCGCCTCGCGCGTATTCGCCAACTCCTGCTCGGCCTCGCGCCGGGCGGTGATGTCGCGGGTGATCTTGGCGTAGCCCACGTGCCGGCCCTGGTCGTCCAGGATGCGGTCGATCACGATATGCGCCCAGAAGCGGCTGCCGTCCTTGCGCACGCGCCAGCCTTCGTTCTCGAAGCGGCCGATCCGCGCGGCGGTGGCCAGGCCCTTGGCGGGCAGATCGCGCTCGCGGTCTTCGTCGGTATAGAAGGTGGAGAAATGCTTGCCGATGATCTCGCGCGGCGCATAGCCCTTGATGCGCTGCGCACCGGCATTCCAGCTGGAAACCTTGCCTTCCGGATCGATCAGGTAGATGGCGTAGTCGATCACGCCCTGCACCAGGATGCGGAATTGCTCCTCGCTGCGCCGCAGGGTTTCCGCGGCCTGCCTGGCCTCGGTGAGATCGTGCAGCAGGATCGCAAAGCCACTATGCTCGCTGCCGTCGCCGCTGGCAGGGTCCACCGTCAGATGCGCCCAGAAGCGGCTGCCGTCCTTGCGCAGCTGCCAGCATTCCAGGTCGTGGCGGCCGTGTTCCAGCGCCTTGGCGAGGATGTCCGCGGGCAAGCCCAGCGCGCGGTCGTCGGGCACGAAAAAGGTGTCGAAGGATGCACCGATCACGTCCTGCGCTGCGTAGCCTTCGCAGCGCTCCGCCCCTTTGTTCCAGCTGCGCACCGCCCCGTCGGTGTCCAGCATATAGATGGCGTAGTCGATGACAGCGTCCACGGGATGATCGGTAATGGCTCTTTGCGGTATAGGCATGTCGCGCGATGCGCCGAACATTTCGCTTCGGGAAGCTAGTCGCCACACAGTGAGCGTGACGTGACCCATGCGCAACCCGCTCCGGCTTCATCGGCCTGCACGAAGGACTCCCTTTCAACGGCCGCAAGCGCGAACATAGGCGCCTCGTCTCCGGAGCCCCGCGATGCCCGTGCCCGCACAGTCCCTGGTCCACGCCCCGCAGATCGCCTTCGACCTGGGCGAACTCGACGCCCTGCTCACCGGCCTGCCCGGCGATTTTCCGCCCCCGCTCTACCGCACCCTCGAGGAACTGCACACCCGCCTGAGCGACTACCACCGCCTGGCCGGCACCATCGTCCCGCGCGACGAACTGGCCGCCCTGTACGAGGCCATCGTGGCCCCGCTGGACGAAGTGGAAGCCCAGTCGCGCGCCCGCGTGCTCAGCGAATCGATGGAACACTGGTGCCATGAAGTGAACCGCCAGATGACCCCGCTGCGCGAGGCAATCACCGGCGAAGCCACCGATATCGCGGCGTTCGACGACGAAGGCTGGGACGCCTGAGCGGCCGGACGCAGGTTTTTTCGGCGAAACTGACTGGCGGCGAAACTGCCACGTGATGTATCACCGCTTTTTTGACAACCCCTTCACCGCGCATTTCAAAAATTCCGGCATCGGCCGTCTTGGCTTCCGTTCAAGCGGCTCGAACCGGAATCGTCATGAAGGCAGCAGTACGCGAAGACTGGCTGGATGAGGCCCCTGCGGCGGTCGCGCCGCGAGCGGGAGCGCTATTACTGCTGCGTTCGTTCCAGGGACGCTGGGACCTGGGCTACACCCCCGTCCCGCGCCAGGTCCACGGCTATCTGAGCCACGCCCGCCACAGCCTCGGCCATCTGCCGCGCCAGCTTGCGTGGCTGCGCTTTCTCGACGGTTCGGAAGAAATGCGCCAGGCCGTGCGCAGCGACCCCGGCCTCTACAGCCGCTGGCACGCACCCTTTATTTCGCGCGAACTCGATGCCCCGGCACGCCTGCGCATCCTCCAGGCCCACTACCGCTTCCTGCTCGAACGCTTCCCGCCGCGCCTGCGCGACAAGCTGCTGCGCGGCCACGACGTGCGCATCGGCACCCTGCGCCTGCGCAACGGCGAGACGGTCCATCTGCATCTGCGCAAACCCGCCGTGCGTGCGATGGGCGAACTGGGCCTCTACCTGGTCACCGGCAGCAAGGAAGTGCTGTCCTCGTGCGTCTTTACCTTCGGCGGCGATGACGGCCTGCTGATCGGCGCGATGCAGGGCTCGTGGTCGTTCCTGGGACGCGCACCGATCCGCGAGTTCACCCGCGGCAGCCACGGCGTGCGCCCGAAGAACCTGCTGCTCACCTTGATGCGCGTGCTTTCGCGCCTCTACGGCATCGAGCGCCTGCGCGGCGTGGCACAGGCGTCACATCCGTTCGCCGCACGCATCCACGCCGACTACGACAGCTTCTGGCAGGAAAACGGCGGCATCCCCGGCGAGCACGGCTTCCACGAACTCCCGCGCTTCGGCGCCCGCCGCCCGGTGCGCCTGCTGCCCAGCAAGCGCCGCGCCGCACGCCGGCAGCGCGAACAGTTTCTGGATGAAGCACGCGCCGTGTTCCTGCGCGCGCTCGACTGGCGCCGCCCTTCGCAACCCTCGCCCGACGGGCAGCGCGATACTTCGCGGCTGCCGCCGGTAGCGCTGCGCCCCCGCGCCTGGGCCTGAGGCGCCGGCGTCACGGCACGACTCAGAAGTCGTAAACGCCCGTCACCATCGCCATCCGCCCCTGCCGCACCGGCACAAAGCTCTGGTCGGCATTGATCGCATACAAGGTGCGGTCGAACAGATTGCGCAAGCCCAGCGTCAAGCGCCAATCCCCACCGTAGTAGGTGACATTGGCATCCACGCTCGCCTGCCCCGGCAGATCGAAATAGCCGCCGCCCTGCAGGCGCCCCACACTGCGGCTGCGCGCGGAAACACCCGCCGCCACGCCCCACGAGCGCAGCGATTCGCGCTGGAAGCGGTAATTGGCCCAGGCGCTGAGCAAGTGCCGCGGCGCCGCCACCGGTTGCGTGCCATCGTCGTTGCGGATGTGCGCGTTGGTGTAATTGAGCACGCCTTCCAGCCCGCGCGTGATCTGGCCGGTGAACTCCACTTCCAGGCCGTGATTGGTTTGCCCGGGCCCGGGCGTAGCGAAGTACGGTGGTTCTGGCGCGATGTAATCCACGCTGTGGTCCAGCGTGATGCGGTACCAGGCCACGTTGAGCCGCGCGCGCTGCTGGAACAGGTCGATGCGCGTGCCCGCTTCCCATTGGCGCGATTTCGCCGGCGGCAGCGGCTGGCCGTCTTCGCCCAGCAGCGAATTGGCCTGGAAGCCGGAGGTGTGGTTGACATACAGCGCCACTTCTGGCGTCGCTTTGAACAGTACGCCCGCCTTCGGCACCCACTGGTCCTTGCGCAGGCGGCGCGGACTGCCGTCGGCCCAGGAGGTGGACAGCTCGTACGAGGTGCGGCGCAGCGCCAGCAGCACGTCCCAGCGTTCGCCCAGCGCGATCTGGTCCTGCAGGAACAGGCCGGTCTCGGTGGTCCAGTCGCCGCCGCCCAGGATCTGCACGGAGGCCGCTTCGTCGGTGCTCACGCGCGCGCTCGGCAGCGCCGCATTGGTGAACAGGTTGTACGACTGCGACGGACCCACCTTCAGCGTGTCGCGCTGGCGGTCGCGGCCCGCCTTGGTGCGTGCGTAGTCGACGCCCAGCACCAAGGTGTGCGTGATGTTGCCCTGCTCGAACACGCCGGTGAGGTCGTTCTGCAAGGTGTAGAACGCATCGGAATAGCGGAACGTGCGCGCGGTGGCGTCGACGTCGCCGGTCAGATAGCCGTCCGTCAAGGACCAGCCCTGCCCGCTGGTGCGCTGCTTCACGTACTGGCCGCGGCTGCGGAAGGTCCAGTGGCTGTCCAGGCCCTGTTCCAGCGTGAACACGGCGCGGTTGGTGCGATAGGTCGAATGGTCGCCCGGGTTGCCGGTCAGGATGCCGTACGGCGACATCGCGGCCAGCGAATCGCCCAGCAGCACCGTGTGGTCCGGCCCCGGCACGCGGTTGGTGACCAGTTCGTAGCCCAGAGTGAAACGCGTGGCATCGCGCTCCCAGCCCAGCGAAGGCGCGAAGTAGGCGCTGCACTGGCCGCGATAGCCCTGCGCGCTGCGGTCGGCATGATTGCCGGCGGCGACCAGGCGATAGGTCCAGCCATCGTTGGCGCCGAGCGCGCCGGCCAGATCCAGGCCCAGGCGCGCGCCGTCGTAACGCCCCAGCGACCAGCTGAGCTGGCGCACCGGATCGCTCTGCGGCCGCTTCATCACCACGTTCACCAGGCCGCCGAAATTATTGTTGACCGAGGCGTCTCCGAGGATCGCCTCCGGCCCCTTCAGCACTTCGATGCGCTCGATGCCGATCAGCGGCGGCAGGTCTTCGGTGCGCGCCACGCCGTTGGGCATGCCGTCGGTCATGCCGTTGCCGGCGTTGAAGCCGCGGATGCGGAACAGCGCGGGGCCGTCGAAGCCGTCCATGTATTGCACGCCGGCCACGTTGCGCACGGCATCGGCCACGGTCACCGCCTGCTGCGTGTCCATCAGGTCGCGGGTGACCACGCTCACCGACTGCGGCACCTTGGCCAGCGGCGTATCGGTGCGCGTGGCCGCGCTGGTGGAGCCGGCGCGGTAGCCCACGTCGCCGATCAAGGTGCCCTGCACCTGGATCGCCGCCAGCGAGGCGACGATCGGCACGCTGGGCTTGGCCTCCAGCAGGCTGCTGCGGTAATAGCTGGCGGCCACCGGCATGGGGCGGCGCTTGACCACCACGGTGCCGGCGTCCACCGCCTCGTATTCCAGGCCGGTGCCGCGCAGCAGTTCGGCCATGCCCTGTTCCAGGGTGAGCGCGCCGGCGGCGCCTTCGCTGCGCAGGTCCATGATCGCCTGGCCCGCGGTCAGCACCTGCACATTGGCCTGCTTGCCGAAGGCGATCAGCGCGCTGGACAGCGGCTGGGCGGGAATCGCGAAGTCCACCGTGACGCGCGGCGGGGCGGGCTCCGCCCAGGCGGCGGCGATGGCGAGCGACAGCGCGAAGCTGCCGCCGAACCATGAAAGCGCGCGCCGAACCATGCGGTATCCGATCCCCCCGGACTGCGGTGTCCTAAAGGCCGAAGTCTGGCATGGGACGCCACATACACCAAGGCCGCGATTGTGAAGAGCGGCCCTGCCTTGCACAGGGGCTGCGGGCGGGTAGCGGAGGCGCATCGTCGCAACCCTTCGCCGGCGGGGAGTTGGCAAAGGCGCGCTCGCGTTCCATCCAGACCAAAGGCACGAGGCGGACTGGCGCCGCCACTACCCGCCCGCAGCCCCCGTTGGAGGGCGCTGCGCTCAATGCCGCTCCGCGCTGGACAGCACCACGTGGTCGCCGAACGCGCTCACCTGCACCGGGAAAACCCGCGGCAAGGCTTCCACCCAGCGGTCGATCGCATCCACCCGCACGGTGCCGGTGAAGGTCAGCGCGCCCACGCCCGGATCGGCGATCTGCACCGGCCGGCGGCTGTAGCGGTTGATGCTGGCCACCACCACGAACAGCGGCTCGTTGACGAATTCCAGGCGGCGGCCGCGCCAGGCGGTGGCGTCGTCCACCGCGATCGGGCCGATGGTGATGCCGCTTCTGCCGTTATCGGATTTGGGGTCGTACAGCACCTGCTGGCCGGCACTGGCTTCAAGCGCATCCTTGCCGTCGGGCGGGCTCACGCGCACGCGGCCCTCAGTCACCGCCACCGCGACGCGGTCGCCGGTGCGGCGCACGTTGAAGGCCGTGCCCAGGTCGCGGATCAGCACCGGCCCCGCCAGCACCTCGAACGGCCGCTGCTCGTGCACCACGCTGAAGAAGGCCTCGCCCTCGCGCAGCTCGATCTTGCGCAGGTCGTCGGCATAGCGCGCGGTGATGGCGGAAGCGCCACCCAGGGCCACGCGCGTGCCGTCCGGCAGGGCCAGGTCGCGGTTCTGCCCCACTTCGCTGGCGTAGGGCTGCGCCTGCGGGCGATAGATGCGGTCGAGCATGCGCCCGCCGAGCACCGCCAGCAGCAGCGAGGCCGCCACCGCGCCGATCCATAGCGGCCAGCGCACGCGGCGCTCGGCGGCGCCGGCGAATTCGGCCACGAAGGCCTCGCGCGCATGGCTGTCGGCCTGGCCCAGGCGCTGGCTCACGCGGCTGACTTCCTCGAAGGCGCGGGCGTGGGTGTCGTCCTCTTCCATCCAGGCCAGCCATTGCTCGATGGTGGCGTCGGTAGGGTCCTCGGCGCGCAGGCGCGTCCACCATTGCGCGGCCGCCTGCGTCACGCGATCGCCCGCGCCGGCAAAAGTCATGGCCATCATGGCGTCTCCGAGGGTTGGATGCGCGCGCGGCAATGGGCCAGCGCGTTGCTGACGTGGTAGCGCACCATGCGCTCGCTGAGTTTCATGGTCTGGGCGATGGCGCCGAAGTCGCGCCCCTCGATCACGTGCATCACAAAAGCCTTGCTGGTCTTGGCCGGCAGTTCGCGCAGCGCGGCGCGCACTTCGCGCCACTGCTGCAGCGCCGAGGCGTGCTGTTCGGGGATGGGCTGGGCGAACCAGTCGTCGTCCGGCGCGTCGGCCGGGGCATTGGCGCGCACGGCGCGCATGCGCAGCCGGTCCACCGCCAGGTTGGCGGCGATGCGGAACAGCAAGGCGCGCGGCGCGGCGATGGGGTCGGCGTCCTTCATCGTCAGCATGCGCACGTACACCTCCTGGGCCACTTCCTGCGCATCCGAACGCGAGTTGAGGCGGGCGGCCAGGAAGGCGACCAGAGTGCGGTTGTGCTCACGGAACAGCGCGGCGATCTGCGCGGCGCGGTCCTCCGTGCCGGCGGCGGACACCTCCGGCGGGGCGGCGTGCGGGCCCGGGCTATCCATGCGGGGCGCGGCCGTGCTGAGTGGGTCTGGCATTCATCAAGGCGCGGAACGCAGGTATGGCAGTGGAGATGAGCCTAGACGTTCGGCCCGGAGATTTTTGAAATCCGGGCCCCGGGGCGCACCGGCGCAGGGCGTAGGTTGGGGTGAGCGCAGCGAACCCCAACAAACCCGGCAGGTCCCGAACCGCGTTGGGGTTCGCTGCGCTCACCCCAACCTACGCCGCCTCCAGCGCCCTAAGCCCGGCGCCGCGCCGCCCGCGTCTTCGCCGCCTTCTTCGCCGCCGCCGACCGCTCCGCCGCACCCTTGGTCTTCGCGCCCTTCTTCGCCGCGGCCGAGCGCGACGAGGCCGGCCGCTTCGCCGCCGCCCGCTTCCCCTGCTGCGCCAGCGACTCGTGCGACGCAGCCGAGTGCCCTTCCCGCTTCAGCGCCGTCTTGGTGGCGCGCGAACGCTTCGCCGAGGTCTTGTGCGGATGCTTCGCCGCACGCTCGTCCTGTTTGGCCTTCTTGCGCGTGGCCTTGCTCGCCGATGTCTTCGCCGGCACCTTCACGCCGGCCCGGCGCGCTTTCGACAGGCCGATGGCGATGGCTTGCTTGGCCGAACGCGCCCCGTGCTTGCCTTCGCGCACATGTTCGATCTCCTCGTGCACGTATTCGCCGGCCTGCGTGCTCGGCGCCTTGCCTTCGCGCTTGTCGCGTGCCGCGGCTTTGCGGGTCTTTGCTTCGGGCATGGCGATGTACTCCGCGTGGAAAAGAATGGTTTCACGGTGTAGGACAGCCGCCGTCGACAACGGGTCGAAAGCACGTCAAACCAGCGCCTGCAACGCTTGCCCGTTCAGTCTCGCAGCGCATCCGCGCACATGAACAGCACGCGCCGCACGCATGTACTTCTTTCACGCTCGCGAAAAATTTGCGCGATGCCAACATCGAGCGTTGCAGGCTAAGCACGCCACAACACCATCGATGCACATGGCACGGATGTTGCGGCGACGAAAGTGCGCGAAGCCAGCACGGCATGCGCGATCCCCCTTCGGCCACAGACAGAGAGAAGCCCATGACTTCCAAAGAGACGGCAGGACAAGCAGCGCCTCTTCGCGGTTTTGCGCGGATGGACCCCCAGCGTCAGCGCCAGGTGTCATCGCTCGGCGGACGTACCGCGCATGCCCGCGGCAGTGCCCACGAATTCACCAGCGAAGAAGCACGCCTCGCCGGCCACAAGGGGGGCAAGGCGGTCAGCGAGAACCGCGAGCATATGGCGGCCATCGGCCGCATCGGCGGCCGGCGGCTGCGTGCGCAGCGGGAATCACAACCGTCCTGAGCATCCGCCGCACGCCCCGGCCATCCTCACCCCAAGACGGATCGGAGAGCGTCATGCCTAACCGCAGCCTGTTCCTCACGGCTCTGGCGGCGACCGTCCTGGCGCTGGCCTGCCCTGCGGCAGCCAGCGCCAGCGAGGGTTCCCCCGCCGACCAGGCCTTCCTCACCCGCGCCGCCGCCGACGGCAGCGCCGAAATCGCCCTGGGCCAGCTGGCCCTGCAGAAATCCAGCTCGCCGCAGACCAAGCAGCTGGCCCAGCACATCGTGTCCGACCATACCAAGGCCAATGAGCAACTGGTCGCGCTGGCGCGCCAGAAGCAGATCACCGTCGCGCCGGAGCCCGACCCCGCTGCCAAGCAGGAGATGGACAAGCTGCAGAAGCTCGACGGCGATGCCTTCGACCGCGCCTATGCGCAGGACATGGTCAAGGGCCACCAGCAGGCCATCATTCTGTTCACCAAGGCGTCCACCAGCGCCACCGACAGCGACATCAAGCAATTCGCCGCGCAGACCCTGCCGGTGCTGAAAGACCATCTGCAGATGGCGCGGCAGCTGCGCCAGGTCGGCCGCGACGAAATGCAAGGCCCGACTTCGCCGCGCTCGCCGATGCAGGAAACGCCATCGTCGACGCAACCGCCGCCGGGTGGCGGCCACTGACCCTCGGCTTCCCCGTCATTCCGGCGCAGGCCGGAATCCAGTAACGACAACGTGCGATTTTCGTACTGACGTCCAAAAGCCGCATCGTGGATGCACAAACTCCATGAGAGGCTGTCGCTACTGGATTCCGGCCTGCGCCGGAATGACGGTCAAGGGCATGGAGCCGCCCAGCACCACGCACCGATCCGCCAATGCCCGCACGCTGGCGCGGTGCGAAATCACCAGCAGCATCGTCTGCGGCAGCCGCCGCTTCAGCATCGCCAGCACGTCGATCTCCGCCGCCGCATCCAGCGCCCCGGTCGACTCGTCAAGAATCACCAGGAACGGCCTGCGCAGCAGCACCTGCGCCAGCAGCAGGCGCTGCAGCTCGCCGCCCGACAGCTGGCTGGAACGATCCCGCAGCGCGAGATCCAGGCCCTGCTCGCTGGCCCGCAGGCGCCGGTCCAATCCCACGTCGGCCAGCACCTCGTGCATGCGCTGCTCGCTGGCCTGCGGATCGGCCCAGCGCAGGCATTCCCGCACCGTCGCCTGCCATGGCCGCACGTGCTGGCTGACGAAGGCCGCATGCCGCGCATGGCGACGGTAGGCGTCGAAATCGAGTGTGCGGCCGCCGATCTTCGCGGCGAAATCGGCCGGCTCGATCAGGCCGGCCAGCACGTCGGCCAGGCTGCTCTTGCCCGCACCGGAGTCGCCGGCGATCAGGGTCAGCTCGCCCGGCGCCAGCACGATGTCGCGCACTTCCGCGCCATGCAGCGCCACGGCCGAACGCACGCGTTCGATGCGCAAGACGGCCCCTTCCGGAAACGCCCCAGGCGCACCCACGGCCACCGCATCGCCCGCCAACCCCGCGTAACGTCGCCACAACTCGAACGCCGGCACCGCCGAACGCAGCTGGCGGAAACTCTGCCGTGTCGACACCAGATACGGCAGCAGCCGCCCCAGCAGCAGGCTTACGGCGATCAGCGAGGCGCGTGCATCGCCCTGCAGACGATGCGCCAGCATGAACATCGCGGCGATGCCCGCAGCGGCGAGCAGCTCCAGCCACAGCCGGCCGGAGGCCAGCATGTCCTGCTGATGCTCGTAGCCGCGCGCCAATTCGCGCGAGACATCGCCATACGCCGCCTGCTCCACGCCTTCGCGGCCGAAGGAACGGATATGGCGCAGGCGCCGCGGAAAATCCTCGCTCAGCCAGAACAGCCGGGTCAGGTCCGCCACGTACTTGCGGCTGACCCGCGCCTGCTCCTGCCCGCGCGAACGCGATACCAGCATGCCCAGCAGAGCCAGCAGCGGCACGGCCAGCATCAGCATCGGCGAGATCCAGAACGCGAACGCCAGGCTGATCGCGCAGGTCAGTCCGGCCACCCACAGCTGCAGCAGGCCGCTGAAGCCCTGCATCATGATCTCGATGTTGTAGGTGAGCACATTGGCGATCTCGGCCGAAGTCGCATCGGCCAGCGCAGCCAGCGGCGCGTGGATCAGATGGCCATGCACGCGGCGGCGCAGATCCGCGCCGTAGTCGCCGGTCAGGCGCGCGGCCAGCAGGGACGACCCCCAGCGCAAGGCCGCCAGCGCAAACGCCGCGGCAACGAACGCCCCCGCCTGCACATCCACGCCGCGATGCAGATAGAAGCCGCTTTCGGCCCCGGGCGCGCCCAGGCTGACCAGCGGCACCAGCAGCACCGCGGCAAGACTGCCGGCCAGGGCGGACGCCACCGACAGCACCACGTAGAACGCCATCTGCCATGCATGCCGACGTTCCAGCGTGTCGGCGAATGCGGCGGGCAGCAGCCGGTCGGTGAGGTTGCGCGCACTCATCGTTGCAGCCACGCCGACAAGGCGGCCACCGCTTCCTCGGGATGCCGCGCGCGCGCCAGCCGATGCACGCCCAGCCGCACGCACTGGCGGCAGAACTCGTCCCAGCCGGGCAGGCCTGCCGCATACGGCTGATCCGAAGCCAGCCGCGCGATCGCCTCGTTGGGCGCCAGCGGCGTCAACAAACGTTCGGCCGGCCGCGCCGACACCAGCACCACGCCTTTCAGTTGCAATGGCTCCGGCGCCAATCGCCCATGGCCGCCGCGCAGATCGACTTCATATTTCTCGACGCCGCTGCGGCGGCGGATCGTCGGCGAATGGCGAATCCAGTCGCGCACGCTCGCGTCGTCGACGAAGCGAAAAGCGTCTTCGGTCACATGCAGATAATTGGCCACGCCCGTGGCCCGCAGATATTCCGGATGCACGAACACCGCATCCTCGGCGAGGAAATCCAGTCCGCCCAGCAGGCTGTGCAAGGCCAGCGTCGACTTGCCCGCCCCGCTCTCGCCCAGCAGCAGCACGCCCTGTCCATCGCGCCCGACGCAGGCGCCATGCAGCGGCACCAGCCCCTGCGCGCGCTGCGCCAGCACGAACACGGCGAATTCCAGCAGCTCGTAGCGCACGTGGTACGGATGGCGCGCCAGCATCGCCGGCGAAGCCACCACCAGCGCCTGCCGCCGCGCCGGCGCGATCGCGGCGTAATGCGCCGCATCCATCACGCCGCACAACAGTCCCGCACCGGAGCGCATATGCACCGGCGGCGGCGCGTCCAGGCTGGCAACATCGGTCGGCTCGGCCAGCCGCAGCTCGATATGCAGCGTCGGTGCCGCCGCCGGAAAGCGATGCGCGGGCAAGCCGCCATACGCCGCCTCGATCACCTCCAGCCAGGCCTCGTCGTCGGCCTCGAACTGCACGTCCGCGCCGAGCACGCAGGTATTCACGGCAAAACGCCGCGCCGTCCGTTCGCCGAACGGATCGATCGCGGCGTCGTCAACCGGCGCGGGGCGCGCGGCAAGGCCCAGGTTGGTCAAGCGAAGGACTCCGGTCGGCGGGGCTGTCGTCCGCGTCTGGCGTGAGTGCCGCCGCGGCGCCGGAAAGTTGCCTTGTCCCGCACTACGCCTGGCTGCACGCACCGCTCGCAACCGAACCCGCGCGGCGCGGCACTCACGCCCAGCGACAACGGAACACCGCGCCCGCGCGGCACGCTCCCGGCGATCACAAGGCCCCCTCCATGCTCAGAATCCAGGTCAGCCACTCCTACTTCCTGCGCTACGACCGCAAGCAGTGGGAGCGCGGCAAACCCTACCCGCCCCTGGCCACTTTGCAGGTGGCTTCCCTGCTGTGGGACCTGGGCCACGAGGTGAGCCTGTTCGACGCCATGCTGGCCGAAGGCGTGGAGGACTACGCCGGCTCGCTCGCCGCCGCGGCGCCGGACGTGGTGGTCATCTACGAGGACAACTTCAATTACCTCACCAAGATGTGCCTGAACCGGATGCGCGAAGCGGCCTGCCAGATGATCGGCGAGGCACGCGCACACGGTGCGCGCGTAATCGTCGCCGGCTCCGATGCTTCCGACCACCCGGAAGCCTTTCTCGCCGCGGGTGCCGAGGCGGTGCTGGTGGGCGAAGGCATCGCCGCGCTGCTCGACCTGATCGCCCGGCTCAACGACGACCTGCAGATGGATATCGCGCCGTGGACCGCCGACCTCGCCGGCGTGGCCACGCTGTCGCAAGGCCAGCAGCGCCTGACCCGTATCGGCGCGCAGCCGCCGGATCCGCGCCTGGGCGGGCATCCGGCCTGGGACCTGGTGGACATCGAGCGCTATCGCGCGCTGTGGCAGGAGCGGCACGGTTATTTCAGCCTGAACATGGCCGCCTCGCGCGGCTGCCCGTTCCGCTGCCACTGGTGCGCCAAGCCGATCTGGGGCAACCACTACAAGCAGCGCGGCCCGCGCGACGTCGCCGAGGAAATGATCTACCTCAAGCGCGCCTACGCGCCGGACCATATCTGGATGGCGGACGACATCTTCGGCTTCCACGTCGACTGGGTCACCCAGTTCGCCGAGCATCTGCGGGAAGCGGACGGCTCGGTGCCGTTCACCATCCAGACCCGCGCGGACCTGTCCAGCGACCGCATGGTCGCGGCGCTGGCGCAGGCCGGCTGCGCCGAGGCATGGATCGGCGCCGAAAGCGGCAGCCAGGCGGTGCTCGACCGCATGAACAAGGGCACCACGATCGCCGAACTGCACAGCGCGCGCGAACGCTTCCGCCAGTACGGCATCCGCGTGGGCTTCTTCGTGCAGCTGGGTTATCTGGGCGAGCAGCTGGAAGATCTCAAAGCCACGCGCGCGCTGATCGAACGCGCCGCGCCGGACGATATCGGCGTCAGCGTGTCCTACCCGCTGCCCGGCACCAAGTTCTACGAGCAGGTGAAGGCCCAGCTCGGGCGCAAGACGCATTGGCAGGACAGCGGCGACCTGGCCATGATGTTCCGCGGCGCCTACGACTCGGAGTTCTATCGGCGCGTGCGCGATCTGCTGCACGAGCAGGTGGTGCTGCAGAAAGCCCAGCCGCGCGACCATCCCTCGCAGGATGCGCAGGCGCTGGCCGAACTCGACGCACGCTGGGACGCGCTGATGGCCGAGGAACGCCAGTACCGCCGCGCCGACGCCACGCCCACGCACGACCTGGCCCTGCCCGCCGGCCGCACGGCCAGCGCCTGACACATGCCCGTACTCGCCTTCCCCACCGAACGCATCCGCATGCCCACGCCCGCGCCGCTGCCTCCGCTGAAGCAGGTGCGCGCCGGCCTGCGCCGCGCCACCGAGGCACTGGCCGAGGAACTGGCCCTGGTGCGCCCCGGCGGCGTGCTGCCGGCATGGAGTGAGCTGGAATGGCGGCTCGCCACCGCGGCCGCCGTCGCGCACGGTGTGGCGCCGCTGCTGCATCGCTTCTCGACCTGGCAGCGGGTGGAGTGGCGCCGCTTCCTGGACCGCCAGCGCCAGCACGTGGCGGAACGCCATGTACGCATCGAAGCGCTGCTGCGGCGCATCGATGCTGCTTTCCGCGCCGCCGGCGTGCCCGTCCTCGCCCTCAAGGGGGCGGCCCTGCACGGTCTCGGGCTGTATGCGCCGGGTGACCGCCCGATGGCCGACATCGACCTGCTGGTGCGCGCCGGCGACGCGGACCAGGCGGCGGCACTGCTGTGCGGGCTCGGCTATACGGAAGCCTTCGCGCAGTGGAAGCACCGCGCGTTCAAGCCCGCGGCGGGCGGCGCGGTGGCGGGGCTGGGCGAGCATCGCGACACCGCGGTGAATATCGAGCTGCATACGCATATCCACGAGCGCCTGCCGACCTCGATCGTCGACATCACGCCGATGGTGTTTCCATCGTGCCCGCGGCCGGGCCTGAATCCTTATCCTTCGAACGGCGCGCTGATGGCGCACCTGCTGCTGCATGCGGCCGGCAATATCTGCAGCCGCACCTTGCGCCTGCTGCACCTCAACGACATCTCGCTGCTCGCCACGCGGATGACGCTGGCGGACTGGGAAGTGCTGTGGTCCGCCGGCACTCCCTGGTGGGCGCTGCCGCCGCTGCGCCTGGTCGCGCGCTATTACCGCAATGCGGTGCCGGCGTCGGTGCTGGCGCGCCTGCGGCGCGGTTGTCCGCCATGGCTGCGCATAGCGGCGAAGCGGCAGACGCTGACGCGGGTGTCGTGTTCGGATCTGTGGCTGCAGGCCTTGCCCGGCATCGAGTGGTCGCGCACGCCGGGCGAGGCGCTGCGCTATCTGCGGCATCGGTTCGTGCCGGACGAGGAGAGCCGGCAGGAGCGGCAGGATATGGCGCGGACGCAGTTGTGGCTGCAGGGACAGGCCTGGGTGACGCGCTCGCATGCGCGGCGCTTGCTGCGGCGGCTGGCGGGGTCGGTGCCGCGGATGGATACGTTGTACGTGGTGCGCGCCGCGCTGGATGCAGCGGAGTAAGACGTAGGTTGGGGTGAGCCAAAGGCGAACCCCAACAGACCTCGCAGAGTGTCGCAACGTTGGGGTTCGCTGCGCTCACCCCAACCTACGCCGCATGTCTGGAAAGGTTCCGATACAAAGCCTCGAACCGCGCGGCCGTATAAACCGCATCCTCATCCACCGCCCGCCGCTGTGCCTCATGCGCCAGTCGCAGGCGCAGCTCCTCATCCTCCAGCACCTGCCGCACCGCCCGGGCAAGCTCCAGATGATCGCCCACCGGCACCGCCAGCGCCGCCACCGGCGACCACTCGGCCAGGTGCCCCACCGCCGTCCCCACCGTCGGCACGCCGGCCACCGCCGCCTCCAGCAGCACCAGCGGCCCGGCTTCGTGCAGCGACGACATCACCAGCAGCTCGGCCGCTTCCATCAGCGGACGCAGCTCGCGCTGCGTCTTGAAGCCGAGAAAGCGCACCTGCGCATCCAGATCGAGTGCGTGCCGGAGCCGCTGCATCTCGCCATCGAGCGTGTCGACGCCGACGATGTCCAGCTGGAAGGCCACGCCTTGCGCGGCAAGCGCGGCCAACGCACGCAGCAAGGTCGGCTGATCCTTCACCCGGTTGAGGCTCGCCACATGCAGCAGCCGCGCCGGCCCCGAGGCGCGCCGGCGCGGCGGCAACGGTGGCCACGCCGCCAGATCCACGCCTAACGGCAAGCGCTGCGCGTCGATACCCAAAGCCTGCAGCGATGCCAGGATCGGCGCACTCGCCGCCGTCACCGCCGCCGCAGCACGCAAGGTCACCGCCTCGCGCAGGCGGCTGACCCATCGCTGCCGTCCGCCATACCGGATCGCCGGCAAGGCAATCAATTCGCCACCGGCGATATGCACCAGGCCGGGACGACGTATCAATTTCGCCGCCGCGACGGCCACCAGGCTGCAAGTGCCGGAAAAAATCGCCTGCACCGCATCGAAGGGCCCGCGCCGGTGTTCGGCCAGGATCGCCGCGATCGCCCGCGAGCGCTGCCTGCCATCGCCAATGTTGTGAACCGTCGCGCCCCGCAGCATCCATGTCCCCGGCTTCGGCTCCTGCCGCAGCACGAACACATGCACCTCGTGCCGCTGCGCCAGCTGCCCGATCAGCGCCAGAAACGCCGGAATCACCCGCTCCTCGCCGCCGCGGTCCACGCCGCCCGGCAAGACCAGCGCGAGCTTCATGCCGCCTCCCACGCCGTCGCGCGGGGGCGTCCGGCCAGCAAGGCGGCATAAGCCTCGGCCCAGCGCCGCCCCACCGCCGAGAACGACAGCTCGGCGTCGAAATGCGCGCGCACTTCGGTGCGCGTGGGGCCGGCCGTGGCCATCGCCACCAGCGCATCCGCCAGGCGTCCGGTATCGCCGCACGGCCACAGGCGGCCGATGCGGCCGTCGCCGGTCAAGGCGCGGAACGAAGGAATATCGGTCAGCACCGGCACCGCGCCGCAGGCCATCGCCTCCAGCGCCGCGTAGCCGCAGCTTTCCGCGCGCGAGCCGGCGACGAAGATATCCGCCGCGCGCTGCAGCACCTCGACCTTCTCGTGCGGCACCCGCCCCAGCAGATGCACGCGTCCGGCCAGCCAGGGATCGCGCGCGATGCGCGTCTGCACGGCCTCCAGCATCGGCGCGTTGCCGTAGGCGCACCACAGTTGCAGGTCAGGCAGGCGCCGCGCGGCCAGCGCCACGCCGTCGAGTACCGCCAGGGGATCCTTGCCCGCCGCCAGATGCCCCACCCACAGCACGCAGGGATAGCCATGCAGGCCCGTGGCGTAGCGCGCCTGCGCGCGGTCGCCCGGCGTAAAGCGGCAACTGGATTCGGGAATCGCGAACACCCGCGTTCCGGGGCGAAAAAGTTTTGCCTCGACAAACGGCGTCGCCAGCGCCGGCGCGGTAAACGCCACGCCCGCGGCGGCCGCATACCAGCGCCGCCACTGCGCGCGCCGCCACCAGCCGGGCGGACGGTTGGCATGGTCCTGCAGCAGGATCGGCAGCCACGGCAGCTGCTTCGACAAGGCATGCGCCTGCGGCGCGAAACCCAGGCCGTGCACGTGCGCCAGTTCGGCGCCGGCACCCACCAGAGCGGCGGCAAGACGCCGCGGACCATCCTTCCCATCCAGCGGCAGGAAACGGTACTCGACGCCCTCGCGCACGAACGCCGCCTCGCGCGCGGCATTCTGGATCACCGACACGCGCACGCCCGCCGAAGCCACTGCATCGGCGACATCGGCCAAGGTGTGCCAATGCACCGGCAGGTCGCCGGGTTCGATTTCCGGCGGCGCCGGCACCAGGTTGAGCTGGGCGATATGCACGCGCGCGCCTACAGGCTCGACACCTGCGGCAGGCGCAGCTTCACCCAGCGGTTGGCCAGGTTCAGTTCCCACGGCTGGTCGTAGCGGCGATAGCGGTAGCGCCACGAGGCCATGGTGCGCAGGCCATGTTTCGCCCAGCGCGGCGTGCGCATGTCCTGCACGGTGGGATAGCGGCAGCGCAGCACGGTGACGAAATCGTGGATGCGCTTGCGCATCTTGTCGGTCAGCCAGGGCGCGTCGGCGTGGCAGGCATAGTCCACCCACTGCGGCTGCGCCCATTCTTCCGGCGTGCCGGGAAACACCACCGGCTCGCCGTTGAGGTCCAGCAGCGGCATCGAGGCGCGCTTGCCGCGGTCGCTCTCGTGCTTGGCGCTTTCCGGCAGCGGCGTATAGACGTAGACGATGATTTCCGAGGCGGGGTTGATCCGCTTCAGTTCGCGGATGAATTCGAAGGTGTGCTCGGTTTCTTCTTCGGTATCCACCGGCGGCGCCACCATGAAGGAGAGCTCCGGAATCACGCCGTTGCGCCGGCACAGTTCGGCCACTTCCAGCGTCTGGTCCGGCCGCGTGCCCTTGCGGATTTCCTTGAGCATCTTGCCGCTGGGCGATTCGGCGCCGATATAGGCCATCTTCAGCCGGCTCTTGCGCACCAGCTTCCAGGTGCTCTCGGAAAGATTCAGCAGCGCATCAGCGCGCGCATAGCACCACCACGGCATTTCCAGTTTCGCCATCACTTCCAGCAGCGGGATCATCTCCACTTCGCGGTCGAAGAAGTTGTGGTCGAAGAACTGCACCGAATCGGCGCCCAGTTCGTATTTCAGGTACTTCAGGTCGCGCTCCAGCCGCTGTACCGCCGGCAGCGCGGTGGCGCCGCCGAACATGGCGTTGACGCCGCAGAAGGTGCAGCGGAAACGGCAGCCCAGCGCGGCCTGGTGGCCGGCGGTGCGGCGGCCGAGAAAGGTGCGGGCCAGGTACTGGCGCGGATCGCCGAGCTTGTCGTACGGCAATTGCACCGAGGGATCGCCGGGCACGAAATGGCGGTTCGGGTTGTGCACATGTTCGTCGCCGCGCTTCCACGACAAGCCGGCCACCTTGGCCACCTCGCCCTGCCCGCCCAGCGCGGCGATCAGCTCGGCCATGGTCTGCTCGCCCTGCGCGCGGATCGCGTAATCCACGTAAGGCGCGGCCAGCGCGGTATCGGTGTACAGCGTGGGGAAATAGCCGCCCCATACGATCGGCACCTGCGGGTGACGCTCGCGGATGGCCTTGGAAAGCTCGATCGACGGCGCCAGCTGCGGCCCGCCCATCACGCTCAGGCCCACCGCATCCACGCCGCCCTGGTCCAGCGCCTGCAAGGTGGTGCGGATGAAGTCGCGGTCGACATTGCCGTCGACGATGCGGCTGCTGCCGCGCCGGTCCAGCGCGGCGGCCAGGTTCAGCAGGGCCAGCGGGAAGCGTGCGCTGGAGCGTGCGGTGATGGTCGGGTTGATCAGCAAGGTATGGGGCATGGCAGTCGTCACCCGTGCCGGCGCAGGCGGAACACCAGCGCCACCGGCACGTCCAGGGCGATCGGATCGAAGCGCGCGTTGGCGGGAATATCGGCGGGATCGAGCATGGGTTCGCGCACCTCCTCGATCGCCAGGTCCAGCGCCGCGCAGGCGCGGTGCCAGTGGCTGTACAGATGCGGCGTGTGCCGCACGGCGTAGCGTTCGCCGCCGGCCTTGAAATCGCGCAGCCAGCCCAGCGCATGGCCGGTCGGATGGAAATCGCTGCACAGCAAGCTGCCGCCGGGTTTCGTCGCGCGGCGCAGTTCGGCCAGCGCGCGCGGCAGGTCGTCGATATGGCCGAGCACCAGGCCGCTGATGGTGAGGTCGGCGCGGGCATCCTCCACCGGCAGCTCGACCACGCTGCCGCGCAGCAGGGTCAGCTCCGCATCCGGACGCAGATCGGCCAGCTCGCCATAGGCGCGTTCGAGCATCGGCAAGGAGAGATCCACGCCGGTCAGGCGCGTGGCGCCGCGGCGCGCGGCATGGCGCAGATAGCGGCCGCTGCCGCAACCGGCATCGAGCACTGCCTGCTCGCGCAGGTCGGTGGGCAGCAGCGCGAGCATGGCGCGCTCCTCGGCCTGCATCACCGGGTTGTGCGCAAAGGCCGGATAGCTCGCGGCCCACAGCGCGTACGCGGCTTCGGGTTCGAGGATGACAGGGCGGGTCATGCCTGCGCTCCCGCCAGCAGCGAAGCCGCGCCGGCTTCGGCGCGCTCCAGCCCCGGCTCCAAGGCGATCAGCGCTGGATCCGCCAGTTCCTTCGCCAGCAGCTTGGGCCGGCCATCGAGCATCACCGGCACCGCCTCCACGCCCGCGGCGTCGAACCAATCGGCGAAATCCGGATCGGCGACGCGCGGCACGCCGTCGCGCACCACCGCGCGCAAGTCGGCGCGGCTGCGGCCGACCAGGCTATCTGCCACTGCACCGCCGGCATCGGCCACGATCACCAGGTCGGCGGGCACACCGGGAGCGAGACGCCCACGTTCGGGCATGCGTAATACATCGGCGCCTTGATGCGTAGCCATCGCCAGCAGCGCATTGCTGTGCAGGCCGCCCACCACCGCGGCCACGCAGAGTTCTTCGAGCAGGTCGCGCGCGCCGCTGAGGCGCGAATCGCTGCCCAGCGCGAGGCGGCCGGCCGCATGCAGCTTGCGCGGATCGAGCGTGCAGCCGAGCAAGGTGAGATTGCTGGCCGGACACCACACCACGGCGGCGCCGCTGGCGATCACCTTGGCGATGTCCTGCTCGCCGAGGCCGACGCCATGCGCCAGCACGGTGCGTGCATCCAGGCAACCCAGTTGTTCGAGTTGCGCAAGCTCGGCCCGCGCCACCTCGTCCGTGCCTTCGGCCAGATGGATCAGCCACGGCGAACCCACCGGCGTGGCGTCGAAGCTCTCGCGCACCGCCGGGCCGTAAGCCCAGCCCAGCGCATAGGCCCAGCCATGGCCGCGCAGCAGCGCCACGGGGAAATCCGGCGCATCCAGTGCTTCGTGCCAGGGATCGTGGTGCGCCACGCAGGTCACGCCGGCCAGCAGGTTCTTCAGTGCGCCGTGGCGCAGGCGCAGGTCCTTCGGCAACTGCAGCGCGGCCGCCACTTCCGGCGTGCGGAAATGCGCCTGGAACGCTTCGATCCAGGCATAGCTGTTGGGAAACGGCTGCTGCCGCGGCAACGGCGGCACGGCATTGACGTGCAGATGCTCGTGCGCGTTGACCAGCCCCGGGAACACCCGGTGTCCGCGCAGGTCGAGCGAAAAACCGCGCACCGGTTGCGCTTCGGCCACGCGCCCGTCGCGGATCGCCAGCGGCATGCGCGAGGTGCTGTCCTCGCTCACCACCGTCCCGCCGTGCAGGATCGCGTCCACGCTCAGCGCCGGCGCATCACGATCAGGAAGTGATCGCCCATGTCGCGCAGCAGCGGCGCCGCGCCCCAGCGATCGTCGAGCAGGCCCAGCCGCTCGTAGCGCGCCGGGTGGCGCCGGTAGCGGTCCACCAGGTACGGCGGCGGCATGAACAGGCTCAGCGCGCGATAGCCCTCCAGCGCGAAGCCTTCGGCGAAGGCGCGGTAGAACTCGCGCGGCAGGTAATAGCGGGTCCAGATGGTGTGGTAGTTCATGCCCACCGCGGTGGCACCGCGCGCGGCGCGCACGGCCGCGCGGCGGAAGCGGCCGCGCCGCACGTAGTGGGCGATCTCCCACGGGCAGATCCGGCCGATCACCGAGAACACCAGATAGCCGCCCGGCCGCACCAGGCGCGCGCATTCGGCGGCGACCGCGGGCAGGTCCAGCGCGCAGTTGAGCGGGCCGAAGTTGGAATACATCCCGTCGAACGGGCCTTCGAACAGATCCCCGGTACCGCTGCCGATGCGCGCCAGCTCCTGCACGCCGATATGCGCGGCGCGCACGTCGCCTTCCATGCCCGCGGCAGCGGCGCGGTCGCGCGTGCGCTCGACCATGCGCGGCGACCAGTCGGTGGCCAGCACGCGGAAACCGCGCTGGCCGAATTCCACCGCGTCGATGCCGGTGCCGCAGCCCAGGTCCACCAGCCGCGAACCCGGCGCGAACAGGCGCTGCACGGTGTCCCACAGGATCAGCCGCATGCGCTGGATCAATTCGTTGTTGCCGCGCGGGCCGTCGTAGTCGGCGGCCACGCTGTCGAACGCGCGCTGGGTGTCGAGCAGGCGCGCCTGGTCGAGGGCGGCCGGTTCCAGCTCGTGCGGACTGCTCATTTCCAACGTTGGTTCTCCACTTCGATCCTGGCCAGAGTCCGGCGTAGGTTGGGGTGAGCCGCAGGCGAACCCCAACATCGGTGCCTTCGTACGCTTCGCCACGTTGGGGTTCGCCTTCGGCTCACCCCAACCTACGTCTTCTTCGTAAGTGCTCTTCAGCCGCGCATCGGTTGCGCCGCGCGCCGCCGCGCATCCAGCGCCACCGCCACGAACAGGCCCAGGCCCAGGCCGCCGAGCAGGCCCACGCCCAGGATCAGCACGCGGTTCGGCGCCACCGGATGGTCCGGCTGGTAGATCGGCCACGGCATCGAGGTGGCGAAGGTGTAGTTGGCACTCATCCGCGCGGCCAGGTCGCTGCGCGCGTTGCGCAGCTCGCGCACTTCGGTGTCCTTGTTCGCCAGCAGCAGGCCGGCGGCGACGGCATTGCCCTGCCCGGCCACGCCGTCCTTGCCGGCCGCCTGCTGCAGGCCATCGCGCTCGGCGGTCGCCGCGCGCAGGTCGGCCTGCACTTCGTCCAGGCGCGCATGTGCCTGTGCCAGAGGCTCCGCCAGCAGCTGGCCGTGGATGGCCTGCAGGCGCTCGACCGTCGCCAGCACCAGGCGCTTGGCCTGTTCCGGCGACGCGGCGCGCACGCTGAGCTTGATCAGGCCGGCATAGAACGACGGCTCGGCCTTCAGGCTGGCGCGATATCCGCCGGCTTCCGGCGAATTCGCCGCCAGCCCCGCGCTCTGCGTCACCTCGTCCTGAAACGAACGCGTCTGCAGGCGATCGAGCACGCGCTGGAACGGCTCCGGCCGCGGGTCCTGCCCCGCCGGCGCGGTGCCGACCTGGCCCACCTGCACCCAGGCGGTGGCTTCGTAGCGCGGCTTGGCCAGGAAAGCGTAGGCGACGGCCAGCGCCACCACGGCCAGCAGCGCAACGGCGAAACCGCGCCACTGGCGGGTGAGCAGGCGCCACAGATCGATCAGGTAGATTTCGTCATGGTGCATGGTGGTCGACGCGGGGCAAGGAGAAGGAAGGCGCCGGCCGGCGCGGCAGCCAGGCGGCGAACAGCTGCATCAGCAGGCACAGCGCGATGAAACCCGCGCTCATGAAGGTGTAGGCCTGCGGCGCGAACGGCGCCATCGCAGCGACATAGGCCATGCGCAGGAAGATCAGCAGCGAGAACAGCGAGGTGGACGCGCACAGCCGCCGCGCGCTCCACACCAGCATCGCGTACAGCCCCAGCATCGCCGCCACCGCGCCGGCGGGGCCCAGCGCGAGCAGGAACGGGAAATATTCGGTGCCGACATTGATGGTCGGCGAATCCAGCGGAATGCCGGTGCCGGCGGTGACGATGGAACCGCGCAGCGGCACCACCTGGTTCAGCAGGAAATCCGCGTTGTGATACTGCTTGGCCAGCATCGAGGCGAAGTTGTACGGCCCCGCGGTGAGATACAGCAACAGCCATTTCACGCCCGGCGGCGCTTCGCGGTACAGCGCGCCGAACGGCAAGGTCACGCCCTCCAGCGGCCCCGAACGCAGGATGCCCAGCGCCGCGAACAGCACCGCGCCCAGCAGCCCCAGCAGCAGCACCGCCGGCCACGGCAGGCGCAGCCCGCCCTTGCGCCGCAGCACCAGCACCAGGGCCACCGAGAACAGGCTGGCGAAGATGCGGTTGCGGTCGATCACCAGGATCGGAAACACGATGCCCGCCAGCACCATCGCATAGCGCAGGCCGCGGTGGCGCACGCACAGCAGTCCCACCGGCGGCAGCACCCAGCACCATGCAGAAAGATGCCGGATATGTTCGCGGCCGCCTTCCATCTGCGCATAGGCGGAAGGTTTATCCAGCAGCGGAATCGGAAACAGCGCCACGTCCAGCACGCAGAACACCGCCACCAGCGCGCAGAACGCGAAAGCGACCATGGCCTCGCGCGTGCCCGCGTACTCGCGCAGCGCGAAGCGCTCGAACGGCGGCAGGCGCACGCCGCTGAGGGCATCCAGCGCCAGCATCGCCACCGCGCCGGCGATCAGCAGCAGCACGCCGTCGAGATAGCCTTCCGGCAGGTCGTAGGTGAGCAGCGTCGCCCCGCAGGCCAGCAGCATCGGCAGGCCCAGGTAGGTGGAGGGGCGGCGCAGCAGGGCTTTCATGCACGTTCCGCCTGCGGATGCGCCGACGGCAAGCGCACCTTCGCCAGGCCGCGCAGCGCCAGGCAGACGGCCATGCGCCAGGCCAGCCGCAGCGGGCGGCGCTGCAGGAAGGCGATCTTGGCGCCGATGAAATGCGCCTGCGCCTTCAGCAGCTGGCGGTCCGGCCCGTCAAACAATTCCACGCGGCGCAGCGCCACCCGGCGCGACTCGGCCAGGTTGGCCACGCGCGTGGCGACATGGCGGGTCTTGCTCAAGTTGGCATCGTGCAGACGATAAGCGCAGACCGGCTGGTCGATAAAGCCCAGCGCATCGCGCGCGACCAGGCGCAGGAAGAAATCCCAGTCGTCGATGCGCAGTTCTTCGGTCCAGCCCGAGATCGTGCCGGGCACGCTACGCCGCAGCAGCGCCACCGGGCCGCCGATCGCCCAGTGGCGGATCACCGCGCGGCGGATGCCGTCGTCGGTGGCGTACTGGCGCTTGTCGGCGTGATGCAGGCCGCGCATGCCGCTTTCGTGCACGCGGTTGCCATAGCAGTCGACCACCACCGAATCGCCCACCACCGCCCATTTGCGCGGATGCGCCTGCAGATAGCGCACCTGCGCCTCCAGGCCGCCGGGCAACAGGAAATCATCGCTGGCGCCGAGCTTGAGGAAGTCGCCGCGCGCGAGCGAGGCCAGCTCATTGAGGGTGGCGGCCACGCCGCGGTTTTCGCGGCGGCGGTAGACGATCGGCAGCGTGCTTTCATGGCGCGCGATCCACTGCGTGATCTTGCCCGGCGTGCCGTCGATCGAACCGTCGTCGATGATCACCACTTCCTTCGCCGGGTAGGGATCCTCCAGCACGCTGTCCAGGCAGCGCAGTACGAAGCGCTCGTGGTTGTGCGCGGGAATCAGCACCGACACCAGCGGCCATTCGCTGCCCATGGCTACAAGCTCCTCAGGTAGCGGCGGGCCACCAGCAGATTGAAGGCGAGATAGAACAGGTAGTTCACCGCGAAGGCGTACACGGCGCCGGGCAGCCCGTACCAGCGGGTGAACACGAAGACCAGGGCCAGGTAGCTGGTGGCGAAGACGAATTCCGACAGCACGAACAGGCCGGTCATGGCCTTGGCCAGCATCAGGTACGACAGCACGAACGATGCGATCTTGATCACGTCGCCGATCAGCTGCGGCCCGTACAGCGCATTGGCGGCGGCGAAGTCGGCGGTGAACAGCGCACGCGTCACCCATTCGCGCGCCACGTACACCAGCAGGGCCAGCGTCGCCGCGGCCGGCAGCAGCTGGCGCCAGGCCTGGCCCAGCTCGCGCTTCAGCTCCTCGCGCTCGCGCACCGCGGCCAGCCTGGGCAGGTAATAGACATTGATCGCGGTGGTGAGGAACAGCAGGTAGGCATCCGACACCCGCGTCACCGCCTGCCAGTAGCCGACCTGCTCCCAGCCGAACTGCGCGGCCAGATGGTCGCGCACCGCGATATTGACCAGCGGCGCGCACAGCGCGGAACTGAGCGTCATCAGCGAGAACGTGGCCAGCCGCACGATCATGTCGCGGTCGTAGCCGGCGCGCAGCATGCCGGGGCGGAAATCCGGGCTGCGCCACCACGCCGGCAGTCCGATCGCCAGCCACAGCAGCTGGCCCAGCACCAGCGCCAGCAGCGCGCCGTACAGACCCTGCTGCCACGACAGCCACGCCGCCAGCAGGATGCTCAGCGCCGAACCCACCACCTGGATAAACACCAGCCGGCGCACGTCCATGAAGCCGTTGATCACCGCCAGCAGATAGTTGCTTACCGCAATACCGACTTGTGCGAACGCCAGCACTCGCAGCAGGCCTTCGTAGCGCGCATCGTCCAGCAGCCACAGCGCGAGCTGCCGGCTGAACAGCAAGGCGGCCAGGCCCATCAGGATCGCCGCGCACAGCGCGTAGCCCAATGCCGCGCGCAGCAGGCGCGCCAGGCGTTCCGGATCGTCGCGGTACTCGGCCACGTATTTGACGATGGCCGCGCTGATCCCGCCGCCGGCCAGCACCGCCAGCAGCGACATCAGGCTCATGAACTGGCCCAGCTTGCCGACGCCGTCCGGCCCGGCGGCCCATGCCACCAGCTTGACCACCACCAGGCCCGCGAGCAGGCGTGCGGCGGTGCCGATGGCGCTGTACAAGCCGGCGCGGGCGATGCTCATGCGCCGGCCTTGAAGCTGCGGCAGGCGGCGATCACACGTTCCACCGCTGCATCGTCCAGCGCCGGATTCAGCGGCAGGCTCAGCACTTCCGCATGCAGCCGCTCGGCCACCGGCAGCTGGAAGCGATGCCATTCCGCATAGGCGGGCTGGCGATGCGCCGGCACCGGGTAATGCACCTGGGTGTGGATGCCGTGCGCCTGCAGATGGCGCTGCAAGGCATCGCGCCGCCGGCTGCGCACCACGAACAGATGCCAGACGTGGCCTTCCTCGCGCGCCACGTCGGGCAACGCGATGGCCGGATGGCCGATGCCCTCGCGATAGCGCCGCGCGATGCGGCGGCGGAGCAGGATCTCTTCGTCCAGATGCGCCAGCTTCACCCGCAGCAGCGCGGCCTGCATCTCGTCCAGGCGCGAATTCACGCCCTGGAACTGGTGGTGGTACTTGGTCTCCGAGCCGTAGTTGCGCAGGGCCGCGACGCGGCGGGCCAGCGCATCGTCGCTGGTGGTGACCGCACCGCCATCGCCGAGCGCGCCGAGGTTCTTGGTCGGGAAAAAGCTGAAGGCCGCCGCGTCGCCGAAGGCGCCGGCCTTGCAGCCTTCCTGCGATGCGCCATGCGCCTGCGCGGCGTCCTCGATCAGCAACAGCCCGCGGCGGCGCGCCAAGGCGGCCAGCGCCGGCATCTCGGCCAGCTGCCCATACAGATGCACCGCGATGATGGCGCGCGTGCGCGGCCCGATCGCCTGCTCCACCTGGGCCGGATCGAGATTGAAGGTCAGCGGATCCGGCTCCACCGGCACCGGCACCAGCCCGCTCTGGCTCACCGCCAGGAAGGTGGCGATAAAGGTGTTGGCGGGCACGATCACCTCGTCGCCCTCGCGCAGCGCACCCAGGCCGCGCCAGGCGCGCAGGATCAGCGCCAGCGCATCCAGCCCGTTGCCCACGCCCAGCGCATGGCGCACGCCGCAGTAGTCGGCGAACTCGCGCTCGAACGCTTCCAGCTCGGCGCCGAGGATGTACCAGCCCGAATCGATCACGCGCGCGGCCGCGGCTTTCAGCGCCTCGGCATAGCGCGCATTGACCGCCTGCAGGTCGAAGAACGGGACGCTCATGCGAACTCCCATTCGTAGAAATCGTGCACCGCGGCGCGCGCGCCGAAGCGCTCCTTCTGCGCGACCAGACCGGCGTTCAGCACGCGTCCGGCCTGCTCGGTGGAAATGCCGAAGCTGAAGTGGCGCTTGTGCGCATAGGTGTGCTCGATCAGTTCGGCCAGCAGCAGGCTCAGGGCGTGGCGCTGGCGGCCGGCTTCGGAGGCGGCCAGGTATTGGGTGTGGGCTGCCGGACCGAGGTCGTAGACGAGCGCGGCGGCCAGCACTTCGTGTTCGTCCGCCACTTCGTGCAGCACGATCTGTTGCGGGAAACGGCCCTGCAGCAGGCGCAGCTCGGCCAGCGAATGGACCGGCGTGGCCTCGTGCCTGGCCAGTACGTCCGTCAGCAGCGCGTGGAACGGTGCGAGATCGCCGCCGGCGCGCACACTCAGCCCGGCCTTGCGCGCCTTGGTCACCGCACGGCGGCGCTCGTCGGTGAGTTCGAACGGTTCACGCAATGCGATTACCGAGGACAGGTCGCGCCGCACCAGCCGGGCACCCAGGCGATGCAGTGCGTAGAGATCCTCTTCCGCGGGATAGGCATGGAATACATGCGGCACCGCCTTGTAGAGCAGCCGCTTCACGCCCAGCGCGCGATAGTGCTCAGCGATCTTTTCGAACGCCTCCAACGCCGCCTCGGCGCGCAGCGCCTGCGAGCTGATCAGCCCCGCATACGTCAGCCCGCCGTGGCTGCTGACCTGCTCGCCGTCGCGGTTGGCCGGCAGCACGGCGACCAGTTCGCCGTCCTTCTCGATCAGCAGCGAGGCGTCGGCGAAACGCTCGGCGTGATAGTCCATATAGCCTCGCCGGTGCAGCAGGTTGCCATTGCGCGAACGCGCCACCAGCGCGTCCCAGGCCGCGGCATCGACGGGCTTGTAAGGCTTAACCGAGAGCATGCGCGCCCTCCGCGACCAGCTGGCCCGCCTTGCCTTCGAACGCCGCCTCGGCCACGCCGAAGCCGGCCATGCCCATGTCGTTGCCGTTGTAGAACATCAGCAGCCTGCTGCCGTGGCGCAGCAGCGCCGGATAGCTCAGCGCGCGCGCATCCCAGCCGTCGCGGGACGGCGCGATGCCCAGCGCCTCGTCGTGGCGCTCCCAATGCACGCCGTCGTCGCTGAACGCCACGCCGGGCTGATAGCGCCCCGCGCGGTCGCCCCAGGTGAAGTACATGACGTAGCCGCCGCCGAGCCGGTACACGCGCGGCCGACCGATGCGGTATTCGTCGCCGCGGGGCAGCAGGCACATGCGGTCGCCGCGCGGGATGGCGCTGAGGTCGCGCGTCTCGGTGTAGCAGATGTGGTAGCGCGGAAACGGCCGGCCGCCGATCGATTCCCAGTCGTCGCCCACCGCGTACCACAGGCGCCACAGGCCTTGCTCGTAATGCGCGCTGTGGATGGCGGCGATGGTGCTGCGGCGCGGCGCGCGATCCAGGATCGGCGTCTCCTGCACGCGCTGGAAGCGCTGCCCGCCGTCGGTGGACAGCGCCAGTCCGCTGAAGGCGAGGAACTTGGCCTTGGCCACCTGCTGGAAGCCCACGTAGAACAGATGCAGCCCGCCCGGCGCATCCACCACGTCGCCCAGGATCATGCCGTTGTCGTCGAAGCAGCCGCCGCGGCCAACGTCCAGCGCCGGCCTGGCGCTGACCGCGAGCACGCGCGTGGGCTCTGCCGCCGCCAGGTCGACATAGCCGAGCCGGCTGACGCCGGCATCGTCGCGAAAGCCCGCATAGACGCGGATGCGCTCTTCGTCGAGCCGCCACGGCGTGGGCGTCAGCGCCGAATGGCGCATCCAGCCGCCGACGCCCTGGCGCGCCACGTCGAAGACCAGTCCGCGCTTGGTCCAGGCGAGTGGGATGGCGGCAGGCATGCGCGCTAGAACCTCACATCCAGGCTGGAGCGGTCCGGCAAGGCGCGCGCAGGCGAGCCGACGTAGACCTTGCCCGGTTCGGTATCGCGCACCACCAGGGCGCCGGAGCCGATCACATTGTCGGCCGCCACTTTCACGCCGTCGTTGAAAGTGGCGTTGACGCCGACGAAGCTGCTTTCGCCGATGTCGCAGAAACCCGAGATCACCGCATGCGAGGCGACGAACACATGGTCGCGCACCACCGTGCGGTGCCCGACGTGGTTGCCGCTCCACAGGATGCAGTTATTGCCCACCGTGACGAAGGGCTGGATCACATTGTTCTCGAAGATGAAGCTGTTCTCGCCGATCTGTGCGTTGCGCCAGACGAAGGCGCGGCTGCTCACATAGCTGGCGAAGCGGTAGCCCCTGGCCTTGGCGTCGAGATAGAAACGCGTGCGCAGGCGGTTGAGGCCCGTGGCGGGAATCGCCACGAACAGCTCGGCGTCGCCAGGCGCATAGCGCGCAGCAAGCTCCTCGTAAGCCAACACCGGGCGGCCTTCCAGCTCGGTGTCCTTCAGGTGCGCGCGCTCGACGCTGAAGGCGACCACGTCGTAGTCGCTGTCGTGCTCGAAGTATTCGAGCGCGATCCGCGCCATCTCGCCCGCGCCGATCAGCACCAGCGGCCGGCTCATGCCACCGCGCCCCCGAGGCGGTGGAAGCCGTTGGCTTCGCGCAGGAATTCGTCGTAGTCGGTGATGTAGTCGGCCGGGTCGTAGAACTGGTCGGCCAGCACCATCAGCACGCAGTCGTCGCTGAAGCCGTACAGCTCGCGCCACACCATGTCGCCCAGCAGCAGACCCTGGCTCGGGTCGTTCAGCACCACCTCGACCGGGCCGGTGCCGTCGTCCAGCAGGATGGTGACCGAACCGCGCACGGCCACCGCCAGCTGCTTGAGGTGCCGGTGCGCATGGCGGCCGCGGTGCACGTTCGGCTCGGTGGCGTACACGTAGTACACCCGCCGGATCTCGAACGGCACGTTGCGCTCCTGTTCCAAGGCCACGAGCATGCCGCCGTGGTCGCCGTGCTGCTGAAACTGGATGCGTTCGATGTCCATCGTGGCTGACTCTTCGCTCGTGTGAGAACGACCTGTTCGAGGCTGAGTGCCAGTGGCGCCGGGAAAGGTTGCGTGTGCTTCTTGCGGAGCGGCGTAGGTTGGGGTGAGCCGCGGGCGAACCCCAACGTTGCGCAACACCCGCACGCTCAAGTTGGGGTTCGCCTGCGGCTCACCCCAACCTACGCCGGCCTTGCAACCTTTCTCGATCCAGGCGGCACCTACGCCTCGACACGACGCGCGGGGATCGCTGGATGGGTTCGAGGTACGAGGACAAGGCCGACATGCCGATGCCGGGCAGCACGCCCGCCATCGCGGCCCAGGAACACCAAGCCCCGCAGGAGCAGGAACCGATCCGCCGCCCGCGCGGCATGGCGATCCTCCACTGGACCACGGTGCTGCTGCTGATCGCCGCCGCCGCCTTCGCGCTGACCCGCGACGAAGTCGCCGGCCGCGTCGCACGCCAATGGCTGCTGGAAGGCCATCGCCACACCGGCCTGCTGGTGCTGCTGCTGGCGGTGCTGCGCATCGGCCTGCGCCTGCGCCACGGACGCCTGCCGCAGGTCGTCCACTCGCGTCTGATCCGCATCGCCGCGTGGCTTACCCATGCCGCGCTGTATCTGATTCTGCTCGCCCTGCCGCTGCTCGGCTGGGCGCTGAGCAATGCCGAAGGCAAGCCGGTGTATTTGTTCGGCGCCGCCTTGCCCGCACTGGTGGCCGACGACGAAGACCTCGCCGACGCCTTGCTGGTATGGCACCAGGACATCGCCTGGGCCTTGCTCGCCCTGGTGCTGCTGCATATCGGCGCCGCGCTCTATCACCACTTCGTGCGGCGCGACGACGTGCTCCGCGCGATGTGGCCGTGGCGTTCGCGCTGAATCCTTCGCTGTGACCCCTCGCGCAAGTCCCCCATCCCGAAACACCAAGGAGGTTTCATGCTGTCTCTGCCGTACCGCCGGATGGCGCGCCGCACGCGGAACATGACCGTGCTGTACGGCGTGGGCGCCGCCTTCTCGCTGGCCTGCACCACCGCGCAGGCCATTCCCGTCTACGCCCGCCAGACCGGCGCCGCCTGCGCCGACTGCCATGCCGGCTCCTATGGCCCGGCGCTCACGCCCTACGGCATGCGCTTCAAGCTCAACGGCTATACCGACACCGACGGCAAGGGCTTCAAGATCCCGGTGGCCGCGCAGCTGATCGGCACGCGCTCGGTGCCAGCGCGCGGCGAGAGTTCCAACCGGCTGACCGAAGCGGACGTCTATCTGGCCGGACGCCTGACCGAACAGGTCGGCGGCTATGTGAAGGTGACCAGCAACAACGACGGCCACAACCGCTTCGACACCAAGCTGAGCGACGTGGACCTGCGCTTCGTCGCCAAGGAGCTGAAGCTCGGCGGCAAGGACCTCACCGTGGGCGTGAGCGTCAACAACAATCCCGGTTTCCAGGATCCGATCGCCGCCCTGCCCGCGGCGTCTTCGCTGGGCCCGCCGGGCGTGACCGGCACCGTGCTCAATCCGTCCAGCCCGAATGCACCGGCCAACCGCGTGTTCGGCGCCACCGTGTATGGGCTGTACGACTCGCACTGGTACGGCGAACTGGGCACCTACAACTCCATGCAGCGCTCCACCCAGGACCGCCTCGGCTACAACCCCAATGGCGACCCGGGCAAGCTGCACGACACCGGCTATGCGCGCTTCGCCTACATGCGCGACATGCGGCGGCAGTTCTTCTCCGCGGGCGTGGTCGCGCTCACCACCAAGCGCGAACTGCCGCGCACCGGCGGCCCGATGGACCGGCTCACCGACCTGGGCTACGACCTCACCTACCAGTTCCTCGGCAACCGCGAGCACATCGTGCAGCTGAGCTACGTGAACATCCTGGAGCGGCGCAAATACGGCAGCACGCCGGCCAGCCCGATCGCGCCGGGCCTGCTGGCCAAGCCGCGCGGCACGGTGCACGACCAGACCCTGACCGTGGCCTACACCTTCAAGCAGAGCTACACCCTGCTGTTCTCGCACATGGTCAGCACCGGCTCGCGCGACGACGCGCGCTTCATCCCTTACGGCGTGCCCGATACCACCGCCAACCTGGTCAGCCTGTACTGGGCGCCGTTCGGCAAGGACGACTCGTACACGTCGATGGCCAATCTCAAGCTCGCCGCCAACTGGTTCCGCTTCACCCGCTTCAACGGCGCCCGCGACAACATCTTCGGCGCGCCGGGCACCAATGCACGCGACTTCAATGCCTTCTCCCTTACCGCCGCCGTGGCGTTCTGACCGGATCCGATGCGTGAAGACCTCAAGCCTTAAGCGAAACTTTCGAAACCTCGCCCTCGCCGCGCTGGCCTGCGCATGGATGACGACCTCGCCGGCCTTCGCCGGCGATGCATCGGCCGGCGCCGACGTGTTCAAGAGCGAATGCGCCGAGTGCCACAGCATCAAGGAGGGCCGCAACAAGAAAGGCCCCAGCCTGTTCGGCGTGCTCGGCCGCAAGGCGGCGACGGTGCCGGACTACGAGTACTCCGATGCGCTGCGTGCGCAGTCGTCATGGGTGTGGACACCGGAACAACTGCACAGTTATCTCGCTCAACCGGCCAAGCGCGCCAATCCCGGTACGAAAATGAAATACGATGGGCTGAACGATCCAAAACAGCTCGACGATCTCATTTCCTACCTGGGCACGCTCCACTGACGACACGTTCCGCCGCTGTACGCACTGCGTCGCCGCTACGCCGGATGCTTCCCGCCGTGGCGGCCACCTGCATGGCGCTGCCGCTGCATGCGGGCACGCTGGGCGGCGGCATCGCGCTGAGTTCGCAGCTGGTCGACCGCGGCCAGGCCATCACCAAGGCCACGCCGGTGCTGCAGGGCGTGCTGTCGTGGAGCACGCCGGACGGCTGGGCGCTGGGGCTTTCCGCCAGCGCCATGGCGCGCTCGCCGGGGCGCATGGTGGAAGCGATGGGCCAGGTCGCGCATTACTGGACGCTGTCGGACGACTGGTCCATGCAGGCCAGCGCCATCTACTACAAATACCCCGTGCGCAGCCGCTTCTTCGACCGCAGCGAAGGCGGGCTGCACTGGACGTACCGCGACGTGCTCACCTTCGGCGTCTCGGCCACCCACTTTCCCCATGCCGACCACGAACGCACCCGCCCGGGCGCGGATGCCAACTTTCACTGGCCCTTGACCGAGGAGCTATCGCTCTCCGTGGGCGCTGGCGTGGCCAAATCCTATTTCGACCCCTACCCCTACTACCGCTACGGCCATGCTGGCCTGGCCTGGACCCGGGGCGCCTGGCGGGTGGAGCTGGACCGGGTGGCGGCGGATGTGAAGACGCCCCGGTACTGGCGTTCACGTTCGCCCGAGGCGGAGCCCTGGGTGGCGACCGTACTCTGGTCGTTCTGAGCGCTTGCGACGAATCCCAAACCCGGCGCAACCTTTTCCTATCCGGTCGGCACTCATGGGGACAGCCACGCCGCCCTCAGACCGGTGACCTGACGACCATGAACGAAGCCGATATCGAAGCCGATGCCACCGACCGCGCGCTGTTGCAGCGCATGGCGGCGGGCGACCGCGTGGCCCTGGCCACGCTGTACCGCGGCTACCACGGCCGCCTGACCCGCTTTCTGTCGCGCCTGACCCGGCGGCCGGACGTGATCGAGGAAGTCATCAACGACTGCTTCTGGATCGCCTGGCAGAAGGCCGGCACTTTCCAGGGCGATTCGCGGGTATCCACGTGGATCATGGGCATCGCCTACCGCTGCGGCCTGAAGGCCCTGCGCCAGCACGGCGACGAGCCGATCGAGGACGACGCCCTGTACGGCGACCGCGCCCCCAGCCACGACCCCAGCGAAGACCACGAACTGCGCGACTGGCTGGGCAAGGCGCTGGAGCGCCTCACCGTCGACCAGCGCGTGGTGCTGGAGCTGGTCTACGGCGTGGGCCATTCGCTCAACGACGTGGCCGTGATCATGCAGTGCCCGGTGGGCACGGTGAAGGCGCGGCTTTTTCACGCGCGGGTACGCCTGCGCAATGTCTTGCCGGATCTTGCCGGCGAATCCTCAGCGCACGTTGGAGGTGCGCCATGACGTTTTCGATCAACGCCAGCCGGGATTGCGCCCGCGCCTGGGAAGCCATGCCCTGGGTGCTGCAGGGCAACGCCTCGCCGGAGCAGGCGCAATGGCTGGACGGCCACCTGGCGCAGTGCGAAGCCTGCCGCGCGGAATACGCGCAGCAGATCCGCCTGCGCGACGCGCTGGCGCTGCCGGCCGATGTCGCGGTGGACGCCAACGCCGGCCTGAAGCATCTGCTCGACCGTCTGGACGCGCACGACGCCGAAGCCGCCGCGCCCGCCAAGGCGCGCGCGCGCAGCAGCGGCTGGCTGCTGCGCGGCCTGGCCGCCGCGGTGCTGCTGCAGTCGCTGGGCATCGGCATCCTCGGCCTGAAGCTGTATCGCGAACAGGGCGCGGCGGACTACCGCACCTACAGCAGCCAGGACGGCGCTGCCGCTCCGGCCGGCGCGATCCGTGTGATACCGGATGCCAGCATGAAGGTGGTCGACTGGAATGCCGCGGTGCATGCGCTGCACCTGCAGGTGGTGGGCGGCCCGAATACCGTGGGCGCCTATACCGTGGTGGCCGCCGACACCGCCACCACCCAGGCCGAAGTGGTGCGCCAGCTGCGCGCCACGCGCGGCATCCGCATGGCCGAGCCGGTGGCCTCGGTCCCGTGAAAGCGACGCTGCGCGCCTGCCTCGCCGTCGCCATGGCGCTTGCGCTCGGCGCCTGCGCGTCGGCGCCGGCCGGGCGCGCCAGAGCGGCGGCAACGCCTTCGGCCGCGGCGTCGATGAACAGCCAGCGCGACATCGTGCTGGCCGTGGCCAACCCGCTCGACCCGCCCGGCACGCACGCCGGCTCCAGCCTGCTCGGCTATGTGCCGCCGGGCCATTACGGCGCCGGGCAGCGCGCGGTCTCGCAGCTGGACGAACTGAAACAGCGCTACGGCCTGCGCGAAGTGGTCGGCTGGCCGATCAAGGCGCTGGGCCTGTTCTGCATCGTGGTGGAACCGCCCGCGGGCGCCGATCGCGAGGCCCTGCTGCAGAACCTGGCCAAGGACGAGCG
Source organism: Dyella sp. LX-66 (assembly GCF_018599165.1). Taxonomy (NCBI): domain Bacteria; kingdom Pseudomonadati; phylum Pseudomonadota; class Gammaproteobacteria; order Lysobacterales; family Rhodanobacteraceae; genus Dyella; species Dyella sp. LX-66. The sequence goes on from NZ_JAHFVJ010000005.1 coordinate 200,890, forward strand.
CGTGAAACTCGCCCAGCCGCTGCAGGACTACGAGGTCTATGCCGACGCGCAGCCGCAGGCCCCGCACAAGTACAACGATCCCTACGCCGACCTGCAGCGCGGCTTCGTCGAGACCGACGCCGCCACCGCGCACGAAACCAGCCAGGGCAGCGGCGTGCACGTGGCCATCGTCGATACCGGCGCGGACGTCACGCATCCGGATCTGCAAGGCCGCATCGCCGACACCCACAACGCGGTGGACGACGACGCTGCCGCCTTCGACCGCGACGCGCACGGCACCGAAGTGGCCGGCATCATCGCGGCCATGGGCGACAACCACCAGGGCATCGTCGGCATCGCGCCCAAGGCGGTGCTGAGCGTCTATAAGGCCTGCTGGTATCCGGACCGCAACGCCGGCGCGCGCTGCAACTCGTTCACCCTGGCCAAGGCGCTGGCCGCGGTGCTGGATACGGATGCGCGCGTGGTCAATCTCAGCCTGGGCGGCCCGGCCGATCCGCTGCTGGGCAAGCTGCTGGATGAACTGCTGCGGCAGAAGCGCATCGTGGTGGCGGCGCGTCCGCCGGACGGCGAGGCCAAGGGCTTTCCCGACAACTCGCCCGGCGTGATCGTGGTGCGTTCCGCCGCCGCCACACCGGCGCCACCTGATGTAGTGAGCGCGCCGGGCAGCGATATCCTCACCACCCAGCCCCATGGCGGCTACGACTTCACATCGGGTTCCTCGATGGCCGCCGCGCACGTCACCGGCATCGTGGCGCTGCTGCTGTCGATCCAGCCGGATCTCGATGCCGCCTCCATCCGCAAGCTGCTGCTGATGGACGGAAAGACGGCTAATGGCCAGAGCCAGGTGAACGCGGCGCTGGCGGTGCGGGCGCTGCAGAGTTCGCTGCGCCACGCTGGATCGCCTTGACGATCGCGGCTTCCCGGCTGCGCGGAGAAAAGACCTCGATGCCCCCTTCGTCGGCCTGAAATGACATGGCGCGGCGGCGCCCGGCGTTCTATTCGTATGCGCCTGCGCGATCCTTTTATCTGCGCAGCTTCGAAGCTACCGCGCGACATGCCGCGCAGCTTCCCCCCGCAACGCCGGCGTTGCGCTTCCCCGATACGAATACCCAGACCATGACGCCCCCTTCGCGCCGCCAGTTCCTGCAGCTCTCCGCCCTTGCCATGGCTTCGGCCGCCGCGCCCTGGGCCGCCGTCCAGGCCCGCGCCATGCCCTCGCCCAGCTTCCCACCGCTGCCCGCGCACCGCCCCACCGGCCAGGAAGCGCTGGACCGGCTGCTGCAGGGCAATGCGCGCTTCGTCGCCGGCAAGGGCTCGGCCGCCTGCCGCACGCCGGAAGACTTCGCCAGGGTGGCGCAGAACCAGGCGCCGTTCGCCGCCATCATCGCCTGCGCCGATTCGCGCACCGCGCCGGAAATCATCTTCGACCAGGGCGTGGGCCAGCTCTTTACCGTGCGCGCCGCCGGCAACGTGGTGGCCGGCAGCGGGCCGGTGATGAAGGGCAGCATCGAATACGCGGTGGCCGAGCTTGGCGTGTCGCTGATCCTGGTGCTGGGCCACAGCGAATGCGGCGCGATGAAGGCCGCCATCCAGTTCCGCCACGAGCAGAACAAGCCGGCCGGCGCGATCGACGACCTGCTGGAACTGATCTATCCGGCCGTCGACCAGGCCGTGGCGCAGGACGACAGGCTCAGCGGCAAGGCGCTGCAGAAGCAGGTGACCTACAACAACGTCAGCAACGGCGTGCAGCGGCTGCGCGGCCTGGAGCCGATCATCGCGCCGGCGGTGCGTTCGGGGGCGTTGATGGTGGCGGGGGCGGTGCATGATCTGGCCACGGGTACGGTCACGGTGTGGCCGAAGCTGGCCTGACCGTCATACGGAGCTTGGGGCGCCATGCCGCCGGCGATACTCCGCCGGCGTCACGCCGAGGTACTGCACGAACGCACGCCGCAGATGATCGGCGTTGGAGAAGCCGCACAACGCGGCAACCTGCTTGGGGGCATGGGCGCCCTGCTCCAGGCGCTCGCGCGCGGCATGCACGCGCACCGACTCCACCCATGCCGCCGGCGTCATGCCCACTTCGTCGCGGAACAGCCGCGCGAAATGGCGCGGGCTCAGGCGCATCCGTGCGGCGAGATTCGCCACGCTGTGGTCCTCGCACAGATGCGCGGCGATCCAGCGCTGCAACGACTGCAAGGCCGAACGTCCGGCCGGCGCCGCCGCGCCGCCGCGGCTGAACTGCAATTGCCCGCCGCTGCGCTTGAAGTACATCACCAGCTGGCTCGCCACTTTCATCGCCACGGGGCGGCCCAGGTCTTCCTCGACCAGCGCTAATGCCAGGTCCAGGCCCGCGGTAACGCCTGCCGCTGTGCGCAGCCTGCGGTCGGCCACGTAAAGCGCGTCCTCTTCGACCGCCACGGCGGGAAAACGCTCGGCCAGCTGCTTCGCCACCGCCCAGTGCGTGGTGACGCGCCGCCCGTCCAGCAGGCCGGCGGCGGCGAGCAGGAAGGCGCCGCTGCAGATCGAGCCATAGCGCTTCGCGCGCCGCGCCTGTTCGGGCAGCCAGCGCAGCAGGGCCGCCGGCGCCTGCAGCCCGGCGGCGTGCGGTGCACCCGCCACCAGCAAGGTGTGGATCGGTTCGGGCGTGCCGCGCGCCGCGATGCTGCGGTCCGGCAGCAGCTGGACGCCTGAGGAGCTGCGGATCGGCGCCATGGAAAGGCCGATCACCTGCGGCCTGTAGAACGTGCGGCCGGCTTGCAGATTGGCTTCCGCGAACACGTCCAGCGGCCCGGCGACGTCGAGCAGTTGCACGCCTTCGACCGCGAGGATGGCGACGATACGGGGCGCTGGCATGCGTTTGTCCTCCCATGGCCGTGACCGCGGCGAAATGTCCGTTATTTGCGTATGACTGAAATAGAAGACAGCCCGGCGCAATCCTAGCATGGAGGCCTTCCCACCCAGCGAGGCCTCCCGCCATGTCCCCTGCCATCGACGCCGTCCGCGCACCCGACAGCCAGCTCGCGCGCGAGATCGCCGAATTCGTGCGCGACACCGCGACGGAACTGCTGTTCCACCACTCCAGCCGCGTCTACCACTTCGGCGCCATCGCCGGCCGCCGCGACGGGCTGTCCTTCGATCCGGAGCTGCTCTATGCCGGCGCCATGTTCCACGACGTCGGCCTGATGCCCTCGCACAGCAGCGCGCCCGACCGCTTCGAAGTGGACGGCGCCAACGCCGCCGCCAACTTTCTGCGCCAGCGCGGCATCGCACGGGCCGATATCGACACGGTATGGACGGCCATCGCCCTGCACACCACGCCGGGCATTCCGCAGTACATGCATCCGGTGGTGGCGCTGGTCACCGCCGGCGTGGAAATGGACGTGCTGGGCCTGACCTACGACCAGTACAGCGAAGCGCAACGCGCCGCCGTATTGGCGCTGCATCCGCGCACGCCGCGCTTCAAGGAGGACATCCTGCAGGCGTTCTACGACGGCATCCGCCACAAGCCGAAGACCACCTTCGGCAACGTCAAGGCCGACGTGCTCGCCGACAAGGACCCCAGCTTCGTGCGCGGCAATTTCTGCAGCGTGATCCGCTGCTCGCACTGGGCGGGCTGAGCGACCGGCTCACTCGCCGATCGCGTGGAAGACCTTGTCCGACGCCAGCGAGAGCAGGATCTTCGACGCAGGCAGATAGGCGCAGCGCACGGCATCTCCCTTGTGCAGCTGGCTGAATACGCGCTCGGGCACGGCGAAGTTGCCGGGCTCCTTCAGCGGCGGCACCACCACGCGGATCAGGCAATCGGGCGTGCCGCCGTTGCGGGCGATATAAAAGCGGTCGCCGACGATGCCATCGACGACCAGCTTCGAACCGACTTTCAAATCCTCGGCCAGCCGCTTCGCCTTGCGGTTCAGCGTCCACAGGAAGAAACCCGCCATCGGCAGCAGCATGCCGCCCAGCATCAGGAACACCCAGGCGTGCTTGTCGTGGCGATGTCCCAGGAAGGCGCCGGTGAGGCCGATCAGCAGGCATAACGCGCCGACGGCCATCATCAGGCTGGAGGCAACGGTGAGCACGCCTCGCGCCGTACGCTGCGGCGACGCCGACCAGTAGGCCTCGACGGCCTCGCGCTCCCGCGGCGTGAGCCGCACGCGCGTGCCCGGCATGGCGGGGACTCGACGAGCGGCCATCTAAACCATGGCCTGCTGCGTTCTTACCGATCCCATCGCGCATTCCTTCGCAGACCGGACCACCCGGCGGGCCGCACGATGACATGCGGCCCGCCGCAGCGACAAGCCGCGGCTAGAAATTCACACGGAAGCCCGCCGAGGCGCGCCATCCGCCGGCCAGTGCATCCGTCCGCGATGCATGCGCCGCCTCCGCATACGCACTCCAGGTCAAACCGAACGCCACCCGCCCGCCCACGGCCACCTCACGCGTGGTGGCGTGGCGCGCCGGCAGGATCACCGGCAGCGAACCGCCGTCGAGCGAAGCGGTGATATCGGGACGGTCGCCCACCGTATGCACCACCGCCACGCGGGCGTAGGCATCGCCGGTCAAGGTCGGGCCGAGGAAAAAGCTCTGGCCGAACAGCATGCCGGCGCGGGACATGAAGGTGTGGTTGCGCTGCGTATCGAAGCGCACGCGGTTGCTGGCCGTGTGCCCGACGGCCCCGATCGAACCATAGGCTGCCTGCACCTGCGGCTCGATATAGCCGCCATGTTCGCCGCGGAAACGGCGGCCCACGCGCACCGACACGCTGGATGCGCGCGCATGGTAGCGGCCGGAAGTGACGCCGAAGGCATCGCGCGAGGTGTAGTTGTCGCCCAGCCGGCCGGTGCGGGCCACAGCGTCGGCAAACAAACCGTTGCCCGTATTCCACACACCGTAGACGCCGACCGAATCGCCGCGCAGATCGGCGCTGCCGTTCTGCAGGTCGGCGCGGGATTGCGCATGCGTATACACCACGCCGATGGTGCCGCGGCCCTGGTCGGCATCCGCGCGCCATTCCGCGCCGGCGCTGACGTTGGTGGCGTTCTGCCGGTAGCTGCGGCCGTCCGCGCTGTCGCCCTTCAGGCTGCCGCCGTCCGTATCGGCCCAGAACGCGGAGCCGGCCGGCGCGTCGTCCAGGCGCGATGCTTCGCTGCGGCGGGAGACGGCGCGTTCGTCGAGCTGCCAGAGATTGGTCAGTGCGAGCGCGGCGTCGGCGGCGACCAGCACGCCGGTAGAGGGTGCGATCGCCACGTTGCCGACGGCCGGATCGGAAGCGGCCGTGCCGGTGGCGGGTGGCGTGCCGCCGCTCGTCGTGGTGCCGCTGCCAGTGTTGGCATTTCCACCCGTCGTGGTGCCGCTGCCGGTGTTGGCATTCCCACCCGTCGTCGTGCCGGTGCCGGTGCCACTGCCGGCGCCGGTATTCGAATCCGTCGTCGCGCCGCCGCCGGAGCCGGTGCCCGTGGTGCCGCCGCCACTCGGCGGTGCGCTCGATCCATCGCCAGCGATATCGATACCCGCCAGCAGGATCTGCCGATGATCCGCGCTCAGGCTCACCCGCGGCGTATAGCTGAAACGCACCAGCGCGTTCTGGTAGGTGCCGCTCCACTGCCCCGACAACCCGGCCGCGGCCAGGAAATTCGCCGTGCCGTTCGCCGCCGCGCTGGCATCGACGATCACGATCGGGCTGGCAGCGAGGATCGACGTGCCGGTGCGCAAGCTGGTGGCATTGATCCAGGACGTATCGTCCAACGCCGGGTCGTACGCCACGCGCACATTCTGCGTGCCTTGCGTGCTGAACGAGCTGACGCCGCTGCCGAACACCACCTTGTCCGCCGTGCCGTTGCGCACGTCGCTGAGCAAGGTGAACGCAGCGCCGTCGGCAAGACTGACCGTTGCGCCGCTACCCGCACTGCTGCCGATCTGCAGCGTGCGCAGGCTGTACGCAGGCACGCTGCCGGGCGCAAAGCTGCCCCAGCTGGCGGCGGTGTCGATCGCGCCGCCGCTGCCCACGCTGAGGCTGCCGGCACCGAAGTCGGTGGCCAGGGTGCCGTTGCCGGCGGCGATCCAGCGCGCCCCGTTGTTCACCACCAGGTTGGCGGCGCCGACGCTGCCGTCGGTATCGGCCAGCACCAGGCCGTTGAGCCAGGAGCCGGAAGTATCGAGCTTCAGATTCAGCGTGCCGAGGAAGCCGCCGCTGTTCGAAGCGGTGAGCACATCGCCCTGGATGGCGACGGCATGGCCGCCACCCTGGTTGATGTTGGTGGTGGCCGACGCCCCGGCCGTGGGCCGCGTGACCACGCCGTAGTGATTGGCCGCGGTCGATCCCGCCGCCTTGGCGATGGACAGCGCACCGTTGAAGTCCGCCGCGCCGTAGTTGGCCACGCCATAGGTGGCGCCAGCCTTTTCCGACACGGTGATATCGACATCGCTGGCCGCCGTGAACGACATGCCGTTGCGGATGCCGTACGCCGAATGCGTGCCCTGGTTGCCGGTCGGCAGCAGCCGCACCAGCTTGCCCGCGGTGGCCAGGGTCATGCGGCCGTTGTTGTCGATGCCCAGCACGTCCGAGTCGCCCTCGAAGGTGCCGTTGGTGGCGGTGACGGTGAGGTTGCCGTCGAAGCGCATGTAGCCGTTGCCGCCATTGCCGCCGAAGTTGTACGCGCCGACGGTGTCGCCGAAGCGGTTGGGGCCGCCCTGCACGGTGATGGTGGCGTCGCCGAAGAACTCGGTCTTGGACAGGCGATGGCCGGCATTGACGCCGAAGGCGGTGCGGTTGCCGAACGCCGTGATGGTGGTGGTACCGACCACGCCGATATAGCCGTTGTTGCGGATGCCCATCACCGTCGAGCCGCGGGCGATGGCGTACAGCTTCAGATTGCCGCCGATCTCCGTGCGCGTGGATACGCTGGGGTTCCAGATGCCGTTGACGTTGTCCGACGGATAGATGCCGCTGGCGGTGAGGTCGACGTTGCCGCTGACGCGCAGGATGCTGCGCCCGTCGCCCATGATCGCGTAGTTGGTGTTGTTGCTGTCCGACTCGGCGGTGAGGTTGCCGTTGATGGTGATGCGGCTGCCGTTGCCGGTGAGATAGATGACGCGCCCATAGCCCGGCGTCGACGCGTGCAGCGTGGTGTCGCCGTTGATGGTGATGCTGGCGAAATCGTCCGCCCACAGCGCGTAGGCATTGCCGTAGATGCCGCCGCTGCCCTTGGAGTTTTTGTCGTTGGCGGTGACGCTGACGGGCCCGTTGACGGTCACCGATTTCGGATCGGACTGCGGGCTGGAGGCGAAGATGCCGATGGCGCTGCCGCCGGTGGTGCCGGTGGCCGGCACGTCGCGCGTGGCGGTGATCGACACATTGCCCGCGGTGGCGTCGATCACGCTGGACGAGGACGACGAGGTGATGCCCACGCCCACCACTTGCGTGTTGGCCGATTCCACGTTGATGGCATCGCCCTGGGCCAGCGTGTAGGTAGGCGTACCGTTGTTGCTGGTGATGATGTAGCCGGGGTTGTAGCCGCCGGTGCCGCCGGGCGCATCGTTGCCGGCCACGCCGGTGACCGGTTGCGTATAGACCGTGGCGGCCGCTTCGGCCGGCACCGCCACGCAGGTCAACGCCACCGCGATCGACAGCGCCAGCTCTTGCCTTCTTGCCTGGAGCATGGCCCCGGCACTCCCCTTCGTATGCTGCGTCTTGCCCATGGTCTGGTTTTGGCCGCCGATAAAACGTTGGACAAAGCACGCCACGGCTGGTCATTTCGGGCCAACCCGCGGGAGCTTCATCATGGACGGCGCCATCTTCGGGACACCGCGTTGTCGCGCTGCCGACGCATGCCCTTGCGGGCAAACGGCACGTCCCCTGTAGAACGCGGTCGACTTGCTTGGCGGTGGCTTTAGTAACACACGGGCCGCACCAGGTGCCGGCGGTGTTGGCGCGGGCGTGACTGCAGTCACGCGGGGTTTTTCAGTGCGGTGAGCGGGCGCACATACCGCGAAAAACCATAAAGCAGGTGGTGGATATCGAAAAACATCCGCCATTCGCACCAGGCGCGGTCCGGGCACGCGACGCGCTAGGCTGTGCGGCATGACCATCACGATCCGCCTCGCCACCGACGACGACCGCCCCGCTCTGCGCGAACTGTTCCTGCAGGCGCGCCGGGCCACCTTTACCTGGGCCGCCGCCGACAGCTTCCGGCTGGAGGATTACGACGGCCAGACCCGCGGCGAACGCGTGCTGGTGGCGCAGGACGGCGACGGCAGCCTCGCCGGCTTCGTCGCGCTGTGGGAGCCGGACCGCTTCGTGCATCACCTGTATCTCGCCGCCGGACAGCAGCGGCGCGGCATCGGCCGCGCGCTGCTGCAGGCGCTGGGCTGGCCGGAGCAGCCGCTGCAGATGAAATGCCTGCGCCGCAACGAGGCGGCGCTGGCGTTCTACGAGAAGCTGGGCTTTGCGGGGATCGGCCAGGGCCAGGGCGCCGACGGCGAATACGTACTGCTCGCTTCGCACCGGGCGCAGGCCATCTCAGGCTGAGCGCTCGGCCGCATCTGGAACTCTTCAGCGATACGCCTCGATCGCCGTCTTGATCAGGGCCAGATCGTCCTCGATGCCATAGCTCGGCGGCGCCGAATAACCGAAGCGCGTGATCACCAGGTGCGCCGAGGGAATCACGTAGATGCGCTGGCCCATGGTGCCGCTGGCATAGAAGCCCTCCTTCGGATAGCCGGCCTCGATGCGCCACTTCGCTTCCTTGCTGCGGCCGTCGTTGGTCCAGAAACCGGCGCCGTACGGGGCGTCGAGGGTGGAGCAACGCGACCAGTCCATCCAGCCTTCCGGCAGCACGCGCTTGCCGTCCGGCGCGATGCCGTCGCGCAGGTACAGCCAGCCCAGGCGCGCGTAGTCGCGGGCGCTGGCATACACGTAGGTGGAGCCGATAAAGGTGCCGGCGCCGTCGAATTCCATCGTCACGTCGCCCATGCCCAGCGGCGCGAACAACTCGCGGCGCGCGAACTCGCGCATGCCCGGCGCACCGCCGCCGACCACGCTGCCAAGCTTGCGCGAGAGCAGCACGGTGTCGGCCGAGGTGTATTCGAAAGTGCGGCCCGGTGCCTCCTTCGCCGGCTGCGCGGCAGCGAAGGCAGCCATGTCGCCGTGCAGGAATTCCATCTTCGCCACGGGGCTTTCGGCGGACTCCGCTTCTTCCACCGCCAGGCCGCTGCGCATGCGCATCAGGTCTTCCAGCGTGATGACGCGGCGCGGATCGTTCTTGTCCTTCCATTCCGGCGGGTTCAAGGGTTCGTCCACGCGCAGCTTGCCCTCGCGCACCAGGATGCCGAACAGCGCGTTGGTGAACGACTTGGCCACCGAGAAGCTGAGCAGCGGCGAGTGCTCGTCGATGCCGTCGGCGTAGCGCTCGGCGACGACCTGGCCGTCCTTCACGATCACCACCGCCTTGACGCGCTTGACCGGCTGGCCTGCATGTTCGGCGAACACGTTGTCGATCGCGGCCGTGACGGCCGGCTTGCTGGACGCGACGCGCCCCTTCGGCGCGAAACCATCGGCCCTGGGGGCGATGGGTGCGTCGGCGACCGTCGGCAGCGGCTGGTCGCCCGGCAGCACCAGGCGGCAGCCGTAGCCGGGCGTGAAGCGGGCGCGCGCCAGCTCGCTCAGCGGACCGGACACTTCGACCGTGCGGGTGTCACGCGAGACGTGCACTTTCAGCATGCGGCCGAAGTCGCCCAGCACCGGCATGACGAGCTGGTCGAAGGTCTGGTCCGGATCCTGCCCGCCGACGAAGGTCATCGAGCAGACATGGTGGGCGGCGACGCCAGCGGCCACCGGCAGGATCTGGCTGAGCTGGGTGGTGCCGTAGGCGCCGGCCGCGGCGGCGAAGGCCGTGGTGGCGAGGCTGGCGAGCACGATGGATGTCTTGCGCATGGCGGTCGGTCTCCGTGGGTGTGGCGAGAGTCTGCGGAGACTGGCGGGACGGAGGGGGCCGGAGTGGGACGAAGGCGCTGGGGGCGGGGACGAAACCCGGATGGGTCGGCGGGAAGGCCGGAACGCGACATCCAGCCCCCTCTCCCCTGCGGGGAGAGGGTTGGGGTGAGGGGGGCTACGGAGCGTAGAAGCGGGATAGGAAAAGCGATCGACGCTTCGTCGATCCGCCGTCGCGAGCACCCGCCCCTCATCCGCCTGCCGGCACCTTCCTCGCTCCTCAATGCCGCGCACATCCCTGTGCGCTCCCCGCGTGCTCCCCGGCGGGGAGAAGGATTCCAGTATCAAAAGGAGATCGACACACCCGGCGGCAGGTTCTCCAAATACCGCTTCGTCCACGTCACCCGCGCCCCATCCCGTAGCAGCAGCCGCTTTTCCCCTTCCGGCCACGGCTGCACTTCGCGGATCGCATCGAGCTGGACGACGGTGGAACGATTCACCCGCACGAACCGTGACGGATGCAGCCGCGCCTGCATCGCATCCAGCGTGCCGCGCAAACGCCGCGGTTCGCCATCGACGAAGACCTGCAGATAATTGCGGTCCGACTCGATACGGTCGATGCGCTCCACCGGCACCAGCTCCGCCGCATCGCCCACCGGCAGCAGCAGGCGTTCGAGATAGCGCGCCGGCGGCGGCGCGTTTTCCAGCAGGCCGTCAACGCGGGTGCTCACGCTCAGCGAGGGCGCCACCTTCTCGCACAAACGGCGGATTGCAGCCTGGAAACGCTCGGGGCCGACGGGCTTCAGCAGATAGTCGAACGCATGCACCTCGAACGCGCGCACGGCCTGGTCGTCGTGCGCGGTGACAAAGACGATCTCCGCCGGCAGCGGTTCGCCCAGCGCCTGCAATACGGCAAAACCGTCCATGCCCGGCATGCTGATGTCGAGAAAGACCACATCGGGATGTTCACGCTGGATCAGCCGCACCGCTTCGCGCCCGTCGCCCGCTTCGCCCACCCACACGACACCTTCGGCCTCGGCCAGATAACGCCGCAGCTTCGCGCGTGCCGGCGCCTCGTCGTCCACCACCACCGCGCGCAGGGTCATGCCGCCTCCCAGCGCCGCGCGGGCAGCCAGACGGTGACCACGCTGCCGCCTTCCGGCAAAGGCTCCAGGCGAACACCGGCCTCGTCGCCATAGAGATGCCGCAAGCGCGCTTCCACATTGCCCAGCCCGATACCGTGGCCCGCGCGCGCAACGCCACCGCCGCCATCGCGCACCTTCACGGTGAGGCGATTGGCATCCCGTTCGGCTTCCACGCGCACCAGGCGATGGTCGCCCTGCCCGCCATGCTCGATGGCGTTTTCCACCAATGGCTGCAACAGCAGGAAGGGAATGCGCAGATCGTCCAGCGCGGCATCGCCCTGCACGTCGGCATCCAGTCCGGCGCCGAAACGCGCCCGCTGGATGTCCATGTACAGCGCCAGCAGCTTCCACTCGTCAGCCAGGCGATGCTCCTGCGCACCGGCCGATAGCGTCGCGCGCAGCAGCGAGCCGATGCGCGAAAGCATCTCGTCGGCCACGGCCGGCCGGTCGTACATCAGCTCGGACACCGCATTGAGCGTATTGAACAGGAAGTGCGGATTGAGCTGCAGGCGCAGCGCTTCCAGCCGCGCCTCCGACAGCGCCGACTCCAGCTGCGCCGCACGCAGCTCGCGCGCACGGCCTTCGCGGTAGCGGTCGAACAACCACAGGCCGACCGCGATCAGCACATAGAAGAACAGCTGGGTCGGCACTTCCATCACGTAGCGCCACACGGTGGGCGCATAGTCGTCCGCCGGCGCGCCGGCCAAGCCGAACACCAGCAGGCGCAGCCCCATCATCAGGCTGGTCTGCGCCACCGACAGGCCGGCGAACACGGCGAGGTGCCACAGCAGGCGCCAGCGGCGCCGGCGCAGCCAGCGCAAGGCATAGAAAACCGGCGGCAGAAAGGCACCGAAGCTGAGCGAGCCGGTCAACTCCTCGATCAGCAGCGGCGAGAACGGCGCGACGTGGCTATAAGCCACGCCGACCAGGTAGCGGTTGAGCGCACGCATCGCGCCGATCGCCACCAGCAGCAGCACCCACAAGACAAGCGCGTACCGCCGCCATACCGGCGGCGGCATGGCCGCGCTGCCCTGCTCCACCGCCATGCTCAGTGCGCGCCGGCCTGCTCGGGCACCACGGTCAGCACGATCTTCGACGGATAGGCGCTGCTGTGGTGCACGGCATTGTTGGCGATCACGCCGGCCGCCTCGTCGAAGTTGTTGCCGCCGGTATTGAGGTTGCGGTCGAAGCGCGGGAAGTTGCTGCTCGATACCGCGATGCGCAGCTTGTGCCCGGGCTTGAAGTAGTAGCTGGTGTCGATCGGCTGGAACGTCACCGGATACACCTCGCCGGCCTTCATCCATGCCAGCGGCTTGTCGTAGCCATTGCGGTAGCGCATGCGCTGGATGTTCTCGGTGATGTTGAAGGCCTGCCCGTCCGGATAGACGTCGATCACCTTGAAGGTGAAGTCGGTGTCCTTGGCGCTGGAGGAGACATTCAGCGTGACCGTGATCGGCCCGCTTACCTCGGTGCCCTGCGCGAACGCCTCGCTGTCGTAGACCAGCACGTCGTTGCGGGCTTCTTCCTTGCGCTGGTCGAAGGAGCCGAACTTCACCGCATTGCCCTGGCAGCAGCCGCCGCCGCCATAAGTCATCACCGGATTGGCCGGGTCGTAGACGAACTGGTCCGGATGATCGTCGGCTTCCGGCTGGGCAACGAGCTTGCCGTCGCCGTACATGGTGTTGGCCTTGCCGCCGCTGGCGAAGTAGAACTCCCTGGTGGTGGCGCCGACCGGCGGCCACGTCGCCGACTTCTTCCACTCGTTCTTGCCCATCAGGTAATACATCACCTTGGGTTGCTTCTTCACCACCTCGCTGTCCTCGCCCTTGAGGAAGCGGTCGAACCAGCCGAATACCAGGGCGTTGTAGTCGTAGCGCGCATCACCCATGTCCAGGTCGCCGACCATGGTGTGCTCGCTGGCGCGGGTATAGGCGCAATGCAGCACCGGCGCGATCACGGCGTATTGCTCGTCCGCCACTTCCTTCGGCGCCGTGCGGCGCACTTCGTTATACGCGGCGAGGTTCGGCGACACCGACACGTCGAACCAGCTCATGAACCACAGGCCCGGCTTGGCGATCTTCATGTTGTCGTGCCACAGGCCGCCCTTGTACCAGGCCGGATCGTTCGGCGTGCGCGCGATCATGTTGCCGCCGGTGGCCACCGGCATGCGCGTGTCGAAGATGCCCGGCGGGCCGTCCAGCGCCTTGATCATGTCCTTCACCGGCAGGTGCCAGAACGCCTTGTCCCAATCCACCGGCGGCATCTGCGTGGCCAGGTCGAAATAGCGCGAGGCATTGACCAGCTCGGCCTGGGTGGTATTGGCCGGGAAGTTCGGACGCACCTGGTTCTGGATGCCGTAGTCGTAGATCCAGGCAATGAACAGCATCTGCACCGCACCGCCGCGATACCAGTTGCCCTGCTCGTAATACGGGCCGACCCGGCCGACACCCGCACCGAAACCCTGCACGTTGAACGTGGCCAGCGATGGCTCGTTCTGCGCCACCACCGCCATCTGCCACTCGGCAGTGGACGAACAACCGGTAGTGCCGACCTTGCCGCTGGACCAGGGCTGCGAGGAAATCCAGCGCACCGCGTCCACGCCGTCGGTGATCGGCGCGCCGAGGATGTCGTAATTGCCCTCGGAGAAGAAATGCCCGCGCTCGTTCATTTCCACATAGGCGTAGCCGTGCTTCACCGCATCGAGTGCGCGCGTCATGTCGCGCGGCGCGCCCAGCTTCACGTCCCAGTAATTGAAGTTGTACGGCGTGCGCGAAAAGATCGTCGGCACCTTGCCCGCACCCTTGGGCCGGTAGATGTCCGCGGCCATGCGCTTGCCGTCGCGCATCTTCACCATCACCTTGCGGTCGACCACCGCCACGTCTTCCAGCGACTTCTCGGTGGCGTTGCGCTTGGCGATCTGCTCGGCTTGCGGATCGCGTGCCTGCGAAGCAGCTGCGAACGGCAGCGCCAGGCAGAAGGTGGCGGCCATGCCGCCGAGAATCGTGGGCAGGTGCTTGCGTAGCATGCGAGTTTTCCCCAGGGACCAAGCCGCGACTATACGCGAGCTTGCGCGGCGGGAATGGTGCGTCCGCACATCGGGCGCCCATGGCGGATGCAGCGAGGCAAACGCATTCGGGCAAGCCTTTCGGTGCCGCTATCTCTTTCTGTCCTAAATGTGGGTCTTTGGCGGCAAGCAGCCAGGCCGCCTCGCCTACCATCGCGCCCAGAAATTCCCAACTGAAAGTTGCACGCCCCGTTCAACGACGAGGCGTCATCCATCGACGTTCAAGGCGAGAGGAAGATATGGGAAGGACTTCGACTTACCCAGAAAAGCATCGGCTGATTCACCGGGCGCCGTGCCTGCATCGAATGCGCTGGCCGTATCGCATAGCGGTGAGGATCGCCCTTGGAATAGCGCTGCCGGCGGCCTCCCATGCACAGTCATCGGAGGATGAATTCTTCTATGTCATCGACAAGCTCGCGTACGACACGCTGGACGAGGCCTGCCATGCCGGTTACGACGCGATGAGCGAATCGCTCAGAAAGCATTACCAGGCGATGCCTGGCCTTGAAGTGATCGTTCGCCCCTACAAAGCCCCGGAACTGTGGAGCGGATCGGGCGAACCCCCAACCTATTACGACTGCCGCACGTACTACGACGTCGTCCACACCGACTTTACCGCCAATTATTACGAAAGCGCTTTCATCCAGCAGAAACGCAGAAGCTGCCCCGCCGGCCAGCAACTCGACTTCATGTCCGACACCTGCAAGCAGCCGGCGGATCACCAGCTGCGCAAGGAACTGGGCGATCCAGGCCTGCCCCTGCTGGGCGGCCCTTCGCTCTGCGTAGGCAACCCGATCAGCGCAGCCACCGGCAACAAGTACCAGGAGGAAGAGGACTACCGCGATGCCGATGGCGAACTGCAGCTGGTCCGCCACTACAACGGGCTGAGCGGGTTGTGGCAGGTGAACTATGGCAAGGCGCTCTACATCGACCCCTATGGCCGCGGCTTGACGCTCTTCCACGGCGATGGACGCCAATCGCAGTTCGCGCTCAATCACGGAGCCGCCACGGCCGAGGCAACGGAACAGGGCAGCCTGAAAAAGGTGGGCGACCACTGGGTCTATGCCGCGCCAAACCTTGAGCAATACAGCTTCGATGCGCAAGGCGCCCTGACGGCCTGGCGATTGGCGGACGGCCGGGTGCAGACACTCGCTTACCGCCCCATGGGCCCCGGCGCACTGACGATCGTCGTCACCGACTCTTCCGGCCACAGCCTGCAGCTGCTGGTGGCCAATGGCCTGCTTGCCCGCGCGAAGACAGGCAAGCTCACGGTGACGTACGGATACGACAGGGCTGCCCGCTTGACCAAGGTGACGCGTGCGTGGCCCGGCCATGCGCGTTCGCGAAGCTATCTGTACGAAGACACGGCCCATCCCGGAGCCCTCACCGGCATCGTCGACGAACGAGGCGTGCGCTATGCCACGTGGCGGTACGACGCGTCCGGCCGCGCCATTTCAAGCGAGCATGCCGGCGGCGCGGACAAAACCACGCTGAGCTTCAACGATGACGGCTCGACCACCGTCACCAACGCCCTCGGCAACGCGGTCACCTATCGCTACCGGATCATCCAGGGCCTCAAGCGCGTCACGGCCATCGAGGGCGAGCCCGCGCCGGGCTGCCCCGCCAGCAACACCACCTACACCTATACCGGGCGTGGACAGCTGGCCACCAGGACGGACGCCCTGGGCACCATCACGGCCTACAACTACGACGCGATGGGCCGCGAGATCCGCCGGGTGGAAGCCAGGGGCACTGCGCTGGAACGCACGACCGCCACGACCTGGGATGCCACCCGTCCCCTCCCATTGACGGTGACCACCGCCGACCGTGTCATCACCTACACCTACGACGACCAAGGCCGGCCGCTGAGCACCAGCGTGCGCGCCACCGAGGAGTGACCACCGTGAACAAGCGATTCCGATGGGGCATCGCCGGCCTCGGCCTGCTTATGGCCGTGGCCCAGGCCGCGGCACCCGAGCGCACCACGAGCAGGATCTACGACGCTCAGGGGCGGCTCGCCAGCGTGGATGGCCCGCGCACCGATGTCGACGACGTCACCCGATTCACCTATGACGCGCAAGGCCGTCTCGCCACGGTGACCGATCCGCTCGGCCATGCGACGAGTTACGGCGCGTATGACATGTACGGCCATCCGGGACGGATGACGGATCCGAACGGCGTGGTGTCGGGCATGACGTACACGCCCGAAGGCTGGCCCCTCACGGTCACGCTCGACAGCACCGGCACCCCTGCGACGACGACGCTGACCTACGACGCGATCGGCAATATCACTCAGTCCAAGGATGCCGATGGCGTCAGCATCCATTACGCCTATGACGATGCGGGGCGCGTCACCGACATCACGGATGCGGCGGGGAACCGCATTCACTACACGCTGGACGCTGCCGGGAATCGCCTGAAGGAAGAGATCTTCGACAGCGCCCATACGCTGAAGCGGACCGTCTCGCGCACGTACAACGCCCTCAGCCAGCTGATGAGCGTGGCCGATGCTTTCCAGCGGACCATCCTCAGCTACGACCGCACGGACGGCTACGACGCGGCAGGCCATCCGATCCATCGTTCCGATGCGGCAGGCGTGCAGCAGAAGCGGACGTACGATGCCCTGCACCGGCTGGTCAGCACCATCGACGACTACAACGGCGCCAGCGCGGCGACGAAGAATACGCAAAGCGTTTATTCCTACGATGCCGGTGGCCGTCTGGAGGGTGTGGGCGATCCCGATGGACTGAATACGCTTTATAACTACAACGGATTCGATGACCTCAAGTCGGTGCAGAGTCCGGATACCGGCAAGACCAGCTATGTCTACGACGCCGCGGGCAATGTCATACGGCGTACCGATGCCAGAGATATCACGAGCACCAGCACGTATGACGCGCTGAATCGGCGGACGGCGCTGAGCTACGGCGACAGCTCGCTCCATGTCGCGTACTTCTACGACGAACCCGATACCGCTACGGGTTGCGCAGCTTCCTATCCCCTGGGCAGGCTCACCCGGATCGTGGAGCGCGCGGTCACCACGACGTATTGCTACGACGCGCGCGGAAACGTGGTGCGGAAGCGCCAGACACAAGGCACACAGACCGACACGGTAAGCCACACGTACTCTCTCGCCGGCCGCCTGACCGGCACCGTGACACCCGGCGGAACGTCGGTTGAATACGCCCGGGATACCACGGGCCGCATCAGCGGCGTGAGGGTGCGTCCGTCCGGTGCCGGCGTCGCAAACGCCGCCACTCGCATCACTTACCTGCCCTTCGGCCCCATCACCGGCTACACGCTGGGCAACGGGCAGGCAGTGACGCGCAGCTACGATGCAAACTACGCCTTGACGGACGTGGTGAGCCCCGCGCTGAATCTGCACTTCGCGCGCGACGCCATGGGCAACATCATCGCCCTCGGCAACCGCGAGGGTGCCGATCCAGCGACCGAGACCTATCGCTACGACGCGCTGTATCGACTGGCCAGCGTCCACGGTCCTTCCGGAACTGCCATCGAGGCCTACACGTACAGCAGGACCGGCGACCGTCTCAGCAAAACCGGCTCTGGCCTGGCCACGGGCACCTACGGCTACAAGACCGGCACGCATTGGCTCACCAGCATGGGCAGCAGCGCGTTGAGCTATGACGCCAACGGCAACGTCACCGGCTACGTCGCGGGTGGAGAAATCTTCGGCTTTGGATACAACGGGCGGAACCGGCTGATCGCCGTGCAGCGCAATGGCCAGACCGTGGCCAGCTACGCCTATAACGCCGCCGGCCAGCGCATCGCCAAGACCACGTCAATCCCGCAGGCAACCAGCCTGCGCTTTGTCTACGACGAAGGTGGCCGGCTCCTGGGCGAGTACGGCACGGCGAACAGGGATTACATCTGGCTGGGCGATATGCCGGTTGCGGTGGTGGACATCGTGGGTATGGCGAGCACGGTGAATTATGTCCATGCCGACGGGCTCAATACACCGCGCGCGGTCACCGACACCTCAGGCTCAGTCCTTTGGCGGTGGGACCTGCGGGGCAATCCGTTCGGAGAGAAAGCAGCAACCTCCTCCCATGGATACGTCTTCAACCTGCGCTTTCCAGGGCAGTATGCCGATACGGAATCCGGCCTTCTCCACAATGGCTTCCGGGACTATTGCGCGGCCTGCGGGCGATACATCCAGAGCGATCCGATAGGGCTCGATGGTGGGCTGAGTACGTATGGATACGTAAGCGGGAATCCGCTGATCGCAATCGATCCGCTTGGGACCGAGCAGAGAAGCCCCGATGTGCTTCTGGCGCTTGTCCCGGGACAAGGTGCCTGGGACGCCGCGGTCAATGCATGGGAGGCGGGTCGCTATGGCCCGGCCGCCGCATATGCCGGCGCCATGGTGAGTGAGCAGTTACTGTATGTTGCTTCGTTCGGGCAGTCGCAGGCGTGGCGTACCGGGGCTGCCTGTGCCACAAAAGTCGCAGCTAATGCCGCGAAGGAAGAAGCCTACGCAGCAATTGGCTCCACGGGAAAGGTGGGCGAGGCTGCTTTGAGAGTTCTTGGAGGAACACCACAGAAGTTCTTCCCTACTTCGTTAGGCGCCCGCTACGTGGATCGATTTGCGAACAACATCGCATATGAGTCAAAAGTAGGTTATCTGACCATGTCACCACCCATCCGCCTACAAATTGCAAAAGATGCCGAGTTGCTACAAAGCGGACGCGTAAACTCGGTGCAGTGGCACTTCTTTACCAGCCCTGTCACCGGCCGGTCAGGTGCATCACCTTCCGTATTGAGCATGTTGGACCAAGCCGGTATCGGCGTCGTTTATCACTGAGAAGCAACATGACATACCAAATAATCCATCCACCTTTCAGCCTCCAATTCTGGGACATGCCCAAAGAGGAGTTGAAGGAATACTTCGCCTGGTTCAAGGCCGCGATCCCGGAGCGCATCGAGAAACTCACTGAATTCATCAGGCAGGATCCCGCGTACGTAAACTGGAACCCAGACAATAGTACGTCATCGCTCGATGCACTTGGCGAGTGGCTGATTGGACACCTGTCGTTGAGAAAGCGCACCGAGGCCGAGATGGAAGCCATGCGTAGCGACAGCCCGTACTCGATCGATATGCCGAACTACGATCTGACGGATGCAAGCTATTCCCTGGCGTTTGATGCAGGGGTGTATTTCGCACAAATGCTCATGGCCCATCACCCATCGCTTTCCTGGACGCAGGAATTCAAGAGCCGGAAGAGCATGGACTATGGGCAACCACTTCTCGTTCCATTCGGAGCGGTCCCGCTCAACCCGATCGGCGTCTCTGTCAGCATCGCGCACGGACTCGCTGATAGGAGTCGGCCTGCAAGCCGTCTCCGCGAAGTCTATGAAGAATGGTCGCGCCGAGCTCAATGAGAGTCAGTAAAGAAAAAGATGATTCGCCACCATTAACGCCTTATCGACCAAAGATGACAAAGACACCCTCCAGAGAACTGGTGCGACTATTGAGAGAGAGAAAGGTCTTCAATAAGCAGACCTTGAGCGGCGAAAGCTTTCGGGGCGAACGATGGCCCGACTTTATCGCCATCAGCTCCACCTTCAATTTCTGCAACTTCTCCAACACGCAGTTCGAACAGGCTTGCTTTGGCGGCGGGATGAATCAGTCTCGCTATGTAAATTGTTGCTTCGACGATGCAGAGATCGACGCCAATGCCCCTGGGAATGCACGGTTTGAACGATGTACGTTTCTCAATACGAAGATCCGGGAGTTCAGGGGCGTCAATGTGGAGTTTATCGACTGCATCTTTTCCGGGGTCATCAAGAATGGCTTCTTCAATGGAACCCCGCATCGCGATACCGCCACCCCTCCACTATCGCGCACACAGAATGAGTTTCATGGCAACGACTTCTCTAACGCAGAGCTAATAAACATCGGATTTCGCTCCGGGATCGACCTCAGCTTGCAACGACTACCCAAAGGAGACGATTACATCTATGTGGAGGATGGAAGAAGATTTGTACAAAACCTTCCATCCACAGGGCTCGCTGAAAAGCATGGCGATCCATTCAGCGTGATCGAACACGTCCTGGAGATGGAATTAGCTGAGGAACAGCGACAGATATTCCTGAGCATCAAAGGATTCCCAGCCAGGGATCGCCCCATGCTCATGGACTTGAAGCGCATCGCCGAAGGCAAGTTGCTTGCATGAATCACGCTCGTCCCTTTTGACTGGCGGACGCACCACCGTCTGCATGGGACATGCTGCAGCAAGCCGATATCGGCACCGCCCGCCATTGAGAGGCAACGTGACCTATCAAATAGTCCAACCACCTTTCAACCTCCGCTTCCGGAACATGTCCATCGAGGATTTGAAAGAGTATTTCGCCTGGTTTCAATCTGTCCTTCAATGCCGAATTGATGAGCTGGCGGCCTACGTTCAGAAGGATGCTGCATCAAAGAACTGGGAGCCGGACGGCAGCCCGGATTCTTTGGATCCGCTTGGCGGATGGCTTGAGAAGTACGTCTCGACCAGGGAACGTACGCAAGAAGAGAAGGATGAGATCGAAGCGCGATTGGGCGATCTCATAACCATCCCCAGCCATGACCTGACGAACGAGAGCTACTCGCTTGGATTCGATGTTGGAATCTACTTCGGCCTCACCTTGCTCAAGAATCATCCGACGCTTCAGTGGCACCAGAACCTGAGAAACAAGAAGTTCGCTGACTACGGCCAACCAATTATTGTCGGCTTTGACTTAGCTCAACTTAATCCAGTGCGAACTGGCCTCAATTTCGCTTATGGCCTTGCCAGAAAGAAAACTTCAAGCGGGCGGATTCACGAAGTCTACGAGGCTTGGTCAACTCAGGTGCAGTGACTGATCACCTCAATGCCCAAACGTCGGTCAGCTCGATGGAATTCGTCCAGTATGTTCTCGAGCCCAAAGGGCAAAGAAATCCTCACTCGCAACCGCTCCATGGCACCCGCCTAGAACTGAATTCTGGTCTCTCCGCGTTTCACGCCCAACATCGTTGGCGTACCGATATTGCCGAAGCGTACCCGTATGCCGGTACCTGGCACGGGATTGAGCTGCCGGTCGACCAGGCCACCCACCGGATTCTGGGTGGTCGGTCCGGGGTAGCCGCCCACTTCGATGTTCGGGAAGGTCGGCGCTACATTGCGCATCTGATGGGCAAGCCCGCCAGCGAACGTATTGCCGGGCGGGCCGATCAAGCCTTGCACGGTCTGGTGCTGCTGCAATGCGTTAGTCGCCGCCACTCCGCCAATGGCCACGGTCGTACCGCTATAACAGGAGTTGGCGCGCAGCTTCGCCTGCTGCGGCAATTGCATGCCCTTTAAAGTCACCGCTGTCTGCTGCGCCGATACCGCGTTGTGCGCATCGTCGGAAATATTTTGGCTGCCGGGAGCGCCATGCCCCTGCACATAAACTTTGGGCCGCCTGCCGGGCACGTTGCCGAATCCGACAAACGCACGGCCGGGCTGCGACATCTTGTTGAGCTTGTTGATCGCACGCAGCTGCCTCAAGCGTGGATCCTGTCCCGCGCCACCCCATGGATTGTTCCTGATCTGCAGCCGCAGCGCTCGCCGTTCCTGCACGGTGATCTTCTTGAAATCGATGCGCTGCCGGTGGTTCTTGAACACCGGATCGACGCGGCGCTTGCCGTGACCCCACCGATGCACGGTCATGCCCTTGGCGTTGCGGAACATATTGCGCATATCGTCGTGCGGCGAAACGATGTACGTCCTCTTTCCCACGGCATCTCTCCTGTGCAGCCGGCCCGTCGCCTGCGCGATCGGGGCCGGCCGTAGAACCCGGGAATCAATCCTTGTACCGCTTCACCATATCCTTCACCGGCGTCGGCGCCGGATACCCGCCGAACACGCTGTGCCACAGCCGCTTGCCCCACCAGCGGTTGTCGAACAGCGCATCGCTTTGGGCGAGCGTGTCCTTGTCATGGCCGGGCTTCAGCTTGGAGTACTCGGTGCGTGCCGGCAGGTTGTGCTCCGCGCGCAGCATGTTCTCCGACGGGTTGAATGCGCCACGCGGCGTTCTGGCCAGGCCGATGGTCTCGAATTCCTCCTGCAGCTGGTTGCTGTGCCCGACTACGCTTTTCAGATGCTGCCCAAACCGCGCGTTCTCCGCGGCATCGACCTGCGAACCCAGCGAGGCCGGGTCGGTGAACAAGGCGTGGTTCGCCTGATTGATCTCCGGCACGCCCACTCCCTTGCCATGCGCCAACCGGTGCGCATGCACCATCTCATGCCCCAGGCCGATAAAACGGTTGGCTTTCGCCTCGTTCGGGTTGATCCGCACCTCGCTGCCCCAGCCCTTGCCTTCCTTGCCGTCGAAGCGGTAGCCCTGCCCCACGCTCTGCGCGAGCCCTTGCCCAGGCGCGATATGCGGGGCATTCATGTTCGAGGTCTCGCCGGCCTTGGTCGAACTGATATGCACGCCCGCATGCTCGCCCGCATGCTGCCGGTTCTGCGTGATGCGTGTGTCGAGCTCCTTCATCATCTGATGCCCGCCCGGCTTGCTCATCAGCGTGTGCATCGACCGCCGGGCATCGGCGGCAAGGTCGGTGAACGCGGCCGCGCTCTCGCCGGCGCTGCGCTTGACGTGCACATTGGCCAGCTCGCCATGCACCTGCACCTTCTCCACCCGCTTGAGCTTCTGCTTCTGCGCCTGCAGCAGCTCCGGCGTGAATCCGGCCGCCGAAGTGCGCGCCACACGCGCCACCACCGGCGCCCAGCGCTTAGGGATGTCGGCGCGCTTGCCCTCGGCATTCGCCTTGGAAAGCTTGGACGTAATGTCCTTGACGAAGCGCTGTTCGCGCGGAGCCACTTTCGGCGCTACGCCGGCGCTGTTGGCCGCCGCGAACTTCTCGACCACCCGTGTTCTCAGACTGTCCTTGGGCATGGGGAATTCCTTGAATAATGGCCTTCGCTACGCTAACGCCGGACTCAGGTGCGGTTGAACGTGAGCTTGTGGAAAGTACGGTTGCCGGTGACCAGATGCTTCACGCTCACCATGTACTGCCGCCCGGTGGGCTGCCCCGCCGGGTTGAAGGTCTCCCGCACCACGATGCCGCCGCGCACCCGCGTGGGGTTCGTATTGCCGCCGCTGGCCGCATGCAGCAGCCGTCCGATGCGGTTCTCGATCACCTTGTGCGCGCGCAGATTGATCGAGCGCCGCTCGTTGGAAAGATTGTTCTGGATGCTCGGTCCGCCGAACTTGTCGGCGATCAGATGCGATTTGTTGCGCGGCACCGGCAGGTGCCCGGGGTTGAGCACGTTGATCGCCGCCAGCGCCGCCCGCGCCGCATTGGCGCGGCGCAGGCGCAGCTTGCTCGAGGCATAGGCGCGCTGGATGCCAAGGCCGGCGCCGTGCAGTACCTGCCGATGGCCGAAGCGCGTGCCGGGCGCGCGCGCCGCATTGGCCTCGGCCTTGAACGCGCGGTAGCTGGCACGGTCGGAGACGGAATAATTGACGCGCCCGAGGGTCTGGTTGCCCTCCTTCACCGGCGCCCAGGTCCAGTTGCGGTTCTTCGGCATGTCGGTCTCCTCGCGGTCAATGGCCGCGGCTGTTCGGCGGCGGTGCCACCGGCAACATCCGCGCATCGCTGAGCGCGCGCTGGCGGCGTCCGGTGGTGTTGGTCTTGGTCGCCATCTGGTGCAGCGACTTGTTGGTGAGATCGCGCGTATCCGATGCCACGGACGTATTGATCGCCGGCTTGAACCAGGCGTTGTGCACGTCGTGGCGAAACGCCTCCATCGCATTGATCGGATGGTTGCCGTGCGCCGACAGGTAGCTGCGGATCACCGGCGGCACCAGTCCCTTCAGATGGTTGTCGCCATGCATCGCCGAGCCGACCTCCCACTTCTTGCGCTCGCGCTCTTCTTGCACGTGGTCGACCAGGCTGTCGAACGTTGCCGCCTGGCGCAGGTCGTTGGGACCGGTCAGCGCGGCATAGCGCGGCGTCGGCAAAGCCATCACGTGCGGCTTGGCCAGGGCCAGCTGGGTCGATGGCTCGGACATGTATTTGATGGTGGCCAGCGTGCCCATCAGCGCCGTTTCGAGGAAGCGGTTGGGCGAGGCCATGTGCTGCACGGTACGGTCCACGGCGTTCTCGCGCAGACCGTCGCGTCCATTGCCAGGCGTGCCGTTGCCGTGCCCCACGGTGATCTGGCCGGTGGTACCGCCCACCGCCTGCGCCTTGATCGACGGGGTATGCCCGGCCAGCGGCTGCCACGTCGGCGGCGCCGGCCCGCCTGCGGGCGGCGGATTGAACCAGACCAGGTCGGCCGTGCGCGAGCGCGCGCTGAATACTTGCCGTGCGTGCCTCTTGCGGATGCCGACCCAGTTCGCCCGGGTGTTGAGAATGCGCGTGGCGATGTTCTCGTCCAGGCCGCTGCCGACGAAGGTCGCTACCGCGCCCGGCCGGTTGGTCAATACCGGCTTCGCCGTCACGCGCACATTGCCCGCGTAATTCCCGGCTCCCGCGGCAGCGTGCTTGGCCCAGTGCGTCCACGGGCCGCGCCGGTTCTTCAGTTCGGTACGGATGGCGGGATTGAGGCCGCGGGTGGACAGCTTGCCGATCCGCTGCTGCTGGATCGGCGGACTGCCGCTCCAGTAGTAGCGCGCTGCATTGCGCACCCTGGTAAAGGCATGGCGCAGCGTCAGTTTGTCTTCGGCGGGATGGGATGGCATGGATGCCTCGGCAATGCGCGCCCGCACGGGGTGCGCGGTTTCAGATCGGCTTGAATTCCAGCTTGTGATAACTGCGCGTATTGGTCGTGTGGTCCTTCACGCTGACCATGTACGTGCGCCCCGTCGGTTTCCCGCCAGGCGAATAGGTTTCCCTCACGATCATGCCGCCGCGTGTCCGGTTGGCATTGGTGTCGCCCGGCGCGGTGACGTCCTTGATCAGGCGGGCGATGCGGTTCTCGATGCGCTTGTGGGCGCTGAGGTTGATCCGGCTTTTCTCGTTCACCAGGTTCCGCGCGTTGCTCGGTCCGCCGAAGCGGTCCGAAGCCAGGTGCGCCTTGTGCACATTGGCCGGCACGTAGCCGGGATTGACCACGCCGATACCCGCCAGGTTGTCGCGCGGCGCTCCGGTCGGACGCGTGCGCAGCTTCGCCGACACATAGACTTTCTTGACGCCGCCGCCCACGCCCGGATACGTGCGCTGCCGCTGCCCGAAGCGGTTCTGGCGCGCGATGCTCGCCTTTTCCTTCATCGAGCGGTAGCGCGGCTGGTCGATCTGCGCGTAGTGGATGCGGCCGATCGTCGTGCCGTTTTCCTTGATGTCTCGCCGTGTCCAGGCAGGCATGTCGTGTGTCCCCTATTGATCGCCGTCAGGCGTCCGCTTCCCCGCCGAGCAGCTCGAAGATCTCGATCCGCCCGCCCCCTTTCTGGAACACCTCCCGATACAGCTCCGCCGCATTCAAGCCGCCCCACGCCACCGCGCGGCGGATCAGATACGGCACGGGGCTGTGCGGTTCTACTTGCATCAGGTATTCGCCGATCTGCGCCAGCACCTGGTAGGCGCGTTCGCGCTCGCCGAACAGGTCGCCGGCCGCGTGCGGCTCGCCGTCCTCGTCCTGCTCATCCGCTTCCTCGTCGAACGGCAGCGCCGCCATCGGCGGCAAGGCCGCCGGGCCGCGCCGTGTCAGTTCGCCGCGCAGCAGCGCTTCGATGCGTGCGAGAAACTCGTCGAGCCGTCCCAGCGGCGGCGTCTCCGACCCCAGCCGTTCGCGCAGGGCGTGCTCGAAGGCGGCGATGGCGGCACGGCCTTCGCCGATCTCGGCGTGGCGTCCGCGCAGGTCGCCGGCGTCCATGCGCGCCAGCAGGCCTTGCAGGTCTTCCAGCGTGGCCGCGTCCTGCGCTTCCTCCGGCAGGTTGCCGTGCACGGCGCGCATGCGCTCGTGGTAATGCGCCAGCTCCCATTGCGACCAGCTGGCGACGTGTTCCTCGTCTTCCACCAGCGGCAGCAGGGCGATGGTGTTGAGCAGCTTCTCGTTGATCCAGCGCACGATATTGCAGCGCGCATCGTAGCCGTCGCCGTCCTCGCGCGGATGCAGGCCGTCCCACCAGGTTTCGCACAGGCCGCGCAGCAGCGCGAAGCACGGCAGCAGCGCGGCATAGCCGCCTTCGTGCAGTTCCGCCTCCAGCATCCAGGCGGCCAGCTGCAGGTCCTTGCCCACCGTGTCGAGCATGCCGGCCGCCAGCTGCGACACTTTCGGCCAGTTGGCGCGGCGCGGCTCGATCGCCCAGGCGCCCATCGGCAGGCTGGCGTCGTCGCTCTGGCGCAGCTGCTGGATCATGCGAAAACCCATGCTGCCGCGCGCGGAAGCGCCGGCCGGCTGCGGGCCATCCAGCGGAGCGAGCAGCCGGGCCAGCGACACGCCCACGCGCCGCTCGAAATAGCCGCCGTCGTCGCAGCCTTCGGCCACCGCTTCCGGCGTGGCCTCCAGGTTTCTGGCTTGCGCGTACTGGCTCATCGCATTGCTCCGTCGGTCACCACAGCACGGGCGCGTCGCGCGGGAACGCGGGCGCCTCCAGCGGCACCGGCGCCTTGGTCGTGGCGTCGGTGCCGGAAAGTTTCAGGGTCAGGTACAGGTCGGCCTTGCCCGTGGACTTGGCATCTTTCGGCGCGCTGCCGTCGAGCACCGGCACCTGGAAATGCAGCATGCGCTGGCCCGGATCGAGCGCGCCGTTCTCCGGCGGCGCGGCGTGCGCATCCAGCCAGCGCAGCAGCGCCCAGGAGCCGCCGGTGTCGAACACCGCGTGATAGCCGCTGGCCTGCAGCTCCGGCTGCGCGGCGTCGGGCACCGGCAGATAGCGCGAGCGGTCGGCCCATTGCAGATCCAGCGACAGCGGCGTGCCCACGCTCCAGGCGAAGCTGTCGTCCGCGCCCGGCCATGCGGCACCTTGTGCACCGCCCGCGCGCAAGGTCCAGCCGATCAGCTGGTTGCTGATCGGCGAGCGGTCCGGCAAGGCGCGGAAGCCCACCTTCACCTGGATCGGCAGGCTCTGCGGCTGCGCCGAGAGATTGCCGGCGAAGAACGCTTCCACCGCATCGAGCTGGCCGATAAACGCCTTCATCCTGGCGGCGCGCGGGCCGGTGGCATGTTCCAGCCAGGCCTTGAGCTCCGGCTTTTCCTTGCCGTAGTAGACGAAGAACGCCTTCACCACCGCCGGCGACACTTCGCGCGAATCCACCGGGCCGAACGGATAGCGCCCCGCCAGCTGGCTGTTGAACAGCATGCCGATGCGCGCGTAATGCAGGTCCGAGCTGGCCTGCCCGCGGCCCGAGCACGCCGCCCTGGCCAGCTTTTCCATATCGCTGCGGCGCGAGGAGAACAGGTCGTTGCCCACCGCGGCCGGCACGTACGCGGCCAGGGTCGCCTCGCAGTTGGCATAGCTCAGGCTGGCCAGCTGCTTGAGGAAGAAATCGTTGAGGTGCGCCACCTGCCCCGCGGGGTCGGCGAACTGCACCGCGCGGTTCAATTCGCTGATGGTGCCGCCCCAGTAGGCGTCGACCTGGGTATTGATGCGCTGGCTGTTGTTGACGCCGCGCGTCTGCTTCAACAGCGTCACGAACGGCGCCGCGTAGCGCGACAGCACTTCCGCGCGCTGCAGCTGGCGATCCAGGTAACCCTGCAGCACCGGCACGCTGCCCAGGTCGAACAGCGGCGTGCTGTCGTCGCCGCCGCTGGGTGCCGGCGGGTCGTACAGATGGCTGGCCGAGGCCAGCTCCGACACATCCAGCAGCATGCTCGACGCGTAATTTTGCGCGCACTGCCCCACCTCGTCGGCCAGGCTGCCGAAGCCGAGCTGGCGCATGCGCTGCTGGGCCTGCAGCAGCGGCTCGACCGAGGCGGCGAGGCTGGAGCTTTCCTCTGCCAGCTCGTGATCGAGCTGCGAGGTGGCATCCAGTCCCGTATCGATCGCCTGCACCTGCCCGCGCTGGTTGCGCGCCAGGCTGTCCTGCAAGGCCAGCTGCAGCTGGGTGCGCGCGAGGCGCTCGTACAGCGGCTGCCCCGTGCTGCTGCCGGTCTGGTCGATCTTCTCGTGGCTGGCGAATTCCTGGTATTCGCGCAGCTGGGTCAGCAGTTCGTCGAAAGTGCTCGGCCGCCAGCCGCCGGCGGCGCCGTTGCAGCTGTACTGCTGCGGCGACTTCACCTGCATGAAGGCGGTGCCGGCCAGGGTGCGCAGGCCGCCGACTTCGCGGCCCAGGCCAGGGCTGATGCCTTCCAGCTGGTGATTGCTGGGATTGACCACGAACAGCGCGCCATACGGCGCCAGGGTGGCGCTGCGCAGGCTGTCCACGGCGGGCTGGTAGCAGCTGTCCAGATCGAAGAAGCCCAGCGTGTTGCGCAGCTCGGGGTCGTAATGGTGGTTCTTGATCAGGTGCTCGATGCCCGGCGCGATCTCCGCGCCCATGCGCGTGCAGGGGTTGTCCTGCGGCGTACTGAGCAGCCAGCTCTTGTGCACCCAGGCCAGCCAGCTGTTGAAGCCGCGCAGCGTATCGAGCAGCGGCGGCTTGCCTTCCTGCAGGGTGGACAGCAGCGGCACGCCGTCCGCCGCGCGGTGCAGCAGGTCGTGCTCGGCCTGCGCGGCCATGCGCTCGAACTGCTTGCCCAGCCGCTCGCGCAGTTCCGGCGAAATGGCCGGCGCGTCCGCATAAGTGGCCACCGACAGCGCGTCGGCCAGCGGGCTGTCGCGCTTGATGGTGTCCGCCGGCAGCGGGCTGCCGTAGACGTAGTCGGCCAGCGCGCCGAAATCCAGCAGCTGGGCGTTGCGGTCGGCCATGCCCGGCTGGGCGATGCGGTCGAAGCGCATCAGGCCGCCTTCCAGCGCGGAGAGCTGGTCGAGCTGGCGCTTGAGCTGGGCCAGGTAGTCGGCATACACCGCATCCGGCGCCACCGTGTTCTCCGACACCTTGAGCGTGGCCGCCGACATATCGTCGATGCGCTGCTGCAGCTTGCACGCCATCGAGGGCAGCACCACTTGTTGCAGCGCGTTCTTGGACACCACCTCGGTGATGCCGCGATGGATGCGTCCGTCCACCCACGACAGCGGAATGGCGGCGTAGCGCGTGTCCTCGCTCAAGGTGGTGATCTGCGCGATCAGCTTGTACACGCGCTCCTGGTCCAGGCAGCCGTGCTGGGCCAGCGAGCGGCTGTTGAGCTGGATATTCAGCAGCGTGTCGCGCAGCCCCTGCGCATGGTGGTTCACCCGCGCCGCGCTCCACGGCAAGGCCACCGCCAGCAACACCGCCAGGCCCACCAGCGCCAGCTGCAGGCGGCGGATCAGCCGGTTGCGCGCCAGCAGCCCCTTCTGCGTGCGCTGCGCCAGGCGCTGCTCGCCCAGCACCTTGTCGCGGATCAGGCTTTCGGTGAAGGCGACATCCGCGCGCGGCCCGGCCACCTCCGGCCCCTTGCCCGCTTCCACCACGCCGCAGAAGTACAGGCCGCGGCAGAACGAGCGCGTCTCGTACACATTGGTCTTGAACAGCGTGGACAGGAAATCCAGCGCCGGCGCCTGCAGGCTGCGCATGTGCTGCGGAAACAGGAAAAAACCGTCGACGTCGTCGATATGGTCGTGGCTGGTGGCCGCTTCCAGCACCAGGCTGCGCATGGCCTCGATCACTTTGTCGAAGGCCTTGGGCACCCAGTCGGCCGGCAGGCCGTTGTCGTCGAGCGTGGAGCTGGACCAACCCACGATCTGGCGCTGCAGCCGCGCATCCTGCGTGCGCCAGAAACCGTCGAAGCCGGGAATGCTGTCGCAGTGGCTGAACACCACGTACACCGGCAGCGCGTAGGCGAACGCATCCTGCAGCTCGTGGATGCGCGCATAGGCATAGCGGCCCATCGCCGCGCGCTGCTCCGCCGTGGCCTGGCACAGGCGCTCGGCCGAAATCACCCACACGATGCCGTCCAGCGCGCGGTCCGGGCGCAGGCTGTCGATATCGGCCAGCATCTCGCTCCAGCGCGCACCGGGTGTGTCGGTAGCGGAGCCGTCGATGCCGGCCGCGGGTTTCAGCGGTTCGCCCAGCACACTGTCCGGGTCGATCAGGATGCCGCGCTCCAGGAACAGCCACTGGCTGTTGGGCACGGCCTGGCTGAGATACGCCTCTTGCCTGGCTTCGCGCTGGTGCGTGGCGCGCTGCATGTCCTTCGGCAGCGAGGCGGCGAGGCTGCTCTTGCCGTCGCCGGGGAAGCCCATCAGCAATACCCACGAGCTCTTGTAGCGCCAGTCGCGGCGCGCCCACAGATAGCGCAGCGCGCGTTCGATCACCGCATAGCGCCGGCGCATGCCGTCGCGGAAGCGCACCCACCAGCTTTGCCCATCGCGGTTCTGCGCGGGGCGCGCGGCAATAGTCTTGGAGCGCGCGCGCCACATCAGCCAGGCGATCAGCAGGAAGGCCAGCGCGGCCAATACCGCCAGCACCAGGAACAACGGATCGAAGCCGCCACTGGACGCGGCGGCGGTGCTGGCAGCGGCAGCGGGTGCGGGGTTCGGGCTCATGTCGCTCCGCTGTTGATCGCGTCCAGCAGCGACCAGGTGAGCAACAGCCAGACCAGGGACGACAGCACCAGGTAGATCGCCGCGCCATAGGCCGCGGCGCGCAGCCACGGCGCCAGCGCGATGCGCGTGTTGTCGCGGTCGGAGACCACCGTGTAGTCATAGGCCTGCGGAAACGCGCGCGCCTCCACGCTGCCGAGCTTGCGGCCGCTGGCCAGCGGATACAGCCGGGCGCGGTACTGGCGCAGTTTCTTCAAGCCTTCGGCACCGCGGTACATGCCCTGGAAGCCCAGCTGCATCGCCAGCAGCAGTACGGCGGCAAGATCCGCATCCAGCGTGCTGCGCTCGCCCGCGCCCATCAGGTCGTCGACCAGATCGAAGAAGCGCCGGCCGGCCACGCGCGAGCGTTCCACCGTGT
Source organism: Dyella sp. LX-66 (assembly GCF_018599165.1). Classification (NCBI taxonomy): domain Bacteria; kingdom Pseudomonadati; phylum Pseudomonadota; class Gammaproteobacteria; order Lysobacterales; family Rhodanobacteraceae; genus Dyella; species Dyella sp. LX-66. The sequence goes on from NZ_JAHFVJ010000005.1 coordinate 231,981, forward strand.
ATTCGAGCAGGTGCTCGGGCCAGTGCTCGGCGCCGGCCCAGTGCAGTTCGAGAATGAAGATCTCGTCGGCCAGCGCCACCATCGCGTAGCGCGCGCGGCGGTAGGCTTCCAGCTCCGCGCTGGTGGCCGCGGCCTGCACGTCGCGCGACTGGCGGTCCAGCACGGCCAGCAGCCGGTGCGCGATGCGCTCCACGCTCTGGTGCGCCTCCATCTCCCCGTGCGGGTTGCCCGGCTGCAGCAGCCGCGTCAGCTCGCCCTTCTGGATGGCGAGCTTGACCTGCGCGACTTCCTCGTAGAACGCCGCGAAGCGCCCCAGCAGGAAGTTGGAGGAGGCAACCGTTCCGTTCATGGCCGCGCGGTCGCTCCCTCGCGCGGCAGGTACAGGGTGATCGCGGCGGGCACGTGCTCGTCCGGCTCGCCGAGGATGACGAAGGTGTGGCCTTCGCTGATCAGCGGCCGCGCCGCGCCGTCCTCGCCTTCGATGGTGGCGTTATTGACTTCGTAGACGAAGGCGCCGGGACGCAGGTTGATCGCGGCCACCTGCTGCGGCGTGGCCTCCTTCACCGTGGCGCCGGGATAGCGGCGGCGCACCAGCAGGTAGATCAGCTCCTCGTTGGCCATGCGCGCGCTGCCCAGCCACTGGCTCATGGTGGCGGCGTTCTGGCCGGCGCGCGGCGCCAGCTCGATCAGCAGCTTGCCGGTGTCGATGCCGCGCGGCAGCTGCAGGCGGAAGCCGGAATTGCCCACGCGCTGGAATTCCAGCACACGGAAGTTGGCATTGAGCCGGTTGAGCTGGTCGCGCACGTAGGCAATCGCGCGGGTGAAGCCCGGCACGCAGTCCTCATGCTCGTAGGCGCCCAGCACCGGCGGCGGCGGCGCGCCCGGCGTGGCGGCGACGAAGCCCACCAGCTGCGACAGGCCCAGATAAAGATCGGCCGGATGCGTATTCGGCGACTGCAGCATCACGTCGAAAGTCGGCATCGCCATCACCAGATGGCGCGCGGCCTGCACCTGCGCACTGCTCTCGCTGTCCAGGCGCGGCTGGCCGCGGTCGTCCAGGCGCACGCCGAGCAGTTCGCGGTATTTCTTCCACAGCAGTTCCGACAGCGAGGCCAGCGAGCGCTGCAGGCTGCCGTCGCCCTGGAACGCCGAGGCGCCGATGCTGAGCATGGGCGGATGGAACGGCGCCAGGTGCACGCCGCGCGAATCGCCGTACAGCTCCAGCAAGGGCACCGAGCAATAGCTCTTGGCCACGTTGTCGCCCGCGGCCAGGCTGAGCTTGGGCCGCATGCGGTCGACCACGATCTCGTCCTTGCCGGTGTTCTCGTCCGCCTCCAGGTTGCCGCGCTCGATGGTGTAGCGCTGCATGTCGCCGATATCGCTGGCCGCGCCCTTGCCGCGCACCGGCACGCGCAGATGCACGCGCACCTGCTTCTGCTGGTTCCAGTCGGTGCCGCTCAAATCCAGCGACAAGCCCGCCGGCGCGAAATGGCCGGGATAGTCGATCACCAGTCCGTCGGTCATCACGCAGCGCAGGCGCTGGAACACCACCCGGCCCTTGCTCAGCTCCGTGGGATCCAGCGCCATGTCCAGCACGCCCCAGGCATGCGGTTGCAGCATCACCAGGCGGCGGTGCAGCAGGTTGTTCCAGTAGATGTCGTTCTGCTGGAAGTGATGCGGCGACAGCAGCATGCCCTCCGACCAGGAGACCGATTCGGGCAGGCTGTCCAGCGTGTCGACGGTGGCGTTCATGGCGCTTCCCCTGCTGTCGCGTTCATGGCTGTTCGGTCACGGCGAGCTGGGTGGCCTGCAGCCACACCACCGCCCGCCTGAACTTGGTGAGATCGGCGCGCGCCTGCCCGTCCGCCGACAGATAGTTGGCAAAGGCATACACGGCCACCGCCTTGCCCGCGCGCTTGGGCAAAGGCACCGGATCGATCACCTGCGCGGGCGGGATCTCCAGATGCACCGCATCGACCGACGTGCCCAGCCCGTTGATCAGCGCAGTCTTCTGCGCGAACCACTCCGGCCCGGTCTTGGGCAGCATGGCTTCGTTCTTCAGGTCGTACAGGAACACCAGGTCCAGCTGCACCGCCGAATTGAGATTGGCGCCCGGCGGCGCGGCCACGCGCACGCTGGACAGCGTGGTGGTCGGCGTGCGGCCGAGCAGCTTGTTGACCGAGCTGCAGCCGGCCAGCGCGGCCAGCAGCAGCAACAGCAATAGAAGTCGCGCGCGCATCAGCTCAGCACCAGCACGGTGACCTGCGCGGGCGTCAGCGACACCCCCACCATGTTCGGCAGCAGGCCGTTCTGGCCCACCAGCCCCAGCATGTGCGTGCACGGAATGCCGCCCATGAACACCTTGAAGCTGCCCAGGATCGAGCGGAACGGCCCCATGAACAGATGCGAGACCACGCCGCCCTCCGCGCCCGGCTGGTCGCCGTTGCTGAGCGCGCCCACGGTGACCAGGTTTTCCGCCAGGCCGCCGCCGACGATCACCTCGAACTGCGCGGGGATGTCCGCGAACGACAAGGCGATATTCGGAAACGGCATCGGCGTGGGCACGCCCAGAATCGGCACGAAGCACACGTCCGGGAAGGCCAGGTTGAGCACGCCGAGATTGGTGTTGACGAACATGTGCTTATCCCAGGCTGATGCGCTCGGCATCGATCTTGGCGTCCTGCCGCGCGGTGATCATGGCCTGCTCGCCATGCAGCCGCAGGAACTGCCGCGCGTCGAGCAGGAACTGTTCGACCTGGCCGACATAGGTGCGCGCGGTCTGCACCAGCGACTCCGCGGCGCTGGCGAACAGCTGCCGCCCGCTGAGCGCGAGCGCGCCCTGCACCGCCGTCACCTCCACGCCCTCGCCGGCGCGCAGCGCGATGTTGCGCGTGGCGGCGATATCCACCTCGGCCTGCCGGATCGACACGGCGTCGGCGCCCGGCACCGCCAGCGTGGCGCGGCCGCCTTCGGCGCGCGCCAGCACGTGCAGCACGAAGCACTCGCCGTCGGCGGTGGCGACCAGCAGCACGCGGTCGCCCGCCTGCGGCGTGACCAGGCAGGACACCGCCTGGCGCGCGCAGCGGCCGTCGTCCAGGCGCCAGCCGTCGCGGCCGGCGGCATCGCGGATGGTGGCTTCGAACCAGGCGGGCGCGGCCGCTTGAACGGGTTTGGCTTGGCGGGCGGCGAACATCAGGCGGTCTCCAGGGCAAGGGCGCGGGCCTCGGCGGCGAGGCGGGGGGACGAGGTGCCGCGCAGGCGCTTGGTCTGCGCCGCGTGCAGGTCGGCTTGAAGAAAACGGGTGTTGTGGAAGCTGGCGTGGTCCAGCCGCGCGTGGCGGAAACCGACGCGCCCGCCGCTGGCATGGTCGAAGCGCGCATAGCTCAGCGTGGCGTGGCCGAAGTCGACCTCGGTCAGCCGCGCGTGATCCCACACGCTGCCGGTGCCGCGCGCTTCCACCAGCGACACCTGCCGCAGCTCGGCGGACTGGAACAGCGCGCCTTCGCAGGACAGGCCGGCCGCATCCACGTCATTCCAGCTGGAATCGAGCAGCAATGCATTGTCGAGTTTCGCTTCGCGCAGGCTGGCCTTGGCGAAGACAGCCTTGCGCAGATTGGCCTCGCGCAGATCGGCGCCGTCCAGCTGCGCGCCGGTGAAGTCGGCGCTTTCCAGCAGGCAGCGCTGCAGCACCAGGCCGCGCAGGTCCATGCCGCCGAAAAGCCCGCCTTGCAGCACGGCCGATTGCGCGACCAGGCCGGTGACGTCGATCACGCGGAAGTCCGCGCCGGGAATGACCGCCTGCGCCAGCGTCGCATGCGCAAGCACCAGGCCAGCGACGTCGCATTGGGTGGCGACGGTGCGATGCAGGAGCGCATGCGCGAAGCTGGCCAGGCGCAGATCCGTCTGGGTGAAGGCCGACAGCGCCACTGCCGCCTTCGTCCACGCCGACGCCGACAAGTCGACCAGCGCAAACGAACACTGCTGCAGGTTCGCTCCGCCCCAGCGCGAAGCGCCCAGCTTGCAGCGCGTGAAGCTGCAGCTTTCGAAGGTCGCGCCGCTGAAGTCGGCATCGCGCAGATCGCAGTCGATGAAATTCACATGCTGCAAGCGCGCGCCATGCAGATCGGCGCCGTGCCAGCTCACCTGGTTGAACAGCAGCGATTCGATCGCGCGCCCGCTGCCATCGAGCACGCCCAGGTCGACGCCGTTCACCGGACGCCCCAGGCGCTGCAGGTGGGCGATATCGTCCCAGGAGATGGCCGCCTCGCTCATGGCAGCCTCCGCCCCGGCTCCAGCCGCACGCCTTCCAGCCGCGCGTGGTCGAAGCGCGCCTCGGCGCATTCGGCCTGCACGAAGTTCGCCTCGCGCAGATCCGCGTCGCGGAAATCCGCGCGGCGGCACATGGCCTGGTAAAAATCCGCCGCTTCCGCGTGGCAGCCGGTCAGCTCGCCGCCCATGAACAGCGAGCGGTAGAACAAGGTGCGTTCCAGCACCGCATGCGGCAGGCGCGCGCCGCTGAAATCGCATTCGCGGAACTGCCCCTCGGCCAGGTTGGCATCGGCCAGGTTGGCGCCGCGCCAGCTGCTGTGGTCGGCGCGCACGCGCTGCAGGTCGGCGCGCGACCAGTCCGCGCCGCCGCCGCCCTGCACGCGGGCCAGGTCGGCGCCGGCCCAGTGGCTGTCGGTAAGGCGGCATTCCATCAGCACGCTGCGCGACAGCGCCGCCTCGCGCCAGTCGCTGCCGGCCAGGCTGGACCCCAGCGCCACTGTGCGCTGCCAGGCCGCATGCGCCCAGCGGCTGCCGTCGGCCTTGGCATGCAGCAGCACGCAGTCGGCCAGGGTGGCGTGTTCCAGATTGGCGCCTTCGAGCACGATGTTCGGCGCGATCCAGCGCTCGAAGCGCGCACCGGCCAGATCCGCGCGGCTCCAGTCGGCATCGCCGGCCTGCGTGCCGGCGAAGCTGGCGCCGCGGAACACGGCATCGTGCGCGCGGGTGCGGGCGAGGTTGGCGCCATCGAAGCAGGCGGCGGCGCAGTTGGCCGCATCCATGGTGGCGCCGGTCAGCGCCACTTCGCTCAAGTCCGCGCCGTCGAGCTGGGCGCCGCGCAGATCGGAAGCCTCCAGCAACGCGCCACGCAGATCCGCACCGGACAGCATGGCGCCGCGCAGGTCCGCGCCGGCCAGATCGCAACCGTGCAGCGAACCGCCTTCGCGCACGCGCAGCAGCAGCCATTGGCCGATCGCGGCCGCCACCGCCGGTTGCAGCGGCAGGCCCGGCACGCTCGGCTGCGGCGAGGCCAGGCGGCCCTTGCGCTGCAGTTCGTGAATCTGTTCCACCGCTACCGCCGGCACGCCGGCCAGCGCGCCGAACTCGCTGAGCGCGCCCATCGCGCCACCCTGCCCGGCCGCGCGCGCCAGCGCTTCCTCGGTGGTGGTCGGCACCGCGGGCGGCAGCTCCGGCAACTGCGCCAGCTGCGCGGCGGCTTCGTCGCGCCGCGCCTGCGCCTGCTCCTTCGCTTCGCGTCCGATGCGTTCGACGGCGTCGAGCATCGGACTGAGATCGAAATCGCCGCGGCGGATGGCGGCTTCGCCAGGTGCCGGCAAATCCACCGCCAGCGGTGCTGGCGCCGGCGGCGGCGCGGGCATGCCGGACGAGGCTTCGAATTCCGCGGCCAGGCCCGCCTCGCGCGCCGCGCGCACGGCGACGCGGCGCTGCTGTTCTTCCTGCACTTCCGTCTGCCGCGCGGCGCGCAGGGCGGCGTCGGGTTCCGGCGTCAGCTGCGCTTCGTTGAAGACATGGCGCGCGGCGGTATCGCGGTTGAGCCGCAGCGCCAGCACCTCGCCGTAGTGCGACAGCGCACGCGGCGCATCGTCGGCATGTTCGTAGGCCACCATCAGCGCTTCCACATCCAGCGCCAGGCTGTCCTCCACGTCGATCTCGCCGCGGTGGATGGTCACGCCCAGCTCCGCATCGGGGAAGAACCACACCGTGTCGAAGAACAGCGCCACCTCGTCCACCGCATCCGCCGGCTGGCCCGCGCGATGGGCAAACGCGCGCGGCCGGAACTCCGGCAGGCAGCCTTCGATCACCGGCAGGCGCGGATGCATGCCTTCCAGGCGATACGCTTCGCCGCCGGCAAAGAAGCCTTCGATGCGCTGGTCCAGCGGCGCCGCGTTGAAGAATTCCGGATGCGTATCGTCGGCCAGCCCCGGATAGGCCTCGCTGCGCCAGCGCTTGCCGTAGCTGCCGATCCACTGCCGCCGCGGCGTCCAGCCCACGTCGAGCTGGCCGAAGCCGGCCGGCGCATAGCGCCGGCGCGGGCCGCGCACGGGCCGCTGCGGCGGTTCCACATTCGGCATGTCGCCGTGGTTGCGGCCGAAGAACGCGGCGAGCGGATTGCGCGCGTAGCCGCGGCCTTCCGGATTCGCCGGATGGCCCGCACCGCCGTAGGCGCGGCTCCAGGTCAGCGGCATCTGCGTAAACGGCAGTGGCTCGGTCACCTGCAGCCAGGGCAGCATGCCGTACATCCACTGGCGGTCGCCGACCACGCGCAGGCGCTTGTCCACGCCACTCAGTTTCGCACCGCCGGATTTCGTGTCGCCCACCACCAGGCGCACCATCTGCTCGGTCACCGCCAGCCCGTTCGCCGCATGCGCGCTGCCGGCCAGCAGCACTTCGCCGCGGGTCTTGGGCATCAGCTCGTCCAGCGGCCGGCCCGGCGGCAGCGCTGACATCACCTTGCGCCACTGCAGGTTGTCGCGCAGCAAGGCATCCGGCCGCCCGCCCAGCGCAAAGAAACCCAGCGTCGCCACCAGCAGGCGGTCGCGCCCCTGCCAGCGGTAGGGGCGGTGCATCAGGCCGAGGGTCATCGGTTTGACGATCTTCATGCGCGCCTCATACGTAGATATAGACCACCGGAATCGACACGCTCAGGCCGACGATTTCCATCGAGATGCGTGCGCCGGCAATGGTCACGGAGGTGCCCACGCCGGTGATGTCCACCGTGCTGGACGAACCGTGGATGCTCATGCGCGTCTCGCTGCCGGTGACGCCGACTTCGGTGCTGTCGCCAGTGACGGTGATGCCGGTGCTGGCGCCGGTGACGTTCATGCGGGTGGTACTGCCGGTGACGCCGATCTCGGTGCTGACGCCGGTGACGTTGACGCCGCTGCTGACGCCGGTGACACCGATATTGGTGGAGGTGCCGGTGACATTGGTCTGGATGGCGCTGCCGGTCACCGAGGTGGACTCGCTGCTGCCCGTCGCCGAAACCTGCGCGGAGATGCCGGTGACCGACGTGCTGTCGCTCATGCCGGTCAGCGAGGTCTCGGTGCGCACCCCGGTAAGCGAGAGCTGGTCGGCCAGGCCGGTCAGCGAGATGCCGGCGCTACGTCCGACGGTGGACATGCTGGTGGTCATGCCGGTGGTGTCCACCGCGTTGTTCATGCCGGTGGTGCTGATGCTGCTCTGCACCGCCGTGGTGCTGACGTTGTTGACGATGTTCTGGGTGGTGATGCGGGTGGCCGTGCCTTCCACTTCGTCCTGCGAATAGGTATCGCCGGTGATCGTGCTGTAGCTGGTGCTGTCGCCGATGGTGCTCTTGCTCCAGGTCACCGCCGCTTCCATGGTGCTGTAGGTGCTGCCATAGGATTCGGAGCGGCTGAGCAGGCCGCTGGCGCCGTTCTCGGAGGTGGAATAGCTGTAGCTGGCGCCCTGCGAAAAGCTGGTGTCGCGGTACTGGCCGCTCTCGTAGGCGCCGTTGACGATGCTCACCGCGTGGTCGAGGTTGTAGGCCGAATGCAGGCCGTAGCGGATGCTCTGCCCGTCGCCGTAGCTGGTGGAGTAGTTGCTGCCCACATGCGTGTTGGCGGTCCAGCCCGACGGGGTGACCACCAGGCTGCCGTTGGGTGCGATCAGCTGCTGCACTTCCGGCAGCTCCGACTCGTCGCTGGCGCGCGTGACCAGCACGGTGGCGCCGATCTCCGGCACCGTGTTCATGCTGGCCGACAGCTTCACCCACACCGGCCCGGTTGCCGCGCCGGGGCTGGAGAACTGCACGTACACGCCCTTGGCCATCAGGTTCGGCGGCGCGGCCTGGCTGTCGCGCAGGCGGCTGGTGGCCGGATCGAAATTGGCCGGCTCGTAGTAGCGCCAGTCGGTGGGGCCGCGCCCGGCCATGTCCACCACCTTGGCCAGGATGCCGCCCTGCTGGGTGTCCTGCACCGAGAACGCGGTGAGCATGGCCGCCGCGTCGGTGGATTCGAACTGGTTGGTATAGCCGCCGTCCGCCGTGGCTTGGTGCGTGACCTTGCTCAGCACGAAGGCCTTGTTCTCCAGCGACGGGCGCACCGGCGCGGGCGCCGTGCCCTCGGCCATGTCGCCGCGCATGGTGAACTGGGTGCCGACGCGAAAGCCCGCGCAGGTGCTGCTGCCGGTGAGCTGCCGGCCGGAAGCAACCAGCGTCGATGCGGTGGTGCGCACGTACTCGCGCACGGTGCCGCTGCTCATTCCGTACTGATAGGTGCGGTACTGGTTGAACGGCAGTTCGCCCGGATCCGCCGGCGTGAACGCGCCGAAGGTCTGGAAGGTGGGGATCGGATCCTCGTCCGGCGCGTTTTCCTGGTGCGCGAAGCGGCCGCTGACGCCGGTGCTGGTCAGCGACTGCTGGTAGCTGTACTGGAACACCACGTCGTCCTGCTGCATACCCAGTTCGTCCAGCGCGGTGTAGGTGTAGCGCAGCGGACGGTCGAACGCCTGCAGGTAGGCCGGACGGTTGGCGAACACCACCGTATGCCCGTTGCCGGTGTGCTTGAAGTAGTAATAGATATGCGCCTTGGACATGATCCGGCGCAGGAATTCGTAGTCGCTTTCGCCGGCCTGCAGCCAGTCCTGCACGCGGGCGATGGCGATATTGTCCTCGCCGGAAACGGCATCCAGCGAATAGTCGATGTAGTGCTTGCGCATCAGGTCCGCGATCACATCGCGCACGCTCATCTGGGCATGCACTTCGTAGCGGTTGGTCAGGTTCAGCCGCCACAGCGCGGGCTTCATGCCGACGCGATAGACGCCCGGCTCGTCCATGGCGAAGGAGCCGACGATGCCGTTGTAGAAACTCATCGACGGCGCCGAACCGCTGCGCAGCGCCTGCGCGAAACGCGCGGCGGCATCCGGCGCCTGGCCTTCCACCGGGCGGTTCAGGCCTACCGTGACGGGGCGGCCGACCAGCGCGTCGAAGGTGAGCGGTGGATTGAGTTTCGGATCGGTATTGCCGCGCAGCTGCAGCTGGAAATCGAAGGGCTCGGACACCGATTCCTGACCCTCGAACGAGAGCAGGCGGAAGGTCTCGTCGGCCAGCCAGCGGTTGCCCGACAGCCCGATGCCGCAATGCAGGTACAGCAGAGGCGAACTGGCCTGGCCCTGCTGGCCGATCGGATCGATCGCGGTGCGGCCGGCGGTGTCGGTGGGCAGCGCGCTCATGCGGCCTCCTGCACGTCGTCGGCGCGGATGGTGAAGGTCACCTCGCGCTTCGCTTCGGGACGTCCGCTGACCCAGGCGGTCTGGCCCAGGCGCAGGCCGTGGCCGCTGCCGAACCCGGCGAGGCGGCGCGGCTTGCCCATCCACGAGGCAGGGATATCGGCTTCGTCCACTTCGATGGTGACCACCGCGTCGACATGGCGATCGAACAGGTAATGCACCATCGCGGCCAGCCCGCGGTAGCCGTTGCCGAACTGCGCGTCGTGCGCGCCGCCCGGCAGGTGCGCGCGATCCGGCAGCAGCAGGCACAGGCGCGCATACGGCACCGGGCCGATGCGCAGGCCGATCGCCGCATGGTTCACCCATACGCGCTGGCCCAGCGGCGCGCCGTCGCCCAGCACGCGCCGGCCGAGCAAGGTGCGGTCGCGCGCTTCGATGTCGCGCCAGGCGCCGACCAGCGCCTGCACCTGCACCGGTGCCTGCAGATACACGCCCAGCACGATCTGCGCCTGCGCCGCGCTCTTGCGTCCGTTCGCCACCAGGCCGGCCAGGGCCAGCAGCGCGCGGCGCGGCACCGGCACGCGGCGCGCGAGAATCGCCGCGCCCTCGCCTTCGAAGGCCGACAGGCCCATCAGCGCGCCGGCCGCATCGGCCTGGCGTGTGTCTTCCGGCCGCACCGCGTCGAAGGCCGGCACACTGGCGGCCTTCAATTCATAGCGCAGCGTGCTGAGCCGGTGATTGAAGATGTCCAGGAACTGCGCCATCGCCGGATCGCGCTCGGCCAGGCGCTGGCGCGCCCAGTCGGCGAAGCTGTCCGGCATCGGCCCCAGCACGCCGGACAAGGCGAAATTGGCCACGAACAATTCCAGCCGCGGATCGTCCAGCGCCATGCTGCGCTCTTCGCGCAGGCGGCCCTTGGAGATCTCGCTGCCGGGAAACACCGGTGACATCTCGCCGCGGAAGCGCAGGCGCGGCGACACGTAGCGCGCGCCGTCGCGGCGCGCAGGCGTACCGCGGCGCGGCCACGACTGCAGCCGCACCCACTGGAAGAAATCGAAGCTGGCCGGCCGCCGCAGCAGCCGGTCGGCTAGAGGCTCACCTGTGCGCCAGTCAGGGGTGGCCATGACTTGAGCTCTCCTCGGCGGTCGGAAGATTCGAGAATCAGTTCGATGACGGTATTGACCTCCGCATAGAGCGCCAGGAAACGGTGCAGCACGCTGCCGAACAGCACCGCGCTGCCGCCTTCGAAATGGCCCAGGTCCACTTGCAGGCGCACCTGCAGGCAATCGACGAAGCCGCGCCAGGCATCGCGGCGCGGCATGCGTTTCTGCACGCGGCGGGTGGACATGGCGCGCAGGCCGTCGATCTGCCGGTAGCCAGTCAAACTCGCCGGCCCCACATGCAGGCGCAGCATGTTCTTCAGCACCGGCGGGCCGCGCTGGCCGTCCACCAGGGACAGATGATTGAGCGACAACTGCGACACCAGCGCCCACGGCCGCTCGCCGACCATCTGCGGCGGCTGGTTCGGCGTCGGTTTGCACGCCACCCGCAACGAGGTCACGGGGCCGGCACCTTCCAGGAACAAGGTGGTGCCCACCACCAGCTGCGACGGCAGGCGGCGGTTGGTGCACAGCGCGGTGCCGCCGATCATTTCCTCGGCCGGCAGCACGGTGTCGAATTCCGGGTCCAGGAAGGACACGAAGGTTTCCGTGCCGTGCACCGCGCCGGTCTGGTTGACCTCGCGGCGGGTGGCATAGAAGTAGTCGATCTTGTCCAGCCGCTGCATCTCGTCCAGCGCGAAGTACGGCGCGATCGGACGCGGGCTGCGGTCCGGGCGGATCGAGACCAGCTCGTCCAGGCTGTAGATCTCGCAGTAGCGGTGGTTCTGCTGGTCGGCGACCAGGCGGTATTCGTACTGGCGCTGGTCCAGCACGAAGGGCTCGATGCGCTGCGGAAACAGATTGATCAGCGGCAGGCAGTTCAGCCGCAGCAGATGCTTGTCGTAGTGGTGGTCCTTGGACGGCGGCACGTCGAGCAGGAACAGCAGCTCGAAGTCCTTGTCCACGCCGGACAGGTCCATGCCGGCCACGTCGAAGAACAGGAATTTCTGCGGGAAGGCGAAGTATTCCTGCACCAGCCGGTAGCCCGGATGGGTCAGCGGATTGGCGCCCAGCACCGCCTCCTTGTCGTCGAAGCCGCGCCACTGCAGCTGCGCGGCATCGAGATAGCGCAGCTCGCCGGTGGCGCGTACGCGCACCGCCATGCGCACCAGGTGCATGGCCAGGCCGTCGTACAGCGAATACGCCAGCTTGTGGTCGGCGTGGATGCAGAAGCGCAGCGACTTCATCTGCATCGCATGCACCGGCTCCTTGCCGGTACGCGTGATGGTGGCGCTGAGGATGGACGCGGTGCGGGTGTCGTTCGGGTCCAGCGGATAGGCGTTGGCCGCCATCGACTCCACGTGGGTGATCTTCAGCGGCCACAGCGGCGTGTCGTAGCAGGTGCGGAAGCGGCAGCGCACCTGCTGGCCGAATTCGTTGGTGGCCAGCGCGTAGACGTAGCGGCCGCGCTCCAGGGTGGCGCCGTGCGCGAAGTTGGCGCCGTCCGGGCGCACCTCGATCTCGCCCACCAGCATCGAGGGCAACGGCGCCTCCAGATGCGGATACAGCAGGCTCATCAGCGCATTGGGCAGCACCGCCTGGTCGGTCTCGAGCTGGTAGCGCAGGCGCCCCGCCATCCAGGCGAAGGACTGCACCAGCATTTCCACGTGCGGGTCGCTGCTGCGCCCGCCGCTCAGCTCCAGCGCCTTGGCGATGGCCGGGAAGGACGCGCCGAAATCCGCCGCCTCGTCGCGCAGCGACGCCAGCTCCTGCTCGAACCACATTTTGAGGCGGGGCACATCGGCATTCATGCCATGTCGTCCGGGCAAGGCAATTCGAAACGGAACGTGCTGGGCAGGTTGTCCACCTGCACGGTGCCGTGCACCACCAGCGCATACGGCTTGAGCGCCCTGCCCGTCGCCAGCCATTCCAGCCGCGGCGCGCGCAGGCGCGGTTCGAAGCGCGCGATCGCATCCAGCAACCGCGCGCCAAAACGTTCGTGGTCAGGCAGGCCGATGCCGGTGTCGACGATCGGCGGCATGCCGAAGTCGCACACCCGCGCACCGCCCAGGCCTACATAAGGCCGGCATTCGACGATGCGCTGGATCTGCGCGGCCACCGCGCCGATCGGGTCGAACGGCGGCGCCTGTCCCATGTCCGGCTCGCTGCGATTGACCAGCCGCTCGAGTAGAAATTGCACGACTGCTCCTCCACCGCTACGAGCGACTGCTAAGCCTCAATCCCCAAATTGAAATCCTTCTCCCGCCGGGAGAAGGTGCCGGCAGGCGGATGAGGGTTCGGCCGGAGCGGTGCACATCACTCTCGCGCTCCGCTCGTACCCTCACCCCAACCCCTCTCCCCGTGCACAAATTGGTAAACGGGGAGAGGGGCTCAAGCAGATCATGCTCAGGTAGTGAACTGACCGATCGGACGGTTGCGCGCGATACTCCAGCCCGACGCCAGGTTGCCCGAGGTATTCATGTCCGCCTCCTGCACCGTGTACGTCCACAGCACTTCGGTGAAGTTGAGCTTGAACTGCTCGGTGGGCATGTCGTCCGGGTTGGACTGGAACTGGATCTCGCTGATGATCGCGTCGCGCAGCTCGATGGTGAGGATGTTGGCGGTCTTCTCGCCGGAGTTGCGCGCGATATAGATCTTGGTCGGGTTCTTGTCGCCCTTGCCCAGCGGCTGCGCGCGCAGGCAGTACTCGTAGAACTTCACCGAGGTCTTGTCCACGTACTTCACGCAGGTGAACTCGGTGATGATCGGGCGGCCCGAGGTACGCGCCGAATTGCTCACGTCGGTGGTGATCTGCTGCTTCATGCCCTGGTGCACCGAGACCAGCTCCAGGCACTGCCCGAGCTTGAGCACCTCGTCGCGCCATTGGTCGTCGATCAGGCTGCCGCCGCCTTTCCAGCCGTTGGGGCCGCCGAAGATCGACGAGTCGCCGGGTTGCAGAAGTATGAGGTCCATGGTCGCTCCAGGTTCTTGATCGGGTGGCGTGTCGGGTCGCGGCTATGCGTCAGCCCGCCGGCAGATCCGCCACCAGGCGAATCGACGTGGTGAGTTCTTCCAGCTGGAAATGCGGCTTGATGAACACGGTGGCCTTGTACGAGCCGGGCGAGCCGGGCACGTCGGTCACGGTGATCTGCGCCGCGCGCAGCGGATAGCTGGCCTTGACCTCCTGCGAGGCGTTGTCGTCCAGCAGCACGTACTGGGCGATCCAGCTGTTGAGGTAGGCCTCGATATTGCCGCGGGTGAGGAAGGCGCCGATCTTCTTGCGCATGATCACCTTGATGTAATGCGCGAAGCGCGACGCGGCCAGGATGTACGGCAGCATCGCCGAGAGCTTGGCGTTGGCGTTCGCTTCGTCGCTGATGTACTGGCGCGGCAGGTTGGCGGTCTGGCCGCCGAAGAACGCGGCCTGGCCGGTGCCCTTGCAGTTGCACAGCGCGATGAAGCCCAGGTCGTTGAGTTCCTTCTCGCGGCGATCGGTGATCGACACCTCGGTCGGGCAGATCATGTTCACCAGGTCCGCGTCGTCGCGGTAGGTGAACACCGGCAGCCCGTCGACCAGGCCGCCGCCTTCCACGCCGCGGATCGCCGCGGTCCAGTGGTACAGCGCGAACGAGTTGGTGATGCGCTCCGCCAGCGCATAGGCGGCATTGCCCCACAGGAAGGCGTTGTGATCCGGGCCGTCGGGACCGGTCACCGTCTCCTCGTAGCGCAGGCCTTCGGCCGGGCGCGCATCCTTGCCGTACGGCAGGCGCAGCAGAACGTGCGGCAGGGCCAGCGCCACGTAGCGCGAGTCCTCGCTGCCGCGGAATTCCATCCACTGCGCCAGCTCGGGTGACTCGAACAGCTGGCTGAGATCGCGCGGCTTGGCCAGCTTGTCGAAGCCATCCAGGCCGAACAGGCCCGGCGCCGCCGCGGCCAGGAACGGCGCGTGCGCGGACGCGGCGATCTTGGTCATATTGGTCAGCAGCGACATGCTGGCCGGCGTGTGGTCGAATTCGTAGCCGCCCAGCAGCAGGCTGTAAGGCGAGCCGCCGTAGGTGCCGAATTCGGCCTCGTAGATCATCTTGAAGATGCAGCTCTGGTCGAACTCGGCCGCCTTCTCCAGCTCCTTGCGCAGCTCGTCGGCGCTGGCGTTGAGCACGCGCAGCTTCAGCAGGCGGCCGCTCTCGGTGCGCGACACCACGTAGAACAGGCCGCGCCAGGTGGCTTCGAGATCCTTGAACGACTTGGTGTGCAGGATCACGTCGAGCTGCCCGCCGATCTGCACGTCGATGCCGCCGGCGCGCTCGTCCATCAGGCCGTTGGAACCCAGCGCCACCTGGTGCAGGTCGTTATTGCCCAGCGGCACCAGGATCTCGTTGGTGAAGCGGCCGGCGAGGCGGCGTGCCTTGCTCAGCGGATCGATGGCAAGAAAAGCCTGCTGCCGGTCGGCCGCGACCGCTGCCTGGCGCTTGGCCAGCTCGGCGGCGGCATCGGCCTGCGCCTGCGCGGCAAGCGCGGCGGCATCGGCATCGTTCTTGGCCTTGGTCGCATCGACCACCGCCTTGTTGGCGTCGGGGACGGCGTCGCCCTTGGCCTTGCTGGCGGCGTCCTGCGCCTTGGACAGCGCGGCGGCGGCATCGCTGGCGGTCTTCTGCGCGGCGGTGAGCGCGTCCGCGGTGGTCTTGATGTTCGCCGTGGCCGTGGCCGATGCGGCGGCCGCCGCATCCGAAGCCTGCTTGGCCGCTGCCGCGGCCTGCGCATTGCCGGCCATCTGCGCGGCCAGGAAACCGACCAGCGCACCGGGCGTATCGGCGCCCGCCGCGTTCGGCGGCGGGTTGTCCTTGGCGTCGACGGCGGCGCCGGCCCAGTTGTCGGTCGCGTCGGCCGCAAACCCCACCTTCAAGGCGGTGATCGCCGCGCCGTCGGTGGTGGACCGGTCGAGCAAGGCCCCCAGCGCGTCGTTGCATTCGGCCATCGACTGCAGCGAACGCAGGTCGGCGCGCGCGTCATAGCGCTGGCGCAGGCTCGGCACCGCATTGACCACCGCCAGCGGCTCGAAATCCGACAGCGCGCTGAAATGCAGCTCGCCGGCAAGCACCTTGCCCCCGCCCGCGATGGTGTCCGCGATGCCGTTGAGTTTGATCATGGGCGAGCTGTCGGCCAGGATCTTGTCGAACGACTCGGCGTCGATATCGCGCATCCGCCGATCCTTCAGCGCCGGCAGCTCGCTCGCCGCCAACTCGCCCGACAGATTGGCGAACATGCCCACGATAAAGGCCAGCTCCACTTTCTCGCTCGAGCCGCCCGTTTCGACGTCGTAGGTGATGCGCACGCGCGGCGGCCGCACGCGCAGCAGCTTCTGTTGAATGCTCTCGACAGTCATGTACAGGCCTCGGTTCGGTGGGCGGCTGCAAAGTCCCTTCTCGCTAACGAACGCTGCCGCACGCGTTGCGGGAGGGATTATTCAAGAGGCGTGCCAACGGGTGGGAATGGCGGTGTGGTGCGGTTTCTTTGTAGTTGCGGGCAAGATCGCGCACATCAACCGTGTGTTTTTTCGCACGGCGATAGAGGGCGAAAAATGCGGCGGTTCAAGTGCAACGCGTTGAATCAAAGGCGCGTGTGATCCGCTGCATGCGGGCGAGAGAAAAAGATCACGCTGTGGTTGAAATTGCACGGCGGCGCTATCGCGCACACGGTGCTGTGCGATTTTTCAGCGCATCACGTGCAAATGAATGCTTCGATGAAGAGTTATCGCGAGCACCCACCCCTCACCCTGCCCTCTCCCCGGCGGGGAGAGGGGTGGAGTCGTGAGGTGTGCAGGAACGAAGAGCAAATGAATGCTTCGATGAAGAGTTATCGCAAGCACCCACCCCTCACCCTGCCCTCTCCCCGGAGGGGAGAGGGGTGGAGTCGTGAGGTAGGCAGGAACGAAGAGCAAATGAATGCTTCGATGAGGGTTATCGCGAGCACCCACCCCTCACCCTGCCCTCTCCCCGGAGGGGAGAGGGGTGGAGTCGTGAGGTAGACAGGAACGAAGAGCAAATGAATGCTTCGATGAGGGTTATCGCAAGCACCCACCCCTCACCCTGCCCTCCCCCCGGAGGGGAGAGGGCTGGAGTCGTGAGGTAGGCAGGAACGAAGAGCAAATGAATGCTTCGATGAGGGGTTATCGCGAGCACCCGCCCCTCACCCTGCCCTCTCCCCGGAGGGGAGAGGGGTGATGTCGTGAGGTAGGCAGGAACGAAGAGCGAAAGCTGGCCTCGGTTCTTGAACGTCCTCTCGGCCACGGCACGTTGAAGCGAGCGTTACGTAAACGCACAGTCGTTTCGTGTCGACTCTGGTTAATCCGTTGCCGCGGCCGTCCACTGCTCGTTCTAGTCGCGTCGCGAGCCTTTGCTCTTAGGCCATTTCTTTTGGGTTACTTTTTCTTTGGGCCAGCAAAGAAAAAGTGACTCGGGCGCCGGCAGGCGCACGAAATGCCCGCTGCATAAGCGGCCCATTCGCGTCACCGCGAAAATCGAGCGATACCGCCACTGGATCCCGGCCTACGCCGGGATGACGAGCAAAGAAGCCGACGACATCATTGCGACGCCGCCACAAAAAAACGCGTCACTCAGCCAAGCGGCGCAACCGCCAAATCTCCCGAGTCCCAAGCCGTCGACACTCGACAACCCCCTCCCCCTCCAACACCCTCAACCCCTCAACCACCACCTCAAGGGAAACCTCAATTCCCCCCGGCCGCAGCCACCACTGCTGAATCCCCTCAGCAGAATCCGCACAAGCTGGACTCGCCTCCAGATAGCGAGCAATCGCATCAGCCACGACACGTACGGAAGACCCAGTCACTCGCCCGCTCCGCCCGTTGGCATCACTCGTTCGAATCTTGCTCCTGTCCGACCACGGACGCGAGCCTGTACTTGCTCACCAGCTTGCTGAACGCACTGCGGTCCTGCCCCGCCATCCGCGCCGCCTGCGTGATATTGCCCCGCGCCCGCGCCATGGCCGACGCTACATAGCTGCGCTCGAAATCGGCGATCGCGCGCGCCTTGGCCTGCTTGAACGCGGCATCGTCGGCGGCCTTGGCGGGCGCTTCGGCCAGATCCTGCGGCGGGCCGCCCTGGATCAGCTGCCCCTCACACATCAGGTATTCGCGCTGCACGAAGTGCTCCAGCTCACGCACGTTGCCGGGCCAGCTGTAGCGCTGCAGCGAGGCGAGGAAGGTGGGATCGAAGCGCTTGCGCGAGGTCTGCGCGCCATACTGGCGATTGAGCCGCGCAAGGAAGGCCTCGGCCAGCTCCACCACATCGCCGCCGCGTTCGCGCAGGGGCGGCATCACCAGCGGCATCACCTTCAGGCGATACAGCAGGTCGCGGCGGAATTGCCGCGTCTTGACCAGTTCATCGAGATTGGCATTGCTGGCCGCGACCAGGCGCACGTCGGTCGAGCGTGTCTGCGTGCCGCCGACGCGCCGGTAGGTGCCGTCCTGCAGGAAACGCAGCAGCGAGGCCTGCGCTTTCGGCGAGAGCGTGTCGATCTCGTCGAGAAACAGCGTGCCGCCCTCGGCTTCGCTGACCAGGCCAGGCGAGGCCTGGCGTGCATCGGTGAAAGCGCCGCGCTCGTGGCCGAACAGTTCGCTTTCCACCAGCGAATCGGCCAGCGCGCCGCAGTTGACGGCGATGAAAGGGCGGGATGCGCGCGCACTCAAGTAGTGCACCGCTCTTGCCCCCAGTTCCTTGCCCGTGCCGGTCTCTCCCCCGATCAGAACGGTCACGTCGAATTTCGCGATACGGCGTATCTGCGCAATGACGTGAGCGAACTGCGGCGAAGATCCAAGCAAGTTGGACTCCGCAATATCGACCATGACGCCCCCTGTACGGGGCATCGCGTCCTTTGCTCCATGCGACTCCCCGGACCGCGGATGTTGCCCCTCACGGTGCGCAACCGCAATATGCATCGGCCAGGAAAAATTCGCGGAGCCCGCGCGTCGCCCTGGCGAAATGTCTTTTTCATGTGAAGACGCACATGCAGGTCGATGCGGCAGGGGGCCGTCCATCATGTTCGCCAAGCTTGGCTTGATCTTGCTGATCCTGTTGTTCGGTGCGCTCGCTTTTGCCGGCGGCATGATGGCGCCCGACGACTGGCGTGCGCCGATGCAGGCCTTCGCCGCGCGCTGGCGCGATCGTCCGGTTCCTGCAGCGCCGCATCTTCCTGCGGCAGCCGCTTCCGCCGCGGCACCGGCAACGGCCGCCAGCGCGGTGTCGACCAACGCCCTGCTGGTCACCAGCGACGTGAGCGCCGCCGCGCCCGCGCCCGGTCAACCCGCTTATGCCTTGCAGCTGGGCCAGTTCGTCGATGCCGGCGATGCGGATGCGCTGGAACGCTCGGCGCAGGGGCTGGGCCTGCCGCTGCTGCGCATCGCCGCCGTGGATCCCGACCATGCCGCATGGACGGTGCTTGCCGCGGGCCGCTTCCCTTCGCCCGCCGCCGCGCAGGATGCGGCGCCGCGCGTGCAGGCGGTGCTCAAGCTCGCCAGCACGCCGGTGATCCGGCTGCCGGAAGCCAAGCCCTCAACGTGAAAAGATGCCGGGCCGCGCGCGCGCCGGATCGCGCCAGCCGGCTTCGCCGAGTGTCGAAACGAAGCACACGGTGATCTGCGCCATGCCTTGCGAGGTGAAGAAAACGCGCTTGGTGGCGGACTGGCGGTCCGGCGTGACGAACCAGCGCTCGTCGCCTATCGCCAGGCCCCAGGACGAAACGCGGCATACCCACAGGTCGGCGATGCCGCGCGCGCTGACCAGGGCCACGCGCACCTCGGCCTCGCCCATCGTGTCGGTTACGTAGATGCGGGCCATGGCTTCCCCTGGGCGAGGGCGAGACATTGAAGCGCAATGGAGTGGACGTCAACTGCGAGCACCGACGCACGGGGTGGAATCCTTCTCCCTCCGGGAGAAGGTGGCGGCAGCCGGATGAGGGTGCGGGCGGAGCGGAGCACATCACTCTTGCGCTCCGCCCGTACCCTCACCCCAACCCCTCTCCCGATGGGAGAGGGGCTTCAGGCAAAGCGCGCGGCGTTGCCGCGAGCCCACACATCGAACGAACGCGGTGCACTCCCGGTAATGCGCTGCACCGTCGGCGTCATGGCCCGCCCGCGTCCTTCGCGCACCGCCTCCAGCGACTGCGCGATACCCCGCGCGAGCGGTTCCGGAATGCCGGTCGCCATCAAACCCTGCACGGTGTCCTCGATGCTTACGTCCACGCTGCGCAGCGTGCGGCCCAGCAAGCCGGAAAGAATGTCCACCTGTTCCGGCACGTTCAGCAGCTCGCCGCCGGTGAGTTCCAGCGTCTGGCCCGCCAGCGAAGCATCGAGCAGCGCGTGCACCGCCACCGCGGCGATGTCTTCCGGCGCGATCATCGGCGCCCTGCCGGTGCCCATGGCGTTGTAGACCACGTCCTCGGCGCGGATCGAATCGGCCCAGCGCAAGGTGTTGGTCATGAAGCCCGAGGGCCGCAGCACAGTGCTGCGCAGGCCGGATGCGGACAGCGTGTCCTCGTTGGCGCGATGCATTCTTCCCAGGAAAAACTCCGGATCGCCGGCAAGGATGCTGGAGAGAAACACCACGTGCGGCGCGCCGTTCGCCTTTAGCGCCGCGAGCAGTGCCGGAAATTCCGGCGGATTCGGCCCGGTGTTGAGGAACACCGCCTTCATCCCTAAGGCAGCCGCGCCCAGGGTGTCGGGACGGCTGAAGTCGCCGCGGGCGATTTCGACGCGCTCGGCCAGTTCGCCGAGCTTGTCCGGATCGCGTGCGAACACGCGCACCGCGTGTCCGGCTTCAAGCAATTGCCGCGCGATATGGCCGCCGATATTGCCGCTCGCGCCAGTGACCAGATACATGTCCGTTGCCTCGTTGTGGGTGGGGTGCGCAGACGATAGGCTCCGCCCTACAATGGAACAATCCGTCATTTCGCAACGTTCTGTTGCACAGGCGCAACAATCATGATCGACCTCAACGAGCTGCAGTACTTCGTGCAGGTGGCGCAGGCGCGCAGTTTCACCGCGGCGGGCGCGCACTTCGGCGTGCCCAAGTCCAGCGTCAGCCGCGCCATTGCGGCGCTGGAACAGCGCCTGGGCGTGCGCCTGATCGAGCGCACCACGCGCAGCATGGCGCTGACCGAAGCCGGCGAGATCTACCTGGAGCGCTGCCGCCGCGTGGTCGAGGAAGCGGAACTGGCCGACCTGTCGATCGGCTCCATGCAGGCCGCGCCGCGCGGGCGCCTGCGCATCGGCGCGCCGATAGCCTTCGCGCGCTTCATGCTCGGCCCGCGCCTGGCGGAGTTCTCGCGGCGCTGGCCGGAACTGCGCGTGCAGTTGCAGATCACCGCGGGCGAGTCCACACCGCAGCAAGCCAATCTCGACGTGCTGATCCGCCCCGGCCCGCTGGAGGATTCGTCACTGCTCGCGCGCCCGCTCGCCACTATCCGGCTCGGCCTGTACGCCAGCCCGGCGTATCTCAAGGGCAGGAAAGCGCCGAAGACGCCGGCGGATCTCAGCCAGCTCGACGCGCTGATCACCGCCTGCGGCCCGCTCGGCCAGCCGGCCGAACAGACCATGTGGCGCCTGCACCGCGGCAAGGAGGTGCAGGAAGTGCGCGTCGAGGCGCGCCTGTCCGTACCCGACCCCACCATCAATCACCAGCTCGCGCTGGACGGCGCCGGCGTGGCGATCCTGGCGCAGCATGGCGCGGCGCAGGCGTTGGCGAAGAAACAGCTGGTGCGCGTGCTGCCGGCATGGGAGCCGGAACCGGTGGAACTGTTCGCGTTGTATCCAGCGCGGCTCAATGCCTCGCCGAAGGTACGCGCGCTGCTGGAATTCCTGCGCGGCTGAGCTTCGTGCTCAGCCGGCGCCGTCTTCCTGCCAGCGCAGCACGCTGTAACTCAGGCCACCCTTCAGGGCCGTCAGGCGGAACGTGACGATCACGCTTGCCGATGTGCCCTGCCCGTCCGCCGCCGAGGCCACGATGGTGCGCACCAGCCCGCCGCGCCACGCACCGGCGGCCTGCCCGTTCGGCAGCACCGGCGGCGGTGCGCTGGTGGAGGTCATCGCGCGCAGCGCGGCGTAGCGTTCGGCCTTGGGCATGTCCATGTCCGGCTGGCTGGCCAGCACCAGCGGCGGCGCCAGCGCCAGGGTCGGCTCGGGGCGGCGCGACCACACCGTGATCGCGGGCGCCAGCTTGCGGTACAGCGCCGGCGTCATGCCCAGCACGGTCTGCAGCTGCTCGGGCATGTCGAATTCGCGATAGCGCGGTCCGCCGGCCAGCCCGGCTTCGGCGTAGCGCTTGGTGCCTTCTTCGCGGAACAGCTTGGCGTTCGTGTCGCGCGTTTCCTGGATATTCGCGGCGAGCTGCGTCGCAGTGGCGTCGTCGGCGCCGGCAGCGACGAACAGCCGCTGCAGCACGCGCGGATCGGCGGTGTTGATGTCGACCTTGCCCAGCTCGTCCTGGATGCGGATGTCGATATCGTGGTCCTGCAGCCGCAGGCTGTAGCGGCGCCCGTCGCCGACCCAGCGCCCGCCGCTGCGGCTGACGCATTCGGCCAGCGCGCGCATGGCGCCGGCTTCGGCCAGATAGCGCAGCTGCACGCGGTTGGAGAGATAGCGGGTCTGGATGGATTCGGTGCGCGCCAGCGTCGCGAAGCCGCCGAGCAGGATGGCCAGCAGCGTGCAGGCCCACAGCACGACGAGCAAGGCGATGCCGCGGCTGCGGCGGCGGTTCGCCACGCTCATGGCTTCGCTCCTTCCAGAGCCTTGGCCAGGGCGCCGACGTTCAGCGCATACGGGTTCTGCCGGATCGGCGCCTGCAGCCACAGCCAGGCGGTGGCGTCCTCGCGCCCGGCCCTTTTGCCCTCGTCGGCCTTGCCGCGTTCCAGTTCGATGGTCACCAGTTCCGGCGTGCGCCCGGCCACGTTCCAGCGATCGCGCCAGCTCGCATCGGCGCCTTCGCGATCGCGGCCGTAGTAGCGGAACCGTCCGCCGCGCACACCTTCCGCCAACGATTCCGATTCGAACGCCACGCTGGCGCCGCCGGAGGTCAGCGGCGCACTACCCAGCTCCAGTTTCAGGGCGCCCTTGCCGTCGTCCACCAGCATGAGCGCCTGCAGCTGCGGACCGGCGCGGTCGAGATAACCCGGCAGCGGCGCGACGAAACGCATGCTGTGTGGCTCGCCTTCGAACACCACGCCGTCGCCTTTCGCGTCCAGCTTCCACGGCAGCGCGCGCGCCTGCATCAGGTCACGACGCAGGAACTGCTGCAGCGAGCGCGCCTGGTCGTTGCTCTCCAGCGCGGCGGAGCCGGTGTTGACCGAGCGCGCGGCGGTCTGGATGCCGTAGAACACGCCAAGCAGCAGCAGGCTGAGCAGGGCCAGCGCGCTGAGCACTTCCAGCAGGCTGAAGCCGCGCGGCGCGATGCGCTGCATTACGGCATGCCGCGCCGCGCGGTGCGCAGCGTCACGTAGGTGAGCTCGCGCGGCCGCCGCGCATCGCCCCACAGCACGTGCAACTCCACGCGGTACAGCATCAGTGCCGCATCCGGCGGCAGCTCGCCGTCCTGCCAGGGCAGCACGCGCAGCCGCCAGCGGTAATCCTTGTCGAACTTGCCTTCGTGCTCGCCGGGCGCCAGCGGTTCGGCGATGCCCAGCGCATCGAGCTTACCCTGCGCGAGCATGTCGGCGCGCGTGGTCTGGCCGAGCTTGTCGGTGAGGTTCAGCGAGGCGCTGGCCACACGCATCAGCGCCGCGACGGCGATCGCCAGCAGCAGGATGGCGGCGATGGTTTCGAGCAGGCTGAAGCCTTGTTGCCGGTTCATAGGCGCACCCTACGCCGCACGCATGACAGCCAGACGCACGAAAAACACGGAAGAATTGAACCCCTGACGGACCCAGAAAAAACACGGGAGAGGCAAGCCTCTGACGCACCCAAAAAAACACGGGAGAGGCAAGCCTCTCCCGTGCGTTCCACGGCAGGTGGAACCGTCGTCGATCAGTTGATGCAGCCGTTGATCTGGGTCTGCGTGATCGGGGTGGCGCTGACGTCCAGGAACGACAGGCCGGTGCCGGCGCCGATGGTGCCCGTGGCGGCGACGATCGAGCTGTTGTACGGAGCGCCGATCAGGGCGCGCACCGAAGCGGCATCGGTGCCGTTGTTGGCGCTGTTGCCCAGCAGGTAGGACACGGCGACGATCGGATAGCCCGAGGCCGGGGTGGCATACGCGTCCGGCTTCACCAGGGCGATGCAGCTGGTGGACGGGGCGCCGGCGATCGCGGCGAAGGTCGGACGGCCGGTGTTGGCGTCCACGCCGGTGATGGCGTTGTTGTAGACCACATCGGTGCTGCCGATAGCCACCTTGTGGGTCGTCGCGTCGCCGAGGTCGGCCACCGGATCCTTGCCGTCCACCGTGGCGACCGAGCCGAACGCCGCCTGCGCGTTGGCGGCTTCGGCGTAGCCGATGGCGCCCGGCACGCTGAGGATCTGGTTGACGACGTTGGCGTTGCCGCTCTGGCCGTTCCAGTTCGGCGTGGTCGGGGTCAGCGTGAAGTACTTCTGCACCACGTTGACGTACGACTGGTCGGTGACGAAGTGCTTGGCCGGCGTGCTGCCCGGGCAGTTCTTCGACAGGAAGTTGGAGAAGCCGAAGCTGGTGCCGCTGCCGTCGGAGCGGTAGACCACCGTGATGGCGTCCGGCGAGGAACCGGAGATGCCCAGGTCGCTCCACTTGGTGATGGCGCCGCTGAACACGCCGCAGACCTGCGCGGTGGTCAGGGCCAGCGTGCCGGACACGGCGGAGTTGTTATAGACGATGGCGATGCCGCCAGCGACAGCCGGGAACTGCACCGGGAAGCTGGAGGAACGGTTGGCGACGTAGTTGTTGTAGTCGGTGGTCGACAGCGGCGAATCCGAGCCGGCGAAGTTCGGCTGGGTCAGCGTGGTGCGGCCGATGTGCGAGTCGCCGGCGGCGAAGCCGGTCGGCGTGGCCGAACCGTTCGGGCAGGCGTTCTGCACGCTGGTGCCGCTGACGCCGGCGAGGATGTTCTTGCCCGCGCCGCTGCCGGTCTGGCAGTACGAAGCGCCGGTACCCGTCACGCTCTTGTAGGCACCGAGCAGGGAGTTGGCATCCGGCGCGTAGTTCAGGCGATTCGACACGTCACCGACGTAACCCACCGCCGGCAGCGTGGCGCCACCGCCGACCTGGATGGCGGCATGAGCCGAGGAAGCGGCGGCGAAAGCCAGCACCAGGGCGCCCGCAAGCTTCTTCATGCGGGTATTTCCATTAAACCCGAAGATCATGACATACCCCTACTTTGAAAATACCTCCGGAGTGGAGGCCGTGGATTTTTTACAGGCATGGAATGACGCATCGATTAAAGCTAGATGTAATCGAAAATTTCTTTCCGATGACTCGATTTTTCCAAATAATCTAAATGACACGGCCGAAGACTTATTCGACATCGCCGTCACGCCATGCATACGAACGCGCGCGGCACGCACGTAAAAAGCGTGATCAGGCTCGCGCATCGAATTCGTGCAGCATCGAGATGACTTCCGGATCGAGCTCGCGTTCCTCGCGCAGCGCGCGCAGATCGGCGCCACCGAGTTCGCGCAGCACGCTGCGCACCGAGGCGCGGCGGCCCTCGCGGCACCAGACGTTGAAGACGCTCACCAGCAGCGGCGCGGCGCTGTGCACGCCGCGCTCGCCCGGCGGCGCGCGGCGGCGCAGGCGCGACTTCAGCAGGTAGGACAGGCGCGCGTTGAGCGAGGCGACGGGCGATTCGCTGATCTGCCGGACCAGCTCGGGACTGCATTGATCGATCAACCGCTCGGCCATTTTCTCCTGGCGCGCCTCCAGCAATTGGCGCAATGCCTCGGATAATGCGAAAGCCCTGCCTCGACCAGGCTGCTGCACGGTTATTTAACTCCCTGTCGAATGGATTTTCCCGAAAAGCGAATAAAACTCCGGACAAAATCCCGCCGTGGCGTTTCCAAGATGGAAACGCCCCATTATCGATGGCGCTGTCGATTTACTCCGCCAGCCGCTTGCGCTCGTCCGCGGTGAGCTGCTGCCTGGCGCGCGTGCTCAGCATGCCGCCGCCCAGCACCTGCACCGGGCTGCTCGGGTCGTACGGCCGCGGCGCGCCGCGGCCGTTGTCCAGGCTCGCGCTGCCGTCGCCGTAGCCGAGCACCTGCACCGAGATCACCGAAGGCTGCTTGCTGCGCGCGTCGTCCTGCTGCTGCCTGGCCATGTCCTCGGCGGCCTTGCTCACCGCGCTGGCCGCGGCGCTGGCCGCATTCAGCGCGCCGACGTTGACCGCCTGCGTCACCGGCACGCCGACCTTCTCGCCCTGCACCTGGATGTTGTCGGCGTTGACCACGCGCGCCGCCGCCACGATCAGGTTGCCCGACACGCGGATGCCGGCGTCGCCCGCATCCACCGTGCCGCGCGGCGCCACCAGATACACGCTGCCGCTGGGCGCGCCCGGCACGGTCTGCAGCGTGGCGATGCCCGCGCCGCTGACCTGGCCGCGCGCATCCAGCCGGCACCAGGCGTCGATGGTGCACAGATAGGTGGGCGGCGGAATCTCGGTGGTGGTCTTGGCGCCCTGGCCGGCGTTGATGTCGCCGTTGGAACTCCACAGCACCAGGTCGCCGCCCTGTTCGGTGAACACGCGGCTCTGCGCCAGCAGCACGCTGCGGTCGGTGAACATGTTGATGTTGCCCTGCTCCAGGGTCAGCACGCCCATGGTGTTGGGACCGGCCACCACCTTGCCCGAACTGTCGGTGATCACCGGCGGCGCCGAGGCACTGCCGAGCAGCGCCTGCCCGCCCGGCCCCAGCACGGTGACGTCGCCGCCCTGCTGGGTCTGGATGGTGGTGCTGCGCAGATCCAGATCGCCGGTATCGACGGTGTGCTGCGCACCGTTCAAGCCGCCCTGGCCCGAACCATTGGCGGTGTAGCCGTAGCCGGCCGGGAACAGCGTGTCGATCGCCGCATAGCCGCGGGCGTACTGGTTGAAGTACGTGCTGCTCTTGTCGTTGTAGTCGGCGCCCACCTTGGCCAGGATGCCGAACAGCGCTTTGGACACGAACTGCCGCTGCACGTAGTCCGGCTCCTGCGCGAACAGGCGGCGCGCGTCGGCCGGCGTCAGCGTCACGCTGAGCTTGTCCTGCGCATAACCGGTATCGACCACGCGCCCGGCCACGCGGCGCTGCATGAAATCCACCAGCTCCGGCATCAGGCTGTCCAGGCCCGGCGCGGCGGCGTCCACGTACTTGGCCATGAAGTCGGCGGTCGCCACGCCCGGCGCGATGCCGAACAGCACGCTGACGTCGGCGCTGGCATGCGGCAGATAAGGATTGAAGCGGTTGCCGATCGCCTCGATGCCGGTCTCGCCGCTGCTGCGGATGGTGATGTTGTTGGCCACTTCGCCCTGGTTGGTAAGCGGCCCGATATTGCGCCCGGCCTCGATGAGGAAACTGCCCGGCCCGCCCAGCAGCAGGGCTGGCGCGAGTTGGTAGGCACCGGGGTCGTTCTTGACGTCGGGACGGAAGGTCTTGCTCACCGCCATGTCGTAGATGTCGCGGCCGGCCGAGACCAGGGTGACGTCGGCATCGTGCACGTGCTGGCCCAGCAGCGACAGGTTGACGATGTCGCGGCCGGCGCGGATCAGCGCGGGCTTGGACGGCGTCAGCTGCAGCGAGCGGTACGGAAAGCCCGAAGCCGCGGTCACGCCGTTGGCGATATCGCCATGCAGCGCATACACGCGCACCGGTTGGTAGTCGCCGCCATGCAGCGCCACCTGCGGATGCAGCACGCTGCTGTAGACGCTGTTGAGGCTGTCCAGGTAACCCATGCTCCACAGCGCGCCGAAGTTCGACGGATCGCCCTCGCCCTGCGGATGCAGCGCCGACGGCAGCAGTCCCGCCGAAGCTTCGATCAGGCCGAAGCCGTAGGTGTTGTCGCCGGTGCCCAGCTGCATGGTGTAGACCTGCTGGCTCAGCGCGATGTTCTGATCGGCCAGCAGGCTCAGGTTGCCCAGCGCCGACGGATACAGCGCACCGGCACCGCGGATGTCCAGGCTGCCATCGAGCGCGCTCAGGCTGAGGCTGGCCGGCAGGATCGCGCCGGGATTGCGCACGGTGTCCGCGTAGCCGTAGTCGAACAGCGCGCCCGGCAGCCGCAGGCTGTCGAACACCACGTTGCCGGCGACCGAGCCGGCGCTGAAGGAGGAACCGGTGCTGTAGCTCTGCGCATCGCCGCGGCCCGCCGGCAGCACGGCCAGCGCCAGCGGGTTGGCATCGGCCAGCACGTACGAGGGGTTGTAGACGCCGCCGATATCCACGCCGGCGCGCGCGCGCACGTCCAGCTGCGCATCCTGCAGCGCGAACAGCGTGGACACCGGCGTGGTCAGGCCGCCGTACTGGCTGTCGGACGCCGGCGCGGTGAAGCTGACGTCGGCGCCGATCGCGCCCCCCGCGGCGATGCTGCCCTGGCCCTTGGCCACGAAGTAGGTGCCGCTGAGGATGTCGCCGCCGGCATGCACGTCGAGGTTGCCGCCGCCGTAGGTGGTCACGCCCTGGCCGCCGGCATTCGCCTTCCAGGTGGTGGGCAGCGAGACGGAGAGCTGGCGGATATTGCCACCCGCGTTCACCGCCACGTTGCCGCCAGCGCTCATCACGCCCTGGCCGAAGTTGGCGAAGTTGATCGACGAGGCCGAGCCGTCCGCCGCGTTGGCGGTCTGCATCCACGGCCACCAGTACTGCGAGATGTCGGTGCCGGCTACCGTGGTGGCGGCGCCGCTGGTGTCGACCACACGCTGGATGCCGTCGATGTCGCCGCGCGCATCCAGGCTCAGGTCGCCGGCATGTTCCGGATTCACCTGGCCGGTGCTGAGCATGTACGGCGTGGTGGTCAGCGGCGAGTTCCAGTTCGGCCGGATCACGCTCACGCCGGTGGACGTGCCGGTACCTTGCGCCGGCGTGCCGGCGGTGTAGATCACCGCGGGCGCCGCCGCGTCCAGCCAGCTGATGTCGCCGCCGCTGGCGATCTCGATCGAACCGCTACCGGTGCGCACCGTGGTGGGCAGCAGCACGGCCTTGCCGTTGGTCTTGCTCTGCTGGCCGGTCGGCGTGGTGGGCGTGAGCGTGTCGACCACGGCGAAGTGGCCGTCGAGGTTGACGTCGCCCGCGCCGGCCAGCGTGGCCAGCGGATCGACGGCGTCGACCTGCGCGCCGGCCACCAGCCGGTACGAGGTGCTGGAGCCGCCCAGCAGCGTTGCCGAAGCGAGCGAGGCGGGGCTGCCGAGCGAAGGCATGTTCGACGGACTGTTGTTCGCGGCGCTGGCCGGCACCGGCACCGTGGTGCCGCCGCCGGGCTTGAACGGGTCGGACTTCGGCGCGAACGGTGCGTAGAACAGCTGGCTGCCGGCGGTGACGTTGCCGACGCTGCCGGACACGTACTTGAAGTATGCGTTGTGGCCGTTGACGTACAGCGCGTAGTCGGTGCTGTACTTGCCGTAGTCGCTGTCCAGCGGCAGTAGCAGCGGCGGCGGCGTGACGATGCGCTTGGCCACCGGGTTGGTGGCGAAGTTGGCCTTCAGCCAGATCTGGTAGGCGCCGACGTAGTCCTGGTAGACCGGATAGTCCGCGGGATTCACCGGCGTCAGCGTGCTCGGCTTGTAGACCAGGAAGCCCTTGGCCGTCGGCCCGCCGATGCGGTTGAAGGTGTAGGCCCAGGCATTGGTGGTGGTGCCGTCGCCGACTTCGCCGATGTACGCCTCGTAGTTGCTGTAGTAGTCGCTCGACTGTCCGGCCAGCGGCGCCTGCAGCGCCTGGTAATACGGATCGCTGGCGATGCTGACGGTACCGCCGCCTGGCGTATAGCCCTGCGCCGCGGCGCCGTCGCGCAGCTTGATCGAACCGTTCCACAGGCCGTTGGCATCGAGGAACTGCTGCGACTTCTGGTAGTCGGCCAGCGCCTTGCCGTACAGCGGATCGCTCGGGTCGGACTTCGGCGCGAACGGCGCGTAGAACAGCTGGCTGCCCGCGGTGACATTGCCCACGCTGCCGGACACGTACTTGAAGTACGCATTGTGGCCGGTGATGTAGATCGCGTAGTTCGAGCTGTAGCTGGCGTAGTCGCTGTTCACCGGCTGCAGCAGCGGCGGCGGCGTGACGATGCGCTTGGCCACCGGGTTGGTGGCGAAGTTGGCTTTCAGCCAGGCCTGGTAGGCGGTGGCGTAGTCCTGGTACGCGGCGTAGTCGCCGACATTGAGCGGCGTCAGCGTGCTGGGGCTGTAGACCAGGAAGCCCTTGGCCGTCGGCCCGCCGATGCGGTTGTAGGTATAGGCCCAGGCATTGGTGGTGCTGCCGTTGCCGACTTCGCCGATATACGCCTCGTAGTTGGTGTAGTACGCGGCAGTCTGGCTGGTCATGGGCGCCTGCAGCGCCTGGTAGTACGGATCGCTGGCGATGCTGACGGTGCCGCCGCCCGGCGTATAGCCCTGCGCGGCCGCGCCGTCGCGCAGCTTGACCGTGCCGTTCCACAGCCCGTTCGCGTCCAGGTACTGCTGCGAGACGGTGTAGGCGGCCAGCGCGGTGCCGTAGCCGTGGTCGTCCACCGGCGGCGGCGGTGCCGGCGGATTGGCCAGGGCCGCGCCATTGTTCTGCTGATAGAAGCCGTCGGTGATGCTGGCGGCCAGATCGAGATCGCCTGCGGCGCGCACCGTCAGCATCGGCGCCATGCCGTTGTAGCGGTAGGCCAGCGCGATGCTGCCGTCGCTCTGCGTGGTGCCGGCGCCGAGGTTCCAATTGGTGAGCACGGCGATGTCGCCGCCGCGCGTGCCGTCGGCCGGATTGACCAGCTCGATACCCGGGCGCAGCTGCAGGTTGGCGATGCCGGCGTAGCGCGCGCCGAAGGCATAGCCCGGCTGCTGCACGTAGCGCATCAGCGTGCCGGCGCCCTTGCTGGCGTCGCCGCCGACGTAGCCGTAGAAACCGGCATGGTCGCCATTGGCCTGCTTCGGGACGAAATAATTGTTCTGCAGGTATTGCTTGAGCTGCGCATCGTCGGCCGGCGGCGGCAGGATCTTGCCGCTGGCGTCGGTCCAGGTGCCGGCGACCAGCGACGGCGTGCCGCCGGTATTGGTGGCATACCAGCCGGCCGGATCGATCAGCCCGTCGAAATGCCTGGACGGATCGGTCGAGGCGTCCTTGGTACTCCAGCGCGCGTAAGGCTCCAGCGTCACCACGCGCGCGCCCTTGACGTTGGCACCGCCGCCGTCCAGCGCGATGCGCACGTCGCCGTTGGCGAGCAGTGGCGCGCGCAGGCTCAGCGAACCGCCGGAGAACGCATCGGCCGAACCGCCGGACACGTCGATCAGCGCCTGCGCGCCCAGATGGATCGAACCGGAATCCGCGTACTGCACGTTCTGGTAGCCGTACTGGCTGTTGAGCGTGCCGTCCGTCTTGCCGCCGGTGCCGATCACCACGTCGCCGCCGCGCTGCGCGGCAATGCTGCTGGTGGCGATCAGGCTGCCTTCGACATCCACGCCGCGCTCGCCGTACAGCTCGATGCGGCTGCCCGAAGGCGCCGACGCATCGACGCGCCCGTCGATCGCCACCGTGCCGCCGGCCGCGGTGAGGAACACTTTCTGCGCGCGCAGCGTATTGCCGGCCGACAGATGCAGGTCGCCCGCGCCGGTGGTCAGCTGGAACAGGCCCGTGGCGCCCGCGGCCGCCGCCATCTGCGCGGCGGCATCCAGATCGATCGCGGTGCCGCTGCCCAGGGTGAGATAGCCGCCGCGGTAACCGTCCTTGGCCTGGCCGCGCAAGGTACCGGCCAGCAACAGTGCCGCGCCGGCTTCCGCATCGAGGCTGCCCGCATCGCCGCCGCCCGCGGCGCCGGAGAAGTCCAGCGTGGCGCCCTGCGCCAGGCCGATGCCGCCGTGGTCGGCCAGCAGCGTGAGCGTGCCGCCGGCCGCATAAGTGGTGGTGTCGAAGAAGGTCTTGTTGATGCCGCCGACGGTGAGCAGCGCGCCGCTGCTCATCGTCAGGTCGCCGCTGGTGGCGTGCACGCCGAGCTGGCCGGCCGGTGCCGCCACCGTGGTGCCGATCGACACGCTGCCGCCGGTGAGATTGAGCGCGCCGCCGAGGTGTTCGCCGCTGATCGCGCCCGGCGTGCCGCCGATGCGCAGCGCGCCGGTGGTGATCAGCTGCGTGTTGGCGCCGTCGCCGGCAAGCAGCCACGGCGTGCTGAGGTTGACGTCCAGGCTGCCGAAGTCGAAGCGGCCGGTGCCCAGGCCCTGCATGCCCTGCGCCGCCGTGGCGGAGAAGCCGCCGAAGCCGCGCAGGCCGGTGTTGCCGGCGCCGAAATCCACTTCGCCCGCATGCGCCGTGAACTGGCCGCTGCCGGCGGCGAACGTGCCGTTGGCCGCGCCCAGGTCGTTGGACAGGGCGAGCTTGCCGCCGGCCTGGATGTCCACCGTGCCGCCGTCGCTGGCGAAGGCGCCCGCGCTGAGGTTCAGATCGTGCGCCAGGTCGATGCGCACGTTGCCGAGGAAGTTCATGTCGCCGCGGCTGCGCAGGGTGACGCTCTGCGCGCCGCGCAGCAGATTGAGCGTGTCGCTGCCGATCACGAAACCGCTGGTGCCGCCCGGCGCGCTGGCGCCGTCGCCGAGGAAGCTGATGCGGTTGCTGTTGGCGTCGATCGCCTGCGCCGAGAGTTCCGCGCTGGCATCCACATTGGTGTTGCCGGTGGCATCCAGGGTCAGCGCCGCGCCGCCGTCGATGCGCGCGTCCGCGGCGATGCTCAGGGCGCCGCCCGGGTTCGCCGAAACGTTGTTGCGCACAATGCCTGCCGCGCCGTTCTGCGAGACGCGCAGCAGCGCGCCATCGCCGCTGACCGCGGCGATCGCCTGGCCGTTGGCGCCGGTGCCTGCAACGGCGCCGAACACCAGCGGCAGGCTGGCCACGCCGGTACCCTGCCCGCTCGCGCGCAGCACGCTGCCGGAAGCCAGCAGCACACCTTGTGCGCCCGTCTTTGTACCGCCATTGGCCGTAAGCAGGATTTCCGCGCCCTGCAGCGGATGCGCCGCGTCGTTGGCCAGCAGCACGCTGTCCGCCACCACGGTGACGTGGTCGCCATCGGTGCCGCGCTGGCGCGTGCCGCCGAGCAGCAGGCTGCCGGCGCCCAGCGTGCTCAGGCCGTCGGCCGAGAGCGTGAGATAGCCGTCGCGCGCCGTGCTGTCGGCGCCGACGACCTGGATCGCCTGCGCCGCGATATCCACCTGCGAGCCGCGCCCGCCCTTGGCCGGCGCGGCGGTGAGCGTGGCGCCGAG
Organism: Dyella sp. LX-66; assembly: GCF_018599165.1. Lineage (NCBI taxonomy): Bacteria > Pseudomonadati > Pseudomonadota > Gammaproteobacteria > Lysobacterales > Rhodanobacteraceae > Dyella > Dyella sp. LX-66. The sequence continues at coordinate 264,935 of NZ_JAHFVJ010000005.1, forward strand.
ATCGAGCGTGCGGGTGGCGGCCAAGGTCAGCCGGCCGGCATCCGCGGCCAGGGCCGGCGCCACCTGCGCAGCCTTGCTGGCGAGGTTGCCGAAGAAGGTGTCGGCGTCGCTCAGCGTGTATTGCGAGTACTGCTGCCAGACCTTGCCCGACTGCACCAGGAAGCCGGTGTTGCGCGCATCGCGCGCGCCGCTCAGCGCGTCGGCGAAGTAGCCGCTGATCGCCAGCGTGCCGTCCGGCCGCACTGCGTTCGCGCCGAGCACGCTGTCCATCGCGCCGGTGTCCTGCACCACGCGGTAGGCGCCGGGCAAGGTCGCGTAGCGCGCCGGCAGCAGCGTGTAGTAGCCCGCCGGCAGGCCGGGTGCACCCGAGAGGTAAACCGTCTGACCCACGGCGGGGCCGGCGCCGCCCTGCTTGGCGAACGCGGCGTCGTAAGCCGACACCGGCGCCTGGTAGCCGGGCAGGATCGCGTAGATCGCGCGGCCGTCCGCGTACTGCGGCACCTGCGCGGACGCCGTGCCGCTGTAGCTGGTGCCGTACTGCGCCAGCACGTCGCGCGTGCCGCCGGTGCCGCTCACCCATTCGGCGGCCTGCAGATGGCCGGCGCCGGAAAGATCGATGCCGGCGCCCGCATCCAGCGCGAGGTCGGCGCCGTTGAGCGCGATCTGCTTGGACGGCGGCGCGGTGAGATCCGGCGTGTCGTTGGTGGGATCGGCGTCGTAGCGCCACTGCACGCCGTCGATGGTGCGCCCGTAAGGCACGGTGACGCCGCCGAGCGAAACCGAAGTGAGGCTGCCCGGCGCCAGGTGCACCGACTGGGTCACGGCCAGCGGGAACAGCTTCGGGTCTGCACCGAGCGCGCTGGCCTGCGCCGCCGCATCGGTCACGCCGAGAATCAGGCTGCCCGACGGCGCACGCAGCGTGCCCCGCTGCTCGATATGGTTGGCGCTGAGCAGCAGCGTGCCGCCGGCGGACAGCGGCGTGGTGCTGCTGCCGTTGGGCAGGATGCTGAGCGTGGTGTCGATCGCGCTGCCGTTCGCATCCTTCAGCCCCGCACCGTTCGCCACGATGGCGAAGCGGTAGTCGGTGGCCGGATACAGCTGCGCCGCCTTGAAGCTCAGGTTGCCGGTGCTGTACAGCAGGCCCGGCTGCGCCTTGCCATTGGCATAGGCGAGCAAGGCCGGCGCCTGGAAGCGGATGTCCGAAGCGGACGCAAAATCCGCCGCGCTCCAGCGCTGCAGATTCAGCCAGCCGCCGATATCGATGAAGTTCGCCTGCACCGACAGCGTGCCATCGCCGGCCATCGCTACCGGTGCCGCGCTCGGCACCACGCCACCGGTGAGGTTGACGTAGGGCGCGGCGATGCTGACGTGGCCGTTGCCGCTGGCATGAGCTGTCGCGTTGCCGGCCAGGCCGGTCGCGCCTGCCGGTAGCGCCTGGATCGCGGGAGCGTTGACGATGAAGGCGCGACCCAGCGAGAGATGCACGTCGCCCGCGAAACCGAGCGGCACGGCGGTGGCGAAGTCGGTGGTGCTGCCCTGGGACGCATCGGGGCCGATCGCCAGCGTGCCGATGCCGGAACCGGCAAGCCGGTCGGCGGCGAAATGCAGCAGACCCGAAGGCGCCGCCGACTCCACGGCGCCGCCACTTTGCGCACCCTGCGGCAGCAACATGCCGGACTGCTGGATCAACACGCCGCTCGCCTGCGGCGCACCGTTCTGGCCCTGCTTGTGGCCCAGGCCGACCAGGCTCAGCGTGCCGCCTTCGGCCTGCGCCGCGCCGCCCGTGGCCTGCAGCTGTCCGTCGAAGTACAAGCCCGCCGCCGCGGCCAACCGGATGCTGCCGGCGTCGCTCCATACCGGCGTGCCTAGGTAGCGCGTGGCCGTGCCCAGGCCGCCGGGATCGCTTGCCGGCAACTGGAAATTGTCCGCCGCACCGTCAACGTCGATACGGCTGCCCTGCTCGGCGACGACGTAGCCGCCGTTCCCTTGCAGCGTCACCGCGCCGCCATCCAGCACCGTGCCGGTGCGCGGCACCTGCGGCGTGCCGTCCGCACCGGCCACCGCGGCGGCCCAGGGATCGATCAAGGCCACACCGGAAGCATCCAGCACGGCCGACGTGCCCAGCCACACGCGCGGCGTCACCTTCGGCAGGCCCGCATTGCGCGACAGCGCATTGGTGGAAACGTTGATGTTGCCGCCCGGCGCGCTCAGCGCGCCCAGCACCGTGGTGGCCTGCGTGCCGGCCAGCGCGATGCTGCCGCCCGCATCCACCGCGATCTGTGCGCCCTCGCCCACCGACACCGAACCGCTCATGCCGGCGTACTGCGGCGCGCCCTTCGATGGATCGTTGGGATTGACCGACCAATCGAGGTACTGGCCGCTGCTCAGCGAGAAACCCGGGCCGGCGCTGCTGTCGCGCGTGGCATAGCGGTGATACGCGTCGAGCGCGCCGACCGTGGCATAGGTGCCGGCCGGATGCGCCGCATCCTGTGCATACAGGTCGCTGCCGGTCGGCGCGGTGAGCAGCGCCTGGTAGTCCGCCAGCAGGTTGCCGCGCGTCACGCGCACCTGGGTGCCCGGCGCGACGACGCCGTCGGTGATCGCGGTGAGCGCGTAGCGGTCGAAACCCTGGCCGGCGAAGAAGCCGGCATCCAGGTACAAGCCATTGGCCATCGGCATCGCCGCGCGATCGCCGCCGACCTGCACGTAGTTCGCCTGCAGGGTCAGCGTGCCGCCGCCGCTGAAGCCGTAGCCCAGCAACGTGCCGTCCAGGCGCAGCGCACCGTGGTCCAGCGCCTTGGCCTGCTGAAATTCCGCCTTGACGTTGCCATAGGTGACCAGGCTGATATCGCCGCCCTGGCCGGCCGGCACGCCGTTCTTCATCTGCACGCGCGCATCGGCGCCGACATAGCCGCCGCCGGAAACATCGAGCGTGCTGCCCGTGTCGAGCAGCACCGAACCGGTGGCATCGGAGTTGTTCGGGCCGATCGACGCATTCGCGGTCAGCGCGATCTTGCCGCCGTCGATATAACGGTTGCCCACGCGCGCATCGGCGGCCAGGCCGCTGTCGTTCACCCACAGGCCGCGCGTGCTCAGCGTCGCGCCGTTGCCGATGGTGATGTCCGGACGCAGCGTGCTGCCATCGGCCGCGTGCATGGCCGGCGTATCCAGCCCGAGGCCGTTCGAGGTGAGGCTGATCGAGCCGGACGGCGTGCTGATGTTGCCGAGCACCGTCACGCGGCTGGCGGTGTACGCCACGCTGCCGCCGGGACGCAGCGCCAGCGTGGCGCCGGCCTGCTGCAGGATCTGCGAGCCGCTGTCGCCGGTGGACAAGGCGATATTGGTAAAGCCCGCGCTACTCAGCATGCCGGTGGAGATCGGCAGCCACCAGCGCAGGTCGCTGTCGTGCGCGGTGTCGGCCGGCTGCGCGGCCGTGACCGTGTCCCACACGGTGTCCGCGTCGAAGCCCGGCGCGAGCTGGTCCAGCGCCAGCGTGGACTGCTGCAGCAGGATGCCCGGCGCGTAGTTGTAGCGCGTGTCCAGGCCGATCGGCGGCACAGTGAAACGGAAGGTGCCGCCGGCCGGCTGCTTGCCCTGCTCGACCTGGTTGCGGCCGGCGAAGGACTGCGCCGAGATAGTGCCGTCCAGCACCAGCGCATGGCCGGCCTGCACGTCGAGCGTGCCGGCGTCGCCGCCGGCGATAAAGCCGGGATCCCAGCGGCGCGAACCGGCCAGCATGCCGTTGTTGTAGGTCTGGCTGATGCCCCAGCGCACGTGGTCCTGCGTGTACTGGCCGGCATAGCCGACGTACGTCATATCGGGATCGGCCGCGGCGATGTCGTACACGCGGCCGTTGGCGCCGAGCAGGTTCGGCGTTTCGGTCCAACCGGCCTGGTAGGAGAGAAAGCCGCCGTCGAGATTGAGCTGCGAACCGGAGCGGACGATCACTTCGCCGCCGTGCAGCGACACCGCGCCGCCCTTGGTCATCAGCTGGTCGACCGCGCGCGGCACGTTCTCCACATAGCCGGCCACGTTGAGGATGGGACTGCCCACCCAGTCCAGGCCGTCCGCGCGTGTGCCGCTCTGCGTGCTGTCGACCAGCACGTTCTTCTGCGTGTACAGGAACCCGTTGCGCAGCAGCGGCGAATTGGCCAGTTCGTTCTGGCCCACGCGCGCCACGTTGACCAGCAGCGCCGACATCGGCAGCACCACGTTGGCCAGGCCGGAGACGTCGATCACCGCGCCGCTGTCCACGTAGACGCGGCCCGCCGTCGGCGAGGTGTCCTGCGCATAGGTGTGCGCGGCGATCGCCACCGCGGCGCCCGGCGCTTCGAGCAGCGAGCCGGATTGCAGGTTGACGGTGGCGCCGTCCAGGGTCAGCGTGCTGCCCTTGAACGCGGCATTCGCCGCGGCGCTGGACGAGGTGGTGCTGCCGTCCTTCTCCGGCAGCACCGTGGTGACCGAGCCCGGCGCCAGCAGCAGCACGCCGCCGCGCACGAAATCCAGCAGGCCGCCCGCACCGCTGGCCTGGTCGCGCGCATTCAGCTCGATGCTGCCCGGAAAGGCCACGCTGGTCGAAGCCAGCGCGACGCCGGCCTGGGTCACGTCGTGGCCGAGCATGTGCACGCTGCCGCGGCGCGCCTGCACCAGGCCGGTGTTGATCACGCTGCCCATCGGCGCGTTCGGGCCGGAGCCGTCGTTGATGCCGGCGATGCCGAGCGCGGCGCTGACGCCGTCGGCGCCGGCCGGGTTGTAGAACGCGGTGCCGCCGGCCAGGAAAGCCTGGCCGTCGTCGGCGACGATGGCGCCGGCGTTGGACACATGCGGCGCGGCGATCAGGGCGAAGCCCTGCTTGCCGGTGGTGATGTTGGCGCCCTTCTCGATCACCACGTCATGGCTGCGGCCATCGGTGAACACACCGTTGACCAGCAGGGCGGTGGTCGAGGCCTGGTCGGCGATGCCGCCGTTGAGGAAGCGCGCATTGCTGGTCGCGACGTCGCTGCTGAACAGGCTGAGCGAACTGGCCAGCAGCGAATGCGTATTCACCTGGCTGCCGGCGCCGAACAGGATGCCGTTGCGGTTGAGCAGGTAGACCGAACCCTCGGCTTTGATCTGGCCGAAGATCTTGCTCGGCGCGCCGCTGGGGTCCTGGATGCGGTTGAGCGCGATCCAGTCGTTGCTGCCGTTGGACTGGTTGCCGCCGCTCTGGTTGAAGTACAGCGTGGTGTTGCGGCCGACGTTGAAGCTGTCCCAGGTGAGGATGGCCTTGGACGAGGTCTGCTTCACCTCCACCGTGGTCCTGCCGCCGACCGCACTTTGCACCGGCGCGTTGGCGTTCTGCCAAAGCGCGGGATTGCGCACCACGTCGGCCGCCATCTGCAGGCCGCCCGCGGCGATGCCGTCGGGCACCGGCGACACCAGCTGCTGCGCCGCCTGCTGCGCGGCCTGTTGCGCGCTGAGCTGTGCGGCCACCGCCTGCGCGGCTTGATTGAGGTTGGCGATGGACTGCTGCACCACGCGCTGCTGCAGCAGCTGCGGCGCGTTCTGCACGGACAGATTGTTCGGCGTCGGCGCCGGTGCATTGCCGTTGGGCGCGCCCGCCTGTCCACCGCGCTGCGCCGCCAGCCAGGCCTGGCTCAGCACCGGCGGATTGCCCGCATGCGCCTGCATCGCCGCGCCCATCGCCAGCGCCGCGGCGATCCATTGCGCCAGCGGACGGCGTCCGGGGACGCTGCGTGGAGTGATGACGCTTGCCTTCGCCGAATCGACCGCCTTGATCACGCGTTTGCCTCGTTAGCTTTGTCGCGCGGCGCGCGGCCGCGGCTTCTTCCGGTTAGACCTTCACGGAGCTGAAGGACTGAACTGGTGTCATGGAAACTTCATATGGACGGCTGAATTGCTACGCATCGTCGCGTCCCCATGGCGTAGGTTGGGGTGAGCCGCAGGCGAACCCCAACGATGCGAGACGTCTGAAGGTGACGATGTTGGGGTTCGCCTGCGGCTCACCCCAACCTACGCCCGGAACGTCAGTGCCCACCGATCGCTCCCGGCGGCATCAGTTGCGGATACGTCGGCGCAGGCCGCTGCGGAACCACGCTGTGTCCAAGACTGGAACCCATGCGGTGTTCCAGCGCCGCCGCGTTGTACTGCCCCACCTGCCGGTTCGACGGTTCGCCCGCCACCGGATCGAGCAGCGGCGGCGGCGGTCCCACCGGCTTCCTGCCATCGCCGCCCAGCTGTCGGCTGAGGCAGTCGTACGCCAGCACCGCATGCTGATTGACGCTGACGTCGACGCAGCTTTCCTGCTGCGCCCACGCGTGGCCCGCGATCAGGCAGCCCCACGCGACCAGCACGCGGGCTGCCCGGCGCTTCACGGCTGCCGCCCCGCGGGCGCGGCGTAGCGCTGCTCGTACAGGCGGTCGCCATAGGCCTGCGCGGCGTTCTCCAGCTTCACCCGCGCCGACGCGGCGAACGGCTGGCGCGCACCGATCACCGAGCCCATGTCCATATGCACATAGGCGTCGAGGATCTCCTGCCCCACCTCGTACAACTTCTGGTTGCGCGCGCCGCAGGTGACCAGCGATTGCTTCGCTTCGTCGAGCTGCGTCTGGAACGCGCCGTCGCGGCCCTGCTGGTCCTTCAGCTTCGCCACCGCGTCGGCGTTGTCCTTGCGCGCCTGCTGCAAGGCCGTCTCGGCCTGCTGCCTGGCGCCGCGTTCGGCGGCCACCGCCTTGCCGTCGCCGGCGGAAGCGCGCAGCTTCGCCACCTCGGCCTGCGCCTGTTCCAGCGCCTTGCGCGCCTGGTCGCGCTCACCCTCGATGCCCGCCCTCTGCGCCTGCCATGCCGCTTGCTGCCCCTGCAGGTCCTGCAGCTGGCTGCGTGCATCGCGCAGCTGGGTGCGCAGCTGTTCTTCCAGACTTTGCGCGAACGCGCCCTGGGCCAGCATCAGCGCCGCCATGGCGACGCCCGTGCGTATCACGGTCTTCATCGTCGCCTCCATCAGAACTTGCTGTTGATCTCGAGCTGCACCACGTCGATCGACAGCGGCGGGCCGAATACCTGCTTGGCGTTGAAATAGCGCGCGGTCAGCCAGGTGCGCTCGGCGATGCCGTAGTCGGCGCTGACGATAAAGCCCTTGGCATTGGTGCCGCCGAGGTGGAAGTTGGGATCGGTGAGGCCGTCGAGCACGGCATCCGGCTGCAGGTACTTGTAGCCGAACGCCACGTTCCAGTCGTGCGCCTTCATCGGGCTGGGGTTGCCCAGGATGCCGCGCAGCAGCCAGCCCACCGGGCCGCTCTTGTACGGGCCGGATTCGTTGGCCGCGGTGCTGGCCTCGTAGTTGTTCACCGGCTGGCCCAGGCCGTTGGGATAGCGCTGGAACGCGTCCTTGGCGTGGTAGGCCATATTGCGCACGTAGTCGGCCTGCACGCGCACCGGCGTGCTGCCCACCGCGAAATCGAACTGGCTGGTGAGGTTGAGCAGGTGGTAGTCGTAGGCCAGGCCGACCAGCTGCGGCTGCGCGTAGTTACCCGGCGAGGACGGGTCCGGCACGATATTGCGCAGCAGGAATACCGAGTTGCCCTTCTGCATGTACTGCGGCGCGTCGTCGTCGGTGCTGCAGAAATTGATGCCGGTATAGATCGGGCACGGCTGCGACAGGCTGCCGCGCATCTTGTCGTAGTAGTAGTACGCCAGCGCGGCGCTCCACTGCATGTCCTCGTCGATCTTCCAGTGCGCGCCCAGCTGCACCGCGGACAGCCACTTCTGGTCGCTGCGGTTCTTCTGGTAGCCGAAGGCCTGGCTGGGCGTGTCGTTGCCGGCGTACTGGATCGGGAACACGCCGGCGTTGGCAAAGCCCTCGATATCGCTGGCCAGCTTCCAGCGGCCCTGCCCGACGATGCCGTCGAAGTTGAGCTCCGGCGAATAGATCAGGTCGGTGGCGAAGAACGGATTGGCGAAGCGGCCGGCGGTAAGCGCGCCCCACTCCAGCGGCTGCCAGCGCAGCCAGGCGCGATCCAGCCACAGGTTCTTCTTGGCCAGGCCGCCGCCCAGGGCCTGGGTGGTCGACACCGGATTGTTGTCGTTGCCCGAGCCGATGCGGATGCCGGCGGTGATGGTGTCGCCCAGCTTCACGTCCACGCCCAGGTGCGCCTGGATCGACAGGATGTTCGGGCGGTTCTGCTGGGTGTTGGCGATCGGCGGATTGACGCCGCGGCCGATCTGGTTGACATCGAACGGACCGCCGCGGTTGAGCGCGGCGTAGTCGATGAAATACGGCGAGTTGCTGCGGCTGAAGTAGCGACCCTCGTTGCGCACGCGGATGTCGCCGGACCAGGCGATGCGATCCAGCCACTCCGGCAACGCATCCGGCTGTGCCCAATGCTCGCTGCGCGCCTGCGCGATCACTTCCTGCTTGACCTGTTCGCGGATCTCGTTGCGCACGCTCTGCGGCACGTAGGGCACGCGCACGTCGCCGGGCTGCGCGCCGTCGTTCGCCGCCAGCGCGGACGAGGCCTGCGCCTTTTGCGCCTGCGTGGCTTCGGCATTCGCCTGCGCGATCAGGCCGTCGGCATCGGCCTGGGTGATCAGGCCCTTCTTCACCATCAGGCGGATCAGGTTGATGGTGGCGTTGGGCGACGGCGCGGCGTTCTGCGCCAGCGCGGCCGGCGCGGCGCCGGCCAGCAGCAGGCCGATCGCCAGGCACAGTGCGCGTTGTTTGGAAAACCTCGAAACATCCATGATCTGCTCCAAAGAAAAGAATGGCGTGTTCATACAGGTCGCCTGCCGCGGATGGATGCGCGCACCGGCATGCTCAGGCGCGGCGGTGGCGGGCTGTCGATGCTCAGGCCGCGCAGCACCTCGAGCAGCGCTTCGTCGGTGGCGGGCGCGCCGCTGGGCGCGAGCATTTCGGCGCGGGTGATGCGGCCGCTGGGGTCGATCCACAGGCTGACCTTCACCTCGAACACCAGGCGCCGCGTGCGCTCGTCGCGCTGGATCGCCTGCTGCAAGGCATAGCCCAGGTATTGCTCGTACGAAGAACCGCCGACGCCGTTGCCGCCGCCGGCGCCGACCATGCCGCCACCGTCGCCCGCGCCGATGTTGAAGCTGTCGTTGCCGGCCTGCGCCGCGCCGTTGATGGTCACTTGCCGCGCCACGTCCGGCGCTTTCGGTGCTTCCACCGGCTTGGCCGGTTCGTTCGGCTTGGGGAGTTCCTGCTTGGTCTCCTCCAGCTTCTTCGGCTCCGGCGGCTTTTCCTTCGGCGGCGGTGGCGGCGGCGGCAATGGCGTGATGGTGGGCACGCGCGGCGCCTCGCGCCGCACGCCGACCTGGTGCCCGGCGTAGTGCCACACCAGGGCGCCGACGAGCAGCAAGGCGGCGATGCCGACGGCGCGGCCGCGCCAGCGTTTCGGACTCTGTCCGGGCTTGTTCATCGTCAACCGCCCGGCGCCTTGCCGGTGACCAGGCCGACCTGCGAGAGATCCAGCCGGCGCAGCAGGTCGAGGATGTCGACCACCTTCTGGTACTGCACGTTGGCGTCGCCCTTGACGATGATCGGGAACTCCGACGTCAGCGCCTTCTGCGTGCGCAGCCGCGCTTCGAGTTCGCCGAGGGTCACCGGGAACGCATCGAGGAAGATCTGCCCGCTGTCGGACACGGTGATCGCCTTGGTCTGCGGCTTGGCCAGGCTGACCGAGGCGCTGGCCTTGGGCAGGTTCACTTTCACGCCCTGCACCGAGGCGGTGGTCATGATGATGAAGATCACCAGCAGCACGTAGGCGAGATCGAGCATCGGCGTGATGTTGATGTCGTCGTAGGGCTTGTCGTCGTCCTGTACCTGCATGGCCGCGCCCTCCCTTAAGCCGCCGCGCCGAGGTCGGCGTCGCGGTGCAGTTCGGCCAGGCGGGTGACGAACTCGTCGACGAACACCTGCATGTTCGCGGTGACTGCCTTGTTGCGCGTCAGCAGGTAGTTGTAGCCAAACAGCGCGGGGATCGCGACGAACAGGCCGGCCACCGTGGCCAGCAGCGCGGCAGAAATGCCGGGTGCGATGGCGTTGACGTTGACGTCGCCCGCGGCGGCGATCGCCGCGAAGGTGATCATCACGCCGACCACCGTGCCGAGCAGGCCCAGGAAGGGGCCGCCGGAGATGGCGATGGTAAGCATGACCATCGAGCGCGACAGCTTCTGGTTCTCGCGCACCAGGGTGGAATCCATCACCGCGCGGATCGCTTCGATCGATTCGGTGGCGATCACCAGGCGGCCCTTGGCGTCCTTGCGGCGCCACACTTCCTTCTTGCCCACTTCGTAGAGGCGGTACAGCGAGGAGTCGGCCAGGTCGCGCGGCATGCCTTCGTCGCCCATGCCGAGCAGGTTGGTGCCGAGGTCGCGGTAGCGTTCCAGGAAACGGTCGTTGGCGTTGGTGACGCTGCTGACGTAGCGGCCCTTCTGCCACATCACCATCCAGGAGATCGCCGCCATCACCAGCAGGATGGCGATCACCACCCAGGCGTCGAGCGTGACCGACTTGATGATGACGCCGAAGTAGCCGAAGCCGGCGCCGGATTTCTTTTCGTCTTCGCCGTATTGCACCAGCTTCGATTCGGCGCCCTGCGACAGCGCGTCGACGCCGATCGCGGCCGGCGAACGGGCTACGCGCGACAGGCGCACTTCGTCCATCAGGCCGAGGAAGTTCGCCAGCGCCGCACCCTGCCCGGCCGCATCGCCGCCCAGCGTGGCGGCGGAACCCAGCGCCGGCATCGCGGCGGCCAGCGTCGAATACTTCTGGCCGTTGACGTAGAGCGTGGCCTGCTGCGCGTCGAAAGTAACGGCGATCTGCGTCCACTGCCCCGCCTTGAGCGGCTCGCCCGCGGCGCTGCGCTGCGCGCCCTGGCCGGCGTTCGCTTCCACATAGGGCGCGCCGCCATCGAGGCCGATCACCACCGAGCGGCCGTCCTGGTGGCGCGCATAGATGGCGGTGGGCGTGGTGGGCAGTGCGTCCAGCTTGATCCAGGCGCTGAAGGTGAAGGCGCCGCCAGCCGCTGCATTGAGCGAAGCGCTGGAAGGTAGCGTCACCACCTGGTTGCCGTCGAAACGCGCGGCCTTGCCGACGATGCCGCCGTCCACCGGCTGCACGCTGCCGGACTGCGCATGGTTGCCGTAGGCGGTGGCGTCCTTGGGCGCGCCCGCGGCGGCTTCGTCGAAGTGGTAGACCAGGGTGTGGTCGGCGTCGAACGCGGCCGGGCCGCTGCTCTGCGCGGTGGCCTTGGGGTTGCCGTAGTACATCCAGATGGTCTGCTTGGCATTGGCCGGCAGTTCGGTCACGTCCACCCAGACCTGGCCCACGCCCATCACCGGATCGAAGCTGTCGATCTGGTAGTTCAGCGGCGTCTTGCCGTCGGCGGCGATGAAACGCAGGTCCGCGCCGTCCTTCGCCACGCCGTCGAACTGGAAGTTGCCCGGATGCAGGCGGATCAGCACCGGCATGCGGCCCGGCGACTGCGGCAGCGGCGCGCCGGTGGGGCTGGTGTCCAGCGTGATGGATTTGCGGTAGGACCAGTCGTCGTTCCACCAGGCCGACTCGGCCGCCAGCGAGAGGCGCGGCAGGCAGGCCAGGCACAGCAGCCACGCAAGGATCAGGTAACGCATCGTCGTTGCACCCCTAGAAGAAAAAGAAAACCGTGTCATCGCCGCGCTCCTCAAAGCCCGGCCTTGAGGCTGAACAGCCAGCGCCCGTCGTGGGCGCGCGTGCGCGAGCCGTCCTTGAGCGGCCAGGCGTATTCGAGTTCGCCGCTGACGGTGTCGAACAAGGTGAAGCGCGTGCCCAGGCCCGTGCTGAGCAAGGTGAAGCGGCCGCGCTGCTCCGGCAGCGGATCGATCAGCAGGATGCGCGAGCCGTCGACGAACCAGTGGAAGCGCCACTCGTTGACGTATTTGCCGAACCACGAAGCCACCGACGGGCTGCGCAGTTCCACCGTGGCCGAGCCGCCGTTGTCGCCGGTGTCTTCCGCCGACAGGAAACCGCGCACGCTGTTGGCGCCGCCGGCCGCGAACTGCTCGCTGGACACCAGCGGCGAATCGGCCAGCTGCCCGCTGGCGTGGAAAGCGAACGCATAGCCGTTGGCGAACGCACGCGTGTAGTTGGCATCCACCCGCAGGTAGGCAAAGTTCTGCCGCGCGTTGTAGCGCTGGTTGTCGAATTCGAAACGCCCGCTGCCGGCGCCGCGCACGCCGAAGTTGCCGGCGAGGGACAGGCCCAGCGAGGAGCTGTCGCGCGTGCGCTGGCCGGTGTAGGCCACCGTCAGCGGGTAGTAGGTGATCGGCACCGCCTGCTGTTGATCGCCCACGGTCAGGCGCTGGTCGAAATGCTTGCGCGCCACGCTGAGCGAGAACGACTGGCCGTAGTCGCCCAGGGTCGGCAGGTTGCGGATCGCCTGCAGGCTCACCGCATTGCCCTTGCCCAGCACGGTGGTGCCGCCGAGCGTGTTGGCATTGCTGTTGGACTTGTAGCCGGAACCGAGCAGGCTCCATTGGCTGTTCAACGGTGCCAGGTAGGACAGCGCATACACCTCGACGGCGTGGCGGTCCTGCGGCGCCACGATATAGGTGGCGGAAACGGTATGGCCCAGCTGCCACAGATTGTCGTAGCGCACGTTGCCGACGGTGCGCAGCGCGGGCGTGTCGGCGCTGTGGTCGTTGTTGACCTCAAGGCTGGCGTGCAGCGGATAGCTGTCTTCCACCTTCAGCGTGACGTCCATGGTCTGCGGCAGGCTGCCGGGCTTCAGCAGCGGCACCACTTGCCGGCCAGGCTGGCGGTTCACTTGCGCGAGCTGTTCCTGCGCCTGGTTGAAGTTCGGCACCGCGCCTTCGGCCAGCGCCGGCACCGCTTCGCGGATGGCCTGTGGCGAGTGGTAGCGCGAGCCTTCCACGCGCACGCGGCCGATGCTGTTCTCGCTGACCTTCAGCAGCAGCACGCCATCGCGCACCTGCTGCGGCGGCACTTCCACCGTGACCGACTGGTAGCCCTTGGCCTGGTAGATCTTCTGCAGCGCATCGCGCGCGCCGTGCACGTCGTCGAGGCTGCGGCCCGGACCCAGGAACGGCTCCACCGCCTGCTCGATCTCCACCGCCTGCAGCAGCGTATTGCCGCGCACCAGGTATTCGTTGACGTCGAAGCGCTGCGGCGCTTCCTGCGCCGGTGCGGCGGCCTGCTGCGCCTGCACCGTGTTCCAGGCCAGCGCCAGCATGACGGCGAGGGCCAGCGGCCGGCGGCCCTTCATCGCGACGCTCCGGTCCATTCGGTCGTCCCTTTCCTCATGTCCCCGTAGCTAAGCGCCGACGCATAACCGCCTCGCGACAGCCACATGTCCGATCCAAGGCCGGTTTTGCATGCGGGCCGTCCGGACGGCCGATCCGCTTTGACAATAAAACGCACACCATCCCCCGGGGCGCGCCACACCAGCCGCGCCCATAGCCCGATCGAGATTTCCGGCACACCCACGGCGCACCGGGCGAAGAAATTCCGGTGGGCATCCCAGCCCGTGCCGACTTCCTTTGCCCTTAGACGGAACCCTTCCGGGGGAACTGAACCTGCGTCACGAAAAATTCATGACGGGGGATGTTTCGGCTTGTTTGCGGCCCCGAGTGACATGGGAATGTCATATGGGTGGACATGCTGGACGTGGAATTCACGCGGCAAAGAAGAGCAAGCGAGAGCTTTTGCACATGAAGCAAGACTCCACGCCCCGCTCCGCCCGACCCCTCACCCTGCCCTCTCCCCGGAGGGGAGAGGGGTGAAGTCGTGAGGCGTGCAGGAACGAAGAGCAGAAGCTGGCCGCGGTTCTTGAACGTCCTCTTCGCAACGGCACGTTGAAGCGCGCGTCACGTAAACGCACAGTCGTTTCGTGTCGACTCTGGTTAATCCGTTGCCGCGACCGTCCACCGCTCCTTCTAGTCGCGTCGCGAGCCGTTGCTCTAAGGCCATTTCTTTTGGGTTACTTTTTCTTTGGGCCAGCAAAGAAAAAGTGACTCGGGCGCCGGCAGGCGCACGAAATGCCCGCTGCATAAGCGGCCCATTCGCGTCACCGCAAAAATCAAACGATACCGTCACTGGATCCCGGCCTACGCCGAGATGACGAGCTAAAAGCGCGCAAGCGCCCATCAACTCAGGAGGACGATGCCCCCCGGCAACTCCGTCACCCGAGCGCCGAAGGCCTCCCGAATCAACGTCGCAACATCCGCCAGCTGATTAAGCGAAAACCGCGCATGCACCATGCGCGTACCCAACATATCGTTGGTCAACACCAACCGCCCCGGCCGATACCGGTTGATCTCCCCCACCACATACGACAACGGCCGATTATCAAACACCAACACCCTGCGGCGCCAAGCCATAGCCTGCTCAAGATCCGCCGGCGCCGGCGGCGTAAGTTCCCGCTCACCGTAACTGGCCCGCTGCGCAGCACCGAGCGCCTCACTCTGCCCGCGGTAGTCCACGCGCACCGAGCCATCCAGCGCAGTGACCTCCACATCGCCGCCTAGGCAACGCACATTGCACTGCGACCCCGGCTTGGCCAGCAGGCCACCCTTCGCCGCCCACACCGTGAAATTCCCCGCCCCCTCAGCCAGCTGCAGCTGAATCTCCCCATCCAGCAATTCGATGCCGGCGAGCTGGTCATCCACCTTGCGCAGATTGAACGCAGTCTGCGTATTCATCTCCACCGTGACCCCAGGCGCAACCTGCACCGAACGCTGCTCACCCGTCGCGGTGCGGAAATCCGCCGCCATATCGGAGATACCGGGCCACAACCGGAACGGCGGCTGCGCCAGCAGCAACGCCGCAGCAGAAGCCGCCACCGCCCCGCCCAGAAAGGCGCGCCGCGTCATGCGCTGCGGCGCCACCGCAGGCGCGCGCTCGCGCTGAGCCACATGGGCCGCCGCGGCACCCAGCCGCTCCCACATCAACCGCGTCTCGGCGAACGCACGCGCATGCGCCACGCTCTGCGCCACCCAGTGGCGAAAACCCTGGGCATCGGCAGCCGTGGCGCGGCCGGATTTGAGCAGCAGCAGCCAGTCGCGCGCCTCGCGGTGCAGCGGCGAATCGTGGCTCAGGCTGGCGGAATTCGGTTCCATACCCTTCAAGACGCTTTTCCGGCCCCGGGACCGAACCGTTGCACCACGCGGCGATCCAGGCGCTCGCCGCAATGCTCCAGGGCCTTCTTCAGCTCCTTGCCCACCATGCGCACCGAAATGCGGAAGCGGTCGGCGATTTCCTGTTGCGGCAGGTCGTCCACCCGGGCCGCGATCAGGATCTCCCGCTGGCGCACGGTGAGCTCGCCCATGGCGTGCTCCAGCGCGGCGATCTCGATGCGGGCATGGGCGATGCGCGCCGGGTCCAGCGCCTCGTCGGCGATATGCAGCAGGTCTTCGACTTCCTCGCCGGTGAGATAGCGCGATTCGGCCTGGCGCTGGTCGGCGGCCACGTTGAGCGCCATGCGGAACAGATAGCCGGCCGGGTTGTGCGAGACCGGCGAGCTGTCACCCAGGCGCTCCACGCGCAGATAGGTTTCCTGCAATACGTCGTTGACCAGCTCGTCCGAACCCAGCCGCCGGCGCAGCCGCTTGCGCAGCTCCGGTTGCCATTGCAGGAACAGGCCCATCAGCGACAGCGAGGTCGACATCGCCAACTCAGCAGTGCGCCGGACGCGAGGCGTCGGCGGGCAGCAACAGCAGGGTCAGCGGCTGGGCCAGGCCCGGCGGCGGCGGATCGACATGCAAGCCGCCGAGGATCGACTCCACTGCCTTGTCGCGCTCTTCGCGCCCCGTGCTGCCGAGCAGCCGCAGGCGGTGCAACTGGCCGGAGCCGTCGACCCAGACCTGCAGGGCAAGGCGATATTCGCCGGGACGCGTGAGTGGCGTGCGGCAGAGCGCGGCTTCGACCGCGGTCTGCAAGGCGGCGCCGTAGCTGGCGACCACGTTGTCGGCTGTCTCGGCGGGCGCCATGGCGGGGGCCATGTTGGCCACGCCCATGTCGGCGTCCACCGCAGGCATCAAGGTAAAGGCCTTGTCCGAGGTGTAGCGCTCGCGCAGCCCCGTGCCCGCCAGCAGCCGACGCAGCGCGTCTTCCGGCGTGAATTCCCCACGCACGCCGGGGGACACACGCCCCACCAGCAGGCGCTCGTCAACCAGCAAGGCCTGTCCCGTCACGTCGCTGAATGCCCTCACCGCGCTACTCAAAGGCTGCGGACCGATGTCGAAAGACAAGCGCCCGCGCGCATCGTCGGCCGGCCCCACTTCCGCCACCTGCTGCTCCATGGCATGGCCCGCCCCCCCACAAAACCCACACGCAGCCATCAGCGCCCACCAGGCGTACTTCATAGACCGTCTCCGGATCGCCGGTCGGCCCGACCTCGCGCCGGGTGAGGCTTTATACATCGGCTACACGTTTGGGAGGCTAGCAGTGGGTTATGTCAGTTCTGTAACTGTCGCGTAAGGTAAGGCCCGGGTCACCGCGGTGCTTCGCTCAGTGAGTGGCTCCGCCCAGTCCTTCCGGATCCATCAGCTTCAACACCTCATACGCAAACTCCACCCGTACCTCGGTCGGATGGCTGCGATTGGTGAGGATCACCAGTCCCAGCTTCTTCGCCGGCACGAAGGCGATATAGGCACCGAAGCCATTGGTGGCGCCGGTCTTGTTCACCAGAACGGCGTCAGAGGGCGGACGCGGTGGCTTGATCGCGGTGACGGGCTGGTCTTCGCGGATCATCTGGCTGGCGTTGCCGCGCAGCAGGTCGTCATGGGTGACTGGATAGGGGTATTGCTCCCAGGCGAGGTCCTGGGTCATGGGGCCGCTCTGGTAGTAGGCGATGCGGGTGTCTGCGATGGCGCGGCGGGTGAGTGCGTCGACCGGTGTTTCGCCGAGTTGCACGTGGAGGTAATGCAGCAGGTCTTTTGCGCTGGAGATCACGCCGTACGCTTCGTCGCCAAGTACGCCGGGATTGACGCGCACTGGTTTATCGTCGCTGTTGTAGCCCTGCGCGTAATCGGCCTTTTTGGCATCCGGTACGCGGATAAAGGTATCGCTCAGACCCAGCTTGGGCAGCAGCGTGTGCTCGACCGCGTCGGCGTAGTGCTGGCCCATTCGGTCGGCGGTGATCAGGCCGAGCATGCCGATGCTGGGGTTGGCATAGCTGCGCTTGGTGCCTTCCGGGTAGCGCGGCTGCCATGCTTTCAGCCAATCGATGAGTTGCTGATGATTGCCCACTTCGTCGGGCACCTGCAGTGGAAAACCGCCGGCGGTATGCGTGCCCAGGCCGAACAGCGCGACCTTGCCGAACGGCTTGCCGTTGAATTCCGGCAAGTAATCCTCGACTTGGTTATCGAGCGATAGCTTGCCTTCGGCCTGCGCATAAGTAGCCAGCGTCGCGATAAAGGTCTTGCTGATCGAACCCAGCTCGAACAGCGTGTCGCTGCTGACCTTCTGCTTGCTCTGCTTCGATGCCACACCGAAGTTGTAGTAGCGCTCCTTGCCGTCCACGGTGATGGCGATGGCCATGCCAGGAATGTGGTTGTCGCGCATGAAGGTGTCGGCGGCGCGGCGCAGTTCGCTGTCGAAGTCCGGCCTGGTCGCGGCGTGAACGGAGCCTGCGGCTAGCAGCAGGCCGGCGGTGCAGAGAGCGGCGAAAGAAGATGGCAAGGTAGTGGCTCCGATCCAATGGCGGTGCGGATGGTAAAAGCCTCGCTGCACCGCCATCGGGCGAAATCCTGGCAATCGGCGGGCAAGCGCCTCGCCGATGCCAACCGGGACAGCTTCCTCAGATCAGCATGCCACCGGACACTTCGATGCGCTGCGCATTGACCCAGCGATTGTCCGCCATCAGCAGCGAGGCGATCATCGGGCCGATATCGTCCGGCAGGCCCGGACGGCCCAATGCCGTTACCTCCGTTACCCACCGGTTGACCTCCGGATTGTCGCGCACCATGCCGCCGCTGAAATCGGTTTCCACCGCACCCGGCGCCACCGTGTTGACCGCGATACCGCGCGGCCCCAGCTCCTTGGCCAGATAGCGCGTCAGCACTTCGACCGCGCCCTTCATCGAGGCATACGGCGCGCTGCCCGGGAACGAGACGCGGGTCAGGCCGCTGGAGACGTTGACGATGCGGCCGCCGTCGTTGATCAGCGGCAGCAGTTTCTGGGTGAGGAAGAACACGCCCTTGAAGTGTACGCGGTAGAGGCTGTCCACGTCCTCTTCCGCGGTTTCGGCAATCGGTGCGTGGTGCGAATTGCCGGCGTTGTTGACCAGATAGTCGAAACGCTCCGCACCCAGTGTCGCCAGCGCCTTGCGCACCTCGCCGACGAAGCCGTCGAACTGCGCGGTGTCGCCGGTATCGAGCTGCAAGGCGATAGCTTTACGTCCGGCTTCGGCGGCGAGCCGGGTTACTTCGGCGGCTTCCGCCTGATTGGCGCGATAGGTAAAGATGCTGTCCACGCCACGGCGCGCAAGGTGGAGCACGGTGTTGCGACCGAGGCCACGGCTTCCGCCGGTGACGATGGCGATCTTGTTTCCGGTGACGCTGGTATTCATGGCAAACCTGCTTGGTGGAGGAGAACGGCGGCAAGCTTAGGCGCCGCTCCCGCCGCACCGAATGCCGGAACCGGCCCTGTTCTTGCCCGATCCTGCTCCGCCCGCGCCGCGGGCTGCGCGAATGGCGCTAGCATCCATGGCGTGTACATCGAGGGTCCCGCCATGGCCGACACATTGGTCGATATCGTCAAACGCCATACCGACAAACACGGCGGCGAGGGCTTTCATGCGACACCGATCAAGGGCTTTGCCTTCCTGCGCACCGATCGCCGGCAGCAGCATCCGACGCATCTGGTATCGCAGCCAGTGCTGTGCGTGGTCGTGCAGGGCGCCAAGTGCAGCGTCTTCGGTAGCCGGCGCCACGATTACCGTGCCGGGCAGGCGCTGGTGGTCAGCGTGGACAAGATGCCGGGCCTGAGCCGGGTGACCCGCGCCAGCCCAGCCGAACCTTACCTGTGCATCGTGCTTGAATTCGACGCCGCAGGCATGCGCGAGATGCTGGAGAGCCTGCCTAGCCCGCCGCGGCTGGTCGGCGGCGCGCAACGCGGCATCTTTGTCACCGACTTCGCCGGCCCGCTCACCGAATGCGTGTTGCGCATGGCGCGCCTGCTCGATACACCCGAAGCGATCCCCGTACTCGCCCCGATGATGAAGCGCGAGCTCTACTACTGGCTGCTGGCCGGACCGCACGGCGGCGAGATCGCCAACGTGGTGCTGGGCACCGGGCATACGCAGCGCATGATGAAAGCGCTGCACAAGCTGCGCGACCAGTTCCGCGAGCCGGTGCGCATCGATGAGCTGGCCGCGATCGCCCAGCTGAGCCCCTCGGCCTTCCATCGCCAGTTCAAGGCGCTTACCGCCATGACGCCGCTGCAATACCAGAAGCAATTGCGGCTGCTGGAAGCCCGTCACTTGATGATGGCTGGCGTAGCGAACGCGGAATCGGCGGCGTACCGCGTCGGCTACGAAAGCCCTTCGCAGTTCAGCCGCGAATACGCGCGGATGTTCGGCGCGCCGCCGCGGCGGGATGTGGTGGCTTTGAACTCGGCGGTCGCCTGAGCCCCTTCCCCGCTTATTCCCGTTCCGCGGCGATGCGTTCGGCAAAGGTCGTTCCGCGCAGGGCGTCTTCCATGCGCCACAGCGGATCGAAGATATCCGCGCCGGCTTCTTTCATCAGCCGGCGATAAGCCGCCTCGAACGCCGGCCGCGCATCGAGCAGCCGCTGCGCCTGCAGCTTGCCCTTGGTGGTGAGCGCGACGATGGTGCGCCGGCCGTCCTTCGGATCCGAGCGCGTGCTGATCAGGCCCAGGCCTTTCAACTCTTTCACGCCCTTGATGACGAATGGATGCGACTGGCCGATCGCGGTCGCGATGTCCGTGACGGAGGCCGGCCCCTGCTCGAACAGCAGATGCGTGGTGGAGACCAGGTTGGTCGGGACGACAATGCCGAAGTCCGGAAAGACCTCGTCGCAGGCATCGCTGAAGCGGTTGGCCAGCCGCCGCAGGATGTGCGGCAGGAAGATCAGGCCCTGGGATTGGATGAAGTCGGTCATGGCTGGCAATCCTGGCGTGACGGCGTGCTTGCGAGGCAATTATGTCACATGTTACGTTTCTTTGAACATATGTCCGGGGGACAAGATATGCGTGGGCTGGCGCTGGCTTCGATGCTGTTCCTTTTGTGTTCGAACTCCGCGGGCGCAGCGGACCTTAGCGCACCGCCGAAATCCGGCATCGATTCCGCGGACCTGGATACCCGTGTACGGCCACAGGACGATTTCTATACCTATGCCGTGGGTGGCTGGATCCAGCGCGTCCACGGCCCCGCTTATATGCCCGGCTGGAGCGCCAACCGCGAATTGCAGTTGCGCGTCTACGAAGAGCTCGACAAGGACATTCGGCAGCTTGCACAGAACCGCGGCGCCGATGCCAACCAGCGCAAGCTCGCGGACTTCTACGCCAGCTATATGGACATTGCGCATATCGATGCCGCCGGCCTGCAACCGCTCACCTCCTGGCTCAAATCATTCGACCAGGCGGCCGCGCCTCGCGACGTGGTGCGGGCAATCGCCATGCTGTCGGCGCATGGGCTGGATCTGGGCCTGGGCACCTGGATCCACCCCGACGATCAAGACCCCACCCACTATATCGCCGACTTCGTCCAATCCGACCTCGCCCTGCCCGAGCGCGACTACTACCTGAGCGACGAACCGCGCTTTACCAAGATGCGCGAGGCCTACCGCGGCCATGTCGAACGCATCCTGGCCCTGGCCGGCTCGAAACACGCCGCGGACGAAGCGCGCGGCATCGTGTCGCTGGAAACGCAACTGGCACGTGCGCAATGGACCGAGGTGGCCAAGCGCGTTCCAGGCGCCACGACCCATCGGCAGACTCGCGCGCAACTTTCGACTGCCACACCGGGATTGGACCTGGCACTGTTCGCCGACGGTATCGGCATTCCCGCCGACACCGTCCGCTACAACCTCAGCGAGCCGGACTACTTCGCCACCTACGGCAAACTGCTGAACAACGTACCGCTGCCGACATGGCGCGCCTACCTGCGCTTCCGCCTTCTCGACCATCTCGCCCGCTTCCTGCCCGCGCCTTACCGCGACGAGGCCGATCGCTTCTACACCATGACCTTGCAAGGCGCGACGGCGGCCCGCCCGCGCTGGCTGCGCGCCATGGGCGTGCTCGAAGACGCGATGGGCGATGCGCTGGGCCAACTCTACGTGCAACGCCACTTTCCACCGGAGGCCAGAGCACAGGCCATGCACGTGCTGGACAACGTGGCCGCCGCATTCCGGCAGCGTATTCGGGCAGCGGACTGGCTGAGCGAGACCAGCAAGCAAGGCGCGCTGGCGAAGCTGGACCAGCTGGTGATCCGCATGGGCGCACCGGATCGCATCAAGGACTACTCGTCCCTGGCTACCCGTGCCGATGACCCCATCGGCAACTGGCTGCGCGCACGCGCGCTGCTGTGGCAATTCGAAGTGGACAAGCTGGGGCGCCCCGTCGACCGCGAGGAATGGACCATGTCGCCGCAATCGGTCAATGGCTACTACTCGGTCAGCCGCAACCAGGTGGTGCTTCCGGCAGCGCTGTTGCAACCGCCCTACTTCCAGATGGATGCCGACGACGCGGTGAACTACGGCGGCCTCGGCTTCTTTATCGCGCACGAACTGACGCACGCGTTCGATCGCGCAGGCAGCCAGTACGACGGCCTGGGCAAACGCGTCGAATGGATGTCGGCGACGGATCGCGGCGAGTTCGAACGCCGCACGCGCGCCTTGATCGCCCAGTACAGCGGCTACGAACTCGCGTCGGGCTTCCGCCTCGACGGCGAACTCACCATCGGCGAGAACATCGCCGACAACTCCGGCTTGGCGATTGCCTATGACGCCTACCAGCTGGCACGCGGCAATCATCCGGCGTCGGTCCTCGACGGCTTCACCGGCGACCAGCGTTTCTTCCTGAGCTTCGCGCGCATCTGGGCGGAGGAACCGGTCGCCACGCCAGCCGGTATCACACGGGCATTGGCCGATACGCATGCGCCAGACCACTACCGGGTGATCGGTGCGGTGGCGAACCAGGAGGCGTTTTACCGGGCGTTTAAGGTCAAGCAAGGCGACCGCATGTTTCTTCCCGCAGCGAAGCGAACACGGCTCTGGTAGCCGCCTCATTCGGCCACCTGTGAAAAACGAGTGAAATGACGTCCCGCATTCGCTTCTCCGGGGCAGTAGGTGTACCGTGAATCTTTCCCGCCCGCGGAGACTGTGATGAACCAGCCCCCGAAAGACATCTCGCTAGCCGAAATCCACTCCGCCTACGCGAGTAAGCCGGTTGACAAGAAAAAAGCCCCGGTTGGCGAGAAAGTGAAGAGCTATACCAAGTCCAACCACTACGACCGCGACCCGAACCATACCGGCGAAGCGCCGTCCAAGCCGGACGTCAAGCGTCCCGGCCCCCGGAAGTAACTCTCCTGTCTACGGGACACCCCGCTTCCGGGTCCTTACTTCCGCGCATATAGCCGCCCCGCCCCAGGCCGCGTCCCACGGGACTTCCGGCACGGGCGGGCCGGTGGTGAAGCCTGGGTAGACTCGCCCACCTTCCCAACGCCCCCAGCCCATGTCGGATACCGCGGTCTTTCTGGCGCATGCGGGGATCGCGGCGCTGCTCGCCCTGGGCATTCTTCTCCTACCCATCCGTGCGCAAGGGCGGCGCGCGCTGTCGGCCATCGTGGTGGGCGGGTGCCTGGTTCTGGGCTTGGCATGGCTGGCCGGCGTGGCGCTGTTGCCGGTGGTGCCGGATGCGATGAAGAACCCGCTGCGCCAACTGGCGAGTGGCACCGTGGCACTCGGCCCGTGGCTGGTGGGCATGGCGATGGTGGCGACGGTCGATGCGGCCAGGCAGCGATCCCAGGGCGCGCAGGCTGCCGCCAGGCTGGCCGCGGCGCTGTCGGTCTATATCGCGCTCAACTTCTTCGGTTTCGAGATCGGCAAGGCCTTGCACGATGCGGAGATGCGGCAGTTCTTCCAGGCTTCCGGTTATCCGGTGTGGTCGATGTATGCAGTGGTGGCCGTCGAAACCCTGAGCGCCTTTGCGCTGCTGATTCCGCGCCTGCGTCCGATAGCGGCCACCGTGCTCGCCCTGACGATGCTCGGCGCCATCGCCACGCACGCGCGCAACGGCGACCCGTTCGGCGACTCGCTCGATGCCTTGCGCATGCTGCTGGCCGCAGCCTGCGTGTTGCTGCTTACGCAGCGGCTCAAAGCACGCGGGCTATTCCGGGGATAAGCCGCAGGATCGCGGTGGTCAGCCAGCTCAGCAGCACGGTTCCCACGAAGACGATCAGCACCTTTTCGAGCGCCGGCAGCGGCCGGTCGAGCAGCTTCCACTGCAGCCAGGTCACGAACACGTAGTGCACGAGATAGATGCCATAGGCGTTGCGCGACAAGCTGTTGCCGATCCGGCCTGCGCGCTTGGAAAAGCGCAGGAACAACGCGAGGAAGGCCAGGCATGACACCGCGCAGGAAGTGACGAAGGCCAGGTTCTCGGCGATGCGCCAGATATCCGTGGACGTCCCCGCACTCTGCGCCTTGGCCAGCCCCATCTGAATGGCCACCAGCAGCACATACACCACCGGCGCCGAAATCAGCCAATCCCGCCACTGCCGCGCCAGCGGGCCATCCGGCGCGAGCAACCCCTGCTCGAACGTCATGGCGCCCATGCCGATGCCCACCACGAAGTACAGCGCATAGATCGGCGCGCGGCTGATCTGCACGAAGAACGGCCCGAAGCTGAGCCAGGCCTGCGGATCCACCGTATGCGTCACCGGCAGATAAACCAGCGCCGAGAGGCCTGCCAACAAACCGAACAGCACGACCGGCTTCTGCCCTATCAGCAGGCGCCCGAGCGCCGCGCCGGCTTTCGGCGCAACCGCATACACGCCCGCGGCGAGCACACCGAACACCAGCAATACCCAGAGAAACCAGGCCGGCCCCGCGGGCCACACGCTCAAGCGCATCCAGTCCTGCAGAAACGCCAGCACGCCAAGGCCGCCACCGCCGCCACCGCTCATTCGCCAGGCCGGGTAATACGCCAGCGGCACCAGCACGGCGGCGGCATACATGAAGGGCACGGCGAGTCGCCGCAGGCGCTCGCCGACGAAATCGACCACGCCGCGACGCGCCAGCGCCGGCCAAGCGAACAGGCCCGAGACCAGGAACATCAGCGCCATGAAGAACACGTCGTTGAAACCGACCACCCACTCAGCGCCGGGCAGCCGCACGCTGTCCACCACCGGGAAAGCCGTCCACAGCATGGCCGGTGCGGTGAACGGAGCCACCGGCGGCGCATAGGGGTGATAGGCGAGCAGGCTGTGATGCAACAGCACCAGGAGCGTGACGAAGGAACGCAGTCGATCCAGGGCTACGTTGCGCGGCGTGGCGGTCATGGGGCTCGCGGTTGAGGAGGGATGGCGGCGGTAAAGCGGCAGATTATCGTGACCTGCCGGCGCCTTCCATCCGCCGCCCGGCCCGCATGCGACGCACGCGGACCGGGCCGCTCGTTACCAGCTCATCCGAAAACCGAGCCGCAAGCTATACGCATTGCTGTCGCCATAGTGTTTCAGGCTGGTCTGCCCCAAGGCCTCGCCATACACCTGGTAACGCCCGTCCTTCCACGCCAGCGAACCGCCCACGCCAAGCCCGCCCCACAGCGGCACATCCCTGCTGTCGGCGCTGAGATCGGCCACGCCGACCTTGGTCTTGTGGAGCACGTCGTAATACAGATTGGCAATGCCGTAGACATGCGCCTGGCTGGCGCCGCCGGCTTCGCTGCGCCAGCTGTGCTCGTGGTCCACCGCCATGCCCGCGCGGGCGACCAGGCTGTCGCCGTCCTTCCGCCTCACCGAAGCGCCATAAGGGTCGGTGAAGCGGTCGAAGTCCACCGTGGCGTAGGTCAGCTGCCCCTGCGGAATCAGCGACCAGCGCTCGCTCAAGGCGAATTTCTGGCCGATCTCGACGCCGACGTTATAGCCGGAACCCTTGTTTCCATCCGCCAGCACCTTGCCCAGCGTGCGCGAACTCAGGTCGCTGTCGTAACGGTTCCACTGCGCCTGGGCGTCGACGTACAAGCCGTTGCGGCCGTACCAGGTCAAGGTGCCGCCGATGCCGTAACCGGTGCTCTTGATGCGGCCGAAACCATAGACCGACGACACGTCGGACGTGACCTTGCCGTACTGCAGCGTGGCGCCCGCGACCAGCGCGCCGGCTTCGCTTTCGCGCACCAGTCCATCGAAACCCGCCTGCAGCCGCTGCGTGCTGGCGTCGTAGTGGGTGCCGGTGGTGGAAGTCTGCGGCGCCAGGTCGGCGTGGTCGCCGTAGACGCGCACCCACGCCGCGCTGTTGCGCGCGTTCTCCGCGCCCGCCTGGCTCGATGCCATGTCGGGACTGCCGATGCGCTGCTGCAAGGTGCCGGGATCGTTGAGGCGCCGCAGCACGCCGGCATAAGCCTCGTAGACCGGCACGCTGGGCGCGTACAGCGGCGGCGGCGGCGGATTGGTCGGCGGCGGATTGTTGTCGGTCGGCTGGATCACCGCCGAGCGCAGATACCAATCGCCATCGCTGGGTGTGCTCGCGCCGCCCTTGTACAAGCGGTAGGCATAAGCGCCGGCAACCACGGCCTGCTGCCCCTGGAAAACATAATCGCCGGCCAGGTCGAAGCTGCCGTTGGAAGCGCCCTGCACGTCGACCAGCTTGATGCCTTCGACGGTCTGCGCGCCCTGCCCGCCCACGTTGACCACTTTCACGTGCGTGGTGCCGGAGGTGTCGCCGGTCACCACCAGGCGATCCGACGGAGAGCTGTCGCCGCCCAGCGTGGATTCGATCTGCAACAGGCCGCCCTGGCCCGCGTAATTGCCGGCGATGGTCAGCGTGCCGATCGAATTGCCCGGCCCCACCGTGCCCGCATTGGTGACGTTGCCGAAGATGGTGCCGGTACCGCCCAGCGTGCCGGCAGCATTCACCGTGACCGGGCTGGCGATCGAACCGTTGATCGCCAGGCGGCCGGCATCGATGGTGGTGGCGCCGCTGTAGGTGTGCGTGCCGCTGAAGACGGTGCTGCCCGTGCCCGCCTGCACCACCGCGCCCGAACCCGTGATGGTTCCAGCGAAGGTGACGTTATCCGAGCGGTTGAACACCAGCGTGCCGTTGTCGGTGACGTTGCCGGCCAGGCTGCCGCTGGCGCCGCCGTTACCGAGCTGCAGCTTGCCGCCGCTGATCGTGGTGCCGCCGCCATAGGTGTTGCCGGCCGCCAGCACCAGCGTGCCGTCGCCTGCCTTGATCAGGCCGCCGGCGCCGGTGATCGCGCCATTGAGTGTCGTCGTGGTGCCGGCATCCGTGAGGAAGCTGCCGGCGCCGCTCAACGACACGGCGCGTGCGCTGGTGACGTCCGCCGTGGTGTGCAGCGTGCCTCCGGCGATGCCGATGCCGCCCGCGGCGGCGCCGAGGTTGGCATCGCTGGCGATGCGCAACTCGCCGCCGTTGAGCTGGGTGCCGCCGGCGTAGGTGTTGGTGCCGGTCAGCACCAGCGTGCCGTCGCCGGTCTTCAACAGATGGCCATTGCCGCTGATGACGCCGCTCAGGCTCAGCGTGGTGCCGGCATCGGTGAGGAAGCCGCCGGTGCCGTTCAAGGCGACGGTGCGTGCCGAAGCCATGTTCGCGGTGCTGTTGAGCGTGCCTCCGGTGAAGCTCAAGCCACCCGAGGCATCGCCCAGGTTGGCATCGCTGCTTACGCGCAAGGTACCCGCCGCGATGGCGGTGCCGCCGGTGTAGGTATTGGTGCCGCTCAAGGTCGTGACGCCGGAACCCACCTGGCTCACCGTGCCGCTGCCGCTGATGACGTTACCGAAGGCGAGCGCGTCGCTGCGGTTGAAGGCCAGCGTGCCGTTGTCGGTGACGTCGCCGATAAAGCTGCCGGAGGTGCCGCCGTTGCCCAGCTGCAGCGTGCCCTGCTGGATGTTCCATGGCGTGGCGGTGGTGCCCGTGCCGGTCAAGGTCCAGGTGCTGGTACCGGTCTTCTGGAACAGGTTGAAGTTCTGGTATTGCCCGGTGGCGCCGATGGTCGAAACGTCGAATGTAGCGTCCGTGCTTCCGCCCAGACGGAAGGTGTTGGCAGAGCCTCCGGCAATAGCGACGACATTGCCGACGATGACCGACCCGGCCTGCAGTTCCAGCGTCAGGGTGCGCGCGATGGATCCCGTCGCCTGGATCGCATTGGCTTGACCCGCTCCGGCGCGGATCGTGCCGCTGTTGATCAAGGTAAACGATTGATTGTTGCCGAAGATCGCCAGCGTTCCGGTGCCGCCTTCGATGCTGCCGGAGTTCTGGATGATCGAGCTGCCGGCTCCGCTCACGTAGACGGCGTAACCGCCGGTGGCGGTGCCGCTCAGCGACTCGCCGCCCTTGATCGTGCCGTCATTGGTAAGCGTGCCGCCGCCGGCCACCAGTTCCATGCCGAAACCGCCGGCCGCGGTCTGCCCGACACCGCCTTGAATGGCGCCGTGGTTGATCATCGTGCCGCCGCGGCTGACGGTAGCTCCGATGCCGCTGGCAACTCCTCCGGCGCCGGAACCACCGGTGATCGTGCCGTTATTGATGAAAGTACCGACACCTTGCGCCGCACCGACGCCGCCTGCTCCAGCTCCGGCGCCGACCGTACCGCCATTGCCTCCGGTGATGTGGCCGTTATTCACGACGGACGCGGCAGCGCTGCTGACGCCCAGACCGACGCCGCCGGTGGAGGTCGCCCCCGCCACGTTCGCGCCATTGCCGCCGACAAGGGTGCCTGAAATGGTCAGCGTGGCGCCGGTCCCTGCGAAGGTACTGCTGCCTGCCGAACCTGGCGTCGTCAGGGTGAAGCCCTGGGTATCGATCGTCATCGGCTTGGTAGGCGATGGCAGCGTAACGGCCGCCAAGGTGATGTTGCTGCCAAGGGTAATCGTCGCATTCGCATCGGGATCCGCATTCGCCGCATTGATGGCCGCGATCAACTGGGCCTGGCTGGTCACGGTGTAGCTGGCGGCTTTTGCCTGGCCGGGCAAACCGCAGGCCACTGCCAGGGCCAGGCTGGTGAACGCCAGCAGCTCGCCTTTTCGATGGGCGCGTGAACGGGCTGCCTTGCCTTTGCTTCTGTTGCTCATGAGGACTTCCTCTTCGGTGGCTTTGCATCGATGGCCATGCAGGGCGAGCGATGCGGGGATGTGGGTACGCGCTTGCGTCATGGCGACGCAACCATGCGCCATGCGAACGGGCTTGGCCTCGATGCGGGGGAGCGCACCAAGGCGGGACGTGAAACACGATGGGACGGGATATGCGCGATCGCGCAATGCACGTGGAAGAGGTGCAACGCACTTACAATGCGTATCACACTTTTTTCCGAAACGGCATCCGCGATGCTTGAGCGATGCGCAGCAGGCGCAGCTAAGTGATCGGCGCGGTGATCATGGTCTCCCCCTGTGGAAACACGACAGCGGCGAGCGTGCCGGCTCCTTGCCGGCACGCTCGCCGCTCGTCAATGAGCGAACTTTAGATGGCGCATCGCGTGTGCTCAATCGCGACGTGTATCACTTGTTGCACGATGAAGCGGGCTGATAACGTTCGCGGTTGTCGTGCCTCGGCTGCGCGCCCATGCGCAGCACCTTCTTCAGGTGTCCTGCGGACTCCACTTCTGCGCAACCAGCCATTCGCTGCGCAACACCGCGGCATAGATTTCCCCCGCCTTCGCCTTGCCGCCCGTCGCCTCCATGATCGCGTGCGTGCGCGCGGCCTGTGCCGTGAGGCCAGGCTTGCGCTTCACTTCGCCCAGCAGCTGCCACCGCCCTGCTGCGGTCTGCTTCAGCACGACGAAACCAGGTGACACAGCTTGTTGCGAACGTTCCGCCATGAGAGTGCCCTCGGTTTTCGCGGCGAATACATGTCGCCGGCTGCCCCGATGGTTCATCATGTCGCTCTGCCATGACAACCCACTCGAGGAACCCACCATGAAACTCGGCATGATCGGCCTGGGCCGGATGGGCGCCAATATGGCGCAGCGGCTGATGCGCGGCGGCCACGCCATCGTCGGCTTCGATCCGCAACCGGCTGCGCGCAAGGCGCTCGAAGACAAGGGTGCCGCCTCGGCGGAATCGCTGGCCGCGCTGGTCGCTGCCCTGCCCGCGCCGCGCACGCTGTGGCTGATGGTGCCGGCGGGCGATCCCACGGATGCCAGCCTCGATACGCTGCTGCCGCTGCTCGCCGCGGGCGATACGGTGATCGACGGCGGCAACTCCTATTACAAGGACACCCAGCGCCGCGCGAAGCGCTTCGCCGAACACGGCATCGCCTATGTCGACAGCGGCACCAGCGGCGGCATCTGGGGCCTGGACGAGGGCTATAGCCTGATGATCGGCGGCGACGAAGCGGCGGTCGAGCGCTTGCGTCCTGTTTTCGAGACGCTTGCGCCGGCGCCGGATCGTGGCTGGGCGCGCGTCGGGCCGGTCGGTTCCGGCCACTACACCAAGATGGTCCATAACGGCATCGAGTACGGCCTGATGCAGGCTTATGCCGAGGGCTTCTCCATCCTCAAGCACAAGACCGAGTTCGCGCTGGACCTGCATCAGATCGCCGAGATCTGGCGCCACGGCAGCGTGGTGCGTTCCTGGCTGCTCGACCTCACAGCCGACGCGCTGGGCAAGAACCCGGAGATGGCCGGCATCGCGCCGTACGTGCCGGATTCCGGCGAAGGCCGCTGGACGGTGGACGAGGCGATCGAGCTCAATGTGCCCACGCCAGTGATCGCGCAATCGCTGATCGAACGCCTGCGTTCGCGCGACAAGGAATCCTTCGCCGACAAGCTGCTGGCCTCGATGCGCAACGAGTTCGGCGGGCACGCCATCACCAAGGAATAAGCGCTACCTGGCGAGCAGGGCTTTGGCGCGGGTGTAGACCCCGTCCGCGCTAAAGCCGAATTTCTCCAGCAGCACCTCGGCCGGCGCCGATGCGCCGAAGTGCTCGATGCCCAGCATGTCGCCGCGCGGGCCGATATAGCGCTCCCAGCCCTGGGACACGCCAAGCTCCACCGCCAGGCGGGCGCCGACCGAAGGCGGCAGCACCTCGTCGCGTTGCTCCTGGCTCAGCGCGTCGAACAGTTTCCAGCACGGCATCGACACGCAACGCACCGCCACGCCGTCGCTTTGCAGGCGTTCCGCGGCCGCGACGATCAGGCTCACTTCCGAGCCGCTGGCGATCAGGATCAGCTCGAGCTTGCGGCCCGGCGTATCGAACAGCACATAGCCGCCGCGGCGCAAGCCGTCGGCCGGCGCGCAGCGCTCGCGGTCCAGCGTGGGCACCTTCTGCCGGGTCAGCGCGAGCAGCACCGGGCGATCCTTCGTTTCCATGGCCACGCGCCATGCCACCGCGGTCTCGTTGGCATCGGCCGGACGGATCAGTAACAGGTTGGGAATCGCACGCAGGTTCGCCAGCTGCTCCACCGGCTGATGCGTCGGGCCGTCTTCGCCCAGCGCCACGCTGTCGTGGGTGAACACATGGATCACGTGCAGCTTCATCAGCGCCGCCAGGCGTATCGGCGGCCGCATATAGTCGGAGAAGATCAGGAAGGTGGAGCCGAACGGAATCATGCCGCCATGCGCCGCCAGGCCGTTGGCGATGGCGCCCATCGCATGTTCGCGCACACCGAAGTGGACGTTGCGGCCGGCATAGCTCCAGCCGGCGGAATCCGTGCCTTGCAGGTCAGCGCCCGGCCCTGCGCCGGGATGAAAATCGCCCTGGCCCTTCAGCGCCGTCATGGTCGATGGGTCCAGATCGGCGGAGCCGCCGGTGAAGCCGGGCACGTTCGACACGAAGCCATTCATCACCTTGCCGGAGGCGTCGCGCGTGGCCATGCCTTTGGCATCGGCGGGAAAGCTGGGAATGCCGGCATCCCAGTCCTTGGGAAGCTCACGCCGGATCAGCAGCTGCAAGTCGTCGTAGAGGTCCGGAAAAGCCTGCGCATAGGCCGCCATCCGTTCGTTCCACGCGGCCTCCCATTGCTCACCGCGCCGCTGCGCCTGGCGGAAATGCGCCAGCGCATCGTTGGGGATCAGGAAGTCCGGCTCCGTCGGCCAACCGAGCTTCTGCTTGGTCTTGCGTACGTTCTCTTCGCCCAGCGGCGAGCCGTGCGCCTTGAACTGGTCCTGCTCCGGCGAGCCGTAGCCCAGGTGCGTGCGCACCAGAATCATGGTCGGCCGCGTGGTCTTCGCACGCGCGGTCTCCAGCGCCGCATCCAGCGCAATCAGGTCGTTGCCATCGGCTACGGCGATGGTGTGCCAGCCGTAGGCATCGAAACGGCGCCGCACGTCCTCGCCGAAGGTGATGTCGGTGCCGGCGGATAGCGTCACCGAATTCTGGTCGTACAGGCAGATCAGCTTGCCCAGCTTGAGGTCTCCCGCCAGCGATGCGGCTTCGGAGGCCACGCCTTCCATCAGGTCGCCGTCGCTCACGAGGGCATAGGTGCAGTGATCGATCACCGTATGTCCGGGACGGTTGTAGCGCGCCGCCAGTTGCGCTTCGGCAATCGCCATGCCCACCGCATTGGCCATGCCCTGCCCCAGCGGGCCGGTGGTGGTTTCCACGCCGGGCGTGTGGCCGCGCTCCGGATGTCCCGGCGTCTTGCTGCCCCATTGGCGGAACTGCTTGATGTCGTCGAGCGAGAGCTCGAAACCGGTGAGGTGCAGCAGGCTGTAAAGCAAGGCCGAGCCGTGGCCGGCCGAGAGCACGAAACGGTCGCGATCGAACCAGTCCGGGTTGGCCGGGTGGTATTTCAGCCAGCGCGTCCACAGCACATAGGCCATCGGCGCCGCGTCGAGCGGCAGGCCGGGATGGCCGCTGTTGGCTTTCTGCACCATGTCGACCGACAGGAAGCGGATGGTGTTGATGCATTTCTGGTCGAGATCGTCCGCCATGCGGGTCACCTGAAGTTGTGGATGGAGTGCGCCGCTCAGGCGCCTGTCAGCTGCGCGCTCTTGTCGGCGATGCGCTGGAGCAGTTCCTTCCATGACTTGACGAGCGAGGCCGCGCCCTCCTGCTGCAGCTGCTGCGCGAGCGCGTCGATATCGACGCCGGCCTCGGCAAAGCGCGCCAGCACCTGCTCCGCATCGCCGCCGTCGGTGGGCATCGCGCCACCCACCGCGCCGTGGTCCGCGAAGGCGAGCAAGGTCTTGTCAGGCATGGTGTCGATGGTGTCGGGCGCCGCCAATGCCTCGACGTACAAGGTGTCGGAGGCCTTCGGATCCTTGGTGCCGGTGCTGGCCCACAACAGCCGCTGCGGACGAGCGCCGGCCTCGGCCAGCGCCTGCCAGCGCTTCGACGCCAGCTGTTGCCGGTAGGCCTGGTACACGCGGCCGCCGATGGCGATGCCAAGCCGGTTGCGCAGTTCCTCCGGCACCTTGTCCTTCACCGCCACGTCCCAGCGGCTGACGAACAGCGAGGCGACCGAACTCACGCGCGGATCCAGTCCGGCCTCCAGGCGGCGCTCGATGCCGCGCATATAGGCCTGCGCCACCGCGACGTACTGTTCGCGGGAAAACAGCAGAGTCACATTGATCGGCACGCCGGCATAAATCGATTCCTCGATCGCCGGCACACCCTCCGGCGTGCCGGGAATCTTTACGTAGAGATTCGGGCGCTGCGCCTTGTCGTGAATGTCCCTGGCGGAACGGATGCTGCCCTCGGTGTCCGCAGCCAGCAGCGGCGATACCTCCATCGACACCCAGCCATCGATCTGCTGGCTCGCCTTGAAGGCCGGGCGGAACAGATCGGCGGCGCGGCGCAGATCGTCCAGCGCCAGTTCGATGAACAAGTCCTCGCCAGCCAGGCCCGCGCGCGCCTTCGCGCGGATGTCGTTGTCGTAGGCGCGGCCTTCGCCGATGGCGGCGTTGAAGATGCTGGGGTTGGACGTAAGCCCGGTGATCGACAACTCGTCGATATAGCGGCGCAAAGTGCCGTCGTCGAGCATGTCGCGGGTGATGTTGTCCAACCAGAGGCTCTGGCCGAGCTGGCGCAATTGCTGGATGGGTTTCATGGTCGGCCTCGAAGGGATTTGCACGAGATCAACATGGCTGCGTGGTCTCCGCTTGCGGATCGCGCCAGCCGCCGTCGGGTTCGGTCAATGCGTCAGCCGCAGCCGGTCCCCAGCTGCCGGGCGCGTACTCATGCACGGGTGCGGCATGGCCCAGGATGGGCTCGACCACGGCCCAGGCGGCTTCCACGCAGGCGTCGCTGGTGAATTGCGCGGCGTCGCCGCGCAGCGCGTCGCCGAGCAGGCGCTGATAGGGCTGTTCCTCGTTCGGCGACTGATGCCGCGCCACCAGCTCCGCCGGTTCGCCGCGCATGGCTTCGCCGGCCTGCTTCACCCGCGTGCCCGCCGAGATCACCACCTCGGGACTCAGGCGGAAGCGGAAATAATTCGACTGCAACGGCGAGGCAGCATCGAACACGGCCAGCGGCGGCCGCTTCAAGGTGACGACGACTTCGCAACTGGTGATGGGCAGGCGCTTGCCGGTGCGGATATAGAACGGCACGCCGGACCAGCGCCAGGTATCGATGTGCAGGCGCAAGGCCGCATAGGTTTCCACCTGCGAATCCGGCGCCACGCCCTCGATTTCGCGATAGCCGGCGAACTGCCCGCGCACCACCTCGCGCGGCTCCAGCGGCCGCATGGCCTGGAACAGGCGCAGCTTCTCGGCACGCGTGGCTTCGGGTTCGCGCCCGACCGGCGCTTCCATCGCCAGCAGCGCGGTGACCTGCAGCAGATGGTTCTGCACCACGTCGCGCACGGCGCCCGCTTCGTCGTAGAAATGGCCGCGGCCCTGGATGCCGAAACTCTCGGCCATGGTGATCTGCACGTGCTCGACGTAGTTGCGCGACCACACCGGTTCCAGAAAGGTATTGGCAAAGCGGAAATACAGCAGGTTCTGCACCGCTTCCTTGCCCAGGTAGTGGTCGATGCGGAAGATGTTCGATTCGGGAAAGACCTCGTGCAGCGTGCGGTTCAGCCGGCGGGCCGAGGCGAGATCCCGGCCGAACGGCTTCTCCACCACGATCCTGGCGTTCTGCGCGCAGCCCGAGGCGGACAGGCCCTGCACTACCGTGCCAAACAAGCTGGGCGGAATGGCCAGGTAATGCAGCGGGCATTGCGCGCTGCCCAGGGCCTGCTTCAGGCGCTTGAAGGTATCCGGGTCGCCATAGTCGCCATCGACGTACTGCAGGCGCGCCGAGAGTTTCTGGAACGCGGCTTCGTCGATGCCGCCGTGCTCCTGCAGGCTGCTGCGGGCGCGTTCGCGCAGCTGCTCCAGGCCCAGGCTGGCCTGCCCCATGCCGCCATGCGCCACGCCGATCACCGGCATCTCCAGCTCGCCTACGCGGCTGAGCGCCTGCAATGCCGGGAACACCATCTTGTAGGCGAGATCGCCCGTCGCGCCGAAAAAGACGAATGCATCGGACCGCGCTTCGCTCATAAGGCGTCGACTCCTCGGCATGGCGCTCCAGCCGCGATTCCGGCCAGGGCAAAGCTGGACTGTGCTGCAGCGGCCGTTAAATCCAGGCATGCAAGGCGCCCACGCCATGCATGCGTGCAGGCTTCGCGCACGCTTCACGGCAATGCGCGGGGTCACGAAGGCGTAGCAGAGGCGATACATGCTTCATGCGTTGAACGGGCGTGGCAAAAGAAATGCCAACCGCGTCAACCAGGAAACACTGTGTCACCCGAGAAGCGCTGTGACTTCCGCGCCGGTGGCGATAAGCTTGCCGCCTTTGCGGAGCACACCACCGCTGCCGCAAAGACCTCTGCATCCATCCACGGAGTCCAAGCCATGACCAACAAGATCGTTACCAAAGACGGAGTCGAGATTTTCTACAAGGACTGGGGCAAGGGTCAGCCCATCGTCTTCAGCCATGGCTGGCCGCTGTCCTCGGACGACTGGGACGCCCAGATGCTGTTCTTCCTGGATCACGGCTACCGCGTGATCGCGCACGACCGCCGCGGCCACGGCCGTTCCACCCAGACCGATACCGGCAACGACATGGAGCATTACGCCGCCGATCTGGCCGCCCTCACCGAGGCGCTGGACCTGCGCGACGCCATCCATATCGGCCACTCCACCGGCGGTGGCGAAGTGGCGGCCTACGTGGCGCGCCACGGCCAGAAGCGCACGGCCAAGATCGTTCTGATCGGCGCGGTGCCGCCGATCATGGTGAAGAACGCCAATAACCCCGGCGGCACGCCGCTCGAAGTGTTCGACGATTTCCGCAAGCAGCTGGTGGCCAACCGCGCGCAATTCTTCCTCGATATTCCCGCCGGCCCGTTCTACGGCTTCAACCGTCCGGGCGCCAAGGTCTCCGAAGGCATCGTGCGCAACTGGTGGCGCCAGGGCATGATGGGCGGCACCAAGGCCCATTACGACTGCATCAAGGCCTTCTCGGAAACGGATTTCACCGAAGACCTGAAGAAGATCGAACAGCCCGCTCTGGTGCTACACGGCGACGACGACCAGGTGGTGCCGTACCAGGATGCCGGCGTGCTGTCGGCGAAGCTCCTGAAGAACGCCACCTTGAAGATCTATCCCGGTTTTCCGCATGGGATGGCGACGACGCATGCGGATGTCATCAATAACGACATCCTGAGTTTCATCAAGGCTTGATGTGCCGTTGGCGGCCTCGTGGAAGCACGAGGCCGCCTGTCCCTGATGGCACGTTGTCCACCGGCATGATCCCCTTCGAACTGCCTCTCTGACTGCTCAGTAAAGCGCCGCCAGCACGATACCCGCCGGCACGACCACCAACACCGCCGCCAGCAAGGAACGGCGTCGGGCGCCGGCGAACGATCGCCCCGATAACCACAGCGCGCCCATAAGACACGCGATGCCAAGCAGCAGGACGGTCGTGGAAATGTCGTGCTGTCTTTTGATGACGGACTCCGGCACCGTCGGTGCCGGGTCGCCGAACTGCGACATGACGCCATACCAGGCCAGCAGCCAGCCAAGCACCATCAGCGCTAAAGCCGTATTGGCGGATCGCCCCATACCCGTCCCCCCTCCTGGATAGCTGTTCCGGTCCGTCGCCTCAAGCCTGCCAGCTGCCTTCTATGCGACCGCTTTACGGCCCAGCCCGAACACGTAGTACAGCACCGTCAACGACACCAGCCACAGCGGCCCCACCACCAGGGCCACGCGCGTGTCGGGGAAATAAGCCATCAAGCCGACCACCAGCACCAGAAACGCCAGCGCCAGATACGAGGCATACGGAAAGAACGGCATGCGGAACACCAGCTGCTCGCGTGCCGCGTCGCTCAGGCTGTGGCGGTACTTCATCTGCGTGATCAGCACGATGCCCCAGGTCCAGATCGCGCCGAACGTCGCCGCCGAGGTGACCCATACGAACACCTTCGCCGGCACCAGGTAATTGAGCAGCACGCCCAGCAGCAAGGCGATCAGCGAAACCAGGATCGCCCGGTTCGGAATGCCGCTGCCCGACGTCACGGCAAACGTGCGCGGCGCCTGCCCCTGCTGGGCCAGGTTGTAGAGCATGCGGCCGGTGCTGTAGATGCCGCCATTGCAGGACGACAGCGCCGCGGTCAGCACCACGAAGTTGATGATGCCGGCGGCCGACTTGATGCCCAGCCGCTCGAAGGTCATCACGAACGGGCTGCCTTGCGTGCTCAGCTCGTTCCACGGATAGATCGACAGGATCACGAACAGCGCGCCGACATAGAAGATCAGGATGCGCCAGAACACCGAGTTGATCGCATCCGGAATGGACTTCTTCGGATTGTCCGCCTCGCCCGCGGTGAGGCCGATCATCTCCACGCCCAGATACGCAAACATCACCATCTGCAAGGCCATCAGCATGCCCTTGGCGCCGTTGGGCATGAAGCCGCCGTGCGTCCACAGGTTGCTGATGCCGGTCGGCACGCCCTGGTTGCCAAGCCCGAACACGATCATGGCGCCGCCGCCGAGAATCATGAGCACGATGGTCACCACCTTGATCATGGCGAACCAGAATTCGAACTCGCCATAGGCCTTGACCGCGGCAAGATTGACCGCGCCCATGGTCACCAGCGCCGCCAGCGCCCAGATCCACTGCGGCACGTCCGGGAACCACACGCCCATATAGACGCCCACCGCCGTGATTTCCGCGATGCAGGTCATCAGCCACATGAACCAGTAATTCCAGCCGGTGAGATAACCCGGCAGCGGCCCTAGATAATCCTGGGCATAACGGCTGAAGGAACCGGCCACCGGATTCTGCACGGCCATTTCGCCGAGCGCGCGCATGATGATGAAGATCGCCAGGCCGCCGATGACATAGGAAAGCAGGATGGCCGGACCGGCCAGCCTGATCGCATTGGCGGAGCCGAGAAACAGGCCTACACCGATGGCCGAGCCCAGCGCCATCAGGCGGATATGGCGCTCCTGAAGGCCGCGTTGCAGCGAGTCGTTGGTTTGCATGGAGAGTCCGTTAGAAGGGCGGTAGGTCTTTGCTGTTTACTGCCTGCGAACTACTTATGGTCCCGGCGGAAGAGCTCCCACTCTTCGATCCGCTCACCGCTGGGCAAGATGCAATAACCCACTTCGCCACCGTCCTTGTCTTTGGCGATCTCCAGCTTGCCGCCGAGTTGCTGGCAGTAGACGGAGGCGGGGTTGGCCATCTGCGCCGCACGTGGCGGAGTTGCTGGTTCCGGTTGCGAGGCGCATGCGGCAAGCAGGCCGGCGAGAGTCGCGAGAATGAGCAGCTTCATGGCCCGACGCCCCTGGGAGGATGGTTGGCGGAGTCTACGGCGGTGAGGCTTGGCGGAACACCCTTGGCGTGTATCCGTGGCCTCATGCTCCCGACCTGACCTCCGAATCCGGCCATGCGAGCTGCCACATGACTGGAGCCGGGAAATAAGCATCGAAATGAAGCTTGGCTTCGCCAGCCAGCGAGGTATGGAACCTTTGCGCCCGACTCAGGACATCCTCGCCCCGCCCCATCCGCCAGAACATATCCGATGGCTCGATATCCGGATGCGCCAGCCACGGCGGCGCCTGAAACGGTACCGGCCATGGCGCCAGCTCCGCTCGAACCTGTTCGAGCAACTCCCCAAGCCGATTCCTGCCGCTGCCGTCGCCGCCATCGGCCCAATACCGATCGTTCTTCGTATGTTCGACCAGCGCGGCACTCCCCGTAGAAGCCAGTGCCGCGGCAAGTGCAGGATGCTGCTCGAACTTTGCGCGCAACGCTTTCAGCATCACGCCATCGCGCAACACATTCCAATCCGGCCTGAAAGAACGATGGCGCTCACGCCCCAGCTGCGCGGCCAGGAACGGCGTCTTGGCATCGGCCACGGCATCGACGTCGGCTGCGTCGGAGAATTTGGCCGCCTGGAAGAAATGCTCCGTCGTCGGCCAGACGCGGCCCTCGATAAGAACCGAGTGCCTGGAGAAGTTGGAAAAACAGCCGTACGGCTTGTCCGTTTCGTAGAAAAATATGTCGATCATCGATGCTCTCGCCTGCCCCTCTTGCACTGGCGGAACTAACGCCTGACATCCCATCGATTGAAGCTTTGCCCGCCAAGGGCCTTGCCTCATCGCTTAGCCTCTGGTCTCCCCGACCATTTGCCTGCCGAGGCTTCAGGCAAGCTGAATCACCCCAGCGTACGCACCCGAAAATTACGCCCCTTGATCTTGCCGGCGCCCAGACGCTCCAGCGCCTTGCTCGCCAGGGATCGACTTATAGCGACGTACGCCCGGGTGGCAAACACATCGATCTTGCCGACGTCGTCCGCCTTGAGGCCCGCATCTCCGGTAAGCGCGCCGAGAATATCGCCAGGACGAAGCTTGTCCTGCCGGCCCGCATCGATCACCAGCGTTTTCATCGGCGCCAGGTTCAAGGTCTTGCCGCGCGGAGCCGACAGTTTGAGCTGTTGCCACGGCAGCGGCTGGCCCAGGACCTGCTCGATATTGTCGGCCTTCGGCTTCTCGCGCGGCGTGCACAGCGTGATCGCCAGGCCGGTCTGCCCTGCCCGCCCCGTGCGGCCGATGCGGTGAGTATGCGTGTCCGGATCGTGCGCGATGTCATAGCTCACCACCAGCGGCAAGGCAGTGATGTCGAGTCCGCGTGCGGCCACGTCGGTGGCCACCAGCACCGCGCAACTGCGATTGGCGAATTGCACGAGCACTTCGTCGCGGTCGCGCTGTTCCATGTCGCCGTGCAGGGCGAGTGCGGAGAAACCGCGCTGGTCCAGCTCCAAGGCCACGGCATCGACATCGCGGCGCATATTGCAGAACACCAGCGCATGCTGGCCGCGTTCGCCGGTAAGCAGTTGCGCGAGCGCATCGAGCTTGCGCGCAGGATCGACCTCGACGAAGCGCTGCTCGATGGCGGGCTTGGTATCGGCCGGCGCCTCCACCGTGATCTCCACCGGATCGCGCTGCAGGCGCCGGCTCACCTCGCGGATGTCTTCCGGATAAGTGGCGGAGAACAGCAGCGTCTGATGGTGCTTGGCGATGCGCCCGACGATGTCGTCGATGGCCTCGCTGAAGCCCATGTCCAGCATGCGGTCCGCCTCGTCCAGCACCAGCACCTGGATGCCGCCGCCATGCAGGCTGCCGCGCTTGAGGTGTTCCTGCACGCGACCGGGCGTGCCGACCACGATGTGCGGATCGTGCGTGAGCGAAGCCAGCTGCGGCCCCAGCGGCATGCCGCCGCACAGGGTCAGCAGCTTGACGTTGGGAATGTTGGCGGCGAGCTTGCGGATGGACTTGCTGACCTGGTCGGCCAGCTCGCGTGTCGGGCACAGCACCAGCGCCTGCAGCCGGATCGTCTCCACGCTCAGCGACTGCAGCAGGCTGAGGCCGAAGGCGGCGGTCTTGCCGCTGCCGGTCTGCGCCTGGGCGATCACGTCGCGCCCCTCCAGCATGGGCGGCAGGCTCTGCGCCTGGATCGGGGTCATCTCGTCGTAGCCCAGCGCCTGGACGCTGGCGAGCAAGGCGGGCTTGAGGGGGAGCGTGGTAAAGGCGGTCATGCGGCATGATCGCACGGGCAGCCGCATAAGACATGTCCTAGCGCCGGGAAACTCCTCTGTCAGCGAACTCCCGACTTACGTAGGGGAACGCCTTTTTTATGTAGGCCCGCCCAGAGAAGCCCGCGAAATTTGCAAAACTTGCGGACGAAGCGATATTGATCGCTGTATATCGATGCTATACAGTACGCATCGATCGTCCATCCGTGATCGCCAGACTATCGACATGGCGGAATGAGGCCCAGAAACCTCATGCACGGGCTCAACCAGTCTCTGGGGCAGGCAGATGATCAGGAGCTTTCGCCATAAGGGCGTAAGGAAATTCTATGAGACCGGCTCGATCGCAGGCATCCAGGCTCATCACCGATCGCGCCTGCGCATCTTGCTTACAGCGCTGGATGCAGCCATCGCGCCCTCCGACATGGGGGCGCCAGGCTGGGAGCTTCACCCGCTGAAAGGCGAGCTCGCAGGGCTTTGGTCGGTCAAGGTCAATGGCAACTGGCGGCTGACCTTCGCCTTCGAAGGCAAGAACGCCATCCTGGTGGACTATCAGGACTATCACTGAGGAAACATCATGTCCCGCATGCACAATCCCGCCCACCCCGGCGAAGTACTGCGCGAATACCTCGGCGATCTTTCGGTCACGGAAGCGGCGGAGCGCCTTGGCATCACGCGAGTGTCCCTCTCCCGCATCCTCAATGGCCGCAACGGCATCTCCGCCGACATGGCCTTGCGCCTGGAAGCGGCGCTCGGCACCAGCGCGGAAATGTGGACGACGATGCAGGCTCAGTTCGACCTGTGGGAGGCGCGGCGGAAGAAGCGTCCGAAGATCGTGCCGTTTCCGCCGGCGGCTGCCTGAGCGGCTGGCGGCGTCGCCGTCATCTCTCCGGCCAATACCACGCCGGCTCGTCCAGCTCCCTCAAGCCCACCACCCGCGTCTGACTCAGGTTCTTCTCCAGCGCCACTACGTTGCAACCCGGCGCGTCCTCCAGCGCCGCGATCAAGCGCCCCGCGTGCGACACCACCCATACCTGGCTGCGCTTCGAAGCCTGCACGATCAGCCTCGCCAAGGCCGGCAGCAGATCCGGATGCAGGCTGGTCTCCGGCTCGTTCAGAACCATCAGCGGAGGCGGCCTGGGGGTGTGCAGTGCGGCGATCCAGAGCAGGTAGCGCAGCGTGCCGTCGGAGAGTTCGGCGGCGGAGAGCGGGCGCAGCAGGCCGTGCTGGGAGAACAGCAGATTGAAGCGGCCGCCGCGGGTCTCGACATGGACGGAGCCGCCCGGAAAGGCATCTTCCACCGCCGCGGCCAGCGCCCGCGTATCGCCGATCTCGACGATGGTCTGCCAGGCCGCCGCGAGATCGCCACCGTCGTGGCTGAGCACCGGCGTGCGCGTGCCCAAGGGAGTCATGCGTGCGGGAGCGTCGCGGTCGGAACGGAAATGGTCGTAGAAGCGCCATTGGCGGATCCTCTCGCGCATCACCATGGCTTCGGGGGCACGCTCGCCGTCCGCCAGCTGGGTGAACAGGCTCTCGAATACGTTCAGATGTTCGGCCATCACGCGCCAGTTGCGGCCCTCCTTGGTCCGGGCCAGAGCGCCGCGGCGATCGATCAGTACGTTGGCCGGACGCAGGAAAGGACCGGCCCAGATCGCTTCGCGCTTGATCTGCGGATCGAAT
Source organism: Dyella sp. LX-66 (assembly GCF_018599165.1). Classification (NCBI taxonomy): domain Bacteria; kingdom Pseudomonadati; phylum Pseudomonadota; class Gammaproteobacteria; order Lysobacterales; family Rhodanobacteraceae; genus Dyella; species Dyella sp. LX-66. The sequence continues at coordinate 306,783 of NZ_JAHFVJ010000005.1, forward strand.
TGGAAAGCCGTCGGAAAATCGGATGGCGGTGGCAAGCCCAGGTCAATGGCGTAACCGAAATCGTCGCCGGCAAAACCCAGCTTGAGCGCCACCGGCTCCTGCCGCGGCAGCCCCTGGATCGGTATCTCGCCAGTGATCATGCGGCGCGTGATCTTCTCCGGCCCCGCCCACAAGGTGGACGACAAACCACCTTCGCGCGCCAACGCACTCACCACGCCGCCGTGCGCGGTTTCCGCCAGCAAACGCAGGGCGCGGTAGAGGTTGGACTTGCCGCTGCCGTTGGCACCGGTGATGAGGTTGAGCTGGCCGAGCGGGATGGTGAGCGAGCGCAGGGAGCGGTAGCTGGCGACGGCCAGGGTGTTGATCATGGGGTGCGTCCAGGCAAGGGCCGCTTTAGCGGGATGCCCTGGATCGTCCGTGGCCTACGGCTCAAACATTGAGACCGGCATTATCCAAATGCTTGAGATCTATCGCCCCGTCTTCTGCAGTTCGCTGGCAAAGGGATTGAAAACGACAAAATGAGGTGAGTTCGAGAAAACGGGCAGCTTGTCCGCAAGATGCTCGTGGCTAAATGCAGGCCCCATGCTTTCCATGCGCCCGGCGGCCGCGGTGAGGAAGGAGGCTATCTGCCGCAGTTCCTCGGGGCCGGCGACCAGCGTGATTTCCGCCAGATCCATCGGCTCTATGAGTTCGGGCGGCAATTCCCGATCGGCATATCCGTAAATCTTCATGGCATTCCTTCATTCCAGACCATCATTTCAAGCTTCGCTGCGCTTGGTCGTCTTACGAGTATCCGAAGCCGCTAACTGCTTAAGGTAAGCACAGAACATGTCGGACATGGCATCCGCATACGCCGTGATCTCCCCTGCAGTGCGCGGACTCTCCGAAAACTCCTTCCCCACCGCACTCATCGTCGCCTTCACCAGCTCTGCCGCCAATTCCCGCCTAGCCTTAGGCGCCTTAGGCAACACCTCCCGCATAAACGCCTGCATCGCTTTCTCCCCAGAAGCCTTCACCTCCTTCGCCTCCGGCGCATCGCGATAAAGCGGCGCGGCGTCGCTCAGCGCCACGCGCATCGCGGCCTCTTCGCATTCGGAGCGGATAAAGGCGTGGATCAGGGCGCGCAAGCGATCGAGCGGCGCCCTGCTCTTGTCCTGCAATATCTGATGCAGCAAGCCCGTGGTCTGCTGCCATTCGTCGCTCTGCAGACGGAACAGGATCGCCGCCTTGTTCGGGAAATACTGGTAAAGCGAGCCGATGCTGACACCTGCCTTCTCGGCCACCCGCGCGGTGGTGAACCGGTGGGCGCCCTCCTTCGCCAAAACCTGAGCAGCCGCTTCGAGAATGGCGGCGACCAGCTCGTTCGAGCGGGCCTGTTTTGGCTGTTTTCGCGAGGAAATCCTGGGGTTCTTGGGTTCGCTCATGGCCGCTCCGGCAATGCGAATAGGAAAACTGACGAATTACTCGCATTCTAATCCGACCCCGCAACACCCATGCAAGTACCGGAGAAAACCATATGACTACCCTTGCCACTGCCCCGCTCGCGCCGCTGCTGGAAGACCTCTTCGCGCAGTCCCAGGCGAACAGCCCGAACTGGTCCGATTTCCCGCGCGAGGAACTGAACCGGCTGATGCACAGCAAGACCGAGTATCGCGATCTTTATGAGCGCATGAAGGACTTGTGGCTCCCCGTGTCGCGTGAAACGGCGCAGCTGCTCTACATGCTGGTGCGCAGCAGCCGCGCAAAGACCATCGTCGAATTCGGCACCTCGTTCGGCATTTCCACCCTGCATATGGCCGCGGCCCTGCGCGACAACGGCGGCGGCCGCCTGATCACCACCGAGTTCGAACCGGCCAAGGTGGCCCGGGCGCGCGAGCACCTGAAAGCCGGTGGCGTGATCGACCTGGTGGAGATCCGCGAAGGCGACGCGCTGAAGACGCTGAGCACCGACCTGCCCGATGCCATCGACCTCGTGCTGCTCGATGGCGCCAAGGCGCTCTATCCGGAAGTACTCGCCCTGCTGGAAAGCCGCCTGCGCCCCGGCGCCCTGGTGGTGGCGGACAACGCCGACTACAGCCCGGAATACCTGGAACGCGTGCGCGCCCCGGCCAGCGGATACATGTCGGTGCCGTTCGCAGAAGACGTCGAGCTGTCGATGCGGTTCGGCTGATGGAGCACTGACCGGCCTTGAACATGCCGGCCTTGAACAGGGCCGCGGAGGACAACGATGAGCAACAGTCTGCTGCTGCATATCCTTGCTCTGGCGGAACGGGTCGAGCCCGACCGCGAGGCGATCTGGGAGTGGTTCTTTCGAACGCCCATTTCGCCTTACGGGAGGACGGCTTATGAGCTGGGAACAGACGACCGGGGAGATGCGGTGATCGCCTTCCTCGAACATATCCTTGGCGATGACCGCCTGAAATAACCCGGCGCACCGACAGCCGCACTGGCCGTAAGCGTTTCACGTCAGGCAACGCACCCATTTCACCGATCGGCATCGACGCAGCAGGCCTGTCGGTCGACCCAACGCCTGGAACACCCATGACTTCCACTTCCGCGCGCGACCCCGTACAGGGCCGCCTCCTTCTGCTGACCGCGATTCTGTTTATTTCCTATCTGTGCATCGGCATCTCCCTGCCCATCGTGCCGGTCTACGTCACCACCAGGCTGCAACTCGGCAATGCCTGGGCCGGCCTTGGCATCGGCATCGCATTCTTCGCCACCATTGCCACGCGCGGCTACGCCGGCGGCATCTCGGATCGCCGCGGCGCCAAGCTCGCGGTGGGACGCGGCCTGGCCTTCTATATGGCCGGCGCGCTGGTTTCGCTGATCGCGGACTTCTTTCTGCCGTCGGCGTGGATGGTTTATACATGCCTGCTCGCGGGACGATTGCTGGTCGGGCTGGGCGAAAGCCTGGTCGGTGTAGGCATCGTGGCCTGGGGCATCGGCATCGCCGGCCCTGCCCGCTCCGGCCGCGTCCTCGCCCTGATCGGCGCGGCCATCTACGGTGCGCTGGCGGTGGGCGGCCCGATCGGCGTGGCGCTGCTCGGCCACCTCGGCTTTGCCGGCGCCATGGCGATCAGCGCCGTGCTGCCATGCCTGGGATGGCTGACCATCGCATTCATCGCCGGTGTACCGGCGCACCCGGATAGCGCGCGCCCGTCGTTCCTCAGCGTGCTAAGCAGGATCTGGCTGCACGGTTCCATCGTCTGCCTGCAAGGCATCGGCTTTGCCGCCATCGGCGCGTTTTTCACGCTGTACTTTCTCGACCGGCAATGGAGCTACGCCGGACTTGGACTGACGGCCTTCGGCACCGGCTTCGTGCTGATGCGCGTGTGCTTCGGCCATCTGCCGGACCGCATGGGCGGCCTGCGCGTGGCGATCGGCTCGCTGGCCATCGAAGCCGTCGGCCAGGTCTTGATCTGGAGCGCGCACGATCCGGCGCTCGCTTTCGTCGGCGCCTTCCTCACCGGACTGGGCTGTTCGATGATCTTTCCGGCCATGGGGCGCGAAGTGGTGCAGCTGGTGGAACCGCAGCTGCGCGGCACGGCCCTGGGCGGTTTTGCGGCATTCCAGGATGTTGCTTACGGCCTCACCGGCCCCTTGGCCGGATTATTGGCCGACCGGGCGGGATACGGCAGCGTGTTCCTGATCGGCGGCGTGGCGGCAGGCATCGGTCTGCTGATCGCGGCAAGTCTTCGCCGGGCACGCGCCATCGTGCTGGAAAGATGACAAAAGCCATCGCGCCGCGCTGGCCATTCGGTGGATACCGCGCCCCGCCGGCAGCGGGCTAGCATCGGTGCGTTTCGCGCCACGCCAAGGAGTGCACCGATGCCACGAAACCTCCGCCTCGCCGGCCTCGCCCTCGCGGCGCTCGCCTCCACGCCATGCATGGCGCAGCACGACCACCGCTCCATGGTGCCGAACGGTTGCCAGCCGCTAGGCACGCACAAGGTGGGCGACACCGGTTGCTATATCGTCGCGCAGGAGTCGATGGCCGATCCTCCCGCCGGGCCGCTCTACTGGCATCTCGATACCTTCGCCAATGCCAGGGCGGCGCGCACGGCGCGCGGCAGGAACGGCAGCGTGATCGAAGCATTTGGGCAGGTGTGGCTGCTGACCATCGCCGAGGAAAGCTGGCGCCCGGAAGGCGGCAGGCACGTCGCCACGATCGGCCCGTTCACGCCGCAGACCGATGGCGTGCAGACGGCGACTTATATGGTCGCCACCACCGACGCCAATATGGATTCACCGCCGCATACCCATCCTGGCCCGGAAGTCTTCTATGTCGTCGAAGGCGCGCAATGCCTGGAAACGCCGGACGGCACGCAGACCCTGCAGGCGGGCGAAGGCAGCGCCGTAGCCGGCGGCGTGCCGATGAAGCTCTATGGCACCGGAGATACCGCGCGTCGTGCGCTGGTGCTGGTGCTGCACGACGCCGCGCAGCCCGTGGTGATTCGCAACCCGCCGTGGAAACCCAAGGATCTGTGCCTGGAGCAAACTGGAAGAACGCCGGGCAGCGCGATCAGCCAACCGGAATATCAATCCGCTCGATGAATTTCCGCCGCGGAAACCACTTCACTCCCGCATCGCGCAGCTTCGCGGCCAGCTTGGGCATGGCCTCCAGCGTGGCGGGAATGGCCTGGTAGACATTGGTCGCCGCGGTTTCCCAGCGTGCGAAATGCATGTCGCCCAGCGCCTGCTTGAACTGCTCCATGGTGATCGGCTTGCCCATGATGCCGGCGCGGGCCGCCATGGGATGCACGATCTCGAACAGCAGGTCGTTGCGGATATTGAGATGCAGAATGCAATCGTCGTAGCGGCGCTGCACGGCTTCCACCTGCACGATCAGGTGGGCATCGCCGCGCTCCACCAGAAAGGTCAGGTCTTCCGCGCGCTGGCGCGCATGGCTGCTGGGCGGATTGGGAAACGCGCGCAGGTTGGAAATCTGATGCCAGGTGTCCTTGCCCTTGGTCAGCTCGGCCTGCACGGTGGAGAGGTAATGCGCCTGCGATACCAGCACCAGGATGGCGCGGTTGATCGCGCCGGCACGCAGTTCCTCGCGCCGCACGGCTTCGTTGATGCCCTGGTATTTGAAGGCGAGGATCGCGCCGAGCAGCGTGCCCACGAAGGGGAACGTCCAGGTCGCCAGGTCCTTGGGCGCGACGGCTTCCGTGTAGAACGCCACGGCCACCAGCAGCCCTACGAACAGCAAGGCAAGCAGCGCGAGCAGCCCACCACCTACGCCAGACAGTCTCATGGGATCACCCTTCGGTCACCAGTCCGGTCCCCCTGGTCGATCGACGATGTTCGCACAGCATAGTGTGAAGGCACCGGCGGGCCGGCTCTCGACGGCAGCCGAAGGGGGCTGCCGTTCAGCCAATCGGCGTTGCGCTTATTTGCCGCCGTTTTCGATGCTGTGGTGGTCGTAGCTGACCACGCGCGTCAGCTGCCATTGGCCCTTCTGGTAGCGCCAGATATGGAGGAACTTGCCCTCACCCTGGCAGGTCTTGCCGCCGATCTGGCAGAAGCGGTGCGTGCCGGTCTCGATCGCACCGTAGTCCTTGATCGGATACACCTCCAGCGTGCCGACCAGCTCACGCCGCACCTTGTGGCAGATATTGCGGCGGGTGGCTTCGACCACCGGTTCGCGGCCGAGCATCAGGCCGCCGTTGTCGTGATAGAACTCGATGTCGGCGCTGAAGAAATCGCCGAAGGTCTTCAGGTCGCAGCTGTTGTAGGCATCGAAGACCTTCTTATCCAGTTCGTTGACGGTGCGCACCAGCGCATCGCCTTGCGGAATGGCGGCAGGCGTCGCTGCGTGGACAACGCCGCCAACGAACAGCGGGACCAGCCAAAGGGCGAGACGGCGCGAGTCGAACATGGAAGGCTCCTGGTCGGCGGTTGGCAACCGCGCTGCGGTCGGCCCCTGAAGCCTAAGCCTTCAGGAGCCCACGCACAGCATGCCTGATGGCATCCCGCTTCAGCCCTGCAGTTCGGCCAGCCGGCGGCGCAGTTCCTCGTTCTCCGCGGTCAGCTCGGCCACGCGCTGCCGCAGCATCAGCAGCTCTTCGCGCTCTTCCATCTCCGCGGGCTCGGCGGCGGCCTCGCCTTCTTCCTGCTCTTTTTTGCGCGGCTTGCGCTTCGACTCGCGCACCCGCTTGGCCGCTTCCTTCAATTCCTTCCCACCCGCCTCCGCCGCCGCGCGCTGCTCCTCGGCCGGCAGGCTGGCCACCGCGGCGGCGGCATTGATCGACAGCACGCCGGACTTCACCGCGGCCACCACTTCCTCGGTGGCCTGCTTCTGGATCTTCTCGATCAGGCCGACCTGGCTGTGGCTGAGGCGCGCCTCACGGGCGAGGTCTTCGCGGCTGGGCACGGGCTCGGGCGAGGCCACCGGCGTTTCCGCGGCGACCGCTTCGGCGAGTGCTTCGGGCGCAGCATCGACCTCAAAAGGCGGCGTCTCGTCTTCGGCTTCCTTTACCCGCCCACGCCGCGCCGCCAGGATCTCGCGCTTGCGCAGCGCCAGTACGCCGCGCTGGAACGGCGACACGCTGCGCCGGCCCAGGTGCTGCTCGATCATCCACAGGTGCACGTCCTCCATCGACTGGAAGCGCGTGTTCTGGATGGTCTGGAACGGCAGGTCGTGCTTGCGGCAGACGCTGTAGCGGTGATGGCCGTCGACCAGGGTGTCGCCCCACAGCACCAGCGCGTCGCGGCAACCCTCGGCCAGGATGCTGCGCTCCAGCGCCTCGTACTCGTCGGGCGTCATGGGGTCGATATAGGCCTTGAGTTCCTCGTTGACGACCAGGTCTGCCATCGCTTGTCTTCCGGAAGGGCAAAGGGTGCGCATTGTAGAGAGGGCGAGGCGCCAGCGCTGCCTTGACGCGGGGCGGCATTTGTCCACCGCTTTTTGCCAACCGGGCGCAAGTGGCGGCGGCCGGCTTCCAGGCCGTGGCCGCGCCGCGCTATCGTGCGCGGCGGAGTACCCTCGATCTCCCCACAACACGCTCATCCGGGAAGCCAGCCCATGGCCAGCAATCACCCGCATCTCTCCGCGCCCAGCCGCGAGCAGGCCCTGCACGCGCTGTACGAGGCGGCGGAGCTCGAACACTGCCTGATGTGCACCTATCTGTACGCCGCCTTCTCGCTGAAGACCTCGGTGGACGAAGGACTGACGCCGGCGCAGCTGGAAGCCGTGATGCGCTGGCGGCGCGCCATCCTGCAGGTGGCGACGGAGGAGATGGGCCACCTGGTGGCGGTGTGGAACATCACGGTTGCGCTGGGCGGCGCGCCGCGCATCGGCCGCTTCAACTTCCCGCTGGACCCCGGCATCTTGCCGGCCGGCGTGGTGGTGAAGCTGGCGCCGTTCAATGTGGCCACGCTGCAGCATTTCATTTACCTGGAACGCCCCGCCGGTTCGGACGAACCGGATGGCGAGGGCTTTACCTCGGACCGCAGCTTCGTGCGCGGCGCCGACGGCCCGCGGCTCACGCCGATGGGCGTGGACTACGACACCGTGGGCCAGTTCTACGAAAAGCTCGGCGAAGGCCTGCGCCGCATGGTCGACACCTATGGCGAAGCCGGCGCGCTGTGCGGCACGCCGGAGTTGCAGCTGACCGACGCGGACGCCAACCTGCCCGGTTGCAAGCGCGTGATCTGCCTGAAGACGGCGCTGGCCGCGTTCGATGCCATCGTCACCCAGGGCGAAGGCGCGCTGGAGAACGTCGAAGACTCGCATTACCGGAAGTTCGCCGCGATCCGCAAGGAATACCAGGCGCTGCTGGCCGACGATCCCCATTTCACTCCCGCCTTCCCCGCCGCCACCAATCCGGTGATGCGCCGGCCGCCGCGTCCCGAGGGCCGCGTGTGGATCGAGGATGCGCGCGCCATCGCCACGGTCGATCTGGCCAATGCCGCGTACGGGCTGATGCTGCGGCTGCTCGGTTATGCGTATGCGGTGCCGTCGCCGGATCCGGACAAGGCCTTGTCGGTGGACCTGGCCGTGGGCCTGATGCGGGCGATCGCGCCGCTGGCCGAACGCGCGGCGCGCCTGCCGGCGGGGCCGTCGAATCCGCAGTGCCATGCGGGGCTGTCGTTTATCGCGTTGCGTGATGCGTCGGCGTTTCCGCCGGGGCCGGGCGCACGGCGTTTCTTCGTCGAGCGGCTGCAGCAGTTGACGGAAGCGGCGCTGCGCTTGAACGAGCAAGGCGATGCGCGCACGGCAGCGGCGGCGGCGTTGCTGCAGCGACTGACGCAGAGCGCGACGCAGGGTTTCGAGCTGGACCGCGCGGCGAGCACCGCGAGCGCACCTGCTCCCGCCGTCGCCGCTCCGCCGGCGCCGTCCACGCCGTCGACCGTCGAAGACGGCATCGAACGCGTCGAGGGCGAGAAGCTCACGCTGCTGTTCGAAACCAAGCGCTGCATCCATGCCCGCTTCTGCGTCACCGGCGCACCCACCGTCTTTCTCGCCAACGTGCAGGGGCCATGGATCCATCCGGACACCATGGACGTGGAACGCCTCGCCGACATCGCCCACGCCTGCCCTTCCGGTGCGATCCAGTACCACCGCCGCGATGGCCGCCCCGATGAAACCGCGCCACCGGTGAACCTGGCCGGCACGCGCGAAGCCGGACCGTATGCGTTCCGCGGCGAGCTGTATCTGAACGGCGTGCCGGCCGGTTATCGCGCCACGCTATGCCGCTGCGGCGCGTCGAAGAACAAGCCGTTCTGCGATGGCTCGCATCACGATGTCGGCTTCACGGCCAGCGGCGAACCGCCGACCGGCAAGGCCACCGACATGCTGGCGGTGCGCAACGGGCCGCTGCATGTGGAGCCGCAGCCGAATGGGCCGTTGAAGGTGCGCGGGAACCTGGAGATCGTCAGCGGCACCGGGCGGATGGTGGCACGGGTGACCAGTGCGTTTCTGTGCCGGTGCGGCGGGAGCAAGAACAAGCCGTTTTGCGATGGGACGCATGCAACTATCGGGTTTGTGGCGGATTGATGGGGCAGGCTCCGGCCGCCAGAGCCGTCATTCCGGCGTAGGCCGGGGTCCTTTTTGCGGTATCGCTTGGTTTTCGCGGTATCGCGAATGGGCCGCTTATGCAGCGGGCATTTCGGACGCCTGCCCTTTGCTCGTCATTCCGGCGTAGGCCGGAATCCAGTGACTGCGTCGCTCGGTTGTCGCGGTACCGCGAATGGGCCGCTTATGCAGCGGGCATTTCGGACGCCTGCCCTTTGCTCGTCATTCCGGCGTAGGCCGGAATCCAGTGACTGCGTCGCTCGGTTGTCGCGGTACCGCGAATGGGCCGCTTATGCAGCGGGCATTCCGGACGCCTGCCGGCGCCCGGGTTACTTTCTCTTTGCTGGCTCAAAGAGAAAGTAACCAAAGAGAAATAGCCTCAGAGCAAAGGCTCGCGACGCGACTAGAAGGAGCGGTGGACGGCTGCGGTAGCCTGATTAACCTGGGTCTACACGAAGCGGGAGTGCGGTTTCGTGACGCGTGCTTCAACGTGCCGTGGCGAAGAGGACGTTCAAGGACCGAGGCCAGCTTTTGCTCTTCGCTCCTGCATGCGACACCACCGCACTTCTCCCTCTCCCCTCCGGGGAGAGGGTCGGGGTGAGGGGTCGGGCGGAGCGTGGCGTTGGATCTCACCTCGACCTGATCTGTAAGTCTTCGCCGATCTTCAGGCCTTTGCGGGTGAGGTATGGCAGATCTTCAGCTCCGCCCGGCCCCTCACCCTGCCCTCTCCCCGGAGGGGAGAGGGGTGAAGTCGTGAGGCAGACAGGAACGAAGAGCCAAAGCTGGCCTCGGTCCTTGAACATCCTCTCGGCAACGGCACGTTGAAGCACGCGTTACGCAAACGCACTGTCGTTTCGTGTCGACTCTGGTTAATCCGTTGCCGCGGCCGCCATCGCTCCTTCTAGTCGCGTCGCGAGCCGTTGCTCTCAGGCCATTTCTTTTGGGTTACTTTTTCTTTGGGCCAGCAAAGAAAAAGTGACTCGGGCGCCGGCAGGCGCACGAAATGCCCGCTGCATAAGCGGCCCAATCGCGGCCACGCAAAAACCAAGCAAAAAACAACGAGTCAAGGCGACTCGTCGAGATCCAACGACTTCGCCAGAACAGCGGCCTGCGTCCGCGAACGACAATCCAATTTCTTCAACACCGCGGTCACGTGAATCTTCACCGTGTTCTCAGCCAACCCAAGCTGATCCGCAATCTGCTTGTTAAGCAGGCCCTCGGCCAACAACATCAACACCCGTAACTGTTGCGGCGTCAACTGCGCCAACCGCGCCGCCAGCGCCGCGTCATCCTCGCTGCGCTCCGCCTTCGCGGCGGGAAACCAGCTCCCGCCCGCGAGCACCTCATGCACCGCGCTGCCCAGCGCACCGACCGGCGCGGACTTCGACACGAAGCCGGCCGCGCCGAACTGCTGCGCCCGCCGCACCGTCCGCGGATGGTCGTTGGACGAAATCACGATCACCGGCACTTCGGGCCGCTCGCCGCGCAACAGCACCAGCGAGGAAAAGCCCATCGCGCCGGGCATGGCCAGGTCCAGCAGGACGAGGTCGATCACCGGCTCCTCGGCCAGCGCCGCCTCGACGGCGCTCTGGCTCGCCACCTCGAGCATCCGGCCGTCGGGCAGCGCCTCGCGCAGTGCGTGCAGCACCGCGGCGCGGAACATCGGGTGATCGTCGGCGACAAGAATGGTTTGCACGGTGGACCCCGTCGGATCGGCCGCGCCCGGCCGGGCGCAACCGGGAAGTGTTTTAGCAGAGGCCTGCCGCCACGGCTATCGGAAGGCTTGACCCTTACGTAACGTAAGGCCCCAGTGTGCGGCCCGCACCGAAGGAGAACTCCATGCTGCTGACCGTTGGCGAACTTGCGCGGCGTTGCGGGCTTACCGTCCGCACCCTGCACCACTACGACGCCATCGGCCTGCTCAAGCCTTCGGTGCGTTCCGCTGCCGGTTATCGACTCTACGATCGGGCCAATATCGAACGCCTGCACCGTATCCGCGCCCTGCACCAGCTGGGCCTGTCGCTGGCCGCCATCGGAGACGCCCTGTCCGGGCCGCAGGCGCCGCTGGCCGAGCTGATCGACCGCCAGCTCGCGCAGATCGAGCGTGAACTGGCGCGTGCCGAACGCCTGCGCGAAAAACTCATGCACCTGCGCACGCAGGTGGCCGCCGGACAGCCCCCCGACCTGGCCGAATGGCTGGACACGCTGGAGCTGATGACGATGTACGAGAACTACTTCACCCACGAGGAAATCAAGCAACTGCCGCTGCTGCACGACGCCGACGTGCGCGCGGAATGGGGCGCCATGGTCACTGCGGTCAAGGCCGCGCTGGAACGCGGCGTCGGCCCGGAAGCGCCGGAGGCGCAGATTCTCGCGCTGCGCTGGATGCGCACGCTGTACCGCGACACCGGCGGCAATCCCGACTTCCTGGTGCGCCTCAACCGCATGCACGACAGCGAGGCCGGCTCGTGGGAAGCGATGGGCGTAAGCCCGGCCGTGCGCAGCTTCGTCGAGCAGGGCTTCATCGAAGGGCGGCTGGCCATCTATCAGCGCTATCTCAAGCCGGAGGAATTCGCCTTCATGCGCGCGCACTACGGCGAAACCTTCCACGAGTGGCCCGCGCTGCTGGTCGCCCTGCGCAAGGCCATGGAGCGCGGCGTGCCGCCCCAGGAAAGCGAAGCACGCGAACTCGGCGCACGCTGGGCCATGCTGTTCCGCCGCTACGCCGGCGACGATCCGGCCACCCACGAACGCATCCGCGAAGCCCATGCGAACGAACCGGAGCTCACCGAAAGCTCGTGGTCCGACGAGGCGCTGATCGGCTATGTGAGGAGCATCCTGGCCGTGCTGCCGGCCACGCCGCGCCAGCATTGAGACGGCCATACACGACAAGGGCGGCACCTGGCCGCCCTTGTCCTTGCCACGCTGTGCGTGCGCTTACTTCTTGGCGAACAGGTGCTCGACCGCGGCGCGCTCTTCGCGCAGTTCCTTGTCGGTCGCTTCCATGCGGGCGCGCGAGAAGTCGTTGATCGCCAGGCCCTGCACGATCTCGTACTTGCCGTTCTTCACCGTCACCGGATAGCCGTAGATCACGCCCGGGGCGATGCCGTACGAGCCGTCGGACGGGATGCCCATCGAGACCCAGTCGCCGTCCACGGTGCCCAGCGCCCAGTCGCGCATATGGTCGATCGCGGCCGAGGCGGCCGAGGCAGCCGACGAAGCGCCGCGCGCCTTGATGATCGCCGCGCCGCGCTGCTGCACGGTCGGGATGAAGTCGGTCTCGTACCAGTTCTGGTCGACCTGCTCGAGCGCGGCCTTGCCCTTCACCGAAGCCTGGTGCAGGTCCGGGTACTGGGTGGAGCTGTGGTTGCCCCAGATGGTGACCTTCTTGATGTCGGTGGTGTGCGCGCCGGTCTTCTCGGCCAGCTGCGACAGGGCGCGGTTGTGGTCCAGGCGCACCATGGCGGTGAAGCACTTCGGATCGAGGTCCGGGGCGTTCTGCTGGGCGATCAGCGCATTGGTGTTGGCCGGGTTGCCGACCACCAGCACGCGCACGTCGCGCTTGGCGTGGTCGTTCAGGGCCTTGCCCTGCGGGCCGAAGATGGCGCCGTTGGCTTCCAGCAGGTCCTTGCGCTCCATGCCCGGGCCGCGCGGACGCGCGCCGACCAGCAGGGCGTAGTCCACGTCCTTGAAGGCCACGTTGACGTCGTCGGTGGCCACGATGCCGGCCAGGGTCGGGAAGGCGCAGTCGTTCAGTTCCATCACCACGCCCTGCAGCGACGGCAGCGCCGGGGTGATTTCCAGCAGGTGCAGGATCACCGGCTGGTCCTTGCCGAGCATGTCGCCGGCGGCGATGCGGAACAGCAGGGCATAGCCGATCTGGCCGGCAGCGCCGGTAACGGCAACGCGAACGGGGGCTTTCATCACTTGCACTCCTTCATGGTCGGGTGGGCCATGCCCACCGAATGGTGTTGGCGGGCCCTGACGACCCACCGATACGGATGGATCAGCTCAGCTGCGCGAAGAAGGCCTGGATGCGTTCGAGGCCCGGCTTCAGCTGCGCCGTGGGACAGGTGTAGGAGATGCGCATCGCGCGCGGCTCGCCGAAGGCCGAACCCGGCACGCAGGCCACGCCGGTGGCTTCCAGCAGCACGGCGCAGAACTCCACGTCGTTGGAAATCTTGGTGCCGTTATGGCTCTTGCCGAAGGCCACGGAGATGTCCGGGAACGCATAGAACGCACCCTGCGGACGCGGGCACACCACGCCGGGGATGGCGCTCAGCGCCTCGAACACCACGTCGCGCTTGCCGGCGAATTCCTCGCACTTGGCGCGCGGCACGTCCTGCGGGCCGGCGAAGGCCGCCACGGCCGCGGCGGTGATCACTTCCGGCACGCTGGTGATGTGGTTGGAGTTGAGCGTGGTCACCGCCTTGGCCACCGACTCGGGGCCGGCGATCAGGCCGACGCGCCAGCCGGGCATGCCGTAGGTCTTGGACACCGAGTCGACGAACACCAGGCGGTCGCGCAGCTCCGGGCGCGCGAACACGAAGTTGTTGTAGCCCAACCCGTCGAACACCATCGAGTTGTAGATGTCGTCGGTGATGATCCAGGTGTCCGGATACTTCGCCAGCACGTCGGCCAGCGCGGCGATTTCCTCGCGCGTGTAGACCATGCCGGTGGGATTGGACGGGTTGTTGAACAGGAACACCTTCGGCTTGCGCTGCAGCGCGGCTTCGAGCTGCGCGGGCACCAGCTTGTAGTTCTGTTCCGCGCCGCAGTGCAGGACGTTGGCCTTGGCGCCGACGATGTCGGCGATGTCGTGGTAGGTGGTCCAGTACGGGGCGGCGAAGCAGATCTCCTCGCCCTCGTTCAACATCGCCTCGGCCAGGTTGTACAGCACCTGCTTGGCGCCGATGCCGATGGAGAGGTTGCTGCGGCCGTAGCCGCTGAAGCCCAGGGCCTCGATGTGCTGGAGGAAGGCATCCAGCAGCGCGTCGGCGCCGCGGTTGCTGCCGTACTGGCCGGAGTCGTGCTTGAGCGCTTCGCGCGCCGCCTCGTACACGTGCTCGCCGGGCAGGAAATTCGGCACGCCGATGGAGAAGCTGATGATGTCGCGGCCGGCAGCCTTGAGCTGCTTGGCCTTCTCGGCGATGACCATGATCGCGCTGGGCTTGGCGCGGCCGACACGCTGGGCTAGCTGGGGCATGACTTCCTCTGGTTCGGGGGGACGGAGGCAGCAAACTCGCGGATTTTAGCATGCGGCGCTGCCGCATCCGGTGTTGCCGCAAGTCCTTGCCGGCGCAGGAACTACCCGGTGCATTCGTCCACGGGGCGGGGCATGATGCGCACGCTACCGGCCGCTACGGCGCCGCCAGGACCGGGGCAGCGGGCCGATTCGGAGGCGCCCGCCAGCGGTACTCAGGGGACGTTGCCAACCATGACGGAGGAACGGGTATGCATTGGCTTTGGGTAATCATCGTCGGTCTGATCGTCGGCCTGCTCGCCAAGGCCATCATGCCGGGCAAGGACCCGGGCGGCTTCATCATCACGGCCCTGCTGGGCATCGCCGGCTCGTTCATCTCCACCTGGGCGGGCGAACAGCTCGGCTGGTGGCCGGAGTCGGGCTTCATGCACTTCGTCGGTTCGATCATCGGCGCCGTGGTGCTGCTGGCGATCTACCACTTCGTGTTCAACCGCAACCGCACGGCCTGAGCATGAAAAAAAGCCGCCGGCGGGTCGCCCCGCCGGCGGCTTTTTCGTATCTGGCCTTGACTTAAGCCTGGGCCTTGTTGCCGCCGAGCAGCGAGCCGGCCAGCGAGGCCAGCGAACCCAGGTCGATGCCGCTGCCGCCCTGCGGCACCTGGCCGTCGGGGGTGAGGTGATCCACCGCGTGCGGCAGCACCTGCGACAGCTGGCCCAGCAGGTCGCCCGGATTGACGCCGAGCTTGCCGGCCGCATCCTGCACGATCGAGCCCAGGCCGCCGTTCTGCAGCGCCTGGCCGAGCTGGTCGCCGGATACCGACTGGTTGGCGCCGGTGCCGACCCACGACTGCGCCGCTTCGCCCAAGCCATGCTGCTGCAGGATGTTCAGCAGCCCCTGCAGGCCGCCGGCCTTGTCGATCAGCTGGCCCGCCACGGAAATCAGCGAGCCGCCCTGCCCCTCCTGGCCGCCCTGCCCCAGCAGACTACCCAGGCCGCCAAGCAGATCATTGAGTGATGCCATGTTTGCTCTCCCTAAGATTGAAGGACCTACCCCGGTAGCGCACGTCTGGCGCGTCCGCCGATTCTACGTAGGCTTCGGCTAGCCGCATGTGACGGCACCGTTAACGAACGAAGGCCGCTGTCGTCGCCGACAGCGGCCTTTGCGTGTTCGCAAGAAAGCGAGGCTCAGCCGCGCTGGTCGAGGATCGCGTTCCATTCCTTGATGCGGTCGGCCTGCGCGGCCAGCAGCGCGTCCACGTCGCCTTCCACGGTGGCCTTCTCGATCACGTCGTCCTGGCGGATGGCATCGACCACCTTCTGGTCTTCGGCGCTCACGATTTCGCCGAACACGCTGTGCTTGCCGTCCAGCCACGGCGTGGCGCCGTGGGTGATGAAGAACTGGCTGCCATTGGTGCGCGGACCGGCATTGGCCATCGACAGCACGCCCGGCTTGTCATGACGCAGGGCCGGATTGAACTCGTCCTCGAACTTGTAGCCCGGGCCGCCGCGGCCGCTGCCCTCGGGGCAGCCGCCCTGGACCATGAAGTCGTTGATGACGCGGTGGAAACTCAGGCCATCGTAGTAACCGCGGCGCACCAGGTTGACGAAGCTGGCCACGGTCACCGGCGTCTTGTCGTCGTGCAGGCGCAGGTGGATGGGGCCGCGATTGGTGGTGAGGGTCACGTTGATGGTCATCGGTATTCCTTGGGCTGGCGGAGGTCGGCAAGGATACTCCAGCCGGCCGCCGCTGGCTCGGCGAGGGCAGCCCTCAGGGCAGGCCCAGCGCGGCCCGCTCCAGCGCCGCGGCGCCGCGCGGCCGGGCCGCCGGCAGGGCCGGCGCCTGGAGCGGCCACGGCGCGTCCTCGTACAGGTGGCTCCACAGTCGGTCCAGCGCCAGGTAGCCATAGGGCAGCAGCGGCACGTGGCGGTCGCCGAAGCCCGGCAGTGGCAGGAAGGCGTCGAAGTGCTGCGCGTACGGCACCTTCCAGTACAGCGGATGCAGGCCGTGCACGCGCAGCCAGTCCACATAGGGCTCGGAGGTGAAGGCGGTGGGCAGCAGGCCGTCCTCGGCGCCGTGCAGTACCCACAGCGGCAGCCCGGGACGCGGCAGCCGCGCCGAGGTGGCGGCGACGCTGGCATGCAGACCGAGGACGTCCGTGCCGGCGCCGTCCCACAGCGCGCGCAGGCAGCGGATGCCGGGCAGTGCGGGATCCGCTGACGCATCGATACCGCCAAGCAGTGCAATGCCATTGCCCGGCGGAATGCCGCCGCCATCGGCCCACCACGAGGCGCGCATGGCCGGTGTCGCGTCCGCCGTGGTGGCGTAATGGAAACCACAGGGCATGTCCGCCGCGCCGCGGCGCAGATAGGACGATGCATAACCCGCCGCAATCGCACGCCACAGATCGAACGCCTGCGTGCTCGCCGCCACGCTGAGCGCGGCATCCGTCCAGCCACCCGCACGCAGATGCTCGTAAGCCTGCGCCGCCTGTGCCTGCGGCGTGGCGCCGCTCACCAGGCCCTGCTCGCGCAGGCTCGCGCAGCGGGCGAGCCAGGCGGCCGGCGGCTTGCCGTCCTTGCCGCGCGCCAGCGGCGTGTTGTCGAAGCGTGCGTCGCTCAGCGCGCAGGGCAGCCATAGCGCGGCGTCGGTGGCGTAGTCGTAGAGCGCGCGGCCATAGCCTTCGACGTGCACGTTCGGTTCCAGCGCCACCACGCCGGCCAGCACGCCTTCGCTGTCGAGGCCGGCCGCCTGCAATACCGCGCCGCCGCCGTTGGAAAGGCCGGTGGCGATGATGCGCGTGTTCTGCGGCGTGAACGGCGCCTGGTCCGGATACGCGCGGTCGAGCATGGCCAGGCCGAAGCGCGCGGCCTGCAGCACGTGGCGGCCCCAGTCGGCTTCGGGGTTGTCGCCGGAATGCAGATGCTTGATGGCGACGCCGGCATCGGCGGAAGCCTTCGCCGGCTCGAATTCCAGCGGCGCCGCACCGCGCTTCGCGCGCGTGCCGTCGAGCTGCACACCGGTGTCGTCGGCGTAGTCGAAATACCCCGCGCCCGTGCCTTTGTCGGTGTAAGCCACCGCGCAGCCGCGCGGCAGACCCCAGGCGCCAGCCAGCGCGATGGCGCCATAGATGCCGCGCGAACCGGACGAAGCCGTGACCACCAGGCAGCGCTTGCGCGTATCGAAAGCATCCGGCACCTGCAGCAGCACGCGATGCGGCGCGTGCGCGCCGGGAATGCGCGCGAACGCCTGGTACTCGCGGCCCGGCACGTCGGGTACGGCGCCGTAGACACGCCCATAGCCGCCGAGCGGGCCGAGATCCGCAATGCCCTTCCAGCTGTTCTGGATCGCCCGCCGGCGCAGTTCCTGCGGCGTGGGATGCAAGGCATCGGCATACGGCGACGGCACGCCCGCCAGGCCGGCAAGGCCCAGCCCCGCGCTCAGCAGGTCGTCGCCGTTGCGGTGCTCGCTGGCGCGCACTCTGCCTTCGATGAAATCCGGATCGTGCATGAAACCCTGTCCCGATCGATGAGAGGAAGGCGGCTGCGCCGCGCAAGCGGCCAGCAGCGGCACCAGCAACAGCCAGGAGCGATGGAGGATGGTCATCGCGCCACCATAGCAACCGGCGGTTGGCGCGCTATCGTACGAAGGTACAGCGCTTCTGTTTCGTGTGCCCCTCAGTTCCTCAACCTGTAATCCTTCTCCCTTCGGGAGAAGGTGGCGGCAGCCGGATGAGGGTACGGGCGAAGCGCAACGCTCCGCCCGTACCCTCACCCCAACCCCTCTCCCAAGGGGAGAGGGGCTTTGCGCCGCGCCCTGCGCAAGCTAACGTCGCAAGTCATGCCCACCCTCCTGATCGCCGACGACCACCCGCTGTTCCGCACGGCCCTGCGCCAGGCCGTCACCGAAAGCGTCGCCGACTGCCGCATCCACGAAGCCACCGACCTGCCCGGCGCACTCGCCGCGCTGGCGGCCGAAGCCGACACCGACCTGGTGCTGCTCGATCTCAACATGCCCGGCAGCCAGGGCCTCTCGGGCCTGGCCGCGCTGCGCGGCCAGCATCCGGGCGTGGCCGTGCTGGTGGTGTCCGCGCACGACGAAGCGCGCACCGTGCGCCGCGTGCTCGACCATGGCGCCGCGGGTTTCATCGCCAAGAGCGCCTCGCCCGCCGATATCGGCGAAGCCGTGCGCACCGTGCTCGCCTGCGGCACCTGGCTGCCGCCGGCCCTGGCGCAGGCGGTGGCGGCGCTGCCGGCCGATCCGGCCGATGCCGATCTGGCCGCGCGCCTGGCGCGGCTCACCGAACAGCAATACCGCGTGCTCACCCTGCTCGGCGAAGGCCTGCTCAACAAGCAGATCGCCGACCGCCTGTCGATCCAGGAGCGCACGGTGAAGGCGCACGTCACCGCCATCTTCGAAAAGCTCGGCGTGCGCAACCGCACCCAGGCCAGCCTGCTGCTGAATTCGCTGGCGCTGAGCGAACCGGCGCTGTAATCAAACCATCGCCGCGGCGAGCCGCTGCAGCACCTGCTGCATGGCCAGCGGCTTGAGCGGCTTGTAGAGCACCATCGCGCCGGCATCGAGGATGCGCTGGCGCAGTTCGCCGTCGCGGTCGGCGGTGAGGATCAGTGCCGGCACGGCGGGATGTTCGCGGCGCAATGCGCGCAGCACGTCCAACCCGGTGACGCCGTGGTCGAGGTGATAGTCGAGCACGAACAGATCCGGCGGCCATGGCGCATCCATCGCCTGGCGCGGCTGCGCGGCGACGTGCACCTGCCAGCCCCAGCCCTGCAGCAGCGTGGCCAGCGCGGTGCGCGCCGCGGGTTCGTTGTCCAGCACCACCGCGCGGCCGGCCGCCACGCCCTGCGCGATTTCTGCCGTAGTAGCCACCGGCACGGACACCGGCTGCGCACGCGGCACGTCGAGATGGAACACGCTGCCACGCCCCGGCCACGAGCGCAGGCCGAGCGGATGTTCGAGCAATGCGGCCATGCGCTGCGCGATCGACAAACCCAGGCCCAGCCCCTGCCCGCCCGCCTGGTTCAAGCGATGGAAGGCCTGGAAGATGCGCTCGCGCTCTTCCGGCGGAATGCCCGGCCCGGTATCCCACACTTCCAGCCGCAGGTATTCGCCGTGGCGGCGCAGGCCGAGCAGCACGCGTCCGCGTTCCGAATAGCGCAGCGCGTTCGACAGGAAATTCTGCAGCACACGGCGCAGCAGCAGCGGATCCGAGCGCACCCAGGCCGCGCTGTCCACCACGCTCAGCCGCATGCCGCGATCGAGCGCCATGGCCTGGAATTCCGCCGCCAGCGGCCCGAGCACTTCGCTCAGCGCGAACTCGCGCGGCTGCGCGCGCAGACGGCCGCCTTCGAGGCGCGCGATATCCAGCAGACCCGCCAGCAAGCCTTCCGTCGCCGCGAGCGCACCTTGCAGATGGCGCACCGTGGCCGCTTCGCCGCCGCGTTCGGCCAGGGCATGCGCGAACAATTGCGCGGCATGCAGCGGTTGCATCAGGTCGTGGCTGACGGCGGCGAGGAAGCGGCTTTTCGCGGTGTTCGCGCGCTGCGCCTCGGCGGTGGCGTCGGCCAGGGCGCGCGTGCGTTCTTCCACGCGCAGTTCCAGTGTCTCGTTTGCGCCGCGCAGCGCATCTTCGGCATGGCGGAACGCGGTGACGTCGGTAAAGGTGGCGACGAAGCCGCCGCCCGGCATGGGATTGCCGCGGATCTCCACCACCGTGCCGTCGGGAAAACTGCGTTCGGACAGATGCCGCGTACCGGCGCGCATATGGGTGAGGCGCCGCTGCACGCGCGCTTCGACGTCGCCCGCGCCGATCATGCCGCGCGCCACGTTGTAGCGCGTCAGATCCGCCACCGGCCGCCCCACCTGCAGCAGCCCGTCGGGATAGCCGAACAGGCTGGCATAGCGGCGGTTCCACGCCACCAGGCGCTGTTCCGCGTCGACCACGCAGATGCCCTGGCTCATGTTTTCCAACGCAGCTTCCAGCACGCGCTGGTTGAAGCGCAGATCCTGCGCGGCCTCGCCGACGATGGCGGCGACGGTGTCGAGCTCGTCGCGGCGCTGCTGCCGCACCACTTCCAGCAGCAGGCGCGCGGAGGCCGCGCCGATCACCGCGGCCAGCTCGTGCTCCACCTCGGCCACGCGCGCCGCGCTGGCGCTGCCTTGCGACGGTGCGTCTTCGAACAGATGCGCCACGCGTTCGGCCGGCAGGAAGCGCGAAGCCAGCGCGTGCAGTTCGGCGACGCCGATGCTGCCCACCGCCGCGGGCTTGCGTGCGCGGCCGAAGCGCGAACCGGCTACCGCGAACATCATGGCGACATTGGCGGCAAGGCCGGCCGCCACGGCGCGGCCGAGCCGGCTCCATTCACCCAGCCCCAGGAAGCCGTCCGGTGACAACCAGCGCAAGCCGTACGGCCAGCCGCTCCACCACGCCGCGGCCTCGGGAAACATCGCCGGCAGCAGCACGTACAGCCACACCAGCGTGCCCGCGGCCAGGCCCGCCGCCACCGCGCGCGGCCCGAGCTGCGGCCGGTACACCGCGGCGAGCAGGGCCGGCGCCAATCCCGCCAGCGCGGAAAACGAAATCGCACCGATATCCGCCAGCACGTCGTTGCGCGCCAGCACGCGGCTGTAGGCCCAGGCCAGCAGGATCACCGCCAGGATCGCCACGCGCCGCTGGTTGATCACCTGCCCGCGCAGATCGCCATGCTCGCCGCGCCCCCAGCCCGCCTGCACGCGCAGCGGCGCGATCAGGTGATTGACCACCATCAGGCTCAGCGCCAGCGTCGCCACCACCACCATGCTGGTCGCCGCACTGAGGCCGCCGAGAAAAGCGAGCAGCGCAAGACCGTGCTGTCCGCGCGCCATCGGCAGCGCCAGTACGTAGAGATCGGACGGCACGCCACTAGGCGCCAGCCACGCATCGCCCAGCCGCGCCAGCGGCAGGATCGGCAGCGCGATCAGCAGCATGTACAGCGGAAACAGCCAGCGCGCGGTACGCAGGTGCGCACCGTCGCGGCATTCCACCACGCCGGCATGGAACTGATGCGGCAAGGTGAACATGGCCAGCGCGCCGAGCAGGATCATGGCCGGAAAGCCGATGCTGTCGTGCGGCGGCGGTGCGGCGGCGGCCACGCCCGCCGGCAGCGGCGCGAACAGCAAGCTGCCCAGCGCCAGCATCGCCGCCAGCTTGAACAGCGATTCGAACGCCATCGCCAGCACCAGTCCGCGGTTGTGCGCCATGGTGGAAGCGCGGCGGGTGCCGAACAGCATGGCGAACAAGGCCATCAGCAGCGCGACGTAGAGCGCACTGTCCTGCCACGGCGGCGACTCGGCCACCTGACCGCGGCCGAGCATGGCGAAACTCATCGCCACCGCTTTCAGCTGCAGAGCGATATACGGAACGATGCCGATCAGCACCACCACCGTCACCAGCGCGGCGAGGCCGGAATGGCGGCCCAGGCGCACCGCAATCAGATCGGCCAGCGAACCCGCGTTGTAGTCGCGCGCCAGCTGCACCAGGCGACGCAGCACGGCGATGCCGAACAGGTACATCAGGATCGCGCCGACGAAGGTCGGCGGCAGCCACCAGCCGGAGCGGCTGGCCTGGGTGACGGTGCCGTAGAAGGTCCAGGAGGTGCAGTGGATCGCCAGCGACAGCGCGTAGACGATGGACCAGCGCTTTTCGAACAGTGCGGGGCGGCGTTCGCCGAGCAGCGCGACGCCGAAGAGCAGACCGAGCCAGATCAGGGCGGCGGTGGCGATGATGGTGGGAGTCAGCATGGCGGGTGCTTATCCAAGCGCATGCGCAAGCCCCGGCCCCTCACCCCAACCCTCTCCCCGGAGGGGAGAAGGAGATGACGGGCGGGGCGAAAATCCAGCGAAGAACATGCGGCGCAGCCGCGGCGTTCCGCTTGCGCGCTTCTGCCTTTGATCTTCAGGGCCCCTTGGCGCCGGCGGTGAGGGCTGGACGAAAAGGCCCCCGCAGGGGGGCGAGGACAGGAGTCCTCGCCTTTTTGATCAGGGCATGGATGCCCTGTCAAAAAGCCCGGCCAGCCCTCACGGACCCTCAGCAGCTTCGCTGCTGAGGGCGCCAAGCAGGGTGCCCTCTCTTTTTGGTTACTTTTTCTCTGGGCACGCAGAGAAAAAGTAACTCGCCCCGCGGCAGCGGGGCGAAACCCTCGCCAAAGGCGAGACACATACGCGACAGCACTCACTTCGCGGACGGCAACCCGAGCGCCTCCACGGCACGCACCAGCCAGCGCAGCTGCACACCCTGCCGCGTGTCGTAATTCGCGCCCGAATATCCCCACCAATCCCAGCATGCCTGCGGATTCAAAGGCGCCATGCTGGCGCGCGTCTGAGGATACAGGACGGCCACACCATACACGTCGGCCCAGCGGTTGAAGCCGGCGTCCTTCACGAAGGCCTCGCCCACCGCGGTAGCGTTCTGCTTGCAGCCATGAAACGCGACCAGCAGACCGCACGGCTTGCCGGCGAGACACGACGGCGGCACGTAGACATAACCCTCGTCGGCGAGGAATGCATCAGCGCCGTCCGGCTTGTACGCATTCTGGTCGAAGCGGCGCAGCTCGCCCTTCGCCTCACCCACCGCATGCCCCGGCTTGCCGAACAACTCGGCGAAGATCTCGCCCGCCGCATCGAACCCGCAATGCCCGAGATACGGCGACACCGACTTGTCGCAATCGTCGCCCTTTGCCGCAATCGGCAGGTTATGCGCGAAATCGCGCCCGCCATCGTCATGCACCTTGAAGTTCTTCAGTGCCGGATCGGCCGCGCGCAACTTCTCGTAGAAGCTCGCCGCAGCCTCCGCCACCGAGGGCGCCACCAGTGCATCGCCCTTGCCGTGCAGCAGATACACCTTGCCCTTGGCCAGCGCGGCCAGCGAACCGATCTCGCCTGCCTTGGCGCGCTGGCGCGCCTTCTCCACCAGCGCCGGCACATCCGCGGCCGGCGCGCCCTTCATGCAGGTGATGAGCGCTACGTCCAGCTTGCCATCCGCGCATCCGTACGGCCCGCCCGCCACCAGCGCGGCGGCGGGAAAGCGCTCCGGATACGCCATCTGCACCTGGGTCGCCATGTAGGCGCCCGAAGACAACCCGGCCACCGCGACGCGCGATGCGTCCAGCTTCAACGACGGCAGCGCCGCCACGTCCGCGGCGTGCACCGCGCCTGCCGAGGCCAGCAGCGCGCACGCTGCCAGCCAGTTCCCCCATCGATGCTTCATCGCCTTGCTCCGCGCCATGTCCATGCTCAGAAGTTGTAGCGCGCGCTGACATACCAGTTGCGCGGCATGCCGTAGTACGCCGTGCGGATATTGCCCACGCTGGAGAACTCCTGCCCGTCGGTCTTGTACACCTTGTTGGTGGCATTGCGCACGCCGGCGCGGAACTGCCAGTGGCCGTCCAGGGTGTCGTAGATGCCGAACAGGCCCAGCAGGGTGTACGCCTTCTGGCTCAGCGCTGCGTAGTTATCCACGCTCAGCCAGGTCTCGCTGCGGTACGACACGTCGCCGCCCAGGGTCAGCGTGCCGGCGTCACCGATGTTGAAGCTCTGCGTCAGCGCCACGCGGCTGGTCCACTTCGGCGAGAACGGCACGTACTTGTGCAGGTTCGGGTTGTACTGCGGGTCGCCGGGAATCAGGCGGTGATCGTCGAAGCGGTCGTAGCGCGCATCCAGATAACCCACCTGCGCCTGCAGGCGCGTGCCCTCGCCCAGCACGGCGGCGCCTTCGAATTCGATGCCGTCCATCTTCAGCTTGGCGGCGTTGATCACCGGGAAGGCGAAGGTCGGCGTGATCGAACCGGGGTTCTGGATCTCCGACACGCGCGCCTGGAAATCCTTGTAGTCGCTGTGGAAGGCGGCGATGTTGGCCTGCAGGCGCTGGTCGGCGGAGCGCCATTTCAGGCCCAGCTCGTAGGTCCACACGTATTCCGGCGCGAACTGTGGATTGCGCGCTTCGTTGGCATCGTTGGCGCGGCCGTTGAAGCCGCCGGACTTGAAGCCGCGCGCGGCCGAGACATACACCATGGTCTGCGGATCGAGCTGCTTCTGCAGGCTCACGGTGGGCGTCCATGCGCTCCAGCGCTTGCTCTTGTCCAGCGCCACCGTGCCGTTGAGCGCGGTGAACGGCACGCCCCAGAAGGTGCTGGTGGTGCGGTAGTAGTCCTTGTCGTCGCTGCTGTAGCGCACGCCCGCGGCCAGGGTCCACGAGGGCACGAACTGCCAGT
This sequence comes from Dyella sp. LX-66, assembly GCF_018599165.1. NCBI lineage: Bacteria > Pseudomonadati > Pseudomonadota > Gammaproteobacteria > Lysobacterales > Rhodanobacteraceae > Dyella > Dyella sp. LX-66. Next base: position 331,273 of record NZ_JAHFVJ010000005.1, read on the forward strand.
TGACGTGGGCGAAGCCGGCGTAGCTGGTGGTCTTCAGATCGTCGTCGATGGTGCGCAGGAAAGTGATCTGGCGGCCGGCCAGCGCGAACAGGTCGTTGGCATAGGCTTCCTGGTGCGAGGGCACCGTCTCGCGCAGGTAGTACAGGCCGTACACCGCCTGCAGGTTGCTGCCGTTGTCGTACTGCAGCTGCAGTTCCTGGCTGGTCTGCTTCTGGTGGAAATCCACCAGCACGTCGCCGAGCTGGTACTGCGAGGCGTCGATGTCGATGTACGAATCGCTGTTGAGCTTGCGGAACGCGCTGATGCTCTTGAGCGTCCACTGGTCATTGAGCTTCCAGCTCAGGTTGAGCGCGGCGCCTTCGTGCTTGAGCTTCTGGCCCTGGTCGGGATCGAACGAGGTGCGCGTCTGGAAGTTGTACTTCTGGTCGAGGTCGGGCTTGTACAGCACCACCGGACCCAGCACCAGGTCGGTGCGGATCAAGGGGGACACCGGCTGGCCCAGGGTCAGGCCGGTGTCCTGCTTGGTGTAGTCCAGGCTCAGCACCGCGTCGAAGCGATCGGAGGGGTGGTAGCGCAACTTGGCGCGTACCGCCTTGGTGTCCTCGTCGTTGTATTCGTGGTTGGTCGACGGGTCCTTGACGTAGCCGTCCGTCTTGGTCGCCACGCCGGCGATCGAGGCCGACCAGGCGCCGCCCAGCGAGCCGCTGAGATAGAACTTGCCTTCGCGCCGGCCGAAGCGGCCGAAGGTCACTTCGGCCGAGCCTTCGGTCTGCTCGCCGGGGTTGCGCGTCACCACCTTCACCGCGCCGCCGGTGGAGTTCTTGCCGTACAGCGTGCCCTGCGGGCCGCGCAGCACTTCCACGCGCTCCACGTCGAACAGGTTCAGCAGCGCGCCCTGGATGCGCGAGTAGTAGACGTCGTCCACGTACATGCCGACGCCGGGGTCGAAGGTCTGCAGCGCGTCGGGCTGGCCGATGCCGCGGATGAAAATATTCACCGCCGAGGACGAACCGCGCCCCTGCACGATATTGAGATTGGGCACCGCGCCCTGCAGGCCGTCGATATTCATCGCCTGCAGGTCTTTCAGGTCTTCGCCGCTGAAGGCGGTGACCGCGACCGGCACCTTTTCCAGCGACTCCTCGCGGCGCCGCGCGCTGACGGTGATCTCCTCCAGCTGCTTGGCCTCGGTCTTCTTGGCGGCCGGCTGACTGCTGCTGTCCGCCGCCTGCTGCGCGTGCAGCGGCAGGCAGGACAGGCTCACGACCAGGCCGATGGCCAGACTCAAACGCGTGCGCTTCATGGTTCCCCTCGCAATGAAGAACAGCCCCTCACCCGGGCTGCCGATGCCGGGCAATGTAGGCAGGGCCGGCGGGCGGGGCACTTGTACCTTCGTACAGTGCCGTGACTGAAGGCACATCCGGATACTCGCCGCCGTTGCGTCTTTTGGCGTCGCCGCGAGGAAGTTCCCGGATGTCGTTCCTGATCGTGCTGGCCGCACTGTGTTTCCTGATGCTGGCGGCTTACCGCGGCTACAGCGTGATCCTGTTCGCGCCGCTGGCCGCGCTGGGCGCGGTGCTGCTGACCGACCCGTCCCTGGTGGCGCCGATGTTCACCGGCCTGTTCATGGACCGCATGGTGGGCTTCCTCAAGCTGTACTTCCCGGTGTTCATGCTGGGCGCGGTGTTCGGCAAGCTGATCGAGATGTCGGGTTTCTCCAAGGCGATCGTGGCCGGCACCATCGGGCTGGTCGGGCGCGGGCGGGCGATGCTGTCGATCGTGCTGGTGTGCGCGCTGCTCACCTACGGCGGCGTGTCGCTGTTCGTGGTGGTGTTCGCGGTGTATCCGTTCGCGGCGGAACTGTTCCGCCAGGCGGACATCCCCAAGCGCCTGATCCCCGGCACCATCGCGCTGGGCGCGTTCACCTTCACCATGGATGCGCTGCCGGGCACGCCGCAGATCCAGAACATCATCCCCACTTCGTTCTTCGGCACCACGGCATGGGCCGCGCCGTGGCTGGGCACGCTGGGCGCGGTGTTTATCCTGATCGTGGGCCTGGCCTATCTGGAATCGCGCCGCCGCCGCGCCGCGGCCGCCGGCGAAGGCTATGGCCAGGCGCTGGCGAACGAGCCGGCGCCGTTCGAAGGCGCGCGCCTGGCGCATCCGCTGGTGGCGCTGCTGCCGCTGGTGGTGGTGGGCGTGGCGAACAAGCTGCTGGCCGACGCGATGCCGCGCTTCTACGGCGCCACGCAATCCTTCGTGCCGGCGGTGATCGGCGACGCGAAGCCCGTGGTGCAGGAGGTATCCAAGCTCGCCGCGATCTGGGCGGTGGAAGGCGCCCTGCTGCTGGGCATCGCCTGCGTGCTGGCGTTCGCGTGGAAGCCGGTGAAGCAATCCTTCGCCGAGGGCAGCAAGGCGGCGGTCGGCGGCGCGCTGCTGGCTTCGATGAATACCGCTTCGGAATATGGCTTCGGCGCGGTGATCGCCGCCCTGCCCGGCTTCAAGCTGATCGCCGACGCGCTGCACGCCATTCCCAATCCGCTGGTGAACCAGGCCATCTCGATCACCGCACTGGCCGGCATCACCGGCTCGGCTTCCGGCGGCATGGGCATTGCGCTCGGCGCGATGGCCGACACCTTCATCAAGAACGCGCAGGCCGCCGGCATTCCGATGGAGGTGCTGCACCGTGTGGCGGCGATGGCCTCCGGCGGCATGGACACGCTGCCGCACAACGGCGCGGTGATCACCTTGCTGGCGGTGACCGGGCTGACCCACCGCCAGTCTTACCGCGACATTTTCGCCATCACGCTGATCAAGACCGCGGCTGTCTTCGTGGCGATCGGCGGCTATTACCTACTGGGCCTGGTCTAGCTCCACGAAGTCCGGCCCATGGCGGAACGCGTCGCTTGCGATACGGAGCCGTGCCTTGCGCGCGGTTCCACACCGTTCCGCCACGGCGGGACTCGTCAAAGCGAAGGGAGCGAAAGCGCGATGTCGATCGAACGATGGGGTAAGAGCCTGCTGGCTCTGTTGTTGCTGATACCGGCGGTAAGCCTGCATGCCGCCTGCGTGGACAGCGTGGTGCTGGTGCACGGCAATACCGGCAGTCCCAGCGATTTCCAGAACACCTACGACGCACTGGTGCAGCACGGCTACACGGACGCGCAGATCTACGCGCCGAGCTGGGGCAATGCGCTGTGCGCGGCCTGCAACGACCATAACGGCAGCGAAGAAACGCCGGTGGCGAATGCGCTCAAGGCGGCGATCGCCAGTTCGTGTACCGGGCGCATCGACGTGCTCGGGCATTCGATGGGCGCCACGCTGGCCGCGCATGAGATCGACAAGCTCGGTCTGTCCAGCAAGGTCGACGTGTTCGTCGGCATCGCCGGTGCGTTCCATGGGCTGTGGTCGTGCGGCACCTATCCGTTCAACGTGGTGACCAGCACCTGCGGGTATTGGGGCCTGTCGGTGGGCAGCCCGCTGCTGGGCAGCCTGGCCGGAAAGCGCTTCGGGCAGAAGATGTATTCGATCAAGTCGTGGATCGACGAGATCAACTGCTATGGCGGCGTGTGCACGGTGGGCGGGGTGCATACCTCGAGCATCGACGGCGAGAACGGCAGCCTGACGTATGCGTATGGGCATTACGGCCTGCTGTGGTACACGGCGGCGGATCAGGTGTCGCTGCTGCAATAGCGCCCAGTGTAGGTTGGAGTGAGCAACGCGAACTCCAACACCGGCCTGGCCGCAGCGACCGTTGGGGTTCGCTGCGCTCACCCCAACCTACGCCACTCTCATCCGCACGCTATCATCGGGCACTTCCACCGAAGGAAGCCCGCATGCCCCCGCGCTGGAAAACCCGCCTGCTCGCCGCCCTGCTCGCCTGCGCGTCCCTGCCCGCGGCGGCGGCCGACACCTTGCTGCTGCCCGCGCGCGTCTGGACCGGCGACGGCAACCAGGCCCACGCCGGCTGGGCCGTGCTGGTCCACGACGGCGCCATCGCCGCGGTCGGTCCGGCTGCGGGCATCCAGGCGCCGGCTGGCGCGCGCCGCGTCGAACTGCCCGGCGCCACCCTGCTGCCCGGCCTGGTCGACCTGCATTCGCACCTGTTCCTGCATCCGTACAACGAGACGCTGTGGAACGACCAGGTGCTGAAGGAGCCGCAGGACTACCGCACGCTGGAAGCCGCCAGGCACGCGCGCGACACCTTGCTGTCCGGCTTCACCGCGCTGCGCGACCTGGGCACCGAAGGCGCCGGCTATGCGGACGTGTCGGTCAAGCGCGCCATCGACGAAGGCCTGATCTCGGGACCGCGCCTGTTCGTCGCCACCCGCGCCATCGTCGCCAGTTCCAGCTACGGCCCCGGCCCGCGCGGCTTCCGCCCGGACCTGGACCTGCCCGGCGGCGCGCAGGAAATCAGCGGCGCGGACGAAGCCATGCGCGCGGTGCGCGAACAGGCAGGCCGCGGCGCGGACTGGATCAAGCTGTATGCCGACTACCGCGTCGGCCCCGGCGGCGGCACCGCGCCCACGCTTACCGCGGCGGAACTGAAAGCCATCGTCGACACCGCCCATCTCTCCGGCCGCCCGGTGGCCGCGCACGCCGCCAGCGATGCCGGCGTGCGCATGGCGGTGGAAGCCGGCGTGGACAGCGTCGAGCACGGCTACGGCGCCAGCGAGGCGACCTTCCGCCTGATGAAGCAGCGCGGCGTCGCCTACGAACCGACGCTCACCGCGGTCGAATCCACGGCCGAATATTTCGAGCACTACGTGCCCGGCAAGAGCGAGCCGACCGAGCGCATGAAGGAAGCCGGGCGCGCCTTCCGCACCGCCATGAAACTCGGTGTGACCATCGGCAACGGCAGCGACGTCGGCGTGTTCGCTCACGGCACCAACTGGCGCGAGCCGGTGGCGATGGTGCATGCGGGCATGACGCCGGCGCAGGCGCTGCATGCCGCCACCGACGTGGCGGCGCGCATCCTGGGCGAGCAGGAGCGCTTCGGCCGCATCGCGCCGGGCCTGCGCGCCGACCTGGCCGCGTTCGCCGGCGATCCCAGCGAGCGCATCGACGATCTGCAGCACCCGGTGTTCGTGATGAAGGACGGCACCGTCTATCGCACTCCCGACGACAAGCCCACCAGCAGCGAACCATGAGCGAACCTTTTCTGATCCGCCCCATCGAGCCGCGCGACGATACGGAAGTCGCCGCGATCATCCGCGCCGTGATGCCGGAGTTCGGCGCCGACGGCCCGGGCTTCGCCATCCACGATGCCGAGGTAGACGGCATGCATGCCTCGTATGCGCGCCCGCGCAGTGCCTATTTCGTGGTCGAGGTGAACGGCCGGGTGGTGGGCGGCGGCGTGGCGCCGCTGGAGAACGGCGACGCCGGCGTATGCGAGCTGCGCAAGATGTATTTCCTGCCCGCGGCGCGCGGCATCGGCGCCGGCGGCGCGATGATGGAGCGCTGCCTGGAAGCCGCCCGCGCCCACGGGTTCAAGCGCTGCTATCTGGAAACGCTCACCGGCATGGACGCGGCGCAGTCGCTGTACCGCCGCAGCGGCTTCACCACGCTGGACGGCCCGATGGGCGGCACCGGGCATTTCAGCTGCGACCAGTTCTTTATCCGCGAGCTGTGAGGACAGCGCCATGAGCAGCCACGATCCGCGCATCGATGCGTATATCGCCAAGTCCGCCGAGTTCGCGCGGCCGATCCTGGAACAGATCCGCGCCACCGTGCATGCCGCCTGCCCCGAGGCGGAAGAAACGCTGAAATGGAGCATGCCGTACTTCAGCTACCGGGGTGCGCTGATGTGCGGCATGGCGGCGTTCAAGCAGCATGCGAGCCTGCATTTCTGGCACTACAAGGAACTGTTCGGCGAGGCGGCCGAAGACGCCGGGGAAGGCATGGGCCAGTTCGGCAAGCTCGCTTCCGTGCGCGACCTGCCTGCGAAGAAGGAACTGGCCGCCTACGTAAAGAAGGCGATGAAGCTGATCGAAGGCGGCGCCACGCGCGCCCGGCCGAAAGCCGCGCCGAAAGCGGCGCCGGCCATGCCGGAAGATCTCGCCGCCCTGCTCGCGCAGAAGAAGCACGCCGCCGCGCGCAAGACCTTCGACGGCTTTACCGCCAGCATGCAGCGCGAATACCTTGAGTGGATCGGCGAAGCCAAGACCGGTGCCACCCGCCAGAAACGCCTCGCCACCACTCTGGAATGGCTGGCCGAGGGCAAGCAACGCAACTGGAAGTACATGTGACTACGCGACCGCAGCTCAGCTTCGCCATCGAGGATCCGGGCACGCCGGACATCCTGCCGTTGACCCAGCAATTGGACGGCTATCTGGCCGGGCTCTATCCGACCGCGAACATCCAGCCGGTGGCGCTGGACGAACTGCGCCGCCCCAACGTCGCCTTCGTCACCGCCCGCGTGGACGGCACGCCGGTGGCCTGCGGCGCCTGCGTCGACGAAGGCGACTACGTGGAGGTCAAGCGCATGTACGTGCTGCCGGCCTGCCGCGGACTGGGCCTGGGCAAGCAGCTGCTGGAAGCGCTGGAGCAGCACGTGCACGCACGCGGCGGCCGCGTCGTGCGCCTGGAAACCGGCACGGCCCAGGCCGAGGCGCTGGAGCTGTACGAGCGCGCCGGCTATCGCCGCTGCCCGCCGTTCGGCAGCCATCGCGCCAACCCGCAGAGCGTATGCATGGAAAAGGTGCTCGCATGATCCGCATTGCCGTTCCTGAAGATGCCGCCGCGATCCATGCCATCTACACCCCGCATGTGCTGCAGGGCATGGCCACGTTCGAGACCGAACTACCTGGCGAAGCCACGATGCGCGAACGCCTCGTGGCGCGGCTGCAGCACTATCCGTGGATCGTGTGGGAGGAACAGGGCCGCCTTCTCGCCTATGCCTACGCCAGCCGCTTCCGCGAACGCGCGGCCTACGACTGGATCGCCGAAACCTCGATCTACGTGCACGAAGACGCACAGCGCCGCGGCATCGCGCGCCGGCTCTACGGCGTGCTGCTGGACGGCATGCGCCTGCAGGGCATCAACCAGGCGATGGGCGTGATCACCATGCCCGGCGCGGCCAGCGTGACCATGCACGAGTCGATGGGCTTCACGCCCGCCGGCATCTGGCGCAAGGCCGGCTACAAACTGGGGCAATGGTGGGACGTGGGCGTGTGGCAGAAGGAACTGCAGGCGCCGGTGGTGCCACCGCCCGCAGTGATTCCGTTCGCGCAGCTGCGCGAGCGGGACGAGTGGAAGGCGCTGCTGTAGCAAACGGCGCGGCTTCGATTAGGATGGCCGCGCCGCCCCGCCGGGGCACCCCACGCAAAGGAACTGCCATGAAGCCCCTGCCCCAGAAGCCCTCGCCCGCCTTTATCGCCGTGTCCTGGGCGGCCCTGCTGGCGGGCTTCCTGGCCTTCGTGACCGGGCTGTGGAACGCCGGCATGCAGCTCAACGAGAAGGGCTATTACTTCACCGTGCTGATGTACGGCCTGTTCTCCGCGGTGTCGGTGCAGAAGAGCGTGCGGGACCGCCTGGAAGGCATCCCGGTCACCAATATCTATTACGGCCTGAGCTGGGTGTCGGTGCTGCTGAGCATCGTGCTGCTGGTGGTGGGGCTGTGGAATGCCACCCTGGCGCTGAGCGAGAAGGGCTTCTACGGGATGTCCTACGCGCTGGCCCTGTTCGCGGCGATCGCGGTGCAGAAGAACACGCGCGACAGCCAGGCGGCGGAAGGCGCCGACGGCAAGGATTACGCCGGCGCCGAATAAGCCAGGTTCCGCGCCGCCGCGAGCGTGGCCCCCAGGTCCTCGGCTACCATTCCGCTTTTCGGCATCCCGAGGACGTACCCATGCAGCTCCAGCAGGTCAAGGCGATCATCACCGGCGGCGCCTCCGGTCTCGGCTACGCCGTGGCGCAGCGCCTGGTCGCCACCGGCGGCCAGGTCGCGCTGTTCGACGTGAACGAGGACAAGGGCCAGGAAGCGGCCAAGGCGCTGGGCGCCGCCGCCCGCTTCCTGCGCACCGACGTCACCTCCGAAGACGGCGTGTCCGCCAACGTGGCCGCGGCCCACGACGCCATGGGCGGCCTCAACGTGGTGATGAACTGCGCCGGCATCCTCGGCGCCGGCCGCGTGCTGGGCAAGGAAGGACCGATGCCGCTGGGCACCTTCGCCAGCACGGTGATGGTCAACCTGGTGGGCAGCTTCAACGTGGCCAAGGCCGGCGCGGCCCTGATGCAGTCCAACGAAGCGGGCGAGGACGGCGAGCGCGGCGTGATCCTCAACACCGCCAGCGTGGCCGCCTACGAGGGCCAGATCGGCCAGGCCGCGTATTCGGCCTCCAAGGGCGGCGTGGTCGGCATGACCTTGCCGATGGCGCGCGAGCTGTCGCGTTTCGGCATCCGCGTGGCGACCATCGCGCCGGGCATCTTCTGGACCCCGATGGTCGACGGCATGCCGCCGCAGGTGCAGGAGGCGCTGTCCGCTTCCATCCCGTTCCCGTCGCGCCTGGGCAAGCCGGAGGAGTTCGCCGAGCTGGTGGCCTTCATCCTCACCAACCGCTACATCAACGGCGAAACCATCCGCCTCGACGGCGCGGTGCGCCTGCAGCCGAAGTGAGCGCCTGAGCGCTCACCCGTTCCCCGATCCCTCCACTGCGGTCATCCCATGAAAGCTTCCGACGTCAAGAAAGGCAACGTGATCGAACACGAAGGCACCGTGTACCAGGTGCGCGACATCGAGCGCAGCTCGCCCACCGCGCGCGGCGGCAACGTGACGTTCCGTTTCACCCTGTATTCGATCCCCGGCGCACGCAAGTTCGACCTGAGCCTGCGCGCCGACGACGACCTGAAGGAAATGGACCTGGTGCGCCGCGCGGCCAACTATTCCTACAAGGACGGCGAGGCGTTCGTGTTCATGGACGCGGAGGACTACACGCAGTACCTGCTCGGTCCGGAACTGGTCGGCGAGAACGCCGGCTATATCGTCGAAGACACCGAAGGCTTCTACGTGCAGCTGATCGACGATGCGCCGGTGGGCCTGCAGGTGCCGACCAGCGTGATGCTGGAAGTGGTGGACACCGCGCCGGAACTGAAGGGCGCCAGCGCCACCAAGCGCACCAAGCCGGCCAAGCTCAGCACCGGCGTGGAAATCCAGGTGCCGGAATACATCACCAACGGCGAGAAGGTGTGGGTGAACACCACCACCGGCGAATTCGGCGGCCGCGCTTCGTAAACCTTGCGCGCAAAAAAAGGCCCGTGAAAATCACGGGCCAAAATGGGCATCACCCGATTCACCCTTGGGAGGCCGTCGCACCGAAGCGCGCCAGCCTCCCCCTTCCTGCGCGGGCCGCGCGCTCCCGGTCGCGCGGCTCCGCCTTGATCGTTGCGCTCATGCGCCTGTTGCCGGCGAGGCCCCTGCCTCGCCGCAAGGTTTACGGGTCCAGCGCTTCATGCGCCGGACCCGCCCCCTGCTGACCCCGCCCGGCGCGCTGATCAGCTGCGGCACATCCTGTGCCCGGCGCTTCCATTCGCCGCAGGGAAACCCGGCTCCATGGGCATCCCTGCTTCCAAACCCCCGTTGATCCGGTCAGACCGCTTCGGCCAGCCCCTGGGTACCGGCCAGGGAAGCCGCCGCCGGGCGCATCAGCGCCAGCTGCGCGGTCCAGAACTGATCCCACAGATCGCAATAGCGCAGGCATAGCGACTGCACGCGCGGATAGTGTTCCGGCGTGAGCGCCTGTGTCAGCGCAAGCCAAAGGTCGTTCTCGTGATCGTCGTCAGCCGCTTCGGCACTGACGTCCTCGCTGACGCCGTGCACGAAGTAGTAGCCGTCGTCGACATCGAAGCCCAGCGCGCGGGTGGCTTCGCGCAGCGGCGGGCTGTACAGGATCACTTCCTCTTCCGCGGCGGCGAGCAGCACCACCACGTCGAGGTAATCGCCATAGCTGTGTTCGAGGAATTCGCGCACCTTGCGCGAGATGCGGCTGGCCGGATACGACTGCCGCTGCTGCAGGCTGATGCCGTAGTCGTCCAGCACGCGCTCGAACAGCGGGTAATGCGCGTAGGCCGGATTGCCGCGGTAATAGCCTTCGGCGTCGAGGCCGGGGCGGAAGCCGAATTCGTCCAGATCGTTGAGCGTGATCAGGAACCGCGGCGCGAGCTTGGAACCCGGCGGCAGGCGCGGTTCCAGCTGGCGCGTCTGCAGCTGCGCGGCGAGCAGTGCGTCGGTAAAGATCTGCACGATCGCGTGGCGGTATTCCAGATGGATCGTGCGCATCGCTTCGAGATCGAGCGTACCGCTGTTGAGCACGCCGATCGCGCGATGGCGCGCCACCGGATGCGTGGAGATCAGTTGCCGAAGGTTTTCCACGAAGCCGGCATTCCGTTGCCAGAGGGCCGGCGCAATGCTCGCCCGCATGGCGGCGATCGCCTTTCTGCGGGGTTGATCAAGATCAGCCATCAACGAAGGCATGGTTGTTCCCCCTGGGTTTGCCTGCACGAACAGCCAAAACCAAACGTTTGGTTTTCTACCAGACGGTACGCCCCCGTGTAAAGCGCTTTTTTCGGAGCTACAAGAGGTTACGCACCTGTTTACTGCATTCCCGCAAGGCTTCCTCTTCCCCGGCGATCTGCAGCCAGATCACCGCCCCCTCGATCCGCGCCAGGGCGTCCGTGGCCAGGCTGCGGGCCTGCGCCTCGCCGTGGCGGGGGGCCAGCAGGCCGGCCAGCAGGTCGCGCCAGTCGCGGAAGAACTGCTGGATCATGCCGCGCGCCTCCTCGCTCTCCTGCAGGGCGTCCGGCCATAAGTGAACCAGCGCGCAGACCCGGTGCTGGATGTAATAGCTCTCCACCGCGTCGACCATGCCGTCCAGCCGCTGCTTCTCGCTCAGGTCGGTGCGCCTCGCCTCCTCGAAAACGCCGTTCTCGAACAGTCCGATGACGTGCTGAACCACTTCGATCAGCAAACGCTCCTTGTTCGGAAAGTGGTGATAGATGCTGCCCTTGAGCAATCCGGTCGCCCGGCCGATGTCGGCCATCGAAGTGCGCCGGTATCCCTTGCTCCTGAACAGCGACAGCGACACCTCGATCAGATTGGATGGATCAGTTTTCATAATGGCCTTCCAGATTGCACAAAACCGGGCATCCATCCCGGGACACCGCGGCGACCTACTGTAAGTGATTTGACTGTAAGCGATTTGGGCACCGAACGGCCCCGGCCGCGCCCGCCCTTCGACCTATGCACTTTCGCCAGGAAATAAAGCCCTCGGCATTCGCTTACGGCACGCGCTGCTTCCCACCCTCTTCAGCCCTGCTCAGGCAGAATCCCTTAAATCGTTTAGGAGCGAACGAGAACCCATGCCCGCCAGCGGCTATTCGCTACGCGCCACTGTCATAGAGAGCCTGCTGACCGCCAAGCGCCCCGACGTGCCGCCGCGCGTCGTGCTGCGCAATACCGCCGCGGTGATCCTGCCGCTGGGGCTGGGCCTTGCCACCGGCCATGCGGAAATCGGCCTGGGCGTGGCCGCCGGCGCCCTGGACACCATGTTCTCGGACCAGCCCGGCCCCTATCGCCAGCGCATGTGGCAGCTGTTCCTCGCCTCGCTGGCGGCGGGGCTGGCCTCGGTGCTGGGTTTCCTGCTCGGCGACCAGCTGGCGCCGATGCTGGTGGCCACGGCGGCCTTCGGTTTCTTCGGCGGCCTGCTGGTGGTGTTCGGCACCGACATCGCGCGCGTGGGCATGACCAGCATGATCCTGCTGGTGGTCACCGCCGCCTCGCCCACCACGCTAATCGGCGCGCTGAGCGGCGCGGGGCTGATCTTCGCCGGCGGCCTGCTGCTGGCGCTGTTTTCTGTGGCAGCGTGGCCGCTGCAGCGCTATCGGCCGGAGCGGCATGCGCTGGCCGCGGTGTATCGCGGCCTGTCCGGCCTGGCCAGGCAGCAGGCGCACGACGACGCCGACGTGCCTGCGCTCACCGACGCGATGACCACGCTGCAGCACACCCTGCTCGGCCGACATCACGCCAACGGGCGCGCGATGGAAGCGTTCCGCGTGCTGCTGGAGATCGCCGAGCGCATCCGCCTGGAACTCACCGCCATGGCCGAACTGCGCGCCAACCCCGGCGTGCATGCGATGTTCCGCGGCGACGCCGCGCGCGTGCTCGCCGCCATTGCCGACGCACTGGAAGCCGCTGAACCGCCCCAGCAGGCCGAGCGCGCGCTGCAGACCTTGCAGGCCAGCGAGAACGCCCTGCTCGGCCGCGGTGGTTCCGGCGATGGCCTGGCCGCGCATATCCATGCCTTGTCGGGCCAGCTCGCGGCGGCGGTGCGTAACGCCAACTGGGCCGGCAGCCGTGGCGAGCTGCGCGCCTCGGCGGCAGAGACGCCGCTGCCTACCGCACTGCGCGCGGATTCCGCGCTGTCGATCCTGCGCGCCAACCTCACGCCGCATTCGGTGGCGTTCCGCCATGCGGTGCGCAGCGCGGTGTGCCTGAGCGTGGCCTTGTTCGTCGCGCGCAAGCTGGCGCTGCCGCATGGCTACTGGCTGCCGATGACGGCGGCCATCGTGCTGCGCCCGGATTTCGGCGCCACCTTCAATTTCGGCCTGCTGCGCGTGGTCGGCACAGTGCTCGGCCTGGTGCTGACCACCGCGGTGCTGCACTTCACGCCGCACGATCCATGGGCGCACCTGGCGGTGATGGCGGTGCTGTGCATGTCGTTCCGCTATCTGGCCAATGCGCACTACGGCATCGCGGTGGCGGCGCTGACCGGCACGGTGGTGATCCTGCTTTCGTTCGAAGGCGTCAATTCCAGCGCCGCGGTGGCCGACCGCGTGCTCAACACGGCGCTGGGCTGCGGCATGGCCCTGCTCGCCTACGTGCTGTGGCCGACCTGGGAGCGCGGCCGCGCGCGCGCCGCCCTGGCCGACATGCTCGACGCCTACGCCGGCTATCTGCAGTGCCTGGCGCGCCCCGGCCGGCGCGACGCGCAGCGCGAGTCGCGCACCGCCGCGCGCACCGCGCGCAGCAATGCGCAGGCCTCGCTGGACCGCATGCGCGCGGAACCGGCCACACCCGCGCACCTGATGGACCTGGCCAGCACGCTGTTCGCCAACGGCAACCGCCTGGCGCGCACCGCCATGACGCTGGAAGCGGTGATCGACGACCACGAAGCCCTGCCCGAATCCACCGAGATCGGCGCCTTCGTCGAACACGTCGCCGCCGCCCTGCACACCATCGCCACCGCCCTGCGCGATCACCGCGCGCCCACCGACCTGCCCGACCTGCGCGCACTGCAGCGCAGCCTGGCCTCGCTGCTGGCGATGGCCGAGGACCGCCGCGCGGCGGAGCTGCTGGAGCGCCTGAGCGACCGGCTGGTGGACAACGTGAATACGCTGGCGCACATCGTGGGGCGCGGCGAGCGGGAGAAGACGGCGGCCGCGGCGTAAACCGTCATTCCGGCGCAGGCCGGAATCCAGTGACGGTAGCGCCCGATTGTCGCGACAGCGCGAACCAGCCAGGCGCATTCGCGACAATCAGACCGTGACGCCACTGGATTCCGGCCTACGCCGGAATGACGGCTTTGCCGCGCCGCGACAAGGCACCGCCACCCCAAGCGCCTACACTCGCGGGCATGCTCAAGATCGACACCCACGCGCACGTCCTGCCCCGCGACTGGCCGAATCTTGCGGCCAAGTTCGACGACCTCCGCTTTCCCGTGATGAGCCATCACGACGGGCGCCACCGCATCTACAAGGACGGGAAATTCTTCCGCGAAGTGTGGGAATCGGCGTTCGACCCGCAGCATCGCATCGACGACTACGCGCGCTTCGGCGTGTCGGTCCAGGTCGTTTCCACCGTGCCGGTGCTGTTCTCCTACTGGGCGCCCGGCTACCAGGCGCTGGAGCTGCACCGGCATCTGAACGACAACATCGCCGGCCTGTGCCGCGACTATCCGCGCCACTACGCCGGCATCGCCACGGTGCCGCTGCAGTCGCCGGACCTGGCCATCCGCGAGCTGGAGCGCTGCATAGACGAGCTCGGCCTGCACGGCGTGCAGGTCGGTTCGCACTGCAACGACTGGAACCTGGACGCGCCGGAGCTGTTCCCGTTCTTCGAGGCCGCGGCCGACCTGGGCGCGGCGGTGATGGTGCACCCCTGGGACATGATGGGCGCCGCCAGCATGCCCAAGTACTGGCTGCCCTGGCTGGTCGGCATGCCGGCCGAGCAGTCGCGCGCGGCCTGCTGCCTGGTCTTCGGCGGCGTGCTGGAGCGGCTGCCGCGGCTGCGCGTGATGCTGGCCCATGGCGGCGGCAGCTTCCCCTCGACCATCGGCCGCATCGAGCACGGCTTCCGCATGCGCCCGGACCTGGTCGCCACCGACAACCCGCGCAACCCGCGCGAATACCTCAAGCGGCTGTATTTCGACTCCTGCGTGCACGATCCGCAGGCGCTGCGCTATCTGCTGGATGTGACCGGCGTCGAGCGCGTGATGCTCGGCACGGATTATCCTTTCCCGCTGGGGGAGCAGCACCCGGGCAGCGGCATCGAGGCCCTGGGGCTGGACGAGGCGGCGCGAGCGCGCCTGTTCCACGGTACGGCCCTGGAATGGCTGGGCCTGCCCCTCTACCGTTTCGCATCCGACTGACTTCACGAGAGCACACCCGGCATGAGTTTCCTGCGCAACACCCTCCTGGCCAGCGCCCTGCTGCTGGCCGGCGCCGCCCACGCGGGCGAGGTGGAGATGGCCCACGGCACCGTGCACTTCAGCACGCCCGACAACTGGCTGGGCATCATGGAGACCCAGGGCGACCCGGAGCTGCGCGTGTTCCAGGTGCCCGACACCTCGCCCACCGGCAGCACCGCCCTGGCCCGCGTCACCGTGACGGTGAAGCAGGTGCCGGACGTCGCTTCTTTCCAGGACTACGTCAACGTCGCCACCGCCAAGGCCAAGGGCCTGACCGGCTACCAGCCCGGCAGCAGCCCCGCGCCGAACGCCAGCACCTACACCGCGCAGGAGAACGGCGCGCAGTTCAGCTACGTGGAGCGCTACTGGTTCCGCGAAGGCCACGCCATCCAGCTGCGCTGCGTGCGCCCGGCGCAGAGCCAGGCCGGCGCGGCCTGGAAAACCGCCTTCGACAAGGGCTGCGACGCCATCGCCGAGCGCCTGAAGTAAGCGCGGCGGCAATGCGAAGCCCGGGCCCGGCGCCCGGGCTTTTTCTTTGCCCGCCGGCTTGGCCTAAGCTTTAGCGGTTTTCCGCGTGGGACGAGATCTCGATGTCGACCGCTTACCAAGCCACCCTCGAATGGGCTCGCGCCCAGGACGCCGCCGATCCGCTGCGCGCGTTCCGCGACGAGTTCCTGATTCCGCCGCACCAGGGCCGCGACAGCCACTACTTCTGCGGCAATTCCCTGGGCCTGCAGCCGCGCGCCGTGCGCGAGGCGCTGAACGCCGAACTGGACGACTGGGGCGCGCTGGCGGTGGAAGGGCATTTCAAGGTGCGCCTGCCGTGGCTGGACTATCACGAGTTCGTGCGCGACGACCTCGCCGCCCTGGTCGGCGCCCTGCCGTCCGAAGTGGTGGCGATGAATACGCTGGGCGTGAACCTGCACCTGATGATGGTGAGCTTCTACCGCCCCACCCTGGAGCGCCACGCCATCCTGATCGAGGCCGGCGCCTTCCCCACCGACCGCTACGCGGTGGAATCGCAGATCCGCTTCCACGGCTTCAGCCCCGCGCTGTCGCTGATCGAACTGCAGCCGGACGAACCGAACGGCACGCTGTCGATGGAAGCGATCGAGCGGGCGCTGGCCGAGCATGGTGAGCGCATCGCCCTGGTGCTGCTGCCGGGCGTGCAGTACCGCACCGGGCAGGCCTTCGACTTGAAGGCGATCACCGCGCTGGCGCATGCGCAGGGCTGCGCAGTCGGTTTCGATCTCGCCCATGCGGTGGGCAACCTGCCGCTGCAGTTGCACGACAGCGGCGCCGACTTCGCCGTGTGGTGCAGCTACAAGTACCTCAACTCCGGCCCCGGCGCGGTGGCCGGCACCTTCGTGCACGAGCGCCACGCCAACACCGAGCACCTGCCGCGCTTCGCCGGCTGGTGGGGCCACGACAAGCAGTCGCGCTTCCGCATGGGCCCGGATTTCGTGCCCATGCCCGGCGCGGACGGCTGGCAGATTTCCAACCCGCCGATCCTGTCGCTGGCGCCGCTGCGCGTGTCACTGCAGATCTTCCAGCGCGCCGGCATGGCGCAACTGCGCGAGAAGGCGCTGCGCCTTACCGGTTATCTGGAATGGCTGGTGCAGACGCAACTGGGCGACGTCCTGGAATCGGTGACGCCGCGCGAGCCCTCGCGCCGCGGCTCACAGCTGTCGATTCGCGTGCTGGGCGGGCGCGAACGCGGGCGGGCCTTGTTCCAGTACCTGATGGACCGCGGCATCGTCGGCGACTGGCGCGAGCCGGACGTGATCCGGCTGTCGCCGACGCCGCTGTACAACCGCTTCGAGGACTGCATGGCGCTGGTCGATGCGGTGCGCGAATGGGCGCACCGCATCGCCTGAACTCTCGTAGGTTGGGGTGAGCCGGCAGGCGAACCCCAACATCGCCACCATCAAGCATCGCGCCATGTTGGGGTTCGCCTGCCGGCTCACCCCAACCTACTCGCTAATCGCAGCGCTCACGTTGCGCCTTCAACCCCGGCAGATCCGCATCGTCGAAGGCGAACACGAAGAAGCGGTTCGGATTGTCGGCGCCCTGCGGATGCAGATCGTCGGTGACGGTGGCCAGGAAATCATTGTCGTTGGCGATGAACAGCGTGTGGCGGCGGTGGCCGTCCTGGGTCACGTCCGGGCCGAAGCTGAGGCCTTCGAGCTTGGCGGGAATCTCCGACGGCAGCATGCCGTGGCGGCCGAGCTCCGCGACCACGTCCAGGAACGGCGTCTTCTGCACCGCCACCGCGGCCAGCGCGGCGGCGCCGCTGAGCTTGCCCACTTCCGCCGCGCCATCCAGGTCGATCAGATACACACGCTTGAACTTCGCTTCCGAACCGTCGCCGAAGCCCTTGCCGTCGCGCTCGTCCACCAGTAGCTGGTGGTCGTTCACCGCCAGGATCTCGCTCACGCCGTTGTACTTCGGCTTGGCCGCCGTGCCGGAATTGGTCAGCGGATAGGCGTACTCGCGCACCTGGCGCGTGCGCAGGTCGATACGCGCGATGCGCAGCACCGGTGCGCCGTCGCCGCCATCCTGGATCAGCGGCGCCTGCATCGCGCCGAACAGCACGCGGCCGTCGGGCGAGATGGCCAGACCTTCCATGCCCTTGTTGGCGACGCGCCCGGAAGTGTTGCCGGCGATTTCGTCGGCGCCGCGCGAAGCGGTCTTCGCCACGTAGAAATGCGCCGGCAGCGCGTAGCTGTCGAGGCGGCGGCCGCTGCGGCGGTCGAACTTGTAGACGTAGGGGCCGTATTCGTCGGAGACGAACACCGCGTCGCCATCGGCCGAGACGCGGATGCCTTCCGGATCCAGGCGGCCGTTCAAAGGCCAGCCAGAGTTGCGCGCCGGATCGGCGTTATCGGAGCGGCCGGTGAAGTAATGATGGAAGGCGTGGTTCTCGCGCGGCGCGCCGTTCGGCAGATTCGCCGCCTTGCCGTCGCCGTAGTACAGGCCGAACAGGTCCCACAGCAAGGTGGTGCGTTCCAGCTTCGGCGTCAGCGCGAACGGCAGCGCGGCGCCAGCGCCGGCGGGGCGCAGGTCCATGCGCAAGGTGTGGAAGCGGGCGATGTACGACGAGGTGTCGTCCACGGCGCTGTCGTAGGAGACCGCGTTCGGGCCGCGGTCCGGCAAAGCCACGAACGTGCCGCAACCGGCATAGGCCAGAGCCGAACCCAGGCCGCCGAGCAGGTTGCCCTGCACGCCGTTCTCCAGCGGGCGGGCGGTGCGCATGGCGCGGTCGCCCTGGTGAGCATCGAGGCTGCCGGCGGCGATCAGTTCCACGCCGGCGTGGACGGGAGCAGCGGCGGCGAACGCGGCGAACACAGCGAAAGCGAGCTTGGTACGCATGCGGGGCACTCCAGGCTGGGACAAGCTGCCGAGCGTGCTACCGCTGCGTTGCCGGGGTGTGACGCCCGCGAGCTGCCGCCAACTACCGGCGTAGGTTGGGGTGAGCCATAGGCGACTGCGAAGGCAGGATGCCGTAGCGAACATCCGCGTAGCGGATGGCCCGAAGGGCTGGCTGCTGATGCAGCCAGTAACCCCAACATCGCCAACTCCATGCGTCTCGCACTGTTGGGGTTCGCCTGCGGCTCACCCCAACCTACGCATGGGTATTCACGATTTGCTCTCGGGATGCCGCACCTGCCCTTCCCCGCGCACCACGAAGCGCTCCACCGTCAGCGCTTCCGCGCCCATCGGCCCGTAGGCATGCAGGCGCGTGGTGGAAATGCCGATCTCCGCGCCCAGGCCCAGCTCGCCGCCGTCGCTGAAGCGCGAGGAGGCATTGACCATCACCACCGCCGAACGGATGCCGCGCACGAAGCGGCGCGCGGCTTCGTCGTCGCCGGTGGCGATCACCTCGGTGTGGTCGGAGCTGTAGCGATGGATATGCGCCAGCGCGGCGTCGAGATCGTCGACGATGCGCACGGCGATGATCAGGTCCAGGTACTCGGCCGCGTAATCCGTTTCATCCGCGGCCTTCATCGCCGGCACCAGCGCACGGCTGCGCTCGCAGCCGCGCAGTTCCACCTTGCGCCGGCCCAGCGCATCGGCGGCGCGCGGCAGAAAGTCGGCGGCGATGTCCCGGTGCACCAGCAGCGTCTCCAGCGCATTGCACACGCCGGGGCGCGAGGTCTTGCCGTCCACCAGCAGATCCAGCGCCAATGGCTGGTCGGCGGCGCGGTCCACGTAGAGATGGCAGACACCCTTGTAGTGCTTGATCACCGGCACGCGCGCATGCTCGGCGACAAAGCGGATCAACCCTTCGCCGCCGCGCGGAATCGCCAGGTCGACGATGTCGGTGAGCTGCAGCAGCTCGACCATGGCCTCGCGGCGCAGATCGGTCACCAGGGTCAGCGCCGCTTCCGGCACGCCGTGCGATGCCAGCGCCTGGCGCAGCAACTGCGCGATCGCGGTATTGGAATGCAGCGCCTCCGAACCACCGCGCAGGATCACCCCGTTGCCGGCCATCAGGCACAGCGCCGCCGCGTCGGCGGTGACGTTGGGGCGCGCCTCGTAGATCATCGCGATCACGCCCAGCGGCACGCGCACGCGTTCGACCTGGATGCCGTTGGGCCGCGTCTCGCGGCGCGTGACGATGCCGACCGGGTCGGGCAGCTCCGCCACTTCGCGCAGCGCGGCGACGATCTTCGCGACGCGCTCCTCGTCCAGCCGCAGCCGGTCGAGCATGGCGCCCTGCACGCCCTTCTCCTGCGCCGCGGCCATATCGCGCGCATTCGCCGCCAGCACGCCGGCCGTGCCAGCCAGCAGCGCATCGGCCATGCCCTGCAGCAGGGCGCGCTTGGCCGACGTGCTCAGTTCCGCCATGGCCAGCGCCGCGTCGCGGCAGGCCAGTGCCTGGGTTCGCATCTCGCTCATGAAAGCATCTCCGCCAGGACGACCAGGTCGTCCCGATGCACGATTTCCGCGCCGTAGCTGTAGCCGAGCACCGCATCGATCGCGCTGCTGTGCTTGCCGGCCAGACGGCGTACCTCGGCCGCGCCGTACTGGCACAGGCCGCGCGCCACCGGGCGCCGGGTGACGTCGACGATCTCCACCATGTCGCCGCGGTGGAAATCGCCGTCCGCGCCGACGATGCCGCCCGGCAGCAGCGAGGCGCGGCCGCCGGTCAGTGCGCGCGCGGCGCCGTCGTCGACCAGGATGCTGCCCGGCGCCGCGGGCGCATGGCGCAGCCAGTATTTGCGCGCCTGCATGCGGTTGCGCGGCGCGTCGAACAGCGTGCCGTGCAGCTGGCCCGCGGCCAGCGCCGCCACGGTGTCGGTATTGCGGCCGTCGAACAGCACGGTCGGCACACCGGCCGCACCGGCTTTCACCGCCGCCTCCAGCTTGGTATGCATGCCGCCGGTGCCGACCGCGCTGCCGCTGCCGCCAGCCATCGCCATCACCTCCGGGCTCAGCACCGGCACGTGCGGCACCGGCGCGGCGGTAGGAACACGGCGCGGGTCGGCGTCGTACAGCGCGTCGATATCGGAGGCGATCAGCAACAGGTCGGCATCGACCAGGGCGGCGACGATGGCGGCGAGGTTGTCGTTGTCGCCGAGCTTGAGTTCATCCACCGCCACGGTGTCGTTCTCGTTCACTACCGGCAGCACGTCGAGCAGCAGCAGCTCGCGCAAGGTCGCCCGGGCATTCAAGTAACGGCGGCGATGGCGCAGGTCGTCATGGGTGAGCAGCACCTGCGCCACCGGGCGCGGCGACAGCGATTGCCACAGCGCGATCATCGGCGCCTGGCCCAACGCGGCCAGGGCCTGACGCGCGGCGAGGTCGTCGCCGGGCAGCGCGCGTTCGCGCAGCAGCGCGCGGCCCGCGGCCACCGCGCCGGACGACACCAGCACCACCTGCCGCCCCTGCGCATGGCTGTCGCCGACAAAGGTGGCCAGGGCGCGCGCATGGCGCGGCGTCAGGCCGCCGCCGTCGGCCGCGAGCAGGTTGCTGCCGACCTTCAGCACCGCGCGCCGCCACGCGGGCAAGGCTTGCGCCGGCAGGCGTTCAGCCATCGACCGTCTCCCGGTCGCCATGGCTCTTGGGCGAGGACACCACGATAAAACGCAGCTCGCCGTCCGTTTCGTTGCGCATCTGGTGAGCGGCGCCCGGCGGCACGTGCAGGCCTTCGCGCGCCGCCAGGCGATGCGCCACGCCTTCCAGCTCCAGCACCGCCTCGCCTTCCAGCACGTAGAAGAACTGGCGCGCACGCACGTGGCGGTGGCGCACTTCGGCCGTACCCGGCGGCATGCATTCCTCGATCACGCTGAGGTCGAAGCCTTGCAGCAGATGCCAGCCGTCGCACTGCTGGCCCCAGGTGTAATGCGGTGCGTTGGCAGTGCTGACGGCTTTCATCGCGATGGCCTCAAGTGTGGAGCGCGGCCAGCCGCGCCTTCAGTTCGTCCAGCCGCAGGTCGTGGCCCGCGCCGGGCGATACGCGCGCGGCCAGGCTGCCTTCGGGCGTGCGTCCCTCGCCCGCCGAGGCCGCGGCATCGGCGGCGGCGCGGTAGGCATCGCGGAACGGCACGCCGGCGGCGGCCTGCTCGATCGCCACGTCGGTGGCGTACATGGCCGGCTCGATCGCCGCGCGCATAGCGGCTTCGTTCCAGGCCATCCGCGCCAGCAGGTCCGGCACCAGTTCCAGCGCGGCCAGGCCGTGGCGGCAGCCATGGAAGAGCGAGCCCTTGGAGAACTGCAGGTCGCGCTGGTAGCCGGAAGGCAGCGACAGCAGCTGCTCGATCTCGGTGCGCGCGGCGGCCACGCTGGCGTAGCTGGCGCGCAGCAGCTCCACCACGTCGGGGTTGCGCTTGTTCGGCATGATCGAGCTGCCGGTGGTGTATTCGGACGGCAGCTGCACGAAGCCGAATTCGGCGGTGGTGAACAGCGACAGATCCCAGGCCAGCCGGCGCACGTCCAGCACCGCGGCGGCGATCGCCTCCAGCACCGCCATCTCGAACTTGCCGCGCGAGAGCTGCGCGTAGATCGGCGAGATCTGCATGCGCGCGAAGCCGAGCGCCTGCGTGGTGTGCTCACGGTCCAGCTTCAGGTTCACGCCGTAGCCGGCGGCGGTGCCGAGCGGATTGCAGTCGATCAGCTCGGCGGTCTGGCGGGCGCGCAGCGTATTGTCGATAAACGCTTCGGCGAAGCCGGCGAACCACATCGCGGTGGACGAAACGACGGCGCGCTGGATATGCGTATAGCCCGGCAGCGGCAGCGCCGGCTGCGCGGCACGCTCCAGACACACTTCGGCGATGGCGTGGCAATGCCGCTCCAGCGCCGCCAACTGCTCCTTCAGCCACAGCCGCGTGGCGACCAGGATCTGGTCGTTGCGGCTGCGCCCGGTGTGCACGCGGCGGCCGGCATCGCCGAGGCGCTCGGTCAAGCGCGCTTCGATGGCGGAGTGGCCGTCTTCGTAGCGTTCGTCGAGCACGAAACTACCGGCACGGAAATCGTCGGCCAGCGCATCCAGCTCGCGCTTCAGCGCGGCGGCCTCGTCGGCGCTGACCACGCCGATGTTGGCCAGGCCTTCCACGTGCGCCTTGCTGGCGGTGATGTCATGCAGGAAGAACTCGCGGTCCAGCACCACGTCGTCGCCGGCCAGGAAACGCATGATGCGCGCGTCGATCTGGATGCCGGATTTCTGCCACAGGGGTTGGGTCATGGGGAGGTCCAGAGAGGGGAAGGTCCGGAAAACGTGGGATCAGCCTTCGAGCGGAATGGACGTGTACTCGTCCACGCCGATCGCGCGATTGATGTTCTGGATGGCCTGGGTGGCGGCGCCCTTCAGCAGGTTGTCGAGGGTGGCGACCACCACCACGCGCTTGCCGTCCACCGACACGGCGAAGCCGCCGACGTCCGCATGGTGCTTGTGCGCGATCTGGCTGACCCACGGCGCCTCGTCCACCACCTTCACCAGCTTCTCGCCTTCGTAAGCGTGGCGGAAACGCTGCAGGATCTCCTCGCGCTTCATCGGCCGCACCAGGTACAGATTGGTGGTGACGGTGAGGCCGCGGAAATGCGGCGCGACGTGCGGCATGAATTCCACCGGCAGGCCGAGATGGCGGCTGGCTTCCTGCTCGTGCGTGTGGCCGGTGAGCGAGTACGGCATCAGGTTGTCGCGCAGCTTCTCGGGGTTGTTCTTGTCCGAGGGCGTGGTGCCGGCGCCGGAATAGCCGGACACGCCGAAGCTCACCGGCGGCGCCGCCAGCACGTCCTTCAGCGGCGCGATGGACAGCTGGATCGCGGTGGCGTAGCAGCCGGGATTGCTGATGCGCTTTTCGCCGCGCCACTTGTGCCGGGTGAGTTCCGGCAGGCCGTAGTACCAGCGCTCGTTGAAGCGGTAGTCGGCGGAGAGATCGAGGATCAGCGTGTCGGGCCTGGCCGCATCGATCGCTTCCACATACGGCGCCGCCTTGCCGTTGGGCAGGGCCAGCACCACCACGTCGGCGCCCTGGGCGGCGACGGCGGCGGGGTCGAGGCTGGCGTAGCGCAGCTCGCCGGCGTAGCCGTCGACCTGGTCGGCCACACGCTGGCCGTCGAGTTCGCGCGAAGAGACGAAGCTCAGTTCCAGCGCCGGATGCGCAGCGATCAGGCGGACCAGCTCCGCGCCGGTATGGCCGCGCGCGCCGACGATGCCGATGGTTTTCTTGTCAGTGCTCATGGGCTTTCCGTCCAGCGAATCAATCAACCAGGGTGGCGGGACGCACGGCGCAATGCGCCACGCAGCGCTCGATCTCGGCGAAGTCCTTCAGGCCGTACCAGAACACCTTCCAGCGCTCCTGCTTGAAGCAGCCGTCGGACTCGGCGTAGTAGAAGATATTGACCTGGTTGCCATGGCGCGAACGCCAGAACAGCTGCGGGTTCTCTTCGCGCATCACCTGCCACACGGCGCGGCCGAGGCCTTCGCCCTGCGCGTCGTCCAGCACGGCGAACTTGTCGAGATAGGCCAGGCCTTCTTCCCGGGTGAGGATCATCGCCGCACGGTAGTTCTCGCTCACGTAGATGCGGTACGGCGTGGTGCGGGTGAAGTAATCCGCCACCACCTTGCGGCCGAAGCTGGATTCGATCAGCTCGCGCATGCGCTCCAGATCGATGCCTTCCCACGACTCGTAGCGCAGCACTTTCTCGCCGCGGCGTACCAGGGTGCCGGAACCCTTGTGGGTAAACAGCTCCTTGGCCAATTCCGACGGCTGGGTGATCGAGACCGACGAGGTCAGCGGCAGGCTGGAAAGCAGATCGGCGATCTGTTCGATCTTCACGCGCATGCCGCCGTTGATCCACGGCTGCGCCATCAGGTGCTCGTACTCGGTGCTGAGGTTGATCGAGTCGATGATGCGGCCCTTGTCGTCCAGCAGACCGCCGGTGCCGGTCAGGAACACGATCTTGTACGGCTGCAGCACGCGCACCAGTTCGTTGGCGGCGAAGTCGGCATTGATGTTGAGGATCTGCCCTTCCGCGGTCTCGCCCAGGCTGGCGATCACCGGGATGGAACCGGCGCGCAGGCTGGCTTCGATCGGGGCCAGGTTGATGCTGCTGACCTTGCCGACCAGGCCGTAGACGTCGCGGTCCAGGTATTCGGACGTGAACACGCCGGACGGCACCGAGGTGGCGCGCGTGTCCATGCCCTGCAGCGCCTCGACCAGGCGCAGGTTCTGCTCCTGGAACACCTTGCGCACGATGGCCAGCGCCTTGGGCGAGGTCACGCGCAGGCCGTTGACGGTCTGCTTCTGGATGCCGGCGGCGGACAGCTCCTCGTCCAGCTGCGGGCCGGCGCCGTGCAGCACGATGGGCGTGAGGCCCACCTGCTGCAGGAAGGTCAGCGAGGAAGTGAGCGCCGGCAGATCGTCGCGCAGCACCGCGCCGCCGACTTTCACCACGGCGAAGCGCTTGGCGTCCAGCTGCGAAAAACGCTTGAGGTACTGCTGGATTTCCTTGGCGCTGCCCATGCTCGACAGCAGCCGGACGATGGTCTTGCGGGTGTGCTTATGCGCTTCCACGGTCAACGATCCGGTAGATGGTTTGTGCGTAATGGTCGAGCTGGTCCAGCGCCACCCATTCGTCGGCGGCGTGCGCCTGGGCGATGTCGCCGGGGCCGTAGACGAAGGAGATGTAGCCGGCGGCGGAGAACAGCGCCGCCTCGGTCCAGAAGTTCACGGCATTGCCGACCGGGATGCCCAGTTCGTCGGCGAGGTCGCGCGCGGCGAGGCGGCGCGTTTCGGCGGTGGCGGTGTCGCCGGCCGGCAGCGAATCGCCGCGGAAGGTTTCGCCGAATTCCACCGGCTGCGGATCGACCAGGGTGCGGA
Source organism: Dyella sp. LX-66 (assembly GCF_018599165.1). Taxonomy (NCBI): domain Bacteria; kingdom Pseudomonadati; phylum Pseudomonadota; class Gammaproteobacteria; order Lysobacterales; family Rhodanobacteraceae; genus Dyella; species Dyella sp. LX-66. The sequence continues at coordinate 356,279 of NZ_JAHFVJ010000005.1, forward strand.
AGGTTTCCAGCATCTGGTCCGCGTCCATCGACGGCAGCGGGCGGAAGCCGAAGCGTACGTCGGCGGTGGGCGCGATCACGTTGGCCTTGATGCCGCCCTCGACCTTGCCGATGTTGAAGCGCAGGCCGGTGAGCCCGCCGAAGCGCTCGTGCGCCTGCCGGTCCACGTACTCCAGCGCCGCGGTGCCCCAGCGGATCGCCTGGTGCACCGCGCTGTCGGACGGCTTCTGCTCGCCCGAGGCATGGCCGGCCTTGCCGCTGAAGCGCATCTGCACCGAATGGATGCCGCGATGCGCCAGCACCGCCTCGCCCTTGGTCGGCTCGGCCACGATCACCGCTTCGTACACGGGGTGGTCCTTGAGGAAGCCGGCGATGCAGCGCGCGTCGTTCGCTTCCTCGTCGGTGGACAGCAGCAGCGCCATGTCTCCCTGGGTGGCGTTGGCCACGGCCACCAGCGCGGCGGCCGCGCCCTTGATATCGCAGGCGCCCAGGCCGATGGCGCGGTCGCCTTCCACGCGCAGCACGTGCGGGTCGGCGCTCCAGTGCGGCGAATCGGGCACGGTGTCCAGGTGCACGTTGAACAGGTATTTCGGCGTGCCGCGCACGGCATAGAGGTTCACGGCGCCGGCGCCGAAATCGGTGACGGTCACTTCGAACCCGGCGAGCTGTTCGCGCAGGTAGTCGAAGATGCCGCCGGTGCCGATCTCGCGCGGCGGATTGCGCGTGTCGTAGCTGACCAGGGCCCGGAGATGCCGGAGGGTGTCGTCGAGTAGGTGGCTCATGAAATCCGTCTTGTGTTTGTTATTCCGGGGTGGTCATCGTCGGGCGGCTTGGTAGATGCCCGGTTGGTAGATTTCCATCAGGGTGTCCGGCTTGTGCGGCGGCGTGAAGCCATAGCGGGCGTAGAGCTGGTGCGCGTCGAAGGTGGCCAGGGTGAAGCGGCGCAGCCCCTGCAGTTCGGGGTGGGCTATGACCGCTTCCACCAGCTGCTTGCTGTAGCCCTGCCCGCGATGCGCGGGCAGGACGAACACGTCGACCAGGTTGGCGAAGGTGGCGTAGTCGGAAATGACCCGCGCGAACGCCACCTGCCGGCCGCCGAGATAGCCGCCGAAGCACAGCGAATGCTCGATGGACTTGCGCACCGTATCGAACGAAATGCCCTGCGCCCAGCTGGAGCCGGTGGCAAGGAAATCGTGGATCAGCGCAAGGTCCAACTCGCTTTTATCCGTACCGATGCACAAGGTTTCGCTCATGGCTCAGGCCTTGCGGTTCACTTCGGCCCACAGCGTGCTGCTCATGCCGAACAGCTTGATGAAGCCCTCGGCCTCGGCCACGCCCCAGTCGGCCGACTGCGCGTAGGTGGCGCCCTTGGCGTTGAGGATATGCGGCGAGCGCACTTCCACCGCGGTGACCTGGGCGCCGGCGGTTTCCAGCACCACTTCGCCGTTGACCTGCTGCTGGCTGGAGGCGAGGAAGGCTTCGAGGTCGGTCTTGACCGGATCGTGGAAGAAGCCTTCGTACACCACTTCCACCCACTTGCGCGCGATCTCCGGCTTGAAGCGGTTCTGCTGCTTGGTCAGCACGGCTTCTTCCAGCGCGCGGTGCGCGGCCAGCAGCGAGATCAGGCCCGGCGCTTCGTACACGATGCGGCCCTTCAGGCCGATGGTGGTGTCGCCGGTGTACATGCCGCGGCCCACGCCGTAGGGCGCGAACAGCTCGTTGAGCTTGGCCAGGATCTTCGCGCCCGCCAGCTTCTCGCCGTTGAGCGAAACCGCTTCACCGTGTTCGAAGCCGAGCGTGACGCTGAGCTTTTCGGACGGCCATTCGGCGCGCGGCTTGCACCAGCCGCGGGCGCCTTCGCCCGGCGCCTTCCACAGGTCGATCTCGCCGCCGGACAGGGTGACGCCCAGCAGGTTCTCGTTGATGGTGTAGCTCTTCTGCTTGGCGCGCACGGGGAAGCCGCGCTCTTCCAGATAGGCCTGCTCGTAGGCGCGGGTCTGGGTGTGTTCCTTCTGGATCTCGCGGATCGGCGCCACGATCTCGTAGTCGCCCAGCGCCTTCACGGCGAGGTCGAAACGCACCTGGTCGTTGCCCATGCCGGTGCAGCCGTGCGCGATGGCGCGCGTGCCCAGTTCCGCGCAGCGCTGGATCGCCGCGTCGACGATCAGATAGCGGTCGGACACCAGCAGCGGATACTGGCCCTGATAACCCTCGCCCGCCCACACGAACGGCTTGACGAAGCCGTTCCAGATCGCCGGGCCGCCGTCGACGGTGACATGGCTGGCCACGCCCAGCTCCTTGGCGCGGGCCTCGATATAGGCGCGCTCCTCGGCGTCCACGCCGCCGGTGTCGGCGAACACGGTATGCACGTTCCAGCCGCGCTCCTTCAGGTAGGGCACGCAGAAGCTGGTGTCGAGGCCGCCGGAGAAGGCGAGGACGATGTCTTTGCTCATGGCTTTCGATGATCCTGGATGAAAAAGAACGTTCAGGCGGAAACGACGATGCGCGGGGCGCAGCGCACGGGGAAATTCATGGAATTGGCGATAAAGCAGGCGTGGTGCGCGTCTTCGTGCAGCGCTTCCGCTTTCGCGGCGTCGCCCGCCGCGATGGTGACTTCCGGATGCAGCACCACTTCGCTGAAGCGGCCGCCGTTCGCATCGACCACCAGCTTGCCTTCGGCGCGGTCGACGTAATGCGTGACCACGATGCCGGCGTCCGCGGCCAGGTGCAGGTACCACAGCATGTGGCACGCGGAGAGCGAGGCGACCAGCAGGTCTTCCGGGTTGTGCTTGCTGGCGTCGCCGCGGAAGGCGGCATCGGAAGAACCGGCGATGACCGGGCGGCCTTCGACGCGGATCTCGTGCTCGCGGCCATAGCCTTGATACGTGCGCGTGCCGTCGCCGCGGTTGCCGGTCCACACGACTTCGACCGGGTAGTGGTGTTCATGCGCCATCGGTGGATTCCTTGGTGGCGAGCATCAAGGCGGCGAGGTCGCCGTCGTGGCGATGCGCGCGTGCGCGCAGCCCGTCGACGACGCCGGCCTGGTTGCGCTCGGGGTGGTTCTGGCTGAGCTTGAACTTGCCTTCGATGCGTTCGATGGCGATGTCCAGGCCGCTGATCGCGCCGAGCATTTTTTCGACGTGGTCGGCCGGTGCGTCGTCGACCCGCCACGGTTTGGCCTGCCCCGCTTCATGGCGGTCGGTGAGGCGTTCGAGCAGCGCGCGCAGCCAGGCCTTGTCTTCGACCACGCGCAGGCGGCCGTGCACATGCACCACCGCGTAGTTCCAGGTGGGCACTTCGCGGCCGGTCTCGTGCTTGCTCGGGTACCAGTTGGGGCTGACGTAGGCGTCGGGCCCCTGGAAGATCGCCAGCACCTGCGCGCCGTCGGCCTTGGCCAGTTCGTTGCCGCGCGCCACGTGGCCGTGCAGCCGGCCGTCGACCAGCTCCAGCGGCAGGTGGTTGGCGGCCAGCCCTGCGGCGCCGGCGGTGACTACCGTGGCGAACGGGTAATCGCGCAGCAACGCCTGCAGGGCGTGTTCGCGCGTCTCCTGGAACGAACGCGGCAGATACATGTCAGCGCTGGCCGAGCAAGGTCGCCATCACCGCCTTCTGCACGTGCAGGCGGTTTTCGGCTTCGTCGATGGCGATGCAGTACGGCGCATCCATCACGGCATCCGTCGCCTTGACGTTGCGGCGCAGCGGCAGGCAGTGGCTGAACAGGCCGTTGTTGGTCAGCGCCATCTTCCGCTCGTCGACGATGAAGTGCTTGTGCGCGTCGCGGATCGGCTTTTCCTGTTCCCAGCGGCCGAAGAACGGCAGCGCGCCCCAGCTCTTGGCATAGACCACCTCGGCGCCGCTGTAGGCCTCGTCGATATCGTGGCTGACGCGCAGCGAGCCGCCATTGGCCTGGGCGTTGGCGTAGCCGGCCTGCATGTAGCGCTCGTCCAGCACGTAGTCCGGCGTGGGGCACAGCAGGGTCACGTCCATGCCCATCTTGGTGGCGATCAGCAGCGCGGAATTGGCCACCGCGGTGTTGAGCGGCTTGGGATGGTAGGTCCAGGTCAGCACGTACTTCTTGTTCTGCAGGCTGCCCAGGTGTTCCTGCATGGCCAGCGCGTGGGCGAGTTCCTGGCAGGGGTGGGTGATCGTTTCCATATTGATCACCGGCACCGTCGCGTATTGGGCGAAGGCCTTGATCACGCGGTCCTCGCGGTCCACCGACCAGTCCTGGAACTTCGGGAAAGCGCGCACGGCGATCAGGTCGACATAGCGGCTGAGCACGCGTGCGACTTCGGCGATGTGCTCCTCGGTGTCGCCGTCCATCACGGTGCCGACGTCGAATTCGATCGGCCACGCGTCCTTGCCCGGCGCCAGCACGATGGCATGGCCGCCGAGATGGAAGGTGCCGAGCTCGAAGCTGGTGCGGGTGCGCATGGAGGGATTGAAGAACAGCAGGGCCACCGACTTGCCGGCGAGCTGCTGGCCGCGCGGGGAGCGCTTGAACGCAGCGGCCTGCTCGAGCAGGGCGTCGATCTCGGCGCGGCTGTAATCCTGGGTGGTGAGGAAGTGGCGAAGCGTCATGTGATGTCTCTGCTAGTCCATCCGGTATTCGAAACGATGGTTCGGCAACGGCCGGAACCACGGTGAGCAACTCCCGGCCGAGCCGGTTTTCCCCTGCGTACCCCAAAACCGAAACACAAAAAAACCCGGCGCGATGGCCGGGTTCCTTTGTCGTCTATACGCATGAAACGCGTGCGACAGCCTACCCGGCCGAATGTCGGACCAGCGGTCGGCGCGCACGCGACGTCATGCCAGCAGCCATACGGGCGCTGGTGAGGACGGTGGCGGTATAGACGGCTGAGGACATGGGTGGCTCGGGTAGAAGAATCGGCATGATGACGGGAATTTCGCTGCTCCGCAACAGGGAATCCGTCCGAAAGAGAGACGCCCAAAAGAAACCGCCGCCCGAAGGCGGCGGCTGGACTCCCCTACGACAGGTCCGGCGCTCAGTCCGCCGGGGCCACGCTGACGCGGACGCGCAGGCGCTCGCCCGGGTCGTAATTCAGCCGCGACACGTAAACCTCGCCGCGATAGCGGTATTCCACGTCGTAGCCCATGATGCGGCGCTGCTCGCTCACGGCGGAGACTTGGCGGCAATGGGTTTCGGTGGACTCGTACTCACCACCGCCGCTGCGCGACACGCCGTTGCCCACGGCGCCGCCGACCACCGCGCCGGCCACGGTGGCGGCCCTGCGGCCGTCGCCCTTGCCCACGGTGTTGCCCAGCACGCCGCCGACCACGGCGCCCAGGATGGTGCCCGCGGCACTGCCCGAACCCGGGTCGCGGCGGACGACCTGCTGGTCGTAGCACTCCTGGCGCGGGACTTCGGTGCGGGCGACGCCGTAGACCGGGTCCACGCGCAGCACGTCGGCCCAGCCGTAGTGGGTGTTGTCGTCATTGGGGTAACGCGCGTCCTGCGCACCGACGCTGGCGGCTGCGAGACTCAGCACCAGTGCGGGAATGAACAGCTTGATCATCGCGGTCCTCCGACGGGACTATCACGGCGCTCCGTTGCGCTTATGTGAATTGCAGCAAAACATCTCTGAATCGTCGCTTAGAATAAACGGCTCCCAGCGGGCCCGCTTACAGCTTGTTAAGATGCCCGGCTGGCCCGCGCGCCGCGCGGCCCTCACCGGACCGGAACCGATGCCGATCACGCTCTACAACAGCCTCACCCGCCGCCCCGAGCCGTTCGCCCCGCGCGATCCGCAGCGAGTGACCATGTATGTGTGCGGCCCCACGGTCTACAACTACGTGCATATCGGCAATGCGCGCGGCCCGGTGGTGTTCGACGTGCTGGCCAACCTGCTGCGGCGGCATTACCCGCGGCTGGTCTATGCCCGCAACATCACCGACGTGGACGACAAGATCAACGCCGCCGCCAAGGAAGCCGGCTGCCCGATCGGCGACATCACCGGGCGCTACACCGAGGCCTACCGCGAGGACATGGCCGCGCTCGGCATCGCCCCGCCGGACATCGAGCCCAAGGCCACCGCGCATATCGAGCGGATCGTCGCCATGATCGAAAGCCTGATCGCCGGCGGCCACGCCTATGCGGCCGAGGGCCACGTGCTGTTCGAGGTGGGCACCTACCCCGCCTATGGCGAGTTGTCGGGCCGCGATACCGAGGAACTGATCGCCGGCGCCCGCGTCGAGGTCGCTCCTTATAAGAAAAACCCCGGCGATTTCGTCCTGTGGAAACCCTCCACTCCGGACCTGCCGGGTTGGGACAGCCCCTGGGGCGTCGGCCGCCCGGGCTGGCATATCGAATGCTCGGCCATGTGCGAGGCGCACCTGGGCGACACCATCGACATCCACGCCGGCGGCGTCGACCTGCAGTTCCCGCACCACGAGAACGAGATCGCCCAGTCCACCTGCGCGCATGGCGGCAAGGTGTTCGCGCGCTGGTGGCTGCACAACGGCATGCTCACCTTCGACGGCCGCAAGATGTCCAAGTCGCTGGGCAACGTGCTGAAGGTGCACGAGCTGGTGCAGCAGCATCCGCCGGAGGCGCTGCGCCTGGTGCTGCTGCGCGGCCACTACCGCCAGCCGCTGGACTGGTCCGACGACGCGGTCGCCCAGTCGGTGAGCACGCTCGACGGCTGGTACCGCGTGCTGCGCGACCTGGCCGAAGTGACCCTGCCCGAAGGCGCGCTGCCGATACCGGCGGCGGTCGAAGCGGCGCTGTGCGACGACCTCAATACCCCGCAGGCACTGGCCGAGCTGTCGCAGCTGGCCGACGCCGCGCGCCAGACCGATGCGGCCGGGCGCCAGGCCGCCAAGGCCGCCCTGCTCGGCGGCGGCGCCCTGCTCGGCCTGCTGCAGCAGGATCCGGAAACCTGGTTCAAGCACGGCGGTTCCACCGCGGTGGACGCGGCCCAGGTCGAATCCCTGCTGGAAGCACGCCGCACCGCCCGCGCCGCGCGCGACTTCAAGCGCGCCGACGCGATCCGCGAGGAGCTGACCGCGATGGGCGTGGTGATCGAGGACGGCGCACAGGGCACGCGCTGGAGCGTCGCCAAGGGCTGATGCAAGCGCGAACAGGTGGCCGCACGGTCGCCTGTTCGCCGTGGTTTCGTCCGAAACGCGCGATAATGTGCGGATGAACACCACCGTATCGAGCGCCGGGCAGGCGCAGCAGGACATCGTCGACGAGTTCGCCTTCTTCGGCGACTGGACCGAGCGCTACCAGTACCTGATCGACCTGGGCAAGCAGCTGCCGCCCTTCCCCGAGGACCTGAAGACCGAGGCCTACCGCGTGCACGGCTGCCAGTCGATGGTGTGGCTGGTGCCCGAGGGCGATGCCGCGCGCATGCATTTCCAGGCAGCCAGCGACTCGGCCATCGTGTCCGGCCTGATCGCCCTGGTGCTGCGCGTGTATTCGGACCGTTCCGCGCGGGAAATCGTCGACACCGAGCCCCGCTTCATCGACGCCATCGGCCTGGCCAAGCATCTCTCGCCCACCCGCTCCAACGGCCTGGCCGCGATGCTGGCCAAGCTGAAGTCCTACGCCGCCGCGGCGCTCTGAGCGGCGTGTTCCCTGCAAGCGGACACGCAAAAAGCCCCGCCGGAGGCGGGGCTTGGCGATCCGTCATGACAGACGGACCTTAGTCGCCCATCTGCTTCTGCAGATGCTCGCGACGCTCCTGCGCATCCAGCGAGAGCGTGGCGATGGGGCGCGCTTCGAGGCGCTCCACGCCGATCTCTTCGTCGGTTTCTTCGCAGTAACCGTAGCGGCCTTCCTCGATCCGGCGCAGGGCCTTGTCGATCTTGGAAATGAGCTTGCGGTAGCGGTCGCGGGTGCGCAGCTCCAGCGAGTTCTCCGTTTCGCGGGTGGCGCGCTCGGCTTCGTCGCCGACGTCACGCACCTCGTCGCGGAGGTTCTCCATGGTCTGGCGCGACTCTTCCACCAACTGCTCGCGCCATTCGCGGAGCTTGTTGCGGAAGTAGGCGAGCTGCCGCGGGTTCATGTACTCCTCGTCGTCCAGGGGCTTGTAGCCCTTGGGCAGGTCGATGGAGGTCGTGGAAGGCAGGGCGTAGCGCCCGTCTTCCTTGGTGATGCCATTGTCGAGTACGGCTGTGGAACTATTCATCGAGGACTGCGGGGTCTTCTGCTTTTTGGAGGGGGTATGGCGCGCGGTAGCGGTTGCTACTTTGGGGGGCGCCACGGCGATGGCGCTCGCCACCTTGCCCGGAGGGGGCGCGGCGACGGGCTTCGGTGTTTCCTTGGCGGCGGCCGGAGCCGGCGCGGCGACTTTCTTTTCCACCACGGCCGGCTTCGCAGCTGGCTTGGGCGCCACCGGCGCCTTGGCGGGCGCGGGCTTCACGGCAGGCTGCTTGGCGGCGGGCTGCTTAACGACGGGCTTAGGCGGCGGCGCCTTCTTGGCGGCGACCGGCTTGGCGGGCGGCGCGGCCTTCTTGGGCGCCGGCTTGGCGGCTTGCTTCACGGGAGCGGATTTCACAGGGGCCTTTTTCGCGGCCGGCTTGGGGGCCGGTTTCTTGGCCGGGGCCGGCTTCTTGGCGGCCACGGTCTTTACGGGTGCCTTCTTGGCCGCGGGCTGCTTGGCCGGCGCCGCCTTCTTGGCGGGCGCGACCTTGGCGGGGGGTTTCTTGGCCGTCGTCTTGACCGCCTTGGCGGCGACTTTCGACTTGCTGGGCTTGACCTCTTTGGCCTTGGCCGCAGGCTTTCCCTTCTGCGTCTTGGCAGCTGTCGAACTACGCGTCGTTTTCGCCATTTCCCTTCACCATTTTGGCCTTGGCGGCCGGGTGTTATAGCCCATGTGACCTACCCCGGCAACCATGCATCTGGAATACTTCACACCTGCTCTGCCAACCTCACCGCACGCTGTTTCGGCAGCGTAAAACTGTCGTGACACGACTCTTACTTCTACTGCTCAGCCTGTACAAGCGCCTGTTGAGCCCCCTGCTCGGTCCGCGCTGCCGGTTCCATCCGAGCTGCTCGGATTATGCACGGATCGCCGTGGCGCGCTTCGGCCCCCTGCGCGGCAGCCTGCTGGCCGGCTGGCGCCTGTTGCGCTGCCAGCCGCTGTGCGACGGTGGCATGGATCCGGTGCCCGAGCAATTCACTTTCCGCCGTTGCCGCAACCACGAGGAACCTCATGTCCACTGACTGGCTGATCAAGAACGCCGAACTGGTCAACGAAGGCCGCCGCTTCCATGCCGACCTGCGCGTGAAGCACGGCCGCATCGAAACCATCGCCGGCGACCTCGACGCCCGCCCCGGCGAGCAGGTGGTCGACGCCGCCGGCCTGTGGCTGCTGCCCGGCATGATCGACGACCAGGTGCACTTCCGCGAACCCGGCCTCACCCACAAGGCCGACATCGCCCACGAATCGGCCGCCTGCGCCGTCGGCGGCATCACCAGCTACATGGAGATGCCCAACACCAAGCCGCCCGCGCTGGACCGCGACACGCTGGAAGCCAAGTACGCGCGCGCCGCCGAGGTGTCCGCGGTGAACTACGCCTTCTACATGGGCGCCAGCAACGACAACCTCGAGGCGATCCGCTCGCTCGACCCGCTGGCCGCCCCGGGCGTCAAGGTGTTCATGGGCGCCTCCACCGGCAACATGCTGGTGGACAACCCCGAGGTGCTCGACGGCATCTTCCGCGAGGCGCCCACGCCGATCATCACGCACTGCGAAGACACCCCGATGATCGACGCGCTGCACGCCAAGGCGCGCGAGAAGTACGGCGACAACATCCCGGCCTGGGAACACCCGCTGATCCGCTCGCGCGAGGCCTGCATCAAGTCCACCCGCCTGGCCATCTCGCTGGCGCAGAAGCACGGCAGCCGCCTGCACGTGCTGCATATCTCCACCGCGGACGAACTCGCGCTGTTCCAGCCCGGCCCGCTCAAGGGCAAGCGGATCACCGCGGAAACCTGCGTGCACTTTTTGCACTTCGACGACCGCGACTACGAGCGCCTGGGCTTCCTGATCAAGTGCAACCCGGCGATCAAGGCCCCGTCCGACCGCGAGGCGATCATCCGCGCCCTGGCCGAGGGCCGCCTCGACGTGCTGGCCACCGACCACGCCCCCCACCTGCTGGAAGAAAAGGCGCAGCTGTACGACAAGGCGCCGTCCGGCCTGCCGCTGGTGCAGTTCGCGCTGCAGGCGGCGCTGCAGCGGGTGTTCGAGGGCAAGCTGTCGCTGGAGCGCGTGGCCGAGGCGGTGACGCATGCGCCGGCCACGCTGTTCGACGTGAAAGAGCGCGGCTACCTGCGCGAAGGCTATGCGGCCGACCTGGTGCTGATCGACCCGAACAAGCCGCATACGGTGCGCCGCGAGGAAGTGCTGTCCAAGTGCGGCTGGTCGCCGTTCGAGGGCTACACCTTCAACAGCTCGATCGCCGCTACCTTCGTCAACGGCCAGCGCGTGTGGGATGGCCGCACCGTCGATCCCTCGGTGCGCGGCCAGCGCCTGGCTTTCGCCCGATGAGGCGATGGTGCCTGGCCGTGCTCGCGCTGATGTGCGCGGGCGCGGCCCAAGCGGCGGGCAGTGCACTGCCCGCCAGCGTTTCGCAGGGTGGGCTGATCGTCGGCAAATTGCCCGGGCTGGCCCACGCCACCGTCGGCGGCAAGCCGGTGCGCGTCGGTGCGGACGGCATCCTGGTGTTCGGCGCCGGGCGCGATGACAAGGGCCCGTTGCTGGTCAACCTGGCTTATCGCGACGGCCGCCGCGAAACCGCGCGCATCGCGGTGACGCCGCGCGACTGGCCGACGGAACGCGTCAACGGCGTGCCGCCGAAGACGGTCAACCCACCGCCGGACCTGGCCGCGCGCATCCAGCGCGAGCAGGCCGAGGTAGCCGCCGCGCGCAACCGCGACGACGACCGCGAGGACTTCCTCGCCGGCTTCGCCTGGCCGGTGCACGGCCGCATCAGCGGCCGCTTCGGCAGCCAGCGCATCTACAACGGCGATCCGAAGTCGCCGCATCCGGGCATGGATATCGCGGTGCCGCAGGGCACGCCGGTGCAGGCGCCGGCGGACGGCATCGTCACCTTCGCCAAGCCCGGCCTGTATCTCACCGGCGGCACCGTGCTGCTCGACCACGGCTACGGGCTCAGCTCGAGCTTCCTGCACCTGTCGCGGCTGGACGTGAAGGCGGGACAGCGCGTGCACCGGGGCGAGGTGCTCGGCGCGGCCGGCATGACCGGGCGTGCGACCGGCCCGCATGTGCACTGGGGCGTCAACTGGTTCGGCGTGCGGCTGGATCCGTTGCTGTTGCCCGGTATCGCCAAGCCATGAAAAAAGGCGCCCGAGGGCGCCTTTTTTCATGATCCAGGAACACGCTCAACCGCGCGGCGCGCTGCCGAAACCACCGGCCACACCCTTGCTGGCATAGGCCACCGCATCGTGCGGATGCAGGCTTTCCTGGTGCTCCACGCGGATATGGAAATCGCTCAAGGCCGCGTCGGCATCCAGCGCCTTCTGGATGCGGCGCGCCGCATCCTCGCAGAACATCAGGTTGCCGCCGTTGGCCAGCGCGAAGGCCTGTTCGTCCTCGCGCTTCACCGCGGTCTGCACCGGCGTGCCCAGCGCCTGCTCGGCGCGGTCGATCAGCTTGATCAGGTCGAAGCTGCCGCCTTCGGCGATGCGCACACGCAGCCGCGCCACGCTGCGCTGCGCATGCGGCGTGGCGACGATGCCGCGCTCTGAGCCGAGCCAGGCCAGCACGGCGGCATGGTCGAGCGGTGCGGTGGCGGCGAAGTCCCTGGCGAACTGGTCCTGGATCAGCTGCCGCGACAGCGCGGCCGAAGCCGGACAGGTGGACGAATAGACCACCTCGGTGCCGTACTCCAGCAGGAACTCCTCGCCCACCATGCTCGCTTCGATGCACACCGGATACGCGCGCCAGCCGCTGTTGCCGCTGCGCAAGGCCGGGCGGCGCACCAGCTGTTCGAAGCGGATGCTGAGGCAGGCGCGGTCGGATAGATCCTTGTGCGATTCCAGGAAGGCCCCCAGCAGTTCGCGCAGCGACTGCGCCGTCACCGCCTGCGTGCTCAGCGCATGTTCCACCAGCAGATACAGCCGCGACATATGGATGCCGCGCTGATCCGGCCGATGCAGGTTGACGAAGGCGCCGACCCGCGCGCTGGCGCGCTGCGGCTCGCCGTCGCCGGCGTCGAAGCGCACCGGCACCTCGATGCCGTCCATGCCGACCCAGTCCAGCGCACCGGCCAGATGCGGCTGCGCGTGATGGGCGACGTCGGGAAGCAGGCGTGCGGTTTGTTCGTGGGTGTACATGGGAAACCCTTCAGACGGGCATCGTAGCCGCGTGCCCTGACCTGCCTATCTTGGGACAGTGCAGGCCCGCGGCAATAGCACGGGCTCGGAAATGCCGCGCCGGCCGGCGCTCAGCCGGCCGAGCGCTGCCATTGGCGCGCCGCACGCCAGGCCTGCCAGGCCGTGCCGAAGCCGCTGCGCGACAGGCCGCTGCGCAGCACCGCCAGCGGGTCGGTGGCCTTGGCGGCGCGGCGGGCCAGCACGCGGCCGGTATCCGATTCCAGTGCGCGGAACACGCTCAGCGGCCCCAGCAGGCGCCCGGCGTCGCGCCAGGCGGCGGCGAGGTCGCCGAGCTGGGCGCGGATCGCCTGCTCGCGTGCAGGGCTGTCCTTGCGCAGGTCGCCGCGACTGAGGCCGAAACGCGCCATGCGCGCCATCGGCAGCGACAGGCGGTCGCGGTCGGCGTCTTCCTCCACCCGCAGCAGGGCGAACAGCAGGTGCGACAGCGTGGCGACCCGCGCGGCCTGTTCGGCGGACGCGGATTCGCCATACCACCAAGCCGTTTCCAGCCCGGCCAGCGCGCCATGCAATTGGCCGCTGGCGGCGAGCTGCGCATCGAAGTCGGCGGCGGTGCCCTCTTCCAGCTGCGCCATGCCGGCCAGCACCGGCGCCAGCCAGCGTTCGGCGGGGATGCGGCGCGCGCGTTCGTCGTCGAACAGCACCTGGGTCAGCGGATGGCGGCCGCCGCTGGCGGCGGCGCCGGAGAGTTCCTCGGCCCACCAGTTCAGCTTGACCGCGGCCACCTGCGGCTCGCGGATGCCGTAGGCGGCGGACAGCAGTTCCTGTTCCAGCGCAGCCAGCGCGATATGCCCGGGATAGCGCGCGCCATCCACGAAGGCCAGCGCGATGCGCTGGCGCGGCTGTACCGCCAGCCACTTGTCGACGTAGCTCTGCAGCGGGCCGCTGGGTTCGGCAGCGGTCATGCCGCGACGGTGCCGCGCTGGAGCAGCGCGGTGAGTTCGGACGGCGCGTCCAGCACCAGGTCGGCGTTCCAGGCATGCGGATCGCCGCCATCCAGATAACCCCAGGCCGCGGCCACCGTGTAGCAACCGGCGGCAGCGCCGGCCAGCACGTCGCGGCGGTCGTCGCCGACGAACAGGCAGGGCGCCGGATCCAGCCCCGCGCGTTCGCAGGCCAGCAGCACCGGCGCGGGGTCCGGCTTTTTCACCGGCAAGGTGTCGCCCGACACCACCGCGCAGGCGCGCTCGGCCCAGCCGATCTGCCGCACGATCTCGTCGGTGAGGAAGCCGGGCTTGTTGGTGACGATGCCCCAGCGCAGGCCTTGCGCCTCGATCAGGGCGAGCAGTGGTTCCACACCGTCGAAAGCGCGTGTCTGGCGTGACATGACGTCCTGGTAGAGCTCCAGGTAGCGCGGCACCAGGGCCAGCACGCCGGCTTCGTCGAGAGCAGGAAAGCCGACGCCGATCAGCGCGCGCGAACCGCGCGACACCACGTCGCGCACCGGCTCGTAGGCCGGCACGGGAGCGCCCTGCTCCGCGCACAGCGCCACCAGGGCGTCGTACAGATCGGGGGCGCTGTCGAGCAGGGTGCCGTCGAGGTCGAACAGCACGCCTTGAAGGTCTTGCGGGAGTGGTTTCATCAGGAGCGGGGCTTTATGCAGGTTTGCGCGCGCACAGCACGTAGTTGACCGAAGTGATGCGGCCCAGCCAGGCCTTGCGGTTCACCGGGTTGTAGCCGAGGCCGGTGACGTCCTCCAGTTCCAGTCCGGTGTGGCGCAGCAGGCGGCCCAGCTCGGACGGCTTGAGGAACTTGCCGTAGTGGTGCGTGCCGCGCGGCAGCATGCGCAGCAGGTATTCGGCGCCCAGGATGGCCGCGCCGAACGCGGCCGGCGTGCGGTTGATGGTGGACATGAAGACCAGGCCGCCGGGGCGCACCATGTTCGCCAGGTCCGCCACCAGCGCGGCCGGATCCGGCACGTGCTCGATCAGCTCCATGCAGCACACCGCATCGAACGAAGCCGGTTCCGTGGCGGCCAGCGCGGCCGAGGACTGCACGCGGTAATCCACGTTCAAGTTGGATTCGTGCAGATGCAGCCTGGCGACTTCGATGACCTTCTCGCCCAGGTCGATGCCGGTGACTTCGGCGCCGGAGCGCGCCAGCGCCTCGCTGAGCAGGCCGCCGCCGCAGCCCACGTCGGCGACGCGGGCGCCGCGCAGGTCCATGCGGGCCGCCACGTAGCCCAGGCGCACCGGGTTGAGGTCGTGCAAGGGACGCGATTCGCCGTCGGGATCCCACCAGCGGGCGGCCAGCTTGCCGAAGCGGGCGATTTCGTCGGGGCTGACGTTAGGCGAGGCTTGCATGGGGGTACCTCTGGGGGTGTTGCTTGCGGGGAGGCCGTAGCTTAACGCGCGTGCCACTCGTGAACGGTGAAATCCCACCCGCCGCTGACATAGGCCGGATCGGCATGGACCATCGCCATGGCCTGGGCCAGGTCGTCGCCGAACAGCAGGTAGGCGCCGCCGCTGCCATCGGCGAAGCCGCCGGTCAGTTCCAGCCCGCCGCCGGCACGCAGGCCTTCCAGGTAGTCGCGGTGCGGCTGCACCACGGCCGGGTCGAACCGCGCGTTGCGCATCACCAGCACCAGATAACGCTGCATGGGCTCAGGCCCCCGCATCGATGGCGGCGATGCGGTCGCGCCAGGCATGGGTGCGGGCGCGGATGCCGTCCACGTCCATGTCCACCAGCACGCGCCCGGCCAGTTTGCGGCGGCCGGCGATCCACACGTCGGTGACCTGGTGGCGGCCGGTGGCGTAGACCAGCTGCGAGGCCACGTGGAACAGCGGCTGGGTTTCCAGGTCCGACAGCCGCACCGCGGCGAAATCCGCCTGCTTGCCGGGTTCGATCGAACCGATCTTGTCTTCCAGGCCCATCGCCTTGGCGCCGTTGAGCGTGGCCGCGCGCAGCGCATAGGCCGCATCGAAGGCGGCGGCGTCGTTCGACACCGCCTTGGCCAGCATGGCGGCGGTGCGCATCTCGCCGAACATGTCCAGGTCGTTGTTGGAGGCGCAGCCGTCGGTGCCGATCGCCACGTTGACGCCGGCCCGGCGCAGCTGCTCGGCCGGGCAGAAGCCGGAGGCGAGCTTGAGGTTGGACTCCGGGCAATGCACCACCGACACGCCGGCCTCGGCGCAGGCGGCGATCTCGCCCTCGGTCAGCTGGGTCATGTGCACGGCGATCAAGCGGTCGTTGACCAGGCCCAGCTTCTGCAGGCGCTGGAACGGACGCAGGCCGGACTTCTGCTTCTCTTCTTCCACCTCGTGCGCGGTCTCGTGCGTATGCAGGTGCACCGGGATGTCGAGCTGGTCGGCGAGCACGCGGATGCGCTCGAAACTCTGGTCCGACACGGTGTACGGCGCATGCGGCGCAAACGCGGTGCCGATCAGCGCGTCGCCGCGGAAGCTGTCGTGCACTTCGGCCGCGCGCTCGAAGTATTCGTCCTGGCTCTTGGCCCAGGCGGTGGGGAACTCGATCACCGGCAGGCCGACCGTGGCGCGGAAGCCCAGGCGCCGGTAGGTGGCGCCGATCACGTCGGGGAAGAAATAGTTTTCGTTGGCGCAGGTGGTGCCGCCGCGCAGCATCTCGGCCACCGCCAGCTCCACGCCGTCGCGCACGAACTCCGGCCCGATCACCTGTCCTTCCACCGGCCAGATGTGCTGCTGCAGCCACACCATCAGCGGCAGGTCGTCGGCCAGGCCGCGCAGCAGGGTCATGGGGTTGTGCGTATGCGTATTGACCAGGCCGGGGATCAGCGCGTGCTCGCCCAGCTCGACGCGTTCGCGCGGCGCGTAGGCGGCGCGCGCGTCGGCGATCGGCAGCACGGCCAGGATGGCGCCCTGGTCCACCGCCACGGCGTGGTTTTCCAGCACGACGGCGTGCGGCTCGACGGGGACGACCCAGCGCGCTTCGATGAGAAGATCAATCACGGTGCTGCCGGGGTTCATGCATTACCTCGCCGATTCGATGCCGGAAAACCTATAAAAAACGGCACGGCGTCCGTGAGGCTGCCGTGCCGTTCGATACCGCTGCCGCGCTTACTTGCCGACGCGGCTGACGTATTCGCCCGTGCGGGTGTCGACCTTGATCACTTCGTCGGTGGTGACGAACAGCGGCACGCGCACCACGGCGCCGGTTTCCAGCGTGGCCGGCTTGCCGCCACCGCCGGAGGTGTCGCCGCGCAGGCCGGGGTCGGTCTCGGTGATCTTCAGCTCGACGAAGTTCGGCGGCTGCACCACGATGATCTCGCCATTGAACAGGGTGACCACGCACTCTTCCTCGCCCTTCAGCCACTTCGCCGCGTCGCCCATGCCGACCTTGCCGGCCTGGTGCTGCTCGAAGGTTTCCTGCTGCATGAAGTGCCAGTACTCGCCGTCGGAGTACAGGTACTGCATGTCGGTGTCGACCACGTCGGCGACTTCGAAGCTGTCGCTGGACTTCATGGTCTGCTCGGTGGTGCGGCCGTTCTTCAGGTTGCGGATGAAGATGCGGGTGAAGGCCTGGCCCTTACCGGGCTTGATGAAGTCCGCGTCGGTGATGACCCACGGGTCGTTGTTGTGAAGGATCTTCATACCCTTCTTGACGTCGTTGAGACCGACGGTGGCCATGCGCTTCTGCTCCAGAGGTGACACCGCCCGGGGGCGGCTACAATAGGGGATTGTCCGGGCCCTGGGCCCGATCCAAGGCCCGACATGATAACCGCAAGCCCCGCCGCCCGCCTATTGCCGACCGCCGCCGACTGGCGCGAGCTGTGGCGCGCGTCGATCACCGATGCCGGCGAACTGCTGCGCAGCGTGGGCCTGGAACACCTGGCCGGGCGCCTGCCGCCCGCCGACGCCGGCTTCGCCCTGCGCGTGCCGCGTGGTTTCGCGGCGCGCATGCGGCCGGGCGACGCCGGCGACCCGCTGCTGCTGCAGGTGCTGCCCCAGCTGGCCGAACTGGAGCAGGCCCCGGGCTATCTGATCGACCCGGTCGGCGACCTCGCCGCGCGCGAGGCGCAGGGCCTGCTGCACAAGTACGAAGGCCGCGCCCTGCTGATCGCCAGCGGCAGCTGCGCGGTGAACTGCCGCTACTGCTTCCGCCGCCATTTCCCCTACGGCGAGGAGATGGCCGCGGCCGGGCAGTGGCGCAAGGCGCTGGAGCATCTGCGCCAGGACGCCTCCATCACGGAGCTGATCCTGTCCGGCGGCGACCCGCTCTCCCTGGCCACACCCAAGCTGGAAGAACTCAGCCGCGGCCTGGCC
This sequence comes from Dyella sp. LX-66, assembly GCF_018599165.1. Lineage (NCBI taxonomy): Bacteria > Pseudomonadati > Pseudomonadota > Gammaproteobacteria > Lysobacterales > Rhodanobacteraceae > Dyella > Dyella sp. LX-66. Next base: position 373,900 of record NZ_JAHFVJ010000005.1, read on the forward strand.
GGCATCCCCCACGTGACCCGCCTGCGCATCCATACGCGCCTGCCGGTGGTGCTGCCCGAGCGCATCGACGACGCCTTCCTGGCCTGGTTCGCGGCACTGCCGCTGCAGAAGGTGGTGGTGCTGCACGCCAACCACGCCAACGAATTCGATGCCGCCGTGGATGCCGCCTGCCGCCGCCTGCGCGAGGCCGGCGCCACGGTGCTCAATCAATCGGTGCTGCTAAAGCAGATCAACGACGATGCCGATACGCTGGTGAAGCTCTCGGAGCGTCTGTTCACCGCGGGGGTCCTGCCCTACTACCTGCACCAGCTGGACCGCGTGCAGGGCGCGGCGCACTTCGAGGTGGACGACGCGCGCGCGCTGGAGCTGGTCGAGGCGATGCGCCGCCGGCTGCCGGGGTACCTGGTGCCGAAGCTGGTGCGCGAGGTCGGCGGAGACGCTTCCAAGCGCCCTGTCTGAAACTGAGTGCGCCGCGTCACTCCTAGGACTTTTTCGCTGGCGGATGTCATACGAATCCGTTAAAACCAAGCGCTGCCGGCCGGCGCCATGCCGGCCAGCCCCATCGACAGCTCGGGCGCCCATGGACCGTACAACGTGCCAATGAAGACAGACCTGGTCATCAAGATTCTTTTCATCGAGAAATCGGTCGAAGACGCGGAACAGATCGTCAGCCTGCTGCGCAACAACGGCATTGCCGTCCGGCCTGCGCGCGCCACCAATGCGGAACAGGTGCAGACCGCGCTGGAGGAACTGGGCCCCGACGTGGTGCTCTACGATCCCTCCGTCGGCACGGTCGCCCTGGCCGACCTGCTCCACCAGCTCGACGCCAACGGCCGCGACATCTCGGTGATCGCGGTGGTGCCGCAGGTGGACAACACCATCGTCTCGGACTTCTTCGTCAACGGCGTGCGCGCCATCGCGCTGCGCCCGCAGCCCAAGCAGCTGCTGGCGGTGGTGCAGCGCGAGTTCGAATCGCTCAACACGCGCCGCCAGGTGCGCCGCCTGGAGACCGCGCTGCGCGAATCCGAGCGCCGCTGCGATGCCTTGCTCGATTCCTCCACCGACGCCATCGCCTACGTGCACGAAGGCATGCACGTGCGCGCCAACCAGGCGTATCTGGACACCTTCGGCTACGCCGAATTCGACGACCTGCTCGGCCTGCCGGTGCTGGACATGATCGGCTCCACCCATGCCGAGGACTTCAAGGCCACGCTGAAGAGCCTGTCGCGCGGCGAGAAGCCCTCTTCGCCGATGGAGCTGCAGGCGCGCCGCGCCGACGCCAGCAGCTTCAAGGCCATGGTCGAATTCGCGCACGCCACCTTCGAGGGCGAGCCCTGCGTGCAGATCGTGTTCCGCCGGCAGCAGGTGGACCCGTCGGTGCTGGAGCAATTGCAGCGCGACCCGGTCACCGGCCTGTTCAACCGCGCGCGCATGCTCGAGTGCATCGACCAGGCGGTCGCCGCCGCTACTGAAGGCACCAAGGGCCAGTCGCTGCTGCTGATCGAGCCGGACAACTGGCAGGCGATCGTCTCCGGCATCGGCCTGGGCAAGGCGGACGAGCTGCTGGCGGCCTTCGCCGCACGCATCAACGCCCTGCTCGGCCTGGAAGACACCGCCGGCCTGCTGGCCGAGCACACCGTCGGCGTGATCCTGCATTCGCGCAACGACGACGGCATCAAGGAATGGATCGCCAGCCTGCAGCAGGCGGTGGCCAGCGAGATCTTCGACGTTGGCTCGCGCTCGCTCACCGTCACCACCAGCATCGGCGGCAGCCTGCTGGGCGAGAAGAACGCCAATACCGAACTGCTGCTGGAACAGGCCGGGCAGTCGCTGCGCAATGCGCAGAGCCTGGGCGGCAGCCGCTACGACCTGCACGACCCGGCGGCGCGCGAGAAGGCCGACGCCGAGCGCGAACGCTACTGGCTGGGCCAGCTGAAGCAGGCGCTGAGCCAGGACGAGTTCGTGCTGTACCACCAGCACATCATCAGCCTGCAGGATGCCGAGGGCGAGTTCTCCGAGATCCTGCTGCGCCTCAACGGTCCGCAGGGCGAAGTGCTGCCCGGCTTCTTCATGCCGATCGCGGAGAAGTACAACCTCACCCCGGCGATCGACCGCTGGGTGCTGAACCAGGCCATCCAGGCGCTGACCTCGCGCGAGCGGCTGGCCTCGCCGACCACGTTCTTCGTCAAGCTCACGTCCGGCTCGCTACAGGACGAGCAGCTAATTCCGTGGCTGTCGCAACGCCTGAAGCAGGCCAATCTGAAGCACGGCAAAATCGTGCTGGAGATGACCGAGAGCAAGGTGGTGACTTCGATGCGTCCGGCCCAGGTGTTCGTGCGGGCGTGGAAGCAGCTCGGCGGCCAGTTCGCGCTGGAGCAGTTCGGCTCGGGCCTCAATTCGTTCCAGCTGCTCAACCATATCGACGCGGACTACGTGAAGATCGACCGTAGCTACATGTCCAACCTGCCGCAGCAGCCGGACAGCCAGAAGAAGGTGGCCGAGCTGTGCCGCCAGGCGCGCGAGATCAAGCGCCTGACCATCGCCGAATGGGTGGAGGACGCGGCCAGCACCTCGCTGCTGTTCGCCTGCGGCGTGGACTTCGTGCAGGGCAACTTCCTGCAGGAGCCGCAGCGGCTGGCGATCACGCCGTAATCGTTCCGGGCCGCATCCGATCGATGCGGCCCGCCTGTCGCACAGGCATGAAAAAACCCGCGGATGCCAGGCATCCGCGGGTTTTTCTTCATGCGTTTTCCTGAAGCGGAAGCAGCAGCCGGATTACTCGGCGGCAGCGGCCTTCGCCTTGGCGGCGGCGGCGACGTCTTCCTTGATGCGGGCAGCCTTGCCTTCCAGGCCACGCAGGTAATACAGCTTCGCGCCGCGGACCTTGCCCTTGCGCTTCACCTGCACCGACTCGATGGCGGCGCTGTGCGACTGGAACACGCGCTCCACGCCGGTGCCGTGCGAGATCTTGCGCACGGTGAAGGCGGAGTTGAGGCCGCGGCTGCGCTTGGCGATGACCACGCCCTCGAAGGCCTGCACGCGCTCGCGGTTGCCTTCCTTCACCTTGACGTTGACGACCACGGTGTCACCAGGGCCGAACTCCGGCAGCTGGCGGGTGATCTGCTCGGCTTCGAACTGTTCGATGATCTTGTTCATGGCAACACCTATCTGATTTCAATGGCTGCGGTTACTGCTTGGCCGCATCGTTAGCTTGCCGCGTGAGCTCCGCTTGAGCGTGTTCGCGACGGAATTCTTCCAACAACGCACGGGATTCTTTATCCAGCGCACGTTGCACCAAGAGGTCCGGACGCCGCAGCCAGGTCCGTCCCAGGGCCTGCTTCAGGCGCCAGCGGCGGATCGCCGCGTGGTCGCCGGACAGCAATACCTCCGGCACGTCACCCAGTGCGTGGCGCACCGGCTTCGCGTAGTGCGGGCAATCCAGCAATCCGTCCGAGAACGAATCCTGCTGCGCCGACTGCGCGTCGTTGAGCGCCCCTTCCTGCAAGCGGCCGACCGCGTCGATGATCACCGCCGCGCCCAGCTCGCCGCCTGACAGCACATAATCGCCGATAGAAAGCTCTTCGTCGACCTCGTGCGCCAGCAGACGCTCGTCCACACCTTCGTAACGTCCGCAGAGCAGTGCGATGCGCGGCAGTTTCGCCAGCGCCTCCACCCTGCCTTGCGTCAGCCGCGCACCTTGCGGGCTGAGGTAAATCACGTGCACCGGTTCCGGTGCGGCCTCGCGCATGGCCTGGAGGGCCGCGCGCAGAGGATCGATCAGCATCACCATCCCGGGTCCGCCGCCACAGGTGCGGCCGTCCACGGTGCGGTAATTATCGGTGGCGTAGTCGCGCGGGTTCCAGGTTTCCACCTGGAGCAGCTCGCGCTGCTGGGCGCGCCCGACGACACCGACGGCAGCGCACTGGCGCACGAAGTCGGGAAACAGCGTGACGACGTCGAAGCGCATGACCCTCAAACTCCAGCTGCGGCGCAACCGCCGTCAGAATTCAGGATCCCAGTCCACCACCATGCGTCCGCCGGACAGGTCCACCGAACGCACGTAAGAACCCTGGACGAAGGGAATCAGCCGCTCGCGCTCGCCGTCCCTCACCACCACGACGTCGTTGGCCCCGGTAGCGAACAGGTGAGTCACCCGTCCCAGGACCACGTTCTCCGTGGTGACGACCTCGAGGCCCTCGAGATCGACCCAGTAATACTCGTCCTTGCCGGGAGGTGGCAGCTGCTCGCGGGGGACGTAGATGTCCTGCCCGATGAGCGCTGCCGCCGCGTCGCGTTCGTCGATGCCGGGAAAATAGGCGACTAAGCCCTTGCCCTGCGGACGACCTTTGACCCCGTGCAGTTCCTTTACCTCACCCGGCGCCGTGATGAGCAGCCAGGGCTGGTAGCGGAAAATCTGGGTGCGGGGCTCGGTCCAGGATTCGATCTTGAGCCAGCCCTGCACTCCGTACAGCCCGACGATGCGTCCTACCAGGACGCGCCGGCCGGCTGCGGTCACGCTCAGGCAGCCTGCTGCTTGCCGGCTTCCTTCACCAGGGAGGCGACCTTGTCGCTCAGCTGGGCGCCCTTGGACACCCACTCCTGGATGCGCACGACGTTCAGCTCAAGGCGCTTGTCCTTGCCCGAGGCAACCGGGTTGTAGAAGCCCACGTTTTCGATGTTGCGGCCGTCGCGCGCGCTGCGCGAGTCCGTGACGATGACGTGGTAGAACGGACGGCCCTTGGCGCCGCCGCGCGAAAGACGAATCTTGACCATAAGTAAAAGCTCCAGAGATGCCGGCTGTACCGGCAGCACGCCCGAGCACGGGCGCGGTAAACGCGGCATTTTAGGGAAGGAATGGAAAAAAGGGAATAGGCAGCGTTAAGAACGGGCAAAGAATACAGCCCGTTATCCCGCTTCCCGGCAAATCTTCAGCGCATGGGAGGCAGGCCGCCCATGCCGCCCATGCCCTTCATGGCGCCGCGCATCTGGCGCAGCAGGCCCTTCGAGCCGCCCTTGGACAGCTTGGACATCATCTTTTCCATCTGCATGTACTGCTTGAGCAGGCGGTTGACGTCGGCCGGCTGGGTGCCCGAGCCGCGCGCCACGCGGGCGCGGCGCGAACCGTTCAGCAGGTCGGGATGGCGGCGCTCTTTCTTGGTCATCGAATTGATGATGGCGACCATGCGCTTGATCTCGCCGTCGTTGACCTTGGATTTGACGTTGTCCGGCAGGTTGGAGACGCCCGGCAGCTTGTCCATCAGGCCGGCCAGGCCGCCCATGTTGGACATCTGCTCGAGCTGGTCGCGCATGTCGTTGAGATCGAAGCGCTTGCCCTTGATGACCTTCTCGGCCAGCTTCTGGGCCTTCTCCTGGTCGACCTTGCGCTCGACTTCCTCGACCAGCGACAGCACGTCGCCCATGCCGAGGATGCGCTGGGCCACGCGGTCCGGATGGAACGGCTCCAGCGCGTCGGTCTTCTCGCCGGCGCCCAGGAACTTGATCGGGCGGCCGGTGACGTAGCGCACCGACAGCGCGGCGCCGCCGCGGGCGTCGCCGTCGGTCTTGGTCAGCACCACGCCGGTGAGCGGCAGCGCCTCGGCGAAAGCCTTGGCGGTGTTGGCCGCGTCCTGGCCGGTCATGGAGTCGACCACGAACAGGGTTTCGACCGGGGTGATCGCGGCATGCAGCGCCTTGATCTCGGCCATCATCGCCTCGTCCACGTGCAGGCGGCCGGCGGTGTCGACCAGCAGCACGTCGATCACTTCGCGGCGCGCCGCGGCGATCGCGTTCCTGGCGATGTCGACCGGGTTCTGGCCGGTCTCGGACGGGAAGAACTTCACGCCGACCTGCTCGGCCAGCGTGCGCAGCTGCTCGATGGCGGCCGGACGGTAGACGTCGCAGCTCACCACCATGACTTTCTTTTTCTTGCGCTCGGTGAGGAAGCGCGCCAGCTTGGCCACCGTGGTGGTCTTGCCCGCGCCCTGCAGGCCAGCCATCAGCACCACCGCCGGCGGCTGCTGCGCCAGGTTCAGTTCGGTGTTGGCGGTGCCCATCACCGCGGTCAGCTCGTCGCTGACCACCTTCACCAGGGCCTGGCCGGGGCTCAGGCTCTTAAGCACTTCCTGGCCGACCGCGCGCACCTTCACGCGCTCGACCAGCGCCTGCACCACCGGCAGGGCCACGTCGGCTTCCAGCAGGGCGATGCGCACTTCGCGCAGGGCCTCGCGGATGTTCTCCTCGGTCAGGCGGCCGCGGCCGCGCAGGCGGTTGACGGTGGCGGAGAGGCGTTGGCTGAGCGACTCGAACATGGCGGAGTACGGCAGAGGGAAAGTGGGCAAGTATAGCGGAGTGCGCCTGGGCCGCATTCACCTGTCCCGGGGGCCTATGCGACACTCAGCGGTCATGGCCATTCCCCTCCTTTCCGTGCTCGCCGTCGTGCTCTACCTCGCCGCTGCCGGCGGGCTCGCCCGGCCGCTGCTGGGCGGCGGGCAGCCGCTGAACAAGTCGGCGCTGGGCCTGGGCGGCGCGGCCGTGCTGATCCATGCGGGCATCCTGCTGGGCGTGCACCGCGGCGCGCTGGACCTGCACTTCTTCGCGGCGCTGTCGCTGGTGGCCTGCGTGGTGTCGGCGCTCACCCTGATGGTCAACCTGACCCGGCCGGTGGCCGCGCTGGGCGTGATCGTGTTTCCGCTCAGCGCCCTGCTGCTGGCGGCGGACAGTTTCATGGCGCCGGCCACCGTGCCGCTGGCGATGGGCTGGCAGATCAAGCTGCACGTGACGGTGGCCCTGCTCGCCTTCAGCGTGCTGTCGATCGCCGCGGTGCTGGCGATTCTGCTGGCGATACAGGAACGCGCACTGCGCCATCGCCACTTCGGCCCCTGGCTGCGCGCGCTGCCGCCGCTGACCCTGACCGAATCGCTGCTGTTCCGCCTGATCGGCGCCGGCTTCGTGCTGCTCACCTTCACCCTGCTGACCGGTGCGCTGTTCGTTGGCGACCTGTTCGGCCAGCACCTGATCCACAAGACCGTGCTGTCGATCATCGCCTGGCTGGTGTTCGGCGCCCTGCTGTTCGGACGCTGGCGCTACGGCTGGCGCGGGCGCCGCGCGGTCAATCTCACCCTGGTCGGCATGGGCGTGCTGCTGCTGGCCTTCTTCGGCACCAAGGCCGTGCTGGAACTGATCCTCCATCGCACGGCCTGAAGAAATGGCCGGTGTAGGTTGGGGTGAGCCAACGGCGAACCCCAACACCGCGCAGCCTGTGAATGGTGGCGACGTTGGGGTTCGCTGTGCTCACCCCAACCTACGCCGACGTTTTTCGCAATCCGGGAGATAGCAGATGAAGCTGATCGGCATGCTCGACTCTCCCTTCGTCCGGCGCGCGGCGATCACGCTGCACCTGAAAGGCCTGCCGTTCGAACACCAATCGCTGTCGGTGTTCCGCAACTTCGACGAGTTCCAGGCGATCAATCCGCTGGTGAAGGCGCCGACCCTGGTCGGCGACGAAGGCTGGCAGCTGGTCGATTCCTCGCTGATCATCGACTGGGCCGAAAGCACCGGCAGCGGCCCCAGCCTGATGCCCAGCGACCCCGGCGAACGCCTGCGCGCGCTGCGCCTCACCGGCCTGGCGCTGATCGCCGCCGAGAAGAGCGTGCAGATCGTCTACGAAGGCAAGCGCAGCGAAGACCACCGCGACACCGGCTGGCTGGCGCGCGTCGAAGGCCAGCTCAAGGCCGCGTACGCGGGACTGGAACGCGAAGCCAGGGGCCGCGACGGCTGGCTGGTGAACAGCACGCTGACCCAGGCCGACATCACCATCGCCGTGGCCTGGCGCTTTACCCAGCTGATGCAGCCGGAACTCATCACGCCGCAGGACTACCCTGCCCTGGCCGCGCATTCGGCGCGGGCCGAGCTGCTGCCGGCGTTCGTGGCGCTGCCGCCGGTCTGAGCCGCTAGGCGCGTTCGGCCGCGGCGTTTTCCATCGCCGGTTCCTGCCTGCGCACGAAGGCGCGGCGCGCAAGGTGATACGCCGGATCCGCGCCGAAGAAATTGCGCCGCATCTCCGCCAGCTCTTCTTCGGCATAGCGTTCCAGCGGCTTGCGCTGTTCGTCCTCTGCGCGGCGCGCGGCCTTGCGCGCCAGTTCGTCGCGCCAATGCCGCGCCTCGTTGCCGGGCGCAAGGATTGCTTCCATCGCGCCGGGCAGTTCGCTTGCCGGCAGCACACCGTCGACCAGACCGATGCGCTTGGCTCGCGCGGTGCCCAATGGCTGCAGCGATTCGGTAAGCAGGCGCGCGGCGGTTTCGCCGACGCGGCGCGGCAGCAGGTAGGTCCAGTATTCCGAACCGTACAGGCCACCCATGCCCTTGTAGTGCGGATTGAGCACGATGCCTTCGCGGGCGTAGACCAGGTCCGCGGCCAGCGCCAGGATCACCCCGCCCGCGCCGGCATTGCCGCGCATCAGCGCCACCGTGCGCTTGTCATGGGTAAGCACGATCTCCTGCACCAGCGCATTCATCGCCAGGATATTGCGCCACGATGCCTCGGCCGGATCCTGCGCCGCTTCGATCGCGTTGAGGTCGATGCCGTTCGACCAGAAATCCTCGCCGCCGCACAGCACCAGGGTGCGGGTAGGACGCGAGCGCGCATGCCGATACGCGGCAAGCAGCCGCTCCAGCAGCGCGGTGCCCATGGCGCCATTGAGCACGTCGAAATGCAGATAGCCGTTGTGGCCGCGTTCGCGGTAGCGGATCGGCTGCCAGGTGGAAGCGGAAGGCCGCGCCTCCGGCGCGAGCGGCAGTTCCGGCACGCCATCGAGTCGCTCGGCGAGCGCCAGTGTCGCGGGAAGCTTCACGTCGAAGCGCGGATCGTCAAGCGACAGGCCATGCTTCCTGCGCACATGGCTGATCCACAGCGCGCCATCGGCGCAGGCCACGCAGACGGCATCGTCGCGCCGTCCCAGCAACTGGCCCGGCTTGCCGCGCAGCTTCGCTTCGGGCTGTGCACCGAACGCGCGCAGCTTCACGCCAGCCATCGCCACCAGCAGGCCCGGCGCACTGTCGGCCGAACGGATATGCCGCAACAGCTGTTCCGCCGGCGCATCCCAGCCAAGCTGGCGATCGGACTGCCGGCAAGGCGGACGTTCGTGTCCCCGCGCATCGATGCGCTCGCCGAACGGCGGACGCTGGCCGCGCTGATAGCGCTCCAACGCTTCGCGGATCGCGGCCATTGCCGCATCGGTGGTTTCACGGCGGTAGATCGCGCTCTTGCTCGCCACACGCAAAGGAAAGAAACGATGCGCCCACACCGGGCCGCCATCCAGTTCGTCGCGTGCCTCCAGCACGGTGACGCCCCACTGCGGCGCGTCTTCCAGCAAGGCCCAGTCGAGCGCGGAAGGGCCGCGGTCGCCGGGAATGCCGGGGTGCACGATCAGGCAGGTATAGCGCTGCCACACGCTGGCGGGGATCGCCGACTTCAGCATCGGCGCCAGGATCAGATCGGGGCGGAAACGCTGCGCCGCGGCTTCCATCTGCGCGCCGCTGGCGACTTCGGCGATATCGAGGTGATGCCCCAGTTCTTCCAGTTCGACCTGTGCGCGCTGGGACAGTCCATTGTGCTTGGTGGACAGGAACAGGATCCGCATAGCCCCCTCTCCTTGCAGTGCGTTCCTCGCACTTGAGTGGGCGATGCTGCCAGCGCGCGATGGCGGCTTAAGTTGATGCAACGCACAGCTTCAAAAAAATCGAAAACGATGCAAGGTGCGCGAACTTTTTTCACGCCGTATCGACGCAGGCCATGATCGCCGCGCCACTGTCGATACTTACCGGCAGGCGTCGATCGCCTGCGCAAGACGTTCCACGCCGATCACTTCCATCTCGCCCACCTTGCCCTTCTTCGGCGCATTCGCCTTCGGCACGATCGCGCGCTGGAAGCCGTGATGCGCGGCTTCCTTCAAGCGCTCCTCGCCATTGGGCACCGGACGGATCTCGCCCGACAGGCCCACTTCGCCGAAGGCGATCGTCTTCTCCGGCAAGGGCCGATCGCGCAGGCTGGACAGCACCGCCAGCAGCACGGGCAGATCCGCCGCGGTTTCCTGCACGCGGATGCCGCCAACCACGTTGACGAACACGTCCTGGTCGTACGCCGCCACGCCGCCGTGGCGATGCAGCACCGCCAGCAGCATGGCGAGGCGGTTCTGTTCCAGACCCAGCGCGACGCGGCGCGGATTGCCCAGCGAGGACTGATCCACCAGCGCCTGCACTTCCACCAGCAGCGGCCGCGTGCCTTCGCGCGTGACCATCACCGCGCTGCCCGACGTGGGACCGGCGTGCGCGGAAAGAAAGATCGCCGATGGATTGGGCACTTCGCGCAGGCCCTTCTCCGACATGGCGAACACGCCCAGCTCGTTCACCGCGCCGAAGCGGTTCTTGAACGCGCGCAGCACACGGAAGCGGCTGCCGGATTCGCCTTCGAAGTACAGCACCGCGTCCACCATGTGCTCGAGCACGCGCGGGCCGGCGATGCCGCCTTCCTTGGTGACATGGCCGACCAGGAATACCGAGGTGCCGGTTTCCTTGGCGAAGCGGGTGAGCTTGGCCGCGGATTCGCGTACCTGGCTGACCGAACCCGGCGCGGCGGTGAGCAGCTCCGTCCAGATGGTCTGGATCGAATCGATCACCAGCACGCGCGGCCGCGTCGCCACCGCCTGCTCCAGGATGCGCTCGATGCAGGTCTCGGCCAGCGCATGCAATGGACCCAGCGGCAGGTCCAGGCGCTGCGCGCGCGCCGCGACCTGGCCCAGCGATTCCTCGCCGGTGACGTAGACGCTGGCCAGATGCTCGCCGAGCTTGCCGAGCATCTGCAGCAGCAAGGTGGACTTGCCGATGCCGGGATCGCCGCCGATCAGCACCACCGAGCCATCCACCAGGCCGCCGCCGAGCACGCGATCGAGTTCGCCGATGCCGGTGAGCGAGCGCGTCTCGGCGGTCTGCGCCACCGAGGTGAGCGGCGTCACCTTCGGCGCGCCCGCCGCGGCGCCGGCATAGCCCGAGCTGCGCGCGGCGCCGGCCGACTTCACCGCCGGCTGCACCACGAATTCGCTCAGCGTGTTCCAGGCACCGCATTCGATGCACTGGCCCTGCCACTTGGAATGCTCCGCCCCGCAATCGGCGCAGACGTAGGCGGTCTTGGCCTTGGCCATGGATTCGAACTCTGCAAAAACGAAAGGCGAGCTTAGCCCGCCTTGATCGCAATCGGCGAGACGGGGAATAACGACGTCAGCTGTCGTCCTCGACGAACAGCACGCGTCGGGTCATGCCGCAGGTGAGGTCGTAGGAGATCGTGCCGGCCTGTGCGGCGATCTGCTCCACGGGCAGTTCGTCGCCCCACAGGGTGACGCGGTCGCCGACTTTCGCCTGCGGCGCTTCGCGCAGGTCCAAGGTGATCAGGTCCATCGACACGCGCCCGACCAGGGGCACGCGCCGGTCGCCGACCAGCACCGGCGTACCGCTGGCGGCGCTGCGCGGATAGCCGTCGCCGTAGCCGACCGCGGCCACGCCGATCGGCATGTCTTCCGGGCAGGTCCAGGTGCCGTTGTAGCCGACGCGTTCGCCGCGGCGGATCCAGTTCACCGCGATCAGCCGCGTGGTCAGGGTCATGGCCGGGCGGAAGCCGAAGTCCGCACCGCTCTTGCCCGGCACTACCGACAAGCCGTACAGCAGTCCACCGGTGCGCACCCAGTCGCCGTGCGCCTCCGGCCAGCCCAGCACGCCGGCCGAATTGGACAGCGCGCGCGGGCCGCTGAGGTCTTTCACCGCTTCGTTGAAGCGGCGGATCTGCGCACGCGTTTCCTCGCCTTCGAACTCTTCCGATTCGGAGAAATGCGTGAGCAGGCCGACCTCGGGATCGATGCCGGGCATGGCCGACAGGCGCGCATGGATTTCCGCCGCACGTTCGGGCGGAAAGCCCAGGCGATGCATGCCGGTGTCGACCTTCAGCCAGACGCGCAGCGGACCGCGCGACGACGATGCGCCGTCCAGCCAGGCGAGCTGGGATTCGTGATGGATCGCCGCGTCCAGCTGCAGGCGCTGCATCTCGGCGATATCGCTGGCGCGGTCCGGGCCGGACAGCACCACGATGCGCTGCCGGTGCCCCGCCGCGCGCAGGCGCAGGCCATCGCCCTGCGCCGCCACCGCGAAGGCGTCGGCGGCGCCGTCCAGCGCGCGCGCCACGCGTTCCAGGCCGTGCCCGTAGGCGTCGGCCTTGACCACCGCCATGACCTTGGCCGGCGCGGCCATCGCCTTGATGCGGGCGAGGTTGTGACGCAGAGCGCCGAGGTGGATGGTGGCGACGGTGGTACGGCTCATGATTCCTTGGCGCCGCGCGCGGAAGGCGGCGGCTGTGTGACGGCGGGCGTGATCGCGGAAAAGCTTAGCAGGCCGGGTCTGCGGCAGCCGGGGCCGGCCCGGGGAAATTCCGGGGCAAGCTCGCGCGTAGGTTGGGGTGAGCCAAAGGCGAACCCCAACAGGCCTGGCCAGGCGGTCGCAACGTTGGGGTTCGCTGCGCTCACCCCAACCTACGCCGCGCGCAGCACCAGCACGCCGCCCACGATCAACACGATGCCCGCGATCCGCCCCAACGTCAGCGCCTCGCCGAAGCACGCCGCGCCGAGCAGGGCCGTGCCAGCCGCGCCCAGGCCGGTCCATACCGCATAGGCGCTGCCCACCGGCAGCACCGACAACGCCCGCCCCAGCAGCCAGACGAAGGCCGCCAGCGCGGCCAGCGACAAGGCCGTCCAGCCCGGGCGCGTATAGCCCTGGGCGAACTTCATCGACAGCGCCCACAGCACGTCGAGCCCGCCGGCGGCCAGCAGCATCAGCCATGCGGTCGAGGTTTTCATCGCAGCCGCTCGGCCTGCAGCGCGGCCTGCACGAAGGGCCGGGCGGCCACGCGTTCCAGCCATGCCTGCAGATGCGGGAAAGCATCCAGCGGCACCTTGCACAGCTTCGCCCAGCTGACGATGGCGAACAGATAAGCGTCGGCCACGGTGAAGGCCTGGCCGAGCAGGTAATCCCGCCCGTCGAGCTGCCGCTCCACCAGCTCCAGCCGCTTGGCGATCTTTCCGCGCGCCACCTCGGCGGCCTGCTCGCCGTATTCCGGATGGAACAGCCAGGGGCTGAACATCTTGTGCAGCTCGGAGCTGATGTAGACCAGCCAGCGCATGGATTCGTAGCGCTGCAGCGGCGTTGCCGCCGGCAACAGGCCGGCTTCGGGGTGCAGGTCGGCCAGGTATTGCAGGATCGCCACGCCTTCGGTCAGCAGGCTGCCGTCGTCGAGTTCCAGCAGCGGCACGTAGCCGTTGGGATTGAGCGTGCGGTAGTCGGCCTGCGTCGCGGCGATCACCGGCGGGGCACCCAGGCGCACGCGCACCAGTTCGGCCTCGAGGCCGAGTTCGCGCAGCACGATGTGCGGAGCGAGGGAACAGGTACCGGGGGTGAAGTAGAGTTTCATACGAGCCTCCGTTGGGGAGGCGGCAGCATCCCGCCACGGGCACGCCGGCACCATGTGTCGCCGGCACAAGGAAAGCTTGCGCATGAAGTCAGGCGATTGGTCACTCGACGATCTGGCCCTGGTGCGCGCCATCGCGGCGCACGGCAGCCTGGCCGGCGCGGCGCGCGAACTGGGCGTGGATCACTCCAATGCGTTCCGCCGCCTCGGCGCGCTGGAAGCGCGCACCGGCGTGACGCTGTTCCGGCGCAGCCGCCGCGGCTACGAAGCCACCGAAGCGGGCGAACTGGCCGCGGCCGCCGGCGAGCGCGTGCTGGCCGAAACCGCACTGCTCGCGCGCGAACTGCAGGGACACGACCAGCGCGTGCAGGGGCTGCTGCGCATCACCGCGCCGGACACCCTGGTGCGCCACGTGGTGGCACTGTGCAACGCGTTCGAGGCGCAGCACCCGTCGGTGCGCTTCGAGCTGGTGATCAACAACGCCTTCCTGACCTTGCAGAAGCGCGATGCGGATGTCGCGCTGCGGCCGGCGCGCAGCTCGCCCACCGGGCTTTCCGTACGCAAGCTGGCGCCGATCGCCACCGCTGTGTACCAGGCCAAGGGCAAGCGCGGAACGGTGAACAAGGAACGCTGGATCGGCCTGGGCGATGCGCTCGCCCATCTCGATGCCGCGCAATGGCTGCATGCGCATGTCGACCCGTCGCAGATCGCCATCGTGGTCGACACCCTGCCCGCCGCGCTCGCCGCCTGCGAGGCCGGCATGGGGCGTGCGCTGCTGCCGTGCTTCTACGCCGAAGCGTCGCCCAAGCTGCGCCGCCTCGGCGCGCCGCTGGCGGAGGTGCAATCGCAGCTATGGTTCGTCACACATCCGGATCTGCGCCGCTCGACCCGCGTGCGGCTGTTCCGCGATTTCACCCAGGGCTGGGTGCAGCAGCATGCGGCGGAATTCTGGCCGGCCGCTTGAGCCGGCGCCGCGCTTACTCGAACGCCCCGACGAAGGAATCCGGCGCGTAGTTCATGAACTTGGTGTAGTGGCCCAGGAAGGTCAGCTTCACCGTATCGGTAGGACCGTTACGCTGCTTGCCGATGATGATCTCGGCCAGGCCCTTATCCGGCGATTCCTTGTTGTAGTAGTCGTCGCGGTAAATGAACATGATCACGTCCGCGTCCTGCTCGATAGCGCCGGATTCGCGCAGGTCCGACATCATCGGACGCTTGTCGGCGCGCTGTTCCAGCGAGCGGTTGAGCTGCGACAGCGCGATCACCGGACAGTTGAGCTCCTTGGCCAGGCCCTTCAGCGAGCGCGAGATCTCGGAGATCTCGGTGGCGCGGTTTTCCTTGTTGCCGGGCACCTGCATCAGCTGCAGGTAGTCGATCACGATCAGGCCCAGGCCGCCGTGCTCGCGGTGCAGGCGGCGCGAGCGCGAGCGCAGTTCCACCGGCGAAAGACCCGGCGTGTCGTCGATGAAGATCTTGGCCTCGGACAGCAGCGCGATCGCATTGGTGACGCGCGGCCAGTCCTCTTCGGCCAGGTCGCCGTTGCGCAGGTGCTGCGCATGGATGCGGCCGACCGAGGAAATCATACGGAAGGCCAGCTGCGAGGCCGACATTTCCATCGAGAAGATCGCCACGGCCTTCTTGGCGCCCAGCGCGGCAGCCTCGGCGATGTTCACCGAGAACGCGGTCTTGCCCATCGAGGGGCGCGCCGCGACGATGATCAGGTCCGACGGCTGCAGGCCCGAGGTGAGTTCGTCCAGGTCGGTGAAGCCGGTGGAAATGCCGGTGAGCTGGCCGCGGTTTTCGTAGCGCTCGGACAGGATGCGGAAGGCGTCCTTCACCGCCTCGCGCATCGACACGGTGTCCTTCTTGCCGCGTGCGCCGGACTCGGCGATCTTGAACACGCGCTGCTCGGCGCTTTCCAGCACCTCCTGCACGCTGCGGCCTTCGGGCTGGTAGCCGTCTTCGGTGGTTTCGGTGCCGGCGTCGATCAGCTGCCGCAGGATCGACTTCTCGCGCACGATGTCGGCATAGGCGCCGATATTGGCCGCGCTCGGCGTGGAATTGGCCAGCTCCACCAGATACGTGACGCCGCCGACCAGCTCGGCCAGGCCGTTGGCCTCGAACCAGTCGCCCAGGGTCACCGCGTCGCAGGGCATGCCCTTGTTGGCCAGCTCGGTGATGGCGCGCCAGATCAGGCGGTGGTCCTTGCGGTAGAAATCGCGCTCGCCGAGGCGGTCGGCCACCTTGTCCAGCGAATCGGGCGACAGCATCAGGCCGCCGAGCACGGCCTGCTCGGCGTCGATGGAATGCGGCGGCACGCGCAGCGCTTCGATGGCGGAGTTGCCGTGCTTGCGATCGGGGGCAAAGGACATCGAGTCTCCTCGCGAGTTGCCGGGCGAGTCCGACCAACGCGGATCGTCGCCATCAGAGGATACGCGGCGTTTTCTCATGCGACGAGACCATAACTCTGTGGATAAGCTGTGGGCACCGGTGGATAACCCCGCCGGTGAGCATTGCCTTGCGCCCAAAACAAACGGGCGCCCTGGGGCGCCCGTCTGCTCAGCCAGGGCTGGGGACCGGCTTACTTCTCGCCGATCACCGTCACCTTGACGGTCGACTGCACGTCAGCGTGCAGCGCGACGATCACTTCGAACTCACCGGTGGTGCGGATCGGGCCTTCGCCCTGGATCACTTCGTTCTTGTTGACGTCGTGGCCGGCGGCCTGCAGGGCGTCGGCGATTTCGCGCGGACCGACCGAGCCGTACAGCTTGCCTTCCGGGCTGGCGTTGACGGTGATGGTCACCGCCGCGTCGGCCAGCTTGGCCTGGCGCGCGCTGGCGTCGGACAGCTGCTTGTTGGCCTTGGCTTCGTACTCGGCGCGGCGCTTCTCGAAGCTTTCGAGGTTGGCGGCGGTGGCCGGCGCGGCCTTGCCCTGCGGCAGCAGGTAGTTACGGCCGTAGCCCGGCTTCACCTTGACCTTGTCGCCCAGGTTGCCGAGGCCGCGGACTTTCTCGAGGAGGATCAGATCCATGGTTTATTCCTTTTCGTTAGCACCGGAGAGTGGCCCGGCGCAGCCGTGGACGGTTGTCCGAAGAAGTTGAGGAAGCGCCCGGTGAAGGCCGGGCGCGGTCCATCAGACGTCGTGGTTGTCGGTGTACGGCAGCAGCGCCAGGAAGCGCGCGCGCTTGACCGCGGTGGCCAGCTGGCGCTGGTAGCGCGCCTTGGTGCCGGTGATGCGGCTCGGCACGATCTTGCCGTTCTCGGTGATGTACTGGCGCAGCGTGTTGAGATCCTTGTAGTCGATCTCCTTCACGTTTTCGGCCGTGAAGCGGCAGAACTTGCGGCGGCGGAAGAACTTGGACATGGCTGTGCTCCTGATCAGTCGTCGCTGTCGCGATCGTTGTCGTTGCGGCTGCTGCGACGGTCGTCGCTGCCTTCACCATCGCTGTCGTCGTCGCGGCGGCGCAAGGACTTGGCGTCATCCTTTTCCTTGGACTTCAGGATGAAGGACGGCTCGGTGTCGGCGACGTCGCGCTTGATCACCAGGTGGCGCAGCACGGCGTCGTTGAAGCGGAAGCCCGACTCCAGCTCGTTCAGCGCGTTCTGGCCGACTTCGATGTTGAGCATGACGTAGTGAGCCTTGGCCAGGTTCACGATCGGGTAGGCCAGCTGGCGGCGGCCCCAGTCTTCCAGGCGGTGGATCTTGCCGCCGTCGGTCTCGATCAGCGCCTTGTAGCGCTCGATCATGGCCGGGACCTGCTCGCTCTGGTCAGGGTGGACCAGGAACACAACTTCGTAATGACGGAGAGTCGTCATTGGTAGGTAACTCCTTGCGGATGCGGCCCTTTCGGGGCCTGGCAGCCTCCCGCCGGATGCGGTGAGGCAAGGGCCTGCCCGGACCTTTTTCGCCTGGGCAGAAGCGGAATTGTAAACAACTGCGGGGATTTACCGCAAGCGGCCGGCGCCGCCGGGCTCAGGAGACGGTGAAACTCTCGCCGCAGCCGCACTCGCCGGTGGCATTGGGGTTGTGGAACACGAAGGCCGCGTTGAGGCCCTGGCGCTGGAAGTCGATCACGGTGCCGTCCACCAGGGGCAGGCTCTTGGCGTCGACGATCAGGCGCACGCCGTCCACGTCCAGCGCCTGGTCCTCGGCGGAGACGCTGGCGGCCAGGTCCACCACGTAGGCGAAGCCCGAGCAGCCGGTGCGCTTGACGCCGAAGCGGATGCCGGCGGCACCCGGCGTGGTGGCCAGGAAGTGGCGCATGCGTTCGCTGGCGGCGGGGGTGATGCTGATGCTCATGGCGGGAACTGATGGCACGAAATGGGGATCGGAACGTCGCGGTCCGGACGAAGCCTACATTATGATGCAGGTTTGCCCCTGACGCTGCGATGCGGCGGGGCATTCAAGCCCGGTCCTACAACGATTACATGTGCCAGATGCGGCACCCCAGCAGGAGTTTCAATCCATGACGGTGGTCAGTGTCAAACAGGCCCTCTCCGGCAAGCTCGAGGCCGGCAGCAAGGTGACGGTCCGGGGCTGGGTGCGTACCCGGCGCGATTCCAAGGCCGGCCTGTCCTTCGTCAATATCACGGACGGCTCCTGCTTCGCCCCGATCCAGGCCGTGGTGCCGGCCACCCTGGCCAACTACGAAACCGAGGTGAAGCACCTCACCGCCGGCGCCGGCCTGATCGTCAGCGGCATCCTGGTGCCCTCGCAGGGCCAGGGCCAGAGCTTCGAGCTGCAGGCGGACCGGGTCGAGGTCACCGGCTTCGTCGACGACCCGGAAACCTACCCGATCCAGCCCAAGCAGCACTCCATGGAGTTCCTGCGCGAGGTCGCCCACCTGCGTCCGCGCACCAACCTGTTCGGCGCGGTCACCCGCGTGCGCCACACGATGATGACGGCGATCCACCGCCACCTCACCGAGCAGGGCTTCTTCTGGATCAACACGCCGATCATCACCACCTCCGATGCCGAAGGCGCCGGCGACATGTTCCGCCTGTCCACCCTGGACCTGGCCAACCTGCCGCGCACGCCGGACGGCAAGATCGACTTCCGCAAGGATTTCTTCGGGCGCGAGGCCTTCCTCACCGTGTCCGGCCAGCTCAACGTCGAGGCGTACGCGCTGGCGATGAGCAAGGTCTACACCTTCGGCCCCACCTTCCGCGCCGAGAACTCCAACACGCCGCGCCACCTGGCCGAGTTCTGGATGGTCGAGCCGGAGATCGCCTTCGCCGACCTCGCCGCCGACGCCGACTGCGCCGAAACCTTCCTCAAGGCCATCTTCAAAGCCGTGCTGGACGAGCGCGCGGACGACATGGCGTTCTTCGCCGAGCGCGTGCTGCCGGAAGCGGTCACGCGCCTGGAGAACTTCATCGCCCAGCCGTTCGAGCGCATCGACTACACCGACGCGGTGGAGATCCTGAAGAACTGCGGCCAGAAGTTCGAATTCCCGGTGGCCTGGGGCATCGACCTGCAGACCGAGCACGAGCGCTACCTCGCCGAGAAGCACGTCGGCCGCCCGGTGGTGGTGATGAACTACCCGGAGCAGATCAAGGCCTTCTACATGCGCCTCAACGACGACGAGAAAACCGTCGCCGCGATGGACGTGCTGGCCCCCGGCATCGGCGAGATCATCGGCGGCAGCCAGCGCGAGGAGCGCCTGGACTACCTCGACCGCCGCATGGCCAAGTTCGGTCTCGATGCTGCCACCTACGGCTGGTACCGTGACCTGCGCCGCTACGGCAGCGTGCCGCATGCGGGCTTCGGGCTGGGCTTCGAGCGCCTGCTGGTTTACGTTTGCGGTCTTGCCAACATCCGCGACGCCATCCCCTACCCGCGTGCCGCGGGCACCGCCGAGTTCTGATATCGAAGATGCGCTCCAGCCGACTGCTTCTCGCTCCGTTGCTTGCCCTGGGCCTGTTGGCCCTCGGCGCCTGCCACCAGGTCAGGAAGCTGGTGCCGCCGAACTTCCGGCCGCCGGAAGACAGCAGCACCGCGCTTGAACAGGCCAAGGCCACGCTGCAGCAGGCCACGCCCTGCTGCAGCAGCTATGCCGACTTCTCGTTCCAGAACCTGCTGCCGTGGGAACCCAAGCGCTTCGAGCTGGGCCCGGGCAGCCTGGTCGCCAGCATCAACGGCGAGCGCAGCTATTTCATCAGCTTCCGCCTGCCGCCCGACAGCAAGCTGCCGTACCGCATCGCGATCAAGTCCGAATTGAACGGCCGCTGGCTGCGCGCCAGCTATCTGTTCGGCCCCACCGTCACCCTGCTGGACGAAGCCTTCCAGCCGATCAGCAGCGAAGACGTCACGCTGTGCGAGCACATGGGCTGGACCAGCGAGACCACCGGCGCATTCGGCAGCGTCAAGGTCACCAGCAAGCAGGCGCACTACCTGGTGCTGTACAGCTCGGCCAAGCAGCAGGCCGGCAACACGTATTGGGAACAGTCGCCGGCGGCGTTCTCCGCCGAGGCGCCGGTGAAGATGGCCACCGCGGGCAGCTTCACCATTCCGCACGGGCCGGATGGCTCGGTGTGGGTCGGCCTGATGAACAGCACCTTCGCCGACGCGGTGGACAGCGCCATCTGCGGCAAGGCGGCGAAGGGCGACGGCGTGCTCAACACGCTGCGCACCGCGCTGCCGGTACCGCTGTGGCCCGGTGCGGATGCGGCCGCCAAGCCCGGCGCGGTCAATACGCCGGCGGCCGACACACCGGCCAAGCCCGACGACACCACCAAGCCGCGCTGATCGTCCGCGCCGACGCTTACGCATACACCCGGAATCGCCCGCATGCTCACGCTCTATCTCTCGCTCCTGCTCGCCGGCGTGGTGTTCTTCCTGCTGCATTTCTTCGCGCAGCTGCGCATCGCCAAACGGCTGCGCGATCACCATCCTTCGCAGTGGAAGATCATCGCCGAAACGGAAACCGGCCGCGCCGGCCTGTTCGGCATCTGGATACGGCTGCAGCTCGCGCTGCGTTCGCCGATCCTGCCCGCGCTGGAAGATGCCACCGTCACCCGCTGGCGACGGGTGTGGCGCTACGCTTTGTGGGGCGCATGGCTATGCTGGTTCGCCGCGCTGGCCCTGCAGTGGATGGCGCGCTGATTCACCGATCGCCACCCGATCACCGCCGGTAACTGGGCCGGTAGCAAGCAGGCAACAGGCAGGCCACAGGAGAGCGTCGTCATGCAGCTGGATCTGAGCGGGCGTCACGCCCTGGTATGCGGCGCCTCGCAAGGCATCGGCCGCGCCGCCGCCGTCGAACTGGCCGCCCTCGGCGCCAACGTCACCCTGCTGGCGCGTTCCGCCGAAGCGCTCAAGGCGTTGGCCGCCGAACTGCCGCGCACGCATGCCGCGCAACAGCACCGCTGGCAGGCGGCCGACATGCTCGATACCGCGAAGCTGCTTACCGCCGCCACCGACACGGTCGCGGCAGAACCCGTGCAGATCCTGATCAACAACACCGGCGGCCCCCCGGGTGGTACGGCATACACCGCCGAAGGCGCGGCGTTCGAAGCCGCGTTCCGCCAGCATCTGCTGGCCGGCCAGGCGCTGGTGCAGTCGGTGCTGCCGGGCATGCGCGACAGCGGCTACGGCCGCATCGTCAATGTGATTTCCACCTCGGTGAAAGAACCGATCCCGGGCCTGGGCGTGTCCAACACCATCCGCGCCGCCGTCGCCGCCTGGGCCAAGACCCTGGCCGGCGAACTGGCCGCCGACGGCATCACCGTCAACAACGTGCTGCCGGGCTATACCCGCACCGCGCGCCTGGACGGCCTGCTGGACACTCAAGTCGCCAGCAGCGGCCGCAGCCGCGAGGAACTGGAGCGCGGCATGCTGGCCACGGTGCCGGCGCGGCGCTTCGGCGAGCCGGAGGAAATCGCCTCGGTCATCGCCTTCCTGTGCACGCCCGCGGCGGCTTACGTCAACGGCGTGAGCATCGCGGTCGACGGCGGCCGCACGCGCGCGCTGGCCTGAGGCCATACCGCCGCGTCCGGTGCATTCAACTGCCTCAGGGATTAAGCTTCAGCGGATGCCCAGCCTGCGCCTCGCCAACCTGATCGACGGTCGCCTGCAGGCGCCGCGCCAGGATCGTTGGCTCGATGTGTTCGAGCCGGCCAGCGGCGAGGTTTTCGCGCATTGCCCCGACTCCACGGCCGACGACGTCGACGCCGCCGTCGCCGCCGCATACGCCGCGGCACCCGCCTGGGCCGCCACGCCGAGCGAACAGCGCGCCCGCCTGCTGCAGCGCCTGGCGGATCTGATCGAAGCGCGCCTGGACGAATTCGCCGCACTGGAATCGCGCGACAGCGGCAAGCCGCTGAGCCTGGCGCGCAGCCTCGACATCCCGCGCGCGGTGAGCAACCTGCGCTACTTCGCCGCGGCGATCGTGCCGTGGAGCAGCGAGTCGCATGCGATGGAGCTGGGCGCGATCAACTACACGCTGCGCCAGCCGCTCGGCGTGGTGGGCTGCATCAGTCCGTGGAACCTGCCGCTGTACCTGTTCACCTGGAAGATCGCGCCCGCGCTGGCCGCCGGCAATGCGGTGGTGGCCAAGCCGTCGGAGATCACGCCCTGCACCGCCGCCCTGCTCGGCGAGCTGAGCATCGAGGCCGGCTTTCCGCCGGGCGTGCTGAATATCGTGCAGGGCCGCGGCCCCAGCGTGGGACAGGCGCTGGTCGAGCATGCGCAGGTGAAGGCGATTTCCTTCACCGGCAGCACGCGCACCGGCGCGCAGATCGCCGCCGCGGCCGCGCCGCGCTTCAAGAAGCTGTCGCTGGAACTGGGCGGTAAGAATCCGGCGATCGTGTTCGCCGATGCGGACTTGAGCGACGCCAACCTCGACACCATCGTGCGCTCCGGTTTCGCCAACCAGGGCGAGATCTGCCTGTGCGGTTCGCGCCTGCTGGTGCAGCGCTCGATCTACGACGATTTCCGCGCACGCTATCTGGCCAAGGTGCGCGCGCTGCGCGTCGGCGATCCGCGCGAAGCGTCCAGCGATCTCGGCGCACTGGTCTCGCGCGAGCATTTCGAAAAAGTCATGGGCTGCATCGAGCAGGCCCGCAAGGAAGGCGGCCAGCTGCTGTGCGGCGGCGAAGCCATCGCCCTGCCCGGCCCGCTGTCCGGCGGCTGGTACGTGGCGCCGACGGTGGTCGAAGGCCTGGCGCCGGAAGCGGTCACCAACCAGCACGAGATCTTCGGCCCCGTGGTGAGCCTGATCCCGTTCGACGACGAAGCCGAGGCGCTGGCGATTGCCAACGGCACCGGCTACGGCCTGGCCGCCTCGCTGTGGACCGCCGACCTCTCACGCGCGCATCGCTTCGGTGCGCGGCTGGATGTCGGCATCGTCTGGATCAACTGCTGGCTGCTGCGCGACCTGCGCACGCCATTCGGCGGCACCCGGCAATCCGGAGTCGGCCGCGAAGGCGGCGTCGAGGCGCTGCGCTTCTTCACCGAACCCAAGAACATCTGCATCCGCTACTGAAGAGGCCTCGCCTTGAACAGCCCCCTGCAAGACCTGCTCGACAGCAACCGCCGCTGGTCCGCCGCCGTGCGCGGCGAGGACCCGCACTTCTTCGAACGCCTCGCCCAGCAGCAGGCGCCGAAGTATCTGTGGATCGGCTGCTCCGATTCGCGCGTGCCGGCCACGCAGATCGTCGACCTGCCGCCGGGCGACATCTTCGTGCAGCGCAATGTCGCCAACGTGGTTTCGCACACCGATCTGAACTGCTTGAGCGCCATCCAGTTCGCGGTGGACGTGCTGAAGGTCGAACACATCCTGGTGGTCGGCCACTATGGCTGCGGCGGCGTGCAGGCGGTGCTGGA
This sequence comes from Dyella sp. LX-66, assembly GCF_018599165.1. Lineage (NCBI taxonomy): Bacteria > Pseudomonadati > Pseudomonadota > Gammaproteobacteria > Lysobacterales > Rhodanobacteraceae > Dyella > Dyella sp. LX-66. Next base: position 397,227 of record NZ_JAHFVJ010000005.1, read on the forward strand.
CGATCGCCGCCTGGGCCTGGTCGACAACTGGCTGCGCCACGTAGCCGACGTCGCGCAGAAGCACACCGGCATGCTCGCCTCGCTGGATCTGATGCAGCTGCGCAATACGCGCCTGTGCGAACTCAACGCGATCGAGCAGGTGGTCAACGTCTGCCACACCACCATGGTGATGGACGCATGGGAGCGCGGGCAGAAGCTGTCCGTGCACGCCTGGTGCTACAGCCTGTTCGACGGCCATATCAACGACCTCGGTCTACACGTCAATTCGCGCGAGCAGCTGTATCCGGCCTACCAGGACGCGCTGCGGCGCCTGACCACCGGCCCGGCCCTGCCGCGATGAACGACGGCGTCGTCCGCACCGACAGCGCGCCCGCCCCGGTGGGCGCGTATCCGCATGCGCGGCGCGTAGGCAACCTGCTGTTTCTTTCCGGCGTGGGTCCGCGCATGCCGGGCAGCAACGGCATTCCGGGCAATGTCACCGATGCCGACGGACGCCTGCTCAGCTACGACATCGAGGCGCAGTGCCGGCAGGTGTTCGCCAACGTGCGCCATGTGCTGGAAGCCAGCGGCGCGCGCTGGGAAGACCTGGTCGACGTCACCGTCTTCCTCACCGACATGGCGCGCGACTTTCCGGTCTACAACCGCCTCTACGCGGAATACTTCGCCGGCGTCGACGCCTGCCGCACCACGCTGGGCATCACCGATCTGCCGACGCCGATCGCGATCGAGCTGAAGTGCATCGCGGCGTTGTCCTCGAAATAGTTGAATGTGGGTCCTTCTCCCTCCGGGAGAAGGTGGCGGCAGCCGGATGAGGGTTCGGCCGGAGCGGCGCACATCACTCTTGCTACTCCGCCCGTACCCTCACCCCAACCCCTCTCCCGGTGGGAGAGGGGCTTCAAGCGCGCAAAGAAAAGCCCCGGCGGCCTGAGCCCCGGGGCTTCGATCCACCGGCCTGCGCTCAGGGCGTGGTGGTGGTGGCCGGCATGGCGCTCTTCTTGGAGCTCTTGGAGCCCTTCGCGGCCTTGTGGCCCTTGCTCTTGGAATGCTTGGCGTGATGCGTCGCCGACTTGGTCGTGCCCGTCTGCGGCGCGGCCGCGCCATCCTGGGCGAACGCCGATCCGGTAAGAGCCATACCCGCGATCAGCAGAGAAACGATGGCCAGTTTGCGCATGGGGAAAACCTCGAAATCCTTAAGTCGCCGCGGGCCCGGCCGGAACCCGGCGTCGCGGGTGGCGCGGCGGGTTTACCTTGGCACGTTCCGCGCCGCGCTGGAACCGGAAAATCAGCGCGCGCGGCGCATGCAAATGCCGCGCGCTGCTTGACTTTCCGCTGGCGCGTTAACGGTCGAAATTCCTTGCGCTCACGCCACGCACAGGCGCAGCAGCGAGAGGATCAGCGGCTGCAGCCGCGCGGCCTTCGCTTCGTCGTAGGCGAAGCTTTCCTCGTCCATGTAATTGAGCTGGGCCAGTTCCAGCTGCACGGTCTGCACGCCCTGTTCCGGCCGCGCGTAGTGCCGCGTGATGTAGCCGCCCTTGAAGCGGCCGTTGACCACGCAGGCGTAGTCGGCCTGCGCCTTCAGGCAGGCCGCCAGCTGTGCCTGCAGCGCGGGCGTGCAGCTGGCGCCGTCGGCGGTGCCGAGATTGAGGTCGGGCAGCCGGCCTTCGAACAGCATCGGCACGCGGCTGCGGATCGAATGGCCTTCCCACACCACCACGCGGCCGTGCGCCGCCAGCAGCCGCGCAATTTCCTGCGCGAGCGCCTGGTGATACGGGCGCCAATAATCGTTTACCCGCTGTTGAACTTCCGCCGCATCGGGCTCCTGTCCGTCCAGATACAGCGGCTCGCCATCGAAGCCGATGGTGGAGACCAGGCCCGTCTCGCGCTGCCCCGGATACAGCGCGTGCCCGTCGGCCGGACGGTTGAGATCGACCACATAGCGCGACGCGTGCGGACGGATCACGCTCGCGCCGAGCAGCTCGGCCAGCGGCTGGTACAGGCGGCCGACGTGCCAGTCGGTGTCCGGCGCGCGGCGCGCCTCCGGATGCAGGCGCGCCGCGATGGATGCGGGAATGAAGCTGCCGTCGTGCGGCAGGCTGATCAGCAGCGGAGCGCTGCCTTGATGCAGGGTGTAGGTATCCATCGGCGCAGTGTACCGGCGGCGCGGCCGTAGGTTGGAGTGAGCGCAGCGAACTCCAACAGACCGCGCATGGGGAATGCCACGTTGGGGTTCGCTGCGCTCACCCCAACCTACGACATCAGCACCAGCTCTTCGCCGGAGCTGGGATGGATTGCCACCGTGGCATCGAGGTCGCGCTTGCACGCGCCCATCTTCACCGCCACCGCGAAGCCCTGCAGCATTTCGTCCGCGCCCGGCCCCAGCACGTGCACGCCGGCGACGCGCTCGTCCGCGCCGACGCAGACCAGTTTCATCAGGGTCTGGCCGTGCAGGCCGGCCAGCGACCACTGCATCGGCGTGAAACGGCTGCGGTAGACGCGCACGCTGTCGCCGAACTTCGCGCGCGCCTGCGCCTCGGTCAGGCCCACCGCGCCCAGCGGCGGCTCGGAGAACACCACGCTGGGCACGTCGTCGTAATCGAGCTTCGCCTCGTTCATGCCGCCGAACCAGCGGTCGGCCAGGCGCCGCGCCGCGGCCACCGCCACCGGCGTGAGCGCGAGGCGGCCGGTGACGTCGCCGAGCGCGGCGATACCGGGCACGTTGGTGTTCTGCCAGGGGTCGGTGAGCACCTGGCCGAGTTCGTCGCAGTGCACACCGGCGGCGTCGAGATCCAGCCGTTCGGTATTCGGCACGCGGCCCAGCGCCCACAGCACGGCGTCGTAAGGACCGCGCTCGCCGCAGCTGGCGTCGTCCAGCACGATCGCATCGCCGTCGCGGCGCGCACCGGCGATGCGCGCGCCGTCGGCGAAGGTGATGCCCTGGGTGCGCATGTGTTCTTCCAGCGAAGCGACCACCTCGTCGTCGAACGTGCGCAGCATGCGATCGCGCACGTGCAAGGTCACCTCGCTGCCGAGCGCGCGCAGCAGGCCGGCGAATTCCACCGCGATATAGCCGCCGCCGACGACGGCCACGCGCCGCGGCAGTTCGCGCAGCGCGAACATGTCGTCGGACACCAGGCCCAGCTCGAAACCCGGCAGCGGCAGGCGCTGCGGCCGCGCGCCGGTGGCGATCACGATCTGCGGCGCGCGCAGCTCGGCGCCGCTGTCGGTGGCGATGGTGTCCGGCGCCACGAAACGCCCGGCTTCGCGCAGCCAGTGCACGCCGGCGGCGGCGAGGCGCTCTTCGTAGCGCAGCTTGATGCCGTCGATATAAGCCAACCGCCGCTGCCGGAAATGTTCCCAGTCGAACTTGCCCGGCCCGCCTTCGAAACCGTAGGGACCTGCCAGTTGCATCGCATGCGCGAGCTGGGCAGCGAACCACAGCGATTTCTTCGGCACGCAGCCGACATTGACGCAGGTGCCGCCCAGCGCGCCGGGATCCAGCAGCGCCACGCGCGCGCCGTGCCGCGCCGAGCGGAAGGCCATGGCCAGTCCGCCGGAGCCGGCGCCGAGCACGATCAGGTCGTAGGTGTCGGCCATGCGTCGAGGTTCCTCGCGATCGGGCTACGGTACGAAACGGGGCAAGCTAACGGCCGCTGCTGTAAGTCCACGTCAAGGTCTCACAGGCGGAAGCGTGCCGGTGCATAAGGCGCCGGGTCGATCGCCGGCGCGCCGCGCCCGGCCAGCGCGGCGACCAGTTCGCCGGTGGCCGCCGACATGCTCACGCCGAGCATGCCGTGCGCGGTGGCCAGCAGCAGGTTCGACCAGCGCGTGCTCGGGCCGATCAGCGGCACCTCGTCCATGCTCATCGGCCGCCAGCCCCACCACTCTTCCACCACCTCCGGGCCTTCCGGCTCGCGCAGCGCGGCGGCCGCGCCGCGGCGCAAGGCATCCAGGCGCGTGCGGTTCAGGCCTTCGGCATAGCCGGAGAACTCCATCGTGCTGCCCAGGCGATAGCCGCTGCCCCAGGTGGTGACGCATACCGCCGCCTCGCGCAGCACCAGCGCATGGCGCGGTGCGAGTTCCGGACGGGTGTAAGTGATCGAATAGCCCTTGCCCGGCTGCATCGGCAGGCGCAGGTCCAGCAGCTTGCCCAGCAGCGGCGACCAGGCGCCCAGCGCCATCACCACCTGCTCGCCATGGAACACGCCGCGCGTGGTGCGCACATGCGAGATGCGGCCGCCCTGCAGGCCGAACTGGTCGATGCGCGCGCCGCTCTCGATCACGCCGCCGAGCTCGCGCACTCGGCGCGCCAGTTCCGCCGCATAGCGGTTGGGCCGCAGTTGCGCGTCGCCCGGGTGGAACAGGCCGCCCGCCACGCCGGGCAGCAGGGCCGGCTCCAGGGCTTCCACCGCGTCGCCGCGCAGGCGTTCCACCTCGATGCCGAGGCGGTCCAGCACCTGGGCGTGATGGCGCTCGTCGGCCTCCATCTGCGCGCGGCCGCGGTAGACATAGAGCTCGCCGCCGGGCACGAATTCGCAGTCCAGCGCCTCGTCGCGCACCAGCGCTTCGAGCAGTCCGCGCGAGCGCTGCAGGATCGCCGAGCGGGCCCGCGTGGCGCGTTCGAAATCGCGCCAGTTGCAGCGCCGCGCGAAACCCAGCAGCCAGCGCAGCCGCTCCGGGTCGGGCCGGGGATTGAGATAAAGCGGCGCGTCGGCGCGGAACATCGAGCGCAGCGCCACCCCGACCATGCCCGGCATCGCCAGCGGCGCCGCGTGGCTGGGCGTGATGGTGCCGCAGTTGCCGTGCGAACTGCCGCAGCCGGGCGTCCCCTGCTCCAGCACGCGGACCGAGGCGCCGGCCCGCAACAGGTAATAGGCACTGGCGAGGCCGATCACGCCGCCGCCGAGGATCAGAACATCACTGCGCGAAGCATCCATACGGGCTATTGTAGCGGCGCGAGGCTGCTCCCCCGCCGGCCTCGTATCCGGGGGTAGGCATGGACATGCAGCTGGGCGTGGCGCGCCGGTACCTGCGGCTGGGCCTCGCCATGGGATTGGGCTTATGCAGTGCCGGCTTCGCCGCGGCCGCCGGCAATCCGGCGCAGGCGCGCGACCTGTACGCCGAGCTGCAGCCGCTGAAGTCCGACCTGCAGCGCTACCAGCACCTGGTCGACGCCATCCCGCGGCTGGAACACGACGACCGCATCGTGCCGCTGCAGCTGCTGGCCGCGGTCGAGGACGAGCTGGGGCTGTACGACGAAGCGATCCGCGACTTCCCGTTCGACAACCGCGTCAGCTACGAAGGCGAGCTTCCGCAGCCGGAGCAATGGCGCGCGGACGATGCCGCCGAGGTCATCGCCAGGCTCGCCGCGGACCGCCGCATCGTGATGATCAACGAGGCCCACCACGACGGCCACACCCGCGCGCTCACCCTGGCCCTGCTGCCGCGCCTGCGCGCCGCGGGCTTCACCCATTTCGCGGCCGAGGCGCTGCACGACGGCGATCCGGAACTCGCCAAACGCGGCTACCCGATTCCCGCCAGCGGCAGCCAGTACCTGCACGAACCGCTGTACGGCGAGATCGTGCGGCAGGCGCTGAAGCTGGGCTTCGTGGTGGTGTCCTACGAGTCGGACGCCAACACCGCGGGCGAACGCGAGAGCGGCCAGGCGCGCCAGCTCTATCGCAAGGTGTTCGAGGCCGACCCCAAGGCCAGGCTGTTCATCCACGCCGGCTATGCGCATATCGACAAGGCGCCCGGCAATCTCGGCGCCGGCGTGCAGCCGATGGCGATGCAGCTGAAGCAGCTCACCGGCTTCGATCCGCTCAGCATCGACCAGACGCGCTGGCGCGACATCGGTGTGAAGCTGGACAACGATCCGTATCGCCAGCTGCTCGCGCTGTACAAGCCGGAACGCGCGGTGGTGCTGGTGCGCCGCGACGACGGCAGCGCCTGGAGCGCCGACCGCACGCGCCACGACGTCGACGTGATCCTGCCGCCGCCCGGCCACCAGCGCCGGCCACGCTGGCTCACCCTGGACGGCAAGCGCAGTTCGCGGCTCATCACTAGCGATCTGTGCGCAGGACATATCCCCTGCGCGGTGGAAGCGCGCTATGCGGACGAGAACGACGAGGCGATCCCCGCCGACCGCTTCGCCTTCCTCGCCGCGGACGGGATGAGCTCGCTTTATCTGTATCCCGGCAAATACGTGCTGCGCGCCATGGATGCGCAAGGCCGCACGCTGGCGGAGCGCAGGCTGGAGGTCGCTCCCTGACACGGTTTGTTGCAGTGCTTTTGCATTTTTCGTTTCGGTGCAACTAGTTTTCACGCATCCAGGGGGGGAACGGATTCATGCCATCGAGTCATCGGGTTTCGCGCATTGCCGCGGCCATCTGCTGTGCATTCGGACTGCTGTACGGCGGCGCGCCGCGCGCCAGCGACATCGACCCTTCCACGCTCGCCTTGCTGCGCGACCTCAAGCCGCTCACCGACGATCTGGCGCGCTATCGCTATCTGCTGGTGGCCATGCACAAGCTGCCGCTGAACCAGCGCCTGGTGGCCAAGCAGCTGCTGGCCACCACCGAAAGCGAGCTGGGCCTGTACAGCCAGGCGCTGCGCGATTTCCCGATCGACAGCCGCAAGGTCTACAGCGACCCGCTGCCCGCGCCCTCCGACTGGCAGGCGGTGGATGCCGCCACGGCGATCACGCGCCTCGCGGCGGGGCGCCGGCTGGTGCTGATCAACGAGGCGCACCACGACCCGCACACGCGCGAACTCACCCTGGCCCTGCTGCCGCGGCTGAAGGCCGCTGGCTTCACCCACTTCGCGGTGGAAGCGCTGGGCGACGAGGACACCGAACTGGCCAAGCGCGGCTATCCGCTGACCAACAGCGGCAGCGAATACCTGCACGAGCCGCTGTACGGCGAGCTGGTGCGCCGCGCGCTGCAGCTGGGCTTCGTGGTGGTGCCGTACGAATCAGACAACTCCTCGACCGCGGGGCGCGAAACCGGCCAGGCCAAGAACCTCTACAAGCGCGTGCTCGCCGATCATCCGCAGGCGCGCCTGTTCGTGCATGCCGGCTACGCGCATATCGACAAGGCCAAGGGCCGGCTGGGCTGGGCGGCGCCGATGGCCGCCGAGCTGGCTCGCTTAAGTGGCATCGAGCCGCTGTCGATCGACCAGACGCAGTTCCGCGAAGCCAATCCGCGCGTGCCGCACGCGGCTTACGACCAGCTGGTGGCGAACTTCCATCCCACCGTGCCGGTGGTGCTGGAGCGCAAGCCCGAGGCGGGCGCATCCGGCCCTGCGGCATGGACTTCGGATCCGGCGCTGCACGACGTGTCGGTGATCCTGCCCCCCGACGGCAACGCCCCGAAGGACGCCAAGGCCGTCCCTGGCTGGTACACGCTGGACGGCGCGCTGATTCCCGCCAAGCCCCCGGGCGAAGACGAGAAGCGGCCCGACTGGCTGGGGCTGGGCGGGCAGCGCCTGCCGCTGGCCGTCGATGGCGGCTTGTGCAAGGAGAAATTCCCCTGCCTGGTGGAAGCGTTCTACGCCAAAGAATCCGACACGGCCGTGGCCGCGGACCGCTTCGCCTTCCTCGACTCCGACGCGCAGAGCGCGCTCTACCTGTTCCCCGGCGACTACCGCGTGCGCGTGCGCGATGCGGACGGCAAGGTGCTGGAGGAGCGGGCCGTCACCGTGGCCAGAACCCCGGCCAAGTGAACGGCGATCTCAAGCGCCATCGAGCTTCAGATCAATCCTCAAGACTTCCATCCAACTTATTGATTTGCTAGCCTCGCGCCGTCGCTCGCCAGGGAATTCCGATGCGCCAGGCCACCGCCGCCCCGACCACCCGCCCGCCGCTCGCGCTGCGGCATGCGGCGCTGGCCGTGGTGCTGCTGGCGCTGGCAGCTTGCTCCAGCGCCCCGCGCCGGCCGCAGCCCACGTATAAGGAATCGCGCTCCTCGCTGGCCAACCTGCCGGCGCGCGCGCCGGACGGCGCCGCGGGCACGGCCAACGACGTGCTGTTCCGCGCCATCGCCCTGGTCGGCACGCCGTACCGCTGGGGCGGCAATACGCCGGACGGCGGCTTCGACTGCAGCGGCCTGGTCGACTACATCTATCGCCAGGCGGCCGGCCTGCAGTTGCCGCGTACCTCGCGCGAGATGTCGGCCATGAACGGCCGCCGGGTCGGCACCATGACCGACCTGATGAGCGGCGACCTGGTGTTCTTCGGCAGCGGCAGCGGCATCAGCCACGTCGGCGTCTACGTCGGCAAGGGGCGCTTCGTGCATGCGCCCAACAGCGGCGGCACGGTGCGGCTGGACGATATCGACGGTCCGTACTGGAAGGACCATTTCGCCTTCGGCAAACGGCTGCTGGACTAGCCTCCCCTGGTTTCTCCCTTCGCTTCGGCGCGCCCGCAGGGGTGCCGCCTATCGCAGCGATTGAAAAATTGAATTGTACACAATTGAATTTTGCACCTAAGGTTCGCTGCCATGAAGACCGCCAAGCCCACCACCAGCCCGGACGCCCTGCTGCTCGACCAGCAGCTCTGCTTCGCGCTCTACGCCGCCTCGCGCGCCGTGACCGCGGCGTACCGGCCGCTGCTGGAGTCGCTGGACCTCACCTACCCGCAGTACCTGACCATGCTGGTGCTGTGGGAGCAGGACGGCCTGGCGGTACGCGAACTGGGCCGCCGCCTGCAGCTGGACTCCGGCACGCTCACCCCGCTGCTCAAGCGCCTGCAGCAGGCCGGCCTGGTGTCGCGCGAACGCCGCACCAGCGACGAGCGCGAAGTGGAAATTCGCCTTACCCCGGCCGGCCGCGAGCTGCGCGCCTCGGCCGAATCGATCCCCGCCTGTCTGGCGGCCCGGCTCTGCGTCGGTCCCGACGACATGCGCCGCCTGCGCGACGAACTGCGAGAGCTCGCCGCGCGGGTGCTGAGCCCCACCGACGTCTGACCTTACCCATCACCCACCCCGCACCACATCACACCCACCGAGGAAACGATCATGAGCAACGGCACTGTCAGCAAGATCCTCTACACCGCCACCGCCACTGCCCACGGCGGCCGCGAAGGCCATATCAAGAGCAGCGACGGCGTGCTCGATTTCGACCTGAAGGTGCCGAAGGAACTCGGCGGCCCAGGCGGCCACGGCAGCAACCCGGAACAGCTGTTCGCCGCCGGCTACGCGGCCTGCTTCGAAGGTGCGGTGCGCTACGTGGCGCGCGAGCAGAAGGTGGCGCTGAAGGATGCTTCGGTCACCGCCCAGGTCGGCATCGGCCCGCGCGAACCGACCGGCTTCGGCATCGCCGTGAAGCTGGAAGTGAGCCTGCCGGGCATCGACCGCGAGGTGGCGCAGAAGCTGATCGATACCGCGCACAGCGACATCTGCCCCTACTCGCACGCCACCCGCGGCAATGTGGACGTGCAGATCACCCTGGCGGCCTGATCGCTCCACCGCCAGGCGAAAAAAAACGGCGCCCCAGGCGCCGTTTTTCATGCCATCGCGAACGATGCGCTCAGTGCGCCTCGGCGCCCGGCGGATGCGCGTGGCCGTGCTGGATTTCTTCCTCGCTGCCGTCGCGCACTTCGTTGACGGTGACGTCGAAGTGCAGGGTCTTGCCGGCCATCGGATGGTTGAGGTCCACGTCGACCGCGCTCATGCCCACCTTGTGCACCACCACCACGCGGTGGCCGCCCTGCTTCAGCGCCAGCACGGTGGTGTCGCCGGCCTTCAGCTTCTGGCCGTTCTGGAAGTACTTCTTGGGCACGCGCTGGATCTGGCCTTCCTGGCGCACGCCGTAGCCTTCTTCCGGCGCCACTTCCACCTGCAGCTGGGCGCCGGCCTCGTGGCCTTCGAGCGCCTTCTCCAGGCCGGGGATCAGCTGGCCATGGCCCAGCAGCACCCACAGCGGCTCGTTGCGATCGAGCGAGCTTTCCACCTTCTCGCCGTCCACCGTCAAGGTGTAGTGGAGCGAGATGACCTTGTCCTTGCCAGCCTTCATTGCCTGTCTCGTGATGTGCGAAAAGACGACATTCTAGCAGAGGCCTTGAGCCCCTCTCCCTCCGGCGACCCGAAGGTAGTCCCTGTGGGAGAGAGGGGTTGGGGTGAGGGTACGGGCGGAGCGCAAGGGTGGTGTGCACCGCTCCGGCCGAACCCTCATCCGGCTGCCGCCACCTTCCTCGCTCCTCAAAGCCGGGCACATCCCTGTGCCCTCCCTGCGTGCTCCCGGAGGGAGAAGGGTTCACTAGCTAGCGCTCTCCGAACCCCACACCATGCTTCTCCGGCCCCAGCCACACCAGAAAAGCCAGAATTAGCGCGATCCCGGCGATCCACGCGCCCATGGCGAAGGCCAGGTCGCCGCCGCGCCACTCCGAGATCAGGTTCTGCGCATTGGCCGTATAAGCCGCCAGCAGGTTGCCCAGCTGGTAGGCCACCCCGGGCAGGGTGCCGCGCACGGCGTCGGGCGACAGCTCGTTCAGATGGGTGGGGACCACGCCCCAGGCGCCCTGCACCATCACCTGGATCAGGAAGGCGCCGACCGACAGCCACAGCATCGAGCCGCCGTACATCCAGAGCGGAATCACCGGAATCGCCAGCAATGCCGCGGTCATCATGGTGCGCCGCCGCCCGTAGCGTTCGGACAGGCCGCCGAAGAACAGGCCGCCGAACATCGCGCCGAGATTGAGCATGGCCACCAGCAGGAAGGCCGCGCCGGAGCCGGTCGGCAGGTGCAGGACCTCTTCCTCGAAGGTGTGGTACAGGTCCTGCGAGCCATGGCTGAACATGTTGAACGCGGCCATCAGCAGGGTCAGGTAGAAGGCCAGTTTCCAGTGGCCGCGCATCTGCTCGAACAGGCCGCGCTTGGCGCGCTCCTCGCGCCCCGCTTCCCACACCGGCGATTCCGGCACGCTGGCGCGGATGTACACCACCAGCAGCGCCGGCGCGGCGCCGACGATGAACAGTCCGCGCCAGCCGATGTGATCCACCAGCAGCCAGTTCACCAGCGCGCCGAGAAAGAACCCGCACGGATACCCGCTCTGCAGCAGCCCCGAGACCAGCCCGCGCGTGCGCGCCGGAATGCTCTCCATCGCCAGCGACGCGCCCAGGCCCCATTCACCGCCCATCGCCACGCCGAACAGAAAGCGCAGCACCAGGAACACGGTGAGCGTAGGCGCGAACGCGGTGGCCAGTTCGAACAGCGAGAACAGCACCACGTCGATCATCAGCACCGGCCGCCGCCCGTAGCGATCGGCCAGCCGTCCGAACAGGAAGGCGCCGAGCGGCCGCGCCGCCAGGGTGAGGAACAGGCCGTACAGCACCTGCGCCTTGTCGGCGTGGAATTCCTTCGACACCGCGACGATCACGAAGGTCAGCAGGAAGTAGTCGAACGCATCCAGCGTCCAGCCCAGGAAACTCGCCAGCACGGTGTGGCGCTGCGTGGAATTGAGTTCGCGCAAGGGCTCGAACAGGCGCATGGAAGCTCCATCGATGGCGGCGAGTGGCGCCACAAGACACCAATGCGCTCCACGGTGCAAGGCCGCTTCCGCTCAGTACGGAACATTCACGCCATGCCAATGGAATCGCTGCAAGGCGGAGGCTAGTCTGCGGGACCCGGAATTTTTTGCGGACCGATGGATTCCCTCTCGCACCGAGACATCGCCGCCTGCTACGACAGCCGTTTCCAGCGCGGCTATGTGCGCGGCAAGCTCGCTTCCGATCCGGTCTATGCGGCCACCGCCCAGGCCATCGGCGGCAGCGCCCTGCCCCTGCTCGACATCGGCTGCGGCATCGGCCTGCTCGGCCTGTACCTGCATGCGCGCGGCATGCTGCCGCGCTACCTGGGCCTGGACCGCGACGAGCGCAAGATCGCCGAAGGCCGCGCCGCGGTGCGCCGCGCCGGCCTGGAACAGGCGATCGAACTGCGCACCGCCGATGCAGCCGCGCTGCCGGCGCTGCAGGGCCACGTGGCGCTGCTGGACATGCTGCATTACCTGCCGCGCCGCGAGCAGGCCGCGCTGCTGCGCGCGGCCATCGCCCATCTCGCGCCCGGCGGCACCCTGGTGATCCGCAGCGTGCTGCGCGACGGCAGCTGGCGTTTCCACGCCACCCGGGCCGAGGAGCTGTGGCTGCGCCTCAGCGGACTGATCCGTGGCGGCGCCCAGCACTACCCCTCCACCGACGAGCTGCGCCGGCCGCTGGAAGCGGCCGGGCTGGCCGTTTCGGTGAGCCCCCTGTTCGGCTACACCCCGTTCAACAGCTACCTGCTGGTGGCGCGCCGGCCCGGTCAGGCAGCCGCGTAACAATTCGGTTATACTTGGCGGCGCGGCAACCGCCGCCCTCCCCTTTTGAACACTGCAACGCGGTTCGCAAGACGCTCCGGGTTGCGCCTGGAGCCATCCATCATGTCTTTCGAATCGCTGGGCCTCGCGCCCGCGTTGCTGCGTGCGCTTGCCGAACAAGGCTACGCCAACCCCACCCCCATCCAGGCCGGCGCCATTCCGGTCGTACTGGAAGGCCACGACCTGCTCGCCGCCGCCCAGACCGGCACCGGCAAGACCGCCGCGTTCGCGCTGCCGCTGCTGCACAAGCTGTCGTCGGCCCGCCCGGCCACCACGCGCCGTCCGCATGCGCTGGTGCTCACCCCCACCCGCGAGCTGGCAGCCCAGGTCAACGACAACCTGCGCGACTACGGCCGCCACCTGCGCGTGAGCAGCACCACCATCTTCGGCGGCGTCAGCATGGGCCCGCAGATGCAGGCGCTGCGCCGCGGCGTCGACGTGGTGATCGCCACGCCGGGCCGCCTGATCGACCACATGCAGCAGCGCAGCATCGACCTGTCCGGCATCGACACGCTGATCCTGGACGAAGCCGACCGCATGCTCGACATGGGCTTCCTGCCGGCGCTCAAGCGCATCCTCGCGGCGCTGCCGAAGCAGCGCCAGACCCTGCTGTTCTCGGCCACCTTCGCGCCGCCGATCAAGGCGCTGGCGATGCAGTTCATGCACGAGCCGCGCGAGGTGTCGGTAACGCCGCCCAATACCGTGGCCACCACGGTGAGCCACCACGTGCATCCGGTGGACGCGGCGCGCAAGCGCGACCTGCTGCTGCACGTGCTGGCCCAGGACAGCCGCCGCCAGACCCTGGTGTTCAGCCGCACCAAGCACGGCGCCGACAAGCTGGTGCGTTATCTGGAAACCGCCGGCCTGCGCGCCGCCGCCATCCACGGCAACAAGAGCCAGAACGCCCGCACCCGCGCGCTCAGCGACTTCAAGACCGGCCGCGTCACCGTGCTGGTGGCCACCGATATCGCCGCGCGCGGCATCGACATCGACCAGCTGCCGATCGTGATCAACTTCGACCTGCCGATGGTGGCCGAGGACTACGTGCACCGCATCGGCCGCACCGGCCGCGCCGGCGCCGACGGCCTGGCCGTGTCGCTGGTGAGCCACGACGAATCGGGCCTGCTGCGCGACATCCGCCGCCTGCTCAAGCAGGAGATCGCGATCACCGACGTGGCCGGCTTCGAACCCTCGCAGCCGCTGCGCCTGGATGCCGGCGCGCCGCGTCCGGTGCAGGGCCAGCGCCAGCCGCAGGGCCAGCGCCAGCAGCGTCCGTCGCGGCCGGCGCCGTCGCATCGTCCGCACGGACATGCCCAGCAGGGCAGTGCCGAACGCGCCAGCGACGGCAACCACAAGCGCCGTCGCCGCCGCCGGCCGGCCGCGAAGGCCTGAACTTCGCGAAAGCCCGACGTAGGTTGGGGTGAGCCGCAGGCGAACCCCAAAACGACCCCGCTCATAAGTTTAGCGCTGTTGGGGTTCGCCTGCGGCTCACCCCAACCTACCCTCTGGGATGGATCAGCGCCGTGAGTACGTGATCCTCCCACTTGCCGCCGATGCACAGATAGCGCTTCGCATAACCCTCGCGCTCGAAACCCAGCCGCTCCAGCAGGCGTCCGCTGCGTTCGTTGCGCGGCATGTAGTTCGCCATCACGCGATGCAGCCCCAGCGGACCGAACGCCCAGGCCAGCCCGCTTTCCAGCGCTTCGCGCATCAGGCCCTGCCCCTGCCAGCGCTGCGCCACCGCGTAGCCGAGATGGCAGGCCTGGAACACGCCGCGCACCAGGTTGGCGAGATTGAACGTACCGATCACTTCGCGCTCGTCGTGGCCGAGCACCAGGAAGGCGTAGCCGCGATCGAGCCGGATCGCTTCGCGCCAGTCCGCGATGGTCTGCGCGCCGTGGCCCAGCGTGTAGTAGCGCTCCTCGCGCAGCGGTTCCCACGGCGCCAGGTGCTCGCGGTTCTCCATGCGGAAACGCCACAGCGCGGCCGCATCCGCCTCGTTGGCGTGGCGGATGCGCGTGCGCGGCGTCAGCAGGATGGTCATGCCTCCAGCGCCCGCGCGTGGTGGCGCAGGTGGTCCTCGATCAGGCTGGCGATGAACCAATAACTGTGGTCGTAGCCGGCGTGGCGGCGCAGCTGCAGCGCCTGGCCGGATTCGGCGCAGGCCTGGTCGAACAGTTCCGGACGCAATTGCTCGGCCAGGAATTTATCCGCCTCGCCCTGATCGATCAGGATCTCGCCGCCGAAGCTGCGCTCGCGCACCAGCTCGCAGGCGTCGTACGCCGCCCATGCGGCGGGGTCTGCGCCGAGATAGCGCGGCAGCGCCTTGCGTCCCCACGGCACCTGGGTGGGCGCGACGATCGGCGCGAACGCCGACACCGAGCGATAGCGTTCGGGATGCTTCAGCGCGAGGGTCAGCGCGCCATGCCCGCCCATCGAATGGCCGCAGATGCCGCTGCGTTCGAGTTCCACCGGAAAGTGCCGCGCCAGCAGCGCGGGCAGTTCGTCCACCACGTAGCTGTGCATGCGGAAGCGCGAAGACCACGGCGCCTGCGTGGCGTCCACGTAGAAACCCGCGCCTTCGCCGAATTCCCAATCGCCGGTGGCGCCTTCGATGCCGGTGTCGCGCGGGCTGGTATCCGGCATCACCAGCACCAGGCCCAGCTCCGCCGCCACGCGCTGCGCGCCGGCCTTGATGGTGGCGGTTTCCTCGGTGCAGGTCAGGCCGGCCAGGAAGTACAGCACCGGGCAGGCGCGCGATGCGGCCTGCGGCGGCTGGTACACCGCGAAGCGCATCGGGCCGCCGCAGGCGGACGACGCGTGGCGGTAGAAACCCTGCACGCCGTCGAAGCTGCGCTGCTCGGCGATGATCTCGATCTCGGACATACCCCTTCCTTCATCCATAGTCTGCGGCTTCGTTCAGCCGCTCTGATCGGCCGCTCCGATCAACCGCTCCGATCAGCCGCTCCGATCAACGCTCCTGATCGGTCGGCCGCATCAGCACTTCGTTGATGTTGACGTGCGCGGGCCGCGTCACGCAGAACGCGATCGTCTCGGCCACGTCCTGCGCCTGCAGCTGGCGCATGTTTTCCGCCCAGCTGTTGGTGGCCTGGCGCGCGGCCTCGTGGCCGATATGCTCGCGCAGCTCGGTGGCCACCGCGCCCGGCTCGATCACGCTCACGCGGATGTTGTGCTGGTACACCTCGCGCCGCAGCGATTCGGAAAACGCATTGACGCCGAACTTGGTGGCCGAATACGCCGCCGCGTTCGGATTGGACACGCGCCCGGCGGTGGACGAGATATTCACGACGTGCCCGTCGCACCGCTCGCGCATGCCCGGCAGCGCGGCCTGGGTGGCGGCGATCAGGCTCATCAGGTTGAGCTGCAGCATGCGTTCCCAGCGTCCCAGGTCGGCCTCGATGATCGGCTCCAGGTACATCACGCCGGCGTTGTTCACCAGGATATCCAACCGGCCGTAATGCGCTTCCGTCTCGCGCACCACGCGCTGCGCCTCGGCGCTGGACTCCAGGTCGGCCGTCAGCACCAGCGGCTCGGCGCCCAGGCCGGCCAGGCGCACGGCCAGTTCGTCCAGCCGCTCGCGGCGCCTGGCGGCGATCGCCACCCGGGCGCCGGCCTCGGCCAGGGCCAGCGCGGTGGCCGCGCCGATGCCCGAAGAAGCTCCCGTGACCAGGGCTACGCGCCCCTGCAAACGCCGCTGCATACGAATTCCTTAAGGGGAATGGGGGTTTTTCACCTTACATCCCGCGGCTTGGGGCGGCCAGGCTGCTACAATGGCCGCCTTCTCACGCATGCGCGCCGCGCCTGCCCTGTCGAGGTTCCCCATGTCCTCCCCGTCCTCCGAATCCCAGCCGGCGGCCGCCGGCTTCGCTGCGCTCGCGCTCAAGCCGGAAGTGCTCAAGGCGTTGTCCGACGTCGGCTACGAGTCGCCGTCGCCGATCCAGGCCGCCACCATCCCGCCGCTGCTGGAAGGCCGCGACGTGCTGGGCCAGGCGCAGACCGGCACCGGCAAGACCGCCGCGTTCGCGCTGCCGATCCTGTCGCGCATCGAACTCAAGCCCGGCAAGCCGCAGGCGCTGGTGCTGGCGCCCACGCGCGAGCTGGCCATCCAGGTGGCCGAAGCGTTCCAGCGCTATGCCGCGCACATGCCCGGCCTGCAGGTGCTGCCGATCTACGGCGGCCAGAGCTACGGCCCGCAGCTGCACGCGCTCAAGCGCGGCGTGCAGATCGTGGTGGGCACGCCCGGCCGCGTGATCGACCATCTGGAACGCGGCACGCTGGACCTCTCCGAACTCAGCTACCTGGTGCTGGACGAAGCCGACGAAATGCTGCGCATGGGCTTCATCGACGACGTCGAGAAGGTGCTCGAAGCCACCCCGCCGGAGCGCCGCGTGGCGCTGTTCTCGGCCACCATGCCGCAGCCGATCCGCAAGATCGCGCAGCGCCACCTGAAGGATCCGGTCGAGGTCACCATCAAGGCGGCCACCACCACCAATACCAATATCCGCCAGCGCTACTGGTTCGTCAGCGGCCTGCACAAGCTGGACGCGATGACGCGCATCCTCGAGGCCGAGCCGTTCGACGCGATGATCATCTTCGCGCGCACCAAGCAGGCCACCGAGGAACTCGCCGAGAAGCTGCAGGCGCGCGGTTTCGCCGCCGCCGCCATCAACGGCGACATCGCCCAGGCGCAGCGCGAGCGCGTGATCCAGCAGCTGAAGGAAGGCAAGCTCGACGTGCTCGTCGCCACCGACGTGGCCGCGCGCGGCCTGGACGTGGAGCGCATCAGCCACGTGCTGAACTACGACATCCCGTACGACACCGAAAGCTACGTGCACCGCGTCGGCCGCACCGGCCGCGCCGGTCGCAGCGGCGAGGCGATCCTGTTCGTCACGCCGCGCGAGAAGGGCATGCTGCGCGCGATCGAGCGCGCCACGCGCCAGCCGATCGAGGAAATGCGCCTGCCCACCGTCGAGGCGGTGAACGACGTGCGCATCGCCAAGTTCAAGCAGCGCATCAGCGACACGCTGGCGGTGGGCGAGCTGGGCATGTTCCAGCAGCTGATCGAGCAGTACGAGCAGGAACACAACATCCCCGCGATCGAGATCGCCGCCGCGCTGGCGCGCATCTCCCAGGGCGACCAGCCGCTGCTGCTGAGCCCGCCGCCCAAGCGCGAGCAGGCACCGCGCGAACATGGCTTTCGAGAGCAGTCCCCGCGCGAGCAGCGCGAACACCGCGACGACCGCCACGGCGGCGACCGCGAACGCGCACCGCGCCAGCAGCGCGAGCGCGACGGCGCGCCGCGCGAATTCGGCACGCGCCCGGTGCGCGCGCACCAGACCGAGCAGGGCAAGCGCACCTATCGCGTGGAAGTCGGCCACGAGCACGGCGTGAAGCCGGGCAACATCATCGGCGCCATCGCCAACGAAGCAGGCCTGGAAAGCCAGCACATCGGCCGCCTCAGCATCCGCAGCGAATACAGCCTGATCGACCTGCCCGACGGCATGCCCAAGGAAGTGTTCGAGCACCTGAAGAAGGTGTGGGTGGCGCAGCAGCAGCTGCGCATCCGCGAATGGGACGGCGACGACAGCGGCGCGGGCGAGGCGCCGCCGCGCCGTGCCGGTGGCGGTGGCGGCTACCGTCCGGGCGGCTTCAAGGGCGGCCAGGGCGGCCCCGGCGGCAAGCGTCCCGGCGGTGGCAAGCCGTTCAAGAAGCGCTGACTCTTCAGGCGTTGCGCATCGTTTCGCATGCGCAACGCTTAGTCCGAATCGGCACGGCTACCGCCTGCTGACAGCGCCCATACTCTAGGACGGTCCCCCAGAGACCGTCCCCATGACCGCCCTCCCCAGCCTCTACATCTCCCACGGCTCGCCGATGACCGCCCTGCATCCGGGCCAGGTCGGCGAGCGCCTGGCCGAGCTGGCCCAGGCCATGCCGCGCCCGCGCGCCATCGTGATCGCCTCCGCCCACTGGCTGGCGCGCCAGCCCACCGTGGGCGGTGCGGCCCGGCCGGAAACCGTGCACGACTTCTACGGCTTCCCGCGCGAACTGTTCGAACTGCGCTACCCCGCGCCGGGCGACCCGGCGCTGGCCGCGCGCGCGGTGGAACTGCTGGACCGCGCCGGCCTGCCCACCATGCTCGACCCGCGCCAGGGCCTGGACCACGGCGCCTGGGTGCCGCTGCGCCTGCTCTATCCGAACGCCGATATCCCGGTGGTGCCGCTGTCGATCCAGCCGCAGCTCGGTCCGCGCCACCAGTACGAGGTCGGCCGCGCGCTGGCGCCGCTGCGCGAGGAAGGCGTGCTGGTGATCGGCTCGGGCAGCATCACCCACAACCTGCACGATTTCCGCGCCGGCTTCAGCGAAGACAACGAAGCGCCCTACGTGCGCCCGTTCATCGGCTGGATCGAAGAAAAGCTCGCCGCGGGCGATGTCGACGCCCTGCTCGACTACCGCCGCCAGGCACCGTTCGCCGAACGCGCGCATCCCACCGACGAACACCTGCAGCCGCTGTTCCTGGCGCTCGGCGCCGCCGGTGCCGATGCCCGCGCCGAACGTATCGACGCGGGTATCGACCTGGGCTTCCTGGCGATGGATATCTACCGCTTCAGCGCACGATGATGGTGCCCACCATGTGCGGGTGGATCGAGCAGAAGTAGGCATAGGTGCCGGGCTTGTCGAACACCGTCGCGTAGGTCTCGTCGGTGTCCATCGCCTTCGACGAGGCGAAGCGGTTGCCGGCGCTGACCACGATGTGCGGCTCGTCGTCGCGGTTGGTCCACACCACGCGCGTGCCCGCGCTCACCGTCAGCGCCTCCGGCACGAAGGCGAAATGCTTGATCTCGACCTTGGCCTGCGCCGGCTTGCCGGCGGCAGCCGCGGAACCTGCGCCCAGCGCTGCCACGCCCAGCGCCAGCGCCCGCCACCATGCGCGTGCGCCGCTCATGCCAGCACCTCCTCGGTCACGGCCAGCGCCTGCTTGCCGCGCACGTGGCTCACCTCGCGCACGCCCAGGTATTTCTGCAGCGAGCCGGGCGCGATGTCTTTCAACGGCCCCGGTGCATCCGCCTTGCCCGGCGCCGGTTGCGGATACGCGGTGGAGCGCGCGGTGTAGAAGGTGATCTTGCCTTCCACCTTCTGCTGGATCTGGTGGATATGCCCGTTGAGCACGCTGACCGAACCGAAGCGGCGCAGGTAAGTCATGGCCTCGGCGCTGTCGTCGGTGCCCCAGCCCCACTGCGGATACACCGTCCACATCGGCATGTGCGCGAACACCACCACCGGCATTTCCGCCGACAGCCCGGCGAGGTCTTTCTTCAGCCACGCCAGCTGGTCCGCGCCGAGCGAACCGAAGCCGCCGGCCTTGAGGTTCAGCACATTGATCAGCCCGACGAAATGCACGCCGCGGTGGTCGAAGCTGTACCAGCCGCCGGACTGCTGGTTCTGGCCGAAGCGGCGGAAGAATTCCGCGCCGTTGTCGCCGATCACGTCGTGCTCGCCGGGCACGTAGAAGGTGTGCGGCGCCTTCGCTTCCTGCATCAGGCCGGACAACGTGTCGAACTCCTCCGGCTTGGACAGGTGGGTGAGGTCGCCGGTGTGCAGCAGGAAATCCGGCTTGGTCGAGCGTGCGTTGATCTTGGCCAGCGAGGCGCGCAGCGTGGCGGCCACGTCGGGGTTCGGTTCCTTGTGGAAGCCGATATGCGAATCGCTGATCTGCACGAAGCTGAAGCTGGCATCGGCCGCCTCGCCGCCGGCCAGGCCGTCCAGGGCATGCGCCTGCAGCACCCCGCCCTTCATCAGCCATAAGGTGCCGGCCCCGGCCCAGGCCATGCATTGCAGGAACTGGCGGCGGCCGTGCACCGCCTTGTCGTCTTGTTTATCGTCGTGGTCTCGCATGGTGCGCTCCGAATGGACGGCCGGCTGGCCTGGTGACCGGCATCGACACGACCCCGGCGATTCGCAATACCGGCGGCACGGGCGGCCTATTCCCGCTTTTCGTCCACGGGAATAAAGTCGCGCGCAGCCAGGTATAAGCCCCCATGACCCTCGATGCGCCCCTGCCGCAGCACCGCGCCGAAGCCGCCTCCAACGCGCGCTTCCAGGCCCTGGTGCTGCCGTACCTGGACGCGGCCTACAACCTCGCCCACTGGCTGACCCGCAACGACGCGGATGCGCAGGACGTAGTGCAGGAGGCGATGGTGCGGGCGCTGCGCTATTTCGGCAGCTTCCACGGCACCGATGCGCGGGTGTGGCTGCTGGCGATCGTGCGCAACACCTTCTACACGCTGCGCGCCAAGCACGCGCCGGAGCTGGCGCGCGATCCGCTGGACGACGACAACCATCCGCTGGTCGACCCCGGCCCGTCGCCGGAAAGCGTGGCCCTGCTAGCGGTGGACGTGGGCGCCCTGCAGGAGGCGCTGGCGCGCCTGCCGGAAACCTGGCGCGAAGTGCTGGTGCTGCGGGAGCTCGAAGAGTGTTCGTACAAGGAAATCGCCGCGATCACCGGCCACAAGATGGGCACGGTGATGTCGCGGCTGGCGCGGGCGCGCGAGAAACTGCGCGAAGAACTCACGCATCGACCGAAAGAGGGGCGCCGCCATGACCTGCGATGAGTCGCGCCTGCTGCTGCACGCTTATCTCGACGACGAACTGGACGCCGCGCAAAGCGTGGAGATGGAACGCCACGTCGCCGCCTGCCCCGCCTGCGCCGCCGCGCAGCGCGAGCACGAGCGGCTGCGCAAGGCGCTGGCCCAGCCCGAGCTGTACCGCCGCGCGCCGGATGCGCTGCGGCGCCAGTGGGAGGCGCCACCCGCCGTTGCTGCCGTGCCGCGCCGCCGCCGTCCGCTGGCCCTGGCTGCCGCCGCCGGCTTTATCGGCGCCCTGCTGCTGTCGACGCCGGCCTGGCTGTGGCTGGCGCGGCCCGATGCGGCGCCGGCCACGGTGGTCGACGAGGCGATCTCCGGCCATCTGCGCTCGCTGCAGCCGCAGCATCTGATGGACGTGGTCTCCACCGACCAGCACACGGTGAAGCCCTGGTTCGAGGGCAAGCTGGATTTCGCGCCGCGGGTGAAGGAACTGGCCGAGGAAGGCTTCCCGCTGGCCGGCGGCCGGCTGGATGCGATCGGCGGGCGCAGCGTGGCGGCCCTGGTGTATCGCCGCCGCATGCACGCGATCAACCTGTACCAGTGGCCGGCGGACGGCGCGGATACACCGCAGTCGATCGCGCAGCGGCACGGCTATACGGTGATCGACTGGCGCCAGGGCGGCATGCGCTTCCTGGCGGTGTCGGACCTCAACGAAGGTGAGTTGAAGCAGTTCGCGCTGGCGTTCGATAACACCCCACATTGAATCAGGGCGCCGCGCTGAATCAGGCGGTCTGAGGCTCCGCCCAGTCCGCCGGCGTCAGTGGTGACAGCCCATACGCCGCCCGCGCCTTGTCGCACTGCGCACTGGGTGTGCCGAACTCCCACGCCGGAATCACCTCGCGGCACACCGACGGCCGCTGCGCGTAGATGCCGCAATGCACCGATTCCCCCACCGCGCCCTGCAGCGCCACGCAATGCGGCTGGCGCGCCTGGGTGCCGCGCATGGCCAGGCGGTGCGGGTCGATCTGCTCGGTCAGTTCGGACGGCACCGCGCCGCCCATGAAGGACTCGGCTTCGGACCAGTGGAAAGCCACGCGGAAGTGGGCACAGCACGCGCCGCAGCGCTGGCACGGATGGCTCATCGCGGTTGACCGAAGCGCACCCCCTGGCGCGCGGCGGCAGGATTGTGCCTGGGCGTGCCGGCCCACGGGAATATGACGTAGGTTGGGGTGAGCGCCAGCGAACCCCAACACTGCGATCACGTGCGGGGTCTGTTGGGGTTCGCCTTCGGCTCACCCCAACCTACGGCTCGCTACGGTTCGCCGGCGAAGGTGTTGCAGCTGCTCACCTTGCCGCTTTCGAAACCGGTGCGGAACCACTTCACGCGCTGCGCCGAGGTGCCGTGGGTGAACGAGTCCGGCACCACGCGGCCGCGCGCCTGCTGCTGCAGGGCGTCGTCGCCGATCTTGCTGGCGGCGTTGAGCGCCGACTCGATATCGCCCGCCTGCAGCCAGTGCAGGCGTTCCTGGCTGTGGTACGCCCACACGCCGGCGAAGCAGTCCGCCTGCAGTTCCTGGCGCACCGACAGGCCGTCGGCGCCTTCCATGCGCGCGCCCTGGCGGCGCGCCTGCTCGGCGCGGTCGAACACGCCCAGCAGGTTCTGCACGTGGTGGCCGACTTCGTGCGCGATCACGTAGGCGCGGGCGAAGTCGCCGGCGGCGTGGAAGCGGTCCTGCAATTCCTGGAAGAAGGCCAGGTCCAGGTACACCTTCTGGTCGCCGGGGCAGTAGAACGGGCCTACCGCGGTGGACGCCGCGCCGCAGGCGGTGTTCACGCCGCCGTTGAACAGCACCAGCCGCGGCTGCGTGTACTGCTTGCCGTTGGCGGCGAAGATGTCGCCCCAGGTCTTCTCGGTGGAACCGAGGATCGCGCTGACGAAGTCCCGCTGCTGCGGATCCACCTGCGCCGGCGGGCCGCTGGGCGCGGCGACCTGGCCGCCGCCCTGATCCACCTGGCTGAGCAAGGCGGTGGGGTCCTTGAAGAACACCATGCCGAGGATGGCCAGGATCACGATGCCGCCGATGCCTAAGCCGCGCCCGCCGCCGAAGCGCGGGCCACCGCCGCCGCTGTCGACATCGACGTTCTGACTGCGTTCGCCTTTCTGCCAATCCATGTGAGTGCCTTGTCTGCCGTGGGCGTCGCCGCGGACGATAACCCCATGCGCCCATACGCGCCACGTAGGTTGGGGTGATAACCCCAACAACCGGTGCGGTCAGCGGTGGTGTGATGTTGGGGTTCGCTATGCTCACCCCAACCTACGCCGATCCTTTTCGAGGCATCTATGTTCCAGCACCTCCCCGCCGTGGTCGTCCTGCTCACCGTGCTGCTGCAGGGCGGCACCGCCTACGCGGTGGGCCGCGCCCGCGCGCTGTACGGCGTGAAGGCACCGGCCACCAGCGGGCATCCGCTGTTCGAGCGCGCCTTCCGCGTGCAGATGAACACGCTGGAATCGACCCTGATGTTCCTGCCCGCGCTGTGGCTCGCCGCCACCTACGGCGCGCCGCTGTGGAGCGGCATCGCCGGGCTGGTGTGGGTGCTCGGGCGGGTGTGGTACGCGGTGGGTTATCTGCGCGATCCGGCCAAGCGCGAAGGCGGCTTCATCGTGGCGGCGGTCGGCCTGCTGGCGGTGCTGGGGATGGGCGCGATCGGCCTGGGCAAGGCGCTGCTGCTGGGCTGAGCCTCAGCCGGGCGCGACCGCGCTCAGCACCCATACGCAGTGCGGCACCGCCATCGGTTCCTGCGGATGGCGCGCGGCCAGCAAGGCCGCCAGTTCGCGGTCGAAACGCTCCACCGCATCCGGCGCCAGCGAGGCGCCGACACCCGCGCTGGCGCGGATGCGCCCGCGCCAGTCCGCGTGGCTGTACGGCACGGCCAGATCGAAGGAGAACGTGCGCACGTCGCCGAAGCCGGCCTGCCGCACGTCCTGCAGCCAGGCCGGATACAGGCCGCTGCCGCCGCCCAGCTTCCAGGCGGGGTTGTGCGTGCGGATCAGGCGCTCGGTGTCGTCGACCATGTTGCCTTCGAGCGGCAGCCAGTCGAAATGCGCGATCGCCAGCCGGCCGCCGGGACGCAGCCACTGCCGCACCAGGGCCGCCGCGCGCGGGCGGTCGAACCAGTGCCAGCACTGGCCGGCGGTGATCAGGTCGAAGCTGGCCGCGGGCAGCTGCGCATCCTCCACTCGTGCCTGCACTTGCCGCACCTGCACGCCGGCCGCGCGATCCAGCTCGGCCGCCTGCGCCAGCAAGGGCGCGGAAGGATCCAGGCCGGTGACATGGCAACCGCCCAGCGCCAGCCCGCGCGCCACCGTGCCGGTGCCGGTACCGAGATCCAGCGCCTGCTCGCCGGCGCGCGCCAGGCCTTCGTCGAACAGGCGCTGGAAGAATGCCGGCGGGAAACCCATGCGATGCCGCGCGTAGTCGCCCGCCGTCTTGCCGAAATCGACCTGCATGCGAAGACCTCCGTCAGTCCGCGGCTGTCACCCTGAGCCGCTCGATGCGCGCGCCGTCCATCGCCACCACTTCGAAACGCAGCCCTTCGCTGTCCAGGCTGTCGCCTTCGCGCGGCAGCCGGCCCAGCTGTTGCAGCACGTAGCCGGCCAGGGTGGAGAAGCTGCCGTCGCCGCTCAGCGTGCGGTCCAGCAGGTGCTCGGCGCGGCGCAGGTCCAGGCTGCCGTCGAGCAGCCAGGCGCCGCTGGTTTCCTGCATGGCGGAAGGGTCGCCGCTGTCGCCGCCGGGAAATTCGCCGGCGATGGTTTCCAGCACGTCGGTGGGCGTGACCAGGCCGAGCACGCTGCCGTATTCGTCCACCACCAGGGCGACTTGCAGCGGCGAGTGGCGGAAGGCGTCGATCAGGCGCAGCACGCTGAGCGACTCCAGCACGGTGAGCGGCTTGCGCACCACTTGTTCGGCCTCGATGCGGCCGTGTTCCAGCAGGCTGGCCAGCAGGTCGCGCGAGGAGGCCACGCCGACCAGCTGGTCGAGGTCGTCGCCCGCCACCGGCAGCCACGCATGCGAGGACGCGGTGAGTTCCGCGCGCAGCGTGTCGGCGCTTTCGCGCGGGTCGACCCAGTTGATCTCGGTGCGCGGGGTCATGATCGAGCGCACCGGGCGGTGCGCCAGATCGAGCACGCCGCGCACCATCGCCAGTTCGTCCTTGCCGAACACGCCCATGCCCACGTCGGCGGCCGCATCGGCGGCCTTGGGCGTGTCTTCTTCTTCCTCGCCGCCGGTGCCGAGCAGGCGCAGCACCGCACGCGCGGTGCGGTCGCGCAGCTTGCGCGGGCTGCTGAACAGCGCGCGCCGGCGATTGCGCTGCATGGTCTGGTTGAACACCTCGATCATGATCGAGAAGCCGATCGCGGCGTACAGATAGCCCTTCGGGATGTGGAAGCCCAAGCCTTCCGCGACCAGGCTGAAGCCGATCATCAGCAGGAAGGACAGGCACAGGATCACCACCGTCGGCCGCGCGTTGACGAAGGCGGTGAGCGGCTTGCTGGCGCTGATCATCAGGATCATCGCCACCACCACCGCGACCATCATCACCGACAGCTGGTCGACCATGCCGACCGCGGTGATCACCGAGTCGAGCGAGAACACCGCGTCCAGTACCACGATCTGCGTCACCACCAGCCAGAACCTGGCGTGGGCGCGGTTGCCCGCTTCGTGATCGTCGCCGCCTTCGAGCCGTTCGTGCAGTTCCAGCGTGGCCTTGAACAGCAGGAACAGGCCGCCCAGCAGCAGGATGATGTCGCGCCAGGACAGCGTGAAGCTCTGCCAGGACAGGATCGGCTCGGTCAGCTTGACCAGCCAGGACATCGCGCCCAGCAGCACCAGCCGCATCGCCAGCGCCAGGCCCAGGCCCATCAGGCGCGCCCGGTCGCGCTGCTGCGGCGGCAGCTTGTCGGCCAGGATCGCGATGAACACGAGGTTGTCGATGCCCAGCACGATCTCCAGCACCACCAGGGTGAGGAGACCGGCCCAGGCAGTGGGGTCGGCCAGCCAATCGAATGCGAACATGGGTCGGCGCCAGGACGCCTGCTTCCTCCGTATGAACCTCGGCACTATACAGGCCGTGTCCGCGGCAACCATGACGAAGGGCAGGATTGCGCGGCCGCGGCGGCGGCGATTAGCGTGAGTGCGTCGGCAACGGTCAGGGAGATGGGGAAAGGCCAGGCCTGGACTTCGGGCTTGCAGCCACACCACCCGCACAGGATGAACCCGATGGAAGCCCCCCGCCTCGACTCCGCCTTCACGCCCGCCGCAGCGCCGGCCGCGCCCAGCCTGTGGGCCGCGCTGGGCCTGATCGCGCTGTACTTCCTGCTGCAATACCTGGTGGGCGCGGTGGTGGGGCTGCTGGTCGGCCTGACCGTCGGCCTGCTGCACGGCTTCCGCCATGGCGAGGCGCTGGCGCAGATCCAGCAGTGGTTAGTGCAGCCGGACGTCAACGCGCTGATGGTGATCCTCACCCTGCTGATCACCGCCACCGTAACCCTGCTGCTGGCGCGCCGCCGCTGGCCCGCGCTATGGCCGCTGCCGGCGCCGCCCGGCTTCGGTTTCGCCGCGCCCGCGCAGCCCGGCTATTACGCGCTGGCCTTCGCGCTCGGCCTGATGCTGCCGTTCCTCGGCGGCCTGCTCACGCAGTGGTTCGCGCAGGGCCACGAAGTGAGCCAGGACATCAAGCAACTCGGCGCCGCCGCCTCGCCCCTGCTGCGCTTTCCGCTGGCCCTGCTGGTGGTGACGGTGGGTCCGCTGGTGGAAGAACTGCTGTTCCGCGGCGTGCTGTTCTCGGCAGCGCTGCGCTACGCGCCGCCGGGCGTGGCGATGTTCATCACCGCCGCACTGTTCGCCTGCGTGCACCTGCCGGACCTCGGTTTCCTCTGGTACGCCCTGCCCAACCTGCTGGTGCTGGGCATGGTGCTGGCGTGGCTGCGGCTGGCCTCGGGTTCGGTGTGGCCGGCGGTGCTGGCGCATGCCGTCAACAATGCGCTGGCGGTGGTGTCGTGGTTTCTGGTGACCGGGCAGACGCCGGGGACTTAAGCCACGCCGAAACGCCGCAGCAGCCGCGCGGTTTCGAATACCGGCAGGCCCATCACGCCGGTGTAGCTGCCTTCCAGATGCTCGATCAGCGTCGCGCCCAGGCCTTGGATCGCATACGCACCGGCGCGGCCGAACGGTTCGCCGCTGGCGACGTAGGCGGCGATGTCTTCGTCGCTGAGCGCCGCGAAGCGCACGCGGGAAATGCTGGTGGCGCTTTCCGCGCGCGCGCCCTGCACGGCCCACACCACCGAGATGGTTTCGTGCGTGCGGCCCGAAAGGCGGCGCAGCATGGCGCCGGCGTCGGCGGCATCGGCGGGCTTGCCGAAGACTTCGTCGTCGAGCACCACCTCGGTATCCGCGCTCAGCACCAGCGCGTCGTGCGGCAGCCCCGCGCGGCCCGCCTGCGCCTTGTCGCGCGCGACGCGGCTGACATAGTCCAGCGGCGATTCGCCGGGCGCGCGCTGTTCCGGCACGTCCACGTCCACCGGCTGGAACGCCACGCCGATCTGCTCCAGCAGCTGGCGGCGGCGCGGCGATTGCGAGGCGAGATAAAGCATCGGGGTTCCTTTCACAGCGTGAGGTGGTACTCGCGGAAGCCCTGCTCCAGCTCCCAGCCCATCGATTCGTACAAGCGCTGCGCCGCCACGTTGTCGTTGGCGGTGGACAGCGACATGCCGGACACGCCCATCGCCCGCGCATGCGCGGTGGCCGCATGCAGCAGCGCCGCGGCCACGCCGAAGCGGCGCCTGGCGGGTGTCACGAACAGGTCGTTGAGCAGATAGCGGCGCGTGGCGCGCACCGAGGAAAACAGCGGATAGAGCTGGGTGAAGCCCACGCCCTCGCCGTCCGCTTCATTCAAGGCCAGCAGGATCACCGACTCCGCATGCTGGAAACGCTCGGCCAGGAAGCGGCGCGACAGCGCGAGATCCGCCGGCTGCGCATAGAACTGGCGGTACGCGTCGAACAGCGGCGCGACAACGTCAAGATCATGGATGGTGGCCTGCCGCACGATGATGGACATGGAATGATCCGCCGCGGGAAAAGTGCGGGGAGCATAGCAAGGCCGCACGCTCGAACAGGACGGTCAGGCGCGGTGGTAGGGATGTCCCGCCAGCAGCGTAGTGGCGCGATACAGCTGCTCCGCCAGCACCAGCCGCACCAGCATGTGCGGCAAGGTGAGCGGACCGAGCGACCAGCTCTGGTCCGCACGCGCCAGCACCTCCGGCGCATGGCCGTCCGGCCCGCCGATCAGGAACGCGAGATCGCGGCCGGACATGCGCCACTTCGCCAGCTGCGCGGCCAGCTCTTCGCTGGACCAGGTCTTGCCGCGCCCGTCCAGCGCGATGACGTGGATGTCGCGCGGCAGCGCCGCGAGGATCGCGGCGCCTTCGTCCTGGATCGCGCGCGCGTCGTCGCGCCCCTTGCCGCGCGTGCCGGGCTTGAGCTCGACCAGCTCCAGCGGCAGCTCGTGCGAAAGGCGCTTGCGGTATTCGGCGAAGCCCTCGGCGACCCAGGCGGGCATGCGTTCGCCGACGGCGATCAGGCGGGCGCGCATAAGCGGAAGATCATCGGGAAAAAGAGGTGACGAAGCTATGGCGCGCACCGTCGCCGGTGCCGCGCGAAGCGAACCTGGCGCGGGCGCTCAGCCCGCGCCGACGGCCTGGCTGTCCTGCTCGCGGTCGCCCACGGTCCACAGCCGTTCGAGGCCATAGAACTCGCGGATGCGCGGCAGCATCACGTGGACGATCACGTCGCCCAGGTCCACCAGGACCCATTCGGCTTCCTGCTCGCCTTCCACGCCGATCGGCATCACGCCCGCCTTCTTGGCGAACTTGACCACTTCGTCGGCAATGGATTTGACGTGGCGCGCGGAAGTGCCGGAGGCGATGACCAGCAGGTCGGCGATGGAGGTTTTGCCGCGGACGTCGATTTCGCGGATGTCCTTGGCTTTCAGTTCTTCAAGCGCGTCGATGACGTGCTTGCGGAGGGTGGCGGTGTCGGCCGCCTTGTTGCGCTGGGAAGTCTGACTCAAGTGGGCGTGCCCTCGATGCGGATCGGCGCGCCCCACGCGTTGGGCGGAGGCGCGGGCGCAGTATACCGCCCCGCCCGGGAAGCCGCGTCAAGCCTGGGTTCTCCCCAGGTTTCAGTCGAACGCGCGGCGCGCCTGGGCGTACTCGTCCATCAGTACGGCGACCAGCTCGGCGGCCGGCATGGCGCGCGACAGCCCGGCGCCCTGCCCGCACCATTCGTTGATGAGGTCGGCGCGCCCCGCGGCGACCGCGGCCTTGCGCAGCGGCGAGGTCAGCGCATTGGTCACCGGATAGGCCGGCAGGCCGGCCTCGATGCCGGCCATGGCCTTTACGTAGGTGTTGCGCAGCCCGCGCGCGGCGCGGCCGGAAAACGTGGTGATGGTGGTGACCTCGTGCTCGGCCGAGGCCGGCAGGTCGCGCTTCCAGCCCGCCGCCGCGCCGCCTTCCGGGCAGGCCAGGAAGGCCGTGCCGAGCTGGCTGGCGGCGGCGCCCAGCACTTCGGCGGCGAGCATGCCGCGCCCGTCCATGATGCCGCCCGCGGCGATCAGCGGGACTTTCACCGCGCGCCGCGCCAGCGGCAGCAGGGCGAACAGGCCGATCATGCCGTCCTGCGCGTCGTGCAGGAACGTGCCGCGATGGCCACCGGCTTCCGCGCTCTGCAGGCTGATCGCGTCGGCGCCGCGCTCTTCCCAGGCGCGCGCCTCGTCGACCGTGGTGGCGGTGCCCACCACCACGATGCCGAGCTGCTTGAGCTGGCGCACCTGCGCCACGCTGAGCAGGTCGAAGGCGAAGCTGGCCACCGCGGGCCGCGCCTCGCACAGCGCGGCGAACTGGTCGTGGAAGGACGGCGCCCAGCGCGCGGGGATCGCCGTGCGGATGGACAGGCCTTCGCGTTCCATCAAGGCGTCGAGCGCGCGGCGCGCGTGGTCGACCGCGGCCATGTCCACCTCGAAGTTTTCCGGCAGCACGAACAGGTTGAGCCCGAACGGCTTGTCGCTGAGCGTGCGCACTTCGTCGGCCTGGTTGAGCAGCGCCTGCGGTTCCAGGTAACCCGCGCCCAGCGAACCCAGCGCGCCGGCATTGGACACCGCGGCAACCAGGGCCGGCGTGTTGGAGCCGGACATCGGCGCCTGGATCAACGGATGCTCGATGCCGAGCCGCGCGACGAAGGAGGGAGCCATGGCGTTTCTCCGCAAAGCGAAACCCGCGTATTACACCATGGAAAACACGACGGCCCCCGCTGTTGCCAGCGGGGGCCGTGGTTGCAGACGCTAGCGATCGATCAATGCGAACTGCTGGCCGCAGCCGGTTCGGCCGCTTTCTTGTGGCCTTTCTTGTGATGCGGCTTGGCCGCGGCGTCGGACTTCATCGAATCGCCGGAGCTCATCGAATCGTTGGACTTCATGGAGTCTTTCTTCATATGCATGTCGGACTTCATCGCCGAGGACGAAGACGACGCGGGGGTGGTTTCCTGCGCGCTGGCCTGGCCGATGCCGACAGCGAGTGCGAGAGAAAGACCGAGGACGGCGTAACGGGAAACGTTCATGGATGCGTACTCCTTCAGTCGGTGAATGTCGTGCGGCGCGAACCGCGCTTCCCCAAAACTTTCGAAGATGTCGCTCAACTCAACTGCTGTCGAAAGAGCCGGGGCGGCCCCCTCCCGGGCCGCCCCGGCGGTACCGCTGCCGGAATTAACCGGCGGCGGGCTCGCTGCGTCTGCTGGCGGGTCGGTGCACAACGGCCCCGCGCGAGACGCCGCGGCAGCGCCCCCTCTAGCGCCGCCGACGCGGGCTAGCCTAGCTCGACGGCTTGCGCGAGCTTCGTGGGAAAAAACCGCGCTGTTCAGCGTCAATACCGTCTCGCGGCGCATGCGCGCGCGGCGTGTTGCGATGCGCAGAGCGGGGCTTTGTCGAAGCCAAGGAACATGTCCGCGACAGCAACCGGCGCGAACACCGCTGCGATGGGCTTTCGCGTCCGGCGCGCCACGGCACGGCGCGAATGCCGTCGAGTGCCTGGCACATTCAGCGTTGCGACGCACCAGAGAAACGAAAGTTTCTGCGTCTTTCGCGAACCTGACGATCCGCGTGAAGAAAAACTCAGCGCGAGCGCAGCAGGCGCCCGCCCATCGCGGCATTGATGCCGATGACCACCACCACGGCCAGCGCGTGAGTGAGCAGATCCGAGGCCGCCGCGTCGTATTCGTGGCAGATCTCCAGCAGGCTGGCAGAGGCCGCCGCGCTGGCCAGGCCGATCAGCACGGCGGTGAGCACCGGCCGCAGCGGGCAGGCGCGGCGCAGCAGCCAGATCAGCAGCGCCGACAGCGGCACCGAGAAAGCGATGATGAATTGCAGGCAGCCGATCGGCTGATGCGGACCGGCCACCACGGTGCCCTGCGCGATCCAGTCGCGCAGGCAGCCCAATCCGCTGGCCCCCACCCACAGCAGCGCCGGCGCCACCGGCAGCCACGCCCAGCGCGCGCTGCGCCCCGGCACGCCGAGCGCGAACGCGGCCCAGGCGGCGGTGATCGCGGTCAGCACCGCACCGACGCCGGCCCAGGCCAGGTCCGGCGCGCCCGCCCAGCGGCGCAGCATGCCGCCGCTGCCGTAATGCGCGAACAACAGCGCCGCGATGGCCGCCACCACCAGCAGCCACCCGGCCGCGCGCCGCCACGGCGGCGGCAGGCGGCGCACCGGCACCAGCTCGGCGCCGAGCGCGTCGATCAGGCGGTGGTGGTTGCTTGGTTCGGACATGGTGCTCAGGAATCTCCGTGGAAGCGGTTGCGCAGCGCCTTCAGCGCGCGATGCAGGTTGACCTTCAGCGCACCGGCGTTGCGGCCGGTGTGTTCGGCCGCCTCGGCCAGCGAGCGCTCGCGCAGGGCCAGCTGTTCCACCGCCTCGCGCTGGCCCGGCGGCAAGGTGGCGATGGCCGCGCGCAGGCGCCGTGCTTCCTGCTCGCGTTCGGTGTCGCGCGCGGCGTCGGCGTGGTCGGTCTGCATGTCGAGCACCTGCTCGTCATGCAGCTCGCGGCGATCGCGGCGGCCGTGGCTGCGCAGCGCATCGATGGCGCGGCGCGAAGCGATGGCGGTGATCCAGGCATCGTACGAACGCGACGGATCGTAGGTATGGCGCACCCGATGCACGGTGAGCAGGGTTTCCTGCACCACGTCGTCGATGTTGTCGGTGGCCACGCCCTGCCGCCGCGCGGCGGCGCGGATCAGCGGCAGCGAATCGGCCAGCACGCGCTCGTAGGCGCGGCGGTCGCCGGCCTGCGCGGCAGCCATCCACGCGGCGCGGCGCTGGTCGGCTTCCTGCTGGGCGCTGGCGGGGGTGGCGGACAAGGCTGCGCGTGAATCCGGACGGCGGAATACGCCATCTAGACCCAAGGCGCCGTCCGCGGTCAAGCTCGCATGCATGGCCGGCTCGCGGCTGGGGGTTCGGCCGTTATTCGCGCGAAGCCTGCGCAGGGTTACCCGCAGTGAAAAATCCCCCTGCGAGGTAACTCCCCCGCGTTCCATTCCGAATAGCCCATCAACCTGCTTGCGGACTTCCTTCCATGCTCGTGCTCATCCTGGCCTATCTCGGCGGCGTGCTGACCATCCTCAGCCCGTGCATCCTGCCGGTGCTGCCCTTCGTGTTCGCCCGCGCCGACCGGCCGTTCCTGCGCAACGGCCTGCCGATGCTGCTGGGCATGGCGCTGACCTTCGCCCTGGTCGCCACGCTGGCCGCGGTCGGCGGCGGCTGGGCGGTGCGCGCCAACCAGTACGGGCGCTGGGTGGCCCTGGTGGTGCTGGCGGTGCTGGGCCTGACCTTGCTGTCGCCGCGCGTGGCCGAATGGATCGCACGCCCGTTCGTGGCGCTGGGCAACCGCCTTACGCAGCGCGCGGACCGCGACGAAGGCTCGTCGCTGTCCGCCGCCGGCCTGGGCGTCGCCACCGGCCTGCTATGGGCGCCGTGCGCCGGCCCGATCCTGGGCCTGCTGCTTACCGGCGCCGCGCTCAACGGCGCGAGCGTGCAGACCACCTTGCTGCTGCTCACCTATTCGGCCGGCGCGGCCACGTCGCTGGCGCTGGCGCTGCTGGTCGGCGGCAAGGTGTTCGCGGTGATGAAGCGCTCGCTCGGCGCCGGCGAATGGGTGCGGCGCGTGCTCGGCGTGCTGGTGCTGGCCGGCGTGGCGGCGATCGGGCTGGGACTGGATACCGGCGTGCTCACCCGCGTGTCGCTGGCGAGCACCGGCGGCATCGAGCAGAAGCTGGTCGACGCCGTGACTCCGCCGCCCGCGCCGCAGCCGGAACGCAAGGCCGGCGAAGCGCTGCCGGTGGAAGGCGAACTGCCTTCGCTGGCCGGCGCCACCGCCTGGATCAACAGCGCGCCGCTGACCGCCGCTTCGCTGCGCGGCAAGGTGGTGCTGGTGGATTTCTGGACCTACTCCTGCATCAACTGCATCCGCGCCCTGCCCTACGTGCGCGCCTGGGCCGACAAGTACAAGGACCACGGCCTGGTGATACTCGGCGTGCACGCACCGGAGTTCGCCTTCGAGAAAGACCTGGGCAATGTGCAGCGCGCGGTGAAGGACCTGGGCGTGGATTATCCGGTCGCCCTCGATAACGACTACGCGATCTGGCAGGGCTTCAACAACCGCTACTGGCCCGCGCATTACTTCATCGACACGCAGGGCCGCATCCGCCACCACCATTTCGGCGAGGGCGGCTATGCGCAGAGCGAGGACGTGATCCGCCAGCTGCTCACCGAAGCGGGCCAGAAAGACTTGCCCACCGGCTATGTGCAGCCCGATGCCAAGGGCGCCGAAGCCGCCGATTCGAAAGCCGCCGACCGCTCGCCGGAAACCTACGTGGGCTATGCGCGCGCGCAGAACTTCGTCGGCGGCCCGCTGATCCGCAACGACCGCGAGACCTACCACGCGCCCGCCACGCTGCTCGCCAACCAGTGGTCGTTCGACGGCGACTGGACCGTGTCCTCCGAAGACGCGCAGCTCGCCGCGTCCGGCGGCCGCATCGTCTACCGCTTCCGCGGCCGCGACCTGCACCTGGTGCTGGGCCCCGGCGCCGATGGCAAGCCCGTGCGCTTCCGCGTACGCATCGACGGCCAGGCGCCCGGCACCGACCACGGCATGGACACCGACGCCGGCGGCAACGGCACCGTCACCACGCAGCGCCTGTACCAGCTGGTGCGCCAGGCACAAGGCACCGGCGAGCGCCAGTTCGAGATCGAATTCCTCGACCCGAACGTGCGCGCCTACGCCTTCACTTTCGGTTGATCGCTTCGATCCCCCCGTCGAGGTTCCCCATGAGCACCCGCACGATCCGCCAACTGCAAAACGACCAACGCCGCTCCTTCCTCCGCCTCCTGGCGCTCGGCGGCGGCGCCGCCGCCGTCGGCACCCTGCTCTGGCCCCGCGGCCCCTCCCCCATAGCCACCGCCTCCGCGGCGCCCACCGCCACCGGCAAAGACCTCCTCCTCGAATGCTTCGCCGACACCGACGGCCGCCACCTCGGCCCCTGCCACGTGCAGAAGCTGGTACTCACCGACACCCAATGGCGCCAACGCCTCTCCGCCGACGCGTTCGACGTCATGCGCCGCGAAGCCACCGAACGCCCCTTCAGCGGCCCATACTGGAACCTCCACGCAAAAGGCCTGTTCCGCTGCCCCGGCTGCGACACCGCACTCTTCGACGCCTCCACCAAATTCGACTCCGGCACCGGCTGGCCAAGCTTCTGGCAGCCGATAGCCAAAGCGAACATCGTCGAGAGCAACGACTACAGCCTCGGCATGGTACGCACCAAGGTGAATTGCGCCGGGTGCGATAGCCATCTCGGGCATGTGTTTACCGATGGGCCACGCCCTACCGGCCTTCGTTACTGCATGAATTCAGTGGCGCTGAGGTTTGTGCCGCGAGGGGCTTGAGGTTATTCGAGTGTTTCGCTCCGCCCGGCCCCTCACCCCGGCCCTCTCCCCGGAGGGGAGAGGGAGAAGTGTGGTGGTGGGGCATACAGGAACGAAGAGCAAAAGCTGGCCGCGGTTCTTGAACGTCCTCTCGGCGACGGCACGTT
The DNA here is from genome assembly GCF_018599165.1 of Dyella sp. LX-66. NCBI lineage: Bacteria > Pseudomonadati > Pseudomonadota > Gammaproteobacteria > Lysobacterales > Rhodanobacteraceae > Dyella > Dyella sp. LX-66. The sequence continues at coordinate 432,368 of NZ_JAHFVJ010000005.1, forward strand.
GAAGCGCGCGCCACGTAAACGCACGGTCGTTTCGTGTCGACTCTGGTTAATCCATTTCCACGGACGTCACTGCTCGTTCTAGTCGCGTCGCGAGCCTTGGCTCTCAGGCCATTTCTTTTGGGTTACTTTTTCTTTGGGCCAGCAAAGAAAAAGTGACTCGGGCGCCGGCAGGCGCACGAAATGCCCGCTGCATAAGCGGCCCATTCGCGATAACGCGAAAACCAAGCGATACCGCTACTGGATCCCGGCCTACGCCAGGATGACGATCAAGCGCGATACGGCGCCAACAACCCCGGATCCTCAAACAGCCCACAGGGCAACAAATAACGCGGATCCCGCCCCCCCGCCAACAACTCCCGAATCCGAGTCGCAGAAATCTCAATCGGCGTCACCGCCAACTCAATCACCCGCCCCGCCGGACGCCCATGCAACTCAGAAACGTCGTCAGTACGACGCCCCCCCATCTCCGCCCACAACGCATGCGGCAACTCCGGCTCAACCCCCGGCCGACTCAACACCCCGAGATGCGCCACCTCGAACAACTCGCGCCAACGATGCCACCCAGGCAACCCCGCAAACGCGTCAACGCCCAGTAACAACACCAGCGGCCGCGCGCCAACCTCAGCCCGCAACTCACACAACGTGTCATACGTATAAGACGGCCCAGCCCGCCGCAACTCGCGCGCATCCACCGCCAGGCGATCCTGCCCCCGCAACGCGGCATCCAGCATCGCCACCCGCTGCTCCGCACTCGCCAACGGCGCCGCCTTATGCGGCGGCACATTCGCCGGCATCAGCCGCACCTCGGCATCGAGCAACTCCGCAGCCTCCCAGGCCACGCTCAGATGCCCCAGATGCACCGGATCGAAAGTGCCGCCAAACAGCGCCAGAGGCTTCATGCGAGCGCGCTGGCAGCCCGCGGCTCGGCGATCGCGGCGATCAGGCGTTCCGCCTCCAGCCAGGCATCGCCCGACTCGCGTCCCTTGGCGATGCGATCGATCCGCGCCGCCCGCGCCAGGCACTGCAGCCAGTGCTCGCGCGGCGCGCGCCGCAGCGCCTTGCGGAACAGCTGCTCGCGCGCCGGCCACAGCCGCTCGGCGCGTGCCTGCGCGGCGAAATCGTGCGCATTGGCCAGGCGCAGCGCCAGCTGCAATTGATTCACCAGCCAGCCCATCAACGCGATCAGCTCGTCGCCTTCGGCGCGCAGGCCGGCCAGGATATGCAACGCACGTCCGCCGTCGCCGGCGAACGCCGCATCGGTGAGCTTGAATGCGTCGTAGCGCGCGCTGTCGGCCACCAGATGCTCCATCTCGGTGGCATCGATGCGCGCACCGCCGCCCTCGCCGCGCAGCACGGCGAGCTTGTCGATCTCCTGCGCGGCGGCCAGCAGATTGCCTTCCACGCGTTCGGCCAGCAGCGCGGCGGCGTCCGGCGTGGCGCTGAGGCCGCGCGAGGTCAGCCGCGCGCCGACCCAGGCCGCCCATTCGTGCGGCTTGGGCGCGTTGAACACCACCAGCGCACCGGCGGCGTCCAGGTTCCTGGTCCAGGCGCCTTCGTGCTTGCTGCTCCACTCGGTGGCGGTGATCAGCAGGGTCACGTCCGGCGGCGGCTTGGCGCAGAACTCGTTGATGGCCTTGGCGCCCTCGGTGCCGGGACGGCCGGTGGGCAGGCGCAGGTCGAGCAGGCGGCGGGTGGCGAACAGCGACATGCCGGCGGCGGAACGCGCCAGGTCGTCCCAGTCGAAATGATTACCGACGTCGAGCACTTCGCGCTCGGCATAGCCCAGGCGGCGCGCCTGCGCGCGCAGCGCGTCGGCGGCTTCCAGCACCAGCAGCTCCTCGCCCGCCAGCAGGTACACCGGCCGCAGGCTGTCGCCCGCCAGCGCCTTCTGCCACTGGACGGCATTCAGCGGCATCGGATTACGGCGCGGACGAGGAAGCGGACGCCGGCGCGACCGTGCCGCCGCCGTGCTTCTGCAGCGCCTGCAGCCGGAACAGGATGGCCTGCACCATGTCGTCGTTGAGGCTGCGCTGGATCTCTTCCACCTGCGCCGTGGTGCCCACGGTATTGGTGGCGTCGTAGCTGAATTCGCGCGACATGCTGACGTTCTGCGCCGGCAGCAGGATCTGGCCGGCGCCGTCGTTCAACTGGAACTGCACCTGGTAGCGCACGGCGTATTCGGTGACGCGCGCATAGCCGCTGACGGTCAGCGTCTCGGTGCTGAAGGTGGCCAGCGGCACGCGCAGTTCGGCGATGCCGGGGCCGGGCTTCTCTTCCACCGTTACGCCGGAGCTTTCCAGCGCACGGGCCAGGTCGCGCTGCAGGTCGAGGCCGCCGTTCACCGTCAGGTGCACGCGCTGCATCGCGGACGGCAGCGCGGCGCTCTGGCGGAGATGAAAGCCGCACGCGGTAAGCGCGAGGATCGACACCAGCATCAGCGTAGCTTTGAACATGCGGCTCATGGATTTCATCCTGCGACGATGTTGACGATCTTGCCCGGGACCACGATCACCTTGCGCACGCTCTGGCCCTCCATGAACGCGATCACGTTCGGATGCGCCAGGGCCAGCTGCTCGGCGGCTTCCTTCGAGGCGCCGGCGGCGACCTCGATGGTACCGCGCAACTTGCCGTTGACCTGCACCGCCAGGGTGAGCGAATCGCGCACCAGCGCGGCTTCGTCCGCCTTCGGCCAGGGCTGGTCTTCCAGCACCTCGGCCGGATGGCCCAGCACCTGCCACAGCGCGTGGCTGACGTGCGGCACCACCGGATTGAGCAGCAGCACCATCGCTTCCAGCGCCTCGTGGCGCACGGCGCGGCCCTGCTCGCTCTGGTCGTCGAACTTGCCCAGCGCGTTCAGCAGTTCCATCAGCGCGGCGATGGCGGTGTTGAAGGCATGGCGGCGGCCGACGTCGTCGCCCACCTTCTGGATGGTCTCGTGCAGCTGGCGGCGCAGCGCCTTCTGCCCGGCGTCCAGCGCGGCCGGGTCGACCACGGCGTGGTCGGGACCGGCGGCATGCGTGGCCACTTCGCGCCAGAAGCGGCGCAGGAAGCGCGCCATGCCTTCCACGCCGGCCTCGCTCCATTCCAGCGACTGCTCCGGCGGCGCGGCGAACATGGAGAACAGGCGCACCGTGTCGGCGCCGAACTTCTCCACCATCGCCTGCGGGTCGATGCCGTTGTTCTTGGACTTGGACATCTTCTCGGTGCCGCCGATGCTCACCGGCTGGCCGTCGCTCTTGAGCACCGCGCCGACCACGCGCGCCTTTTCGTCGCGCTGGATTTCCACGTCGGCGGGATTGATCCAGTCCTTCGAACCGTCGGCGTTGTCGCGGTAGAAAGTCTCGGCGATCACCATGCCCTGGCACAGCAGGTTGGTGGCCGGTTCGTCGGCCTTTACCAGGCCCGCGTCGCGCATCAGCTTGTGATAGAAGCGGAAGTACAGCAGATGCAGGATGGCGTGCTCGATGCCGCCGATGTACTGGTCCACCGGCAGCCAGTAATTGGCGCGCGCGTCGACCTGCTCGTTGGCGCCGGGGCTGGTGTAGCGCGCGTAGTACCAGCTCGACTCCATGAAGGTGTCGAAGGTGTCGGTCTCGCGCTCGGCCGGGCCGCCGCACTGCGGGCAGCTGGTCTTGCGCCACTCGGGGTCGGCCTTGATCGGCGACTGCACGCCAGAGAACGCAACGTCTTCCGGCAGTACGACGGGCAGCTGGTCTTCCGGCACCGGCACCGCATCGCACTTCGGGCAGTAGATGACCGGGATCGGGCAGCCCCAGTAGCGCTGGCGGCTGACGCCCCAGTCGCGCAGGCGATAGTTCACACGGCGAGCAAGTTCCAGCTTGTCCTGCACAGCCTTGAACGCACCATTGAAATCCAGTCCCCACAAGGCATCGGAGACTCCAACGGTATCTTTATCGAGCAGAGGTAACCGGAGGTTTTCTGCGAACACGGCGATGCTGTCGATAATGACCCGGTCATTTTGAGGATCGAGCTGACCTACAACAGCATTGATATCTGCCAGGTCCCGTGGATACCTGGGCGCACTGATTCCTCGAATACCCAATGCGCTTCGAATAGCCGCCCATTCGACTACCCAGTCGCGTCGTGCAACAACGTTACGGATGGGAAGGTTATAGCTCAGCGCAACCTCATGATCTCGTTGATCGTGAGCCGGCACCGCCATTACCGCACCAGTGCCATAGCCCATCAGCACGAAGTTGGCGACCCATACCTGCACTTTTTCGCCGGTAATAGGATGAATAGCGGATAGGCCAGTCGCCATGCCACGCTTCTCTTGCGTCTCCAGCTCCGCCTCGGACACGCCGCCGTGGCGCAGTTCGTCGAGGAAGGAAGCCAGCTCGCTATTGCCCTGCGCGGCCTTCAGCGCCAGCGGATGCTCGCCGGCAATGGACACGAAGGTCACGCCCATCAGCGTGTCGGGGCGCGTGGTGAACACGGTCAGCGGCTCGGCCTCGCCTTCCACCGCGAAGTGGATCTCCAGGCCTTCGGAGCGGCCGATCCAGTTGCGCTGCATGGTCTTCACCGCGTCGGGCCAGCCGGGCAGCGTGTCCAGGCCGTCGAGCAGTTCCTGCGCGTAGTCGGTGATCTTCAGGAACCACTGCGGGATCTCGCGCTTCTCGACCAGGGCGCCGGAGCGCCAGCCGCGGCCGTCGACCACCTGCTCGTTGGCCAGCACGGTCTGGTCGACCGGGTCCCAGTTCACTACCGCGTTCTTGCGGTAGGCCAGGCCCTTCTTCATCAGCCGGGTGAACATCAGCTGTTCCCAGCGGTAGTACTCCGGGCGACAGGTGGCGAACTCGCGGGTCCAGTCGTAGGCGAAGCCCATGCGCTGCAGCTGGACGCGCATGTGTTCGATGTTCTGGTAGGTCCACTTGGCCGGCGCGGTCTTGTTCTTGATCGCGGCGTTCTCGGCCGGCAGGCCGAACGCGTCCCAGCCCATCGGCTGCAGCACGTTCTTGCCGTTCATGCGCTGATAGCGGCTGATCACGTCGCCGATCGTGTAGTTGCGCACGTGGCCCATGTGCAGGGCGCCCGACGGGTACGGCAGCATCGAGAGGCAGTAGAACTTCGGGCGCGAAGGGTCTTCCTTCACCTCGTAGGCGCGCTGCTCGCGCCAGTACTGCTGCGCGGCGGCTTCCACCGCCTGCGCTTGATAGGCCTGTTCGCCGGCCTGGTCGGTGCTGCCCTGTGCTTGGTTGTCCTGCATGTGTCCGGCGCCTGAACTCGTTTACGGCAGCTTGAGCCGGAGTCCGCCGGCGGCTGCGGGTGAACGCGGCAGACTAGCAGATGCGAGGGGGGCCGGGGACCGGGGAACGGGCGCGAACCCGCTCGCCGGCCATGCCGCGCTCAGCCGGCGGGACAGGCGCCGGCCTGGCCGGCGGCCAGCGCCTGCGCGGCGGTGGCGATCTGCGCGGCCAGCCCGTCCAGCGCCCGCTGGTGGCCCTGCACCAGGGCCGCATAGCCCTGGCCCACGCTTTCCTGCACGCGGCTGGTGCAGGACAGCGCCGCGCCGCCCTTGAGCGGGCGCACGCTCCACGCCGCGTCCAGCAGCGCGTACGCGCCCGGCACGGAATCGAAGCGGCGCAGGTCCACCTTGATGCGCAGCACCGGCTTCGCTCCCGCCGGCAGGCCGCTGATGTCCTGGGTATGCAGCTGGCGCGCGAGATCCGCCGACAGCGCGCCGCGCACCTCGTCGCCCAGCGGGGCGATCCAGCGCTCGCCGTCCAGCACCGCCACGCCCTGCCCGCCCTGGCGCACCACCAGCTGCGGCTGGTCGACCTGGGCCGGCACGCCCACCGGCAGCAGTTCGAACTGGAACGGCGCGGCGGCGGGCGTAATGGTGGATTGCGTGGCCGTGCCCACGTAGGCATCCGCCGCCGGCACCAGTGTGTAGTAGCGCACCGGCGCCGAGCCGCCGCACGCGGCCAGGGCCAGCGCGCCGCCCAGGATGGCGAGGAGATATCCGGTGCGGATCATGGCTTGCTCCCTTCTTGCGTCGAAGCCGGCGGCGCGTTGCGTTCCGGCGGGGCGTCCGCGCGGCGGCCGCGCAGCAGCGCGTCCGGATGGGCGCCCAGGTAATCGGTGAGCACGCGCAGCGAGCGCACCGTGCGCTGCATCTCCTGCATGGTGCCGCCCAGGTTCTGCTGCAGCGGGGAATCCGCCGACAACGCGTTGTTGGCATTGCCCAGGGTCTGCTGCGCGCCCTGCAGAGTGCTCTTGAATTCCGGCAGCACGTCGTCGTTGACCTTCTTCAGCGTGCGATTGAGCTCGGCCAGCGTCGCATTGGCGTTCTGGCCGATGCTGTCGAACGGGATCTTCTGGATCTTGTCGACGATCTCCGCCATCTGCTCCTGCAGCTTGTCGAAGCTGCCGGGCACGGTGGGAATCTCCAGCGGCTTCATGGTCGGGTCGTACGGCACCTTGTCCGCCTTCGGCACGAAGTCCAGCGCGATGTACAGCTGGCCGGTCAGCAGGTTGCCGCTGCGCGCCTGCGCGCGCAGGCCGTGTTCGATCAGCCGGCCCATCATCTGCGACAGCTGCGCGTCGTCGCCGCGCGCCTTGGCCAGCGCCACCAGCTTGTCGTGCGCACGGCCCAGGCGCTGCGGATACACCACCGCGCCGACGATCACCGGGAAGGTCTGGGTCTTCTCGTCGAAATCGAGGTTGATCGACACCACGCGGCCGAACGGCACGCCGAGGAATTCCACCGGCGCATCCACCTTCAGCCCGCGCAGCGACTGGTCGAAGCGCATGCGGATATAGCGCGGCTCGCCGTCCGGCGGCGCCATCGCGGTGGCCTGGTCGCCGAACAGCCGGAACTCCGCGCCCTGATCCGCCGGCGTCTCGTCGTGCGGACCCAGCGGCGAACCGAACGCCACGCCGCCGGCCAGCACGGTGGCCAGCGATTGCGTGTTGAGCTTCACGCCGTCGGCGCCGATCGACACGTCCACGCCGCTGGCATTCCAGAAGCGCGCGGACTTGCTGACGAATTCGTCGTTCGGCCCGTCGACGAAGATCTGCAGGCTCACGCCCTTGCCGTCCTTGTCCAGCTGGTAGGTGACCACGCGGCCGACCTGGATGCGGCGGTAGTACACCGGCGAGCCGATATCCAGCGAACCGAGGTCGTCGGTATGCAGCTTGAAGGTCTTGCCCGGCGCGCCGTGGGTCACGGCGGGCGGTTCTTCCAGGCCGGTGAATTCGTCGCGCGATTCCTTCGACTCGCCCACGTCCGCACCGATGAAGGCGCCGGACAGCAGGGTATCGATGCCGGACACGCCGCCTAAGCCGATGCGCGGTCGCACCACCCAGAAGCGCGTGTCGGCGGTGGCGAAACCTTCGGCGCTCTTTTCCAGCGAGACCTTGGCGGTGACGTGGCTGCGGTCCTTGGACAAGGTCACCGAGGTGACGCGGCCGATCACCACGTTCTTGTATTTCACCGGCGTCTTGCCCGGATCCAGGCCTTCGGCGCTCTGGAAGCTGATGCTGATCTTGGGACCGGCCTGCATCCACGCATTGATCACCAGCGACAAGCCGACCAGCGCGGCCAGCACCGGGATCAGCCACACGAAGGAGGCATTGATGCGCGGCTTGTGGACGACCGGCTCCGGCAAGTCGCTGCCGGGGGATGTGGGTTGTTCAGTCATCGGATTCCCTGCCATCCCAGATCAGCCTGGGGTCGAAACTCATCGAGGCGAACATGGTGAGGATCACCGTGAGGCCGAAAAACACCACGCCCGGCAAGGGTTCCACCAGGCTCAGCACACCGAATTGCACCAGCGCCGTAAGCAGCGCCACCACGAACACGTCCAGCATCGACCAGTAGCCGATCAGCTCCACCAGCCGGTAGAGCTTGGCGCGCTGGCGCCGCGCCCACGGCGTGGCGCGGCGCGAACTCCACAGCAGCAGGCCCAGCGCCAGGAACTTCAGCATCGGCACCATGATGCTGGCGGTGAACACGATCACCGCGAGGTCCGGCGAGCCTTTCACCCACAGCTCGACCACGCCGCTGAGGATGGTGTTGTCGTCGATATCGCCCACGCTGGCGGTGCGCATGATCGGCAGCACGTTGGCGGGGATGTACAGCATGAAGGCGGCCAGCAGCAGCGCCAGCGTGCGGCTGTAGCTGGCGTGCTTGCGCCGGTGCAGGGCCGAATGGCAGCGCGGGCAATGCGCGCCTTCGACGCCGGTGTCGCGGCAGACCAGCCCGCAGACGTGGCAGCCGATCAGGCCCAGTTCGCCGGCGCGCGGCAGGTCGGCGCTCATGCCTGCTGCTCCGGCACCAGGTCCCACAGGCGGCGCAGGTCGATGCTGGCGAAGACGGTGATCAGCAGGGTGAGCCCGGCGTAGGCGAAGATGCCCGGGTTGAGGATCACGTCGAAATACAGCCGCGCCTTGACGATCGCCACCAGCGCGCCGAGCACGAACACCTCGCTCATGGTCCACGGCCCCAGCCGGTACAGCGCCACCATGGCCAGCCGGAAACCCGGCGCGCGGCGTCCCTGCCGGGCGAAGTACAGCACCCAGCCCAGCAGCAGCATCTTGCACAGCGGAAAGAAGAACAGCGTGGCGGCGGCCAGCACCGAGACCACCTGCGAATGCTCGCGCCACATCATCACGATGGCGCCCCACAGGGTGGTGCTGATCATCGTCCCGCCGAGGCCGAGGGTGACGATGGGCCACACATTGGCCTGCACGAAGACCAGCATCGCCGTGACCACCAGGGCGAACATGCCGCCCACGCCCAGGCGGTGGTGCCGCTCCAGGATGGCGTCGCAGCGCTGGCAGCGTGCGACCTCGCCGCAGCACAGCTCGCGCCGCCGATACACGGTGTCGCAGTGCTCGCAGATCAGCAGCGGTGGGCTCTGGGCCACGGAGGTCCTTAAGGTCAGGTCCGGCTCGTCATCCCCGGGATTCTCTCAAATCCGCGCAGGCCGCGGCCACCTGACGATCAGGCCATTCAGCGCCCGCCCGGCTGTGCCAGGCCCACCACTTGATATGCACCGTGCCGCCCTGATCTGATTCCGATTCCCTTGCCCCCGGAGCTTCAGCCGTGACCAGCGACGCCCCCACCCACGTGTTCGACGTCGACCAGGACAACTTCGAAGCCGAGGTGCTGCAGGCCTCGCTGACGACGCCGATCCTGATCGACTTCTGGGCGACCTGGTGCGGCCCCTGCAAGACCTTGGGCCCGCTGCTGGAAAAGCTGGCCACCGCCTTCAACGGTGCGTTCCGCCTGGCCAAGATCGACGTGGACAAGAACCAGCAGCTGGCCGGCATGTTCGGCGTGCGCAGCATTCCCACGGTGATCCTGGTGAAGGACGGCCAGATCGTCGACGGCTTCGCCGGCGCCCTGCCCGAAGGCCAGCTGCGCGAATTCCTGGAACGCCACCTGCAGCCGCGCGAAAGCGAGGGCGAAGAGGCCGAGCTCGCCCCGGCCGAAACGCCGGAGCAGGCGATCGAACGCCTGCGCGCCGAGATCGCAGAATCAGATAACTCCGAACTCAAGCTCGACCTCGCCCTGGCCTTGATGAAGGCCGGCCAGGCCGACGCCGCCGAAGCGGAACTGACCGCCCTGCCGGCCAACCTGGCCACCGACTCGCGCGCCGTGCGCCTGCGCAGCCAGCTCGACCTGGCCCGCGCCCTCCAGGGCGCGCCGGCGCAGAGCGAACTGCAGCAGCGCGTGCAGGCCGACGCCGCCGACTGGCAGGCGCGCGACCTGCTCGGCGTGCGCCTGCTGCTGGACGGCAACGCCGCGGCCGGCCTGGAGCAGTTCCTGGCCATCCTGGAAAAGGCCCGCGACTGGAACGACGGCCAGGCCAAGAAGCGCCTGCTGGCCGCCTTCGCCACGCTCGACGATGCCGAACTGGTCGGCAAATACCGCCGGCGGATGGCTTCGCTGCTGTTCTGAGCAGCCGGCCGCGGGGGACGGACGGGGATGAAACAGCGCAGCTTCGACCTGCTGGCGATGGCCGGCATCTTCGCGGCCTATACGGTCACGATCCGGCTGGCGCTGGGTACCGACCTGGCCGGCAGCCTGCTCGGCGGGCTGGCCAACACCCTTCCTGTGGTGATCTTCGGCCTGGCGGTGCGGCGCATCGTGCTGCGCTGGCTGGTCGGCCGGCCGGTGGCGCTGCAGCTGGGCGCGCATCTGCTGCTGTGCGCGGCCTTCGCCACTTTGTCGTACTGGCTGCTGATCATGCTGCTGGGCCTGTTCGTCGGCGCCAGCCCCGAGGGCTTCGTCATCCGGCCGTTCAAGGCCGGCGCCGTGGCGTGGCAGACGCTGGAGAACGTGACGACTTACGCGCTGATCGCGGCGATTTCGCATCTGCAGGCCATGCATAAGGCGGCACCGGCGGCGGCGGACCCCACGCCCGCGGCGGTCGATGCCGTTCCCGCCGACAGCACGGACGCCGCCCCTTCCCGCTATTTCGTGCGCATCGGCGACGAGCTGCGCCCGCTCGATCTCGACACCGTGGTGAGCATCGGCGGTGCCGACGACTACGCCGAAGTGCGCACGCTCACCGGCAAGCACCTGGTGCGGGTGACGCTGGCGGAGTTCGCCCGCTCGCTCGATCCGGCCAAGTTCGCGCGCGTACACCGCTCCTGGATCGTCAACACCCATTACATCGCCAGCGCCGAGCCGGCCGGCGGCGGACGCCTGCTGCTGCACCTGGAGAACGGCCAGACCGTCTCCACCAGCCGCGACGGCGCCCGGTTGCTGCGCGACCGCGTGATTTGACCCGCCGGCGGCTGCGGTTCGCCGCGCCGCCGTGTCCGTTCGCCGAATTTTTCCGCCGCGGCAGGCGCTGGTGGCGATCCTCCGGCCCGTTCCCCCACGGAGTCGAGGACCGCATGAAATCCACCTTGCGCTGGCTGCTGGCCAGCTGTCTCGCCCTTTCCGCCCATGCGGCGCAGCCGCCATCCGCCGCCTCGGCCGCCCCCCGCGCCGACGCGGAGCAGCCCTTCCTGATCGACGACCAGATGCTGATCCCCACCCCGGACGGCGCGCAGATCGCCGCGCTGATCGTGCGCCCGCGCAACGCACCGGCGAAGCTGACCGCCCTGCTCAACTTCACCATCTACGCCCGCGACCGCTGGAGCCTGGCCGATGCGAAGAAGATGGCGGCGCACGGCTATGCGGGCGTGGTCGCCTACACGCGCGGCAAGGGCCGCAGCGGCGGACCCGTCGTTCCCTACGTGCACGACGGCGAAGACGCGGCCACGGTGATCGCCTGGCTGGCGCGCCAGCCGTGGAGCGATGGCCGCGTGGGCATGTTCAGCGGCAGCTACAACGGCTTCACCCAGTGGGCCGCGGCCAAGCACCGGCCGCCCGCGCTGAAGGCGATGGCCACGCACGCGACCAATGCGCCGGGCATCGATACGCCGATGCAGGGCAACGTGTTCCAGAGCTTTATCTACCCCTGGCCGTTCTACACCACCGACGACAAGGAACTCGACGACGCCATCTATGGCGACCGCGAACGCTGGGCGCGGCTGCAGCGGGCCTGGTATGCCAGCGGGCGGCCGTATCGCGACATGGACAAGATCGACGGCAAGCCCAATCCGATCTTCGATGAGTGGCTGCAGCATCCGTCCTACGACGCGTACTGGCAGCGGCTGATTCCGTATGAGCGCGAGTTCGCCGATATCGATATCCCGGTGTTCGTGGAGACCGGCTATTACGACGGCGGCATGGTCGGCGCGCTGTACTACCTGCAGGAACACTACAAATACCGTCCCTCCGCCGATCACCGCCTGCTGGTCGGCCCCTACCACCACATCGCCATGCAGACCGGCGTGCTGCCCGAGATCGACGGCTACCGGGTGGACCAGGCCGCGATGATCGACCTGCAGGAAGTGCGGCTGCAGTGGTTCGATCATGTGTTCCGCGGTGCGCCGCTGCCCGCCGTGCTCAGCGGCAGGATCAATTTCGAAGTGATGGGGGCGAACCGCTGGCGGCATGTATCGACGCTGGCGGAGATGGCGACCGGGCGGCGGCGGCTGTATCTGACTGGCGCCGGCAAACCGGGCCATCTGCGCTTCGGCGATACCGCGGGCAAACAGGCGCCGCCGGTGCTGACCGTCGATTTCGCCGATCGCCGCGACGTGGATTTCCGCCCCGCGCCCGGCATGCCGGATATGCGCAACGCCCTGGTGTTCGAAACCGAAGCGCTGAAGGCGCCGCTGGAAGTGGATGGCCTGTTCGACGGCCGCTTCGAAGTGACGATCAACAAGCGCGACTTCGACCTGGCGGTGAATTTCTACGAGCTGACCGCCGATGGGCGCTACCTCGACCTGGCTTCGTATCTGGGCCGCGCCAGCTATATGCAGGACCGCAGCCAGCGGCAGCTGCTGCAGCCGGGCAAGCCGCAGACGCTCGCCTTCACCAGCCAGATGCTTACCGCGCGGCGGCTCGCGGCCGGCAGCCGGATCGTGGCCGTGGTCGGCGTGCCCAAGCAGCCCCGGATCCAGATCAACTACGGCACCGGCGGCGACGTCAGCGCCGAATCGATCGCCGATGCGAAGGAGCCGCTGCGCATCCGCTGGGCAGCGGGCAGCTATCTGGATATCGGCGTCCGGGAGCAGCCCGATGGGCCCTGAGCAGGCAACCATACGCAAACGTATGTAGACTGCGTTTCCCTGTCCTGGCCCATGAAGACGCCCGATGCGCGCCTCCACCTTCCGCCGCCTGCTCAACCTCTGGCCGCCCTTCCTGTTCAACAGCATCCGCGTGCAGCACGTGGCGGAGGACTGGTCCCAGGCGCGGGTGGTGCTGCGGCTGCGGCCGTGGAACCGCAACTACGTGCGCACCCAGTTCGGCGGCAATCTGTTCTCCATGACCGACCCGTTCTGGATGCTGCTGGTGATGCACCAGCTGGGCGGCGAGTACTTCGTGTGGGACAAGGCCGGCGCCATCGATTTTGTGGCGCCGGGGCGCGAAGACGTCTATGCGGACTTCAAGCTGGAGCCGGCCGTGATGGAAGAACTGCGCGCCGCCGCGGCGAATGGCGAGAAGGTGCTGCGCTGGTTCGAAACGGAAGTGAAAACCGCGGGCGGCGAGGTAGTGGCGAAGGTACGCAAGCAGCTGTACGTGCGCCTCAAGCCCCGCGCCCGCGAGGCTGCGTAGGTTGGGGTGAGCCGCCGGCGAACCCCAACACCGCCACATTCGAGTGCAGCGCAACGTTGGGGTTCGCCTTCGGCTCACCCCAACCTACGCCGGCGGATTCAGTCGTTCTCGAAGCGGCGCACTTCGTCCAGCACCGCTTCCGCGCGGCGCACGCTGTAGCCGGCCGCTTCGCGTTCCAGCACCCGTGCGCCCCAGATGCGCTTGATCGCCTGCATCCCCAGCCACACCAGCAGCACGCTGGCCACGCCGCTCGCGCACAGCCACAGCACCACGTCCGGATGCAGTTTCCACACGTCCGCGCCCAGGCCGGCGAACAGCATCAGCAGCGCGGGAATCCATACGAAGCAGCCGGTGACCAGGAAGACCGGCGCCTCGACCCTGGTCTTCCATGCGCGCAGTTCCGCCAGCCGCCGCTGGATGTCCAGCACCGGCGCCGCGTAATCGATCTGCTTGACCAGATGCAGGTTGCGCGCCGCGAACACGATCATCAGCACACCGTACAGATGCACCAGCACGCCGCAGAACAACAGGTGCGGATACTGCCGGTGCTCGAACCAGAAATTGCCGGCGACCAGGCTGAGCAGCGCGCCCGCCACGATCTGCACGATCTGCCCCCCCCACAGCGGGCGCAGGCCGTGGCGCATTTTTTCCAGCCGGCTTTCGCGCTGCAGCTGCAAGGTCAAGGCGTGCTGCTGCGCCATGCGGCGGTCCAGCGCCTGCCAGCTCTGCTTGAGTTCATCCAGTTCCATCGTCATGCCTCCGCGGCGACCATGCGGTCGCGAAGTGTCTGCTTGATGCGACCGAGCTTGGTCGCGACATTGGTGGCGCTGATGCCGAGCACCTCGGCGATCTCGGCGTAGCTGCGGTCTTCCAGGTACAGCAGGATCAGCGCGCGGTTGAGCGGTTCGAGCTGGCCGATAAAGGCGTACAGCGCGACCAGGCGCTCGTCTCGTTCTGGCCCGGCTTCCGCGCCGATGGTGTCCAGGTGATGCAGCTGCAGCGGTTCGAGCTGGCCCGCCTGCGCCGCGCCGCCGCGGCGCAACTGCGAGATCGCCACGTTGAGCGCGATGCGGTACATCCAGGTGGAGAAGCGGGCGCGGCTTTCGTCATAGCCGGGCCAGGCACGCCACAGCTGCACGCAGATTTCCTGTTCCAGGTCGCGCCGGTCTTCCGCGCCGGCGGCGTAGACGCTCGCCACCTTGGCGATCAGCCGCCGGTGCTCCTGCAACCGCTGTTCGAATTCGCGCTGGTCCGGCCTGCTGCCCATGCTTGTTTCCCCTGGTCTCCCTTTGATGATTCGCAGCGCCTCCAAAAAAATCACAGGGCGCGGCGAAAGGGCCGAACGTCACGCCCGGCCGGCCGCCCCCGCCCCCTACAATGCCCGCTTCCCCGCCTTCCGAGGGTCCGCCCCATGCGGCGACTGCGCATCAAACGCTATCTGCTCACCGGCCTGCTTACGTTTATCCCGCTGTGGGTGACCTGGCTGGTGTTCAAGTTCGTGCTCGGCCTGCTGGCCGGGATCGGCACGCCGGTGGTAGGCGCCCTGGTCGGCGCGGTGGGGCAGGCCTCGCCCGCGCTGGGCACCTCGCTCAACCGCGGCTGGCTGCTGTTCGTGCTGGCCCTGGTGCTGACCGTGGTGGCGCTGTACCTGCTCGGCTGGCTGGCCAACCGGGTGATCGGCCAGCGCCTGCTGGAAGCCTTCGACGGCTTGCTGGCGCGCATCCCGCTGGTGCAGACCATCTACGGCGGCACCAAGAAACTGATGGCGGTGCTGCAGCAGAAGCCTTCGGGCGTGCAGCGCGTGGTGCTGATCGATTTCCCGCGCCAGGGCATGAAGGTGGTCGGTTTTGTCACCCGCGTGATGATCGAGGAAGGCACCGGCCGCGAGATGGCCGCGGTGTACATCCCCACCACGCCCAACCCCACCGGCGGCTATCTGGAAGTGGTGCCGGTGGACGAACTCACGCCCACCGACTGGACCATGGACCAGGCCATGGCCTTCATCATCTCCGGCGGCGCGGTGGCACCCGACACCCTGCCCGCCTCGCCTGCCTCGCTGACACAACGCCAGGACCAAGCATGAACCGACTGCTGCTCGCCGCCCTGCTCGCCGCCGCCGCGGGCCATGCCCAGGCCGCCGACTGGACCACGCCCGCCGAGGCCGCGCATTTCCGCACCACGCCGAGCTATGCCGACACGGTGGCCTATCTGCACAAGCTGGCCGATGCGGCGCCGGGCAAGTTGAAAGTGGAAAGCTTCGGCACCTCGCCGCAGGGCCGCCCGATGACGGTGGTGATCGCCAGCGGCGACGGCACGTTTACGCCGGAAGCGGCGCACCGGTCCGGCAAACCCGTGGTGCTGGTGCAGGCCGGCATCCATCCCGGCGAGATCGAAGGCAAGGACGCCGGCCTGATGCTGCTGCGCGACTTCGCCGTGAGCGGCAAGCTGCCGCATCTGCTCGATCATGCGGTGCTGGTGTTCATTCCGGTGTTCAGCGTGGACGGGCACGAGAACTCCAGCCCCTATCACCGCATCAACCAGAACGGCCCGGACAGCATGGGTTTCCGCGGCCAGTCGCAGTACCTCAACCTCAACCGCGACTACGTCAAGGCCGACGCGCCGGAGATGCGCGACTGGCTGAAGCTGTGGCAGCGCTGGCAGCCGGACCTGCTGATGGACATCCACACCACCGACGGTGCGGATTACCAGTACGACCTGACCTGGTATCTGGAAGACCCGCACAAGCTCGATGCCGGCGTCAGCGCATGGCAGCAACGCCTGCTCAACGACAAGGTGATTCCGGCCTACGAGAAGCGCGGCCATCTCGCTTCGATCTACCTGGAATTCAAGGACGGCCGCGATCCGCGCAAGGGCATCGTCAATTTCGGTTCCGGCCCGCGCTTCTCCACCGGCTACGCGGCGCTGCAGAACCGCCCGGCCCTGCTGGTGGAGACGCATATGCTGAAAAGCTACGAGGTGCGCGTGCGCGGCACCTACGACCTGGTCGCCCTGATGCTGGAGCAGACCGGCGCGGATGCGGCGAACCTGCTCGCGATCAACCGCAAGGCGGACGAAGCCGTGGTGGCGCGGGCGCGCGATGCGAAGGCGCAGGTGGCGTTGACGTTCAAGGACGATCCGGCATCGACGCCGTTCAAGTTCAAGGGCTATGAGTTCAGCCTCACGCACAGCGACGTATCGAACAGCGAGTGGATCCGGTACGACCCGTCGAAGCCGCGCACCTACGACGTCCAGAACTGGAACGGCCTGCTGCCGGATGCGTCGATCGCGCCACCGGCCGCGTATGTGATTCCCGCGCAGTGGACGCAGGCGATCGACAAGCTCGACGCGCACGGCATCGCGTATCGCCGCCTGGCCAGGCCGGAGAAACTCAAGGTGCAGGCGTATCAGCTGGACAAGCCGCAGTGGGCGTCCAAGCCGTTCGAAGGCCATCTGATGCTGCGCGACTTCGCCCAGTCCAGCACGGCGCGCGAGGTGGAGCTGCCGGCCGGTTCGGTGATCGTGCCGATGGATCAGCGCGCGGCCAACGTGGCGATCGAGCTGCTGGAGCCGCAGGCGCCGGATTCGCTGCTGCACTGGGGTTTCCTGGATGCGGTGTTCGAACCGAAGGAATACGGCGAGCCGCGCGTGCTGGAGAAGCTGGCGCGCGACATGATGGCCAAGGACCCGGCGCTGAAGGCCGCGTTCGAGCAAAAGCTGCGCGAAGACGCCGCCTTCGCCGCCAGCCCCTCGCAGCGGCTGTTCTATTTCTTCGAGCGCTCGCCCTGGTACACGGCCCAGGACGTGGGCGCCTACCCGGTCTACCGGATCGACGCCGCCACCCTGCAGGGCCTGGTGCCGTAACCCCTTGCGGCGGGCGCAACGCAGCCCGCCGCCATCCCCCGCCCCTGACCTTTGACACTGGGCCGGCCCGTGACCTTTGGCCTAGGGTCGAAGGTCGCGGCCGTGACAGGGGATACCCGCGGTACCGGCCGTACCAGCATTTTTCGCCCCGCGGGGGCGCCATTCGTATGAGAGGGAGATCCATGACCAAGCCGTACCTGAAGCCGCTCGCCCTTGCGGTGAGCCTGGCCCTGACGCTGTCCGCCTGCGGCAAGCACGAGGCCGAGCAGAACGCCCCCGCCGCCGCCGGCAGCGCACCGGCCCCGGCCGCGACCACCGCCGCCGCGCCGGCCGCCAAGAAGAGTCCCTTCGACGTCAGCGAGCTGGATACCGGCATCAATGCGTGCCAGGACTTCAACGGCTTCGTCAACGCCAAGTGGGTCGCCGCCAACCCGATCCCCGAAGACCGCACCCGCTGGGGCGCCTTCGACCAGTTGAACGAGAACAGCCTCAACACCCAGCACGACATCGTCGACGCCGCCGCCAAGGGCGCCGCGCAGGCGCAGGCCGGCTCGATCGAGCAGAAGATCGGCCTGCTGTACCAGTCGGGCATGAACGAGGACGCGATCGAGAAGGCCGGCTTCGAGCCGATCAAGCCCAAGCTCGACGCCATCGGCGCGCTGAAGAGCGGCGCGGACGTGGCTGACTACCTCACCAAGAGCTACGCCGAAGGCGACGGCCAGGTGTTCCAGTTCGGCTCCGGCGCGGACTTCAAGCATGCCGACATGCAGATCGGCTACGCCAACCAGGCCGGCCTGGGCCTGCCGACCAAGGATTACTACCTCGATCCGAAGTACAAGGAAATCCGCGACGCCTACGTGGCCCACGTCGCCCAGGCGCTGCAGCTGACCGGCACCGCCGAAGCCGACGCCAAGAAGCAGGCCGACGACGTGCTGAAGTTCGAGACCGAACTTGCCAAGGCTTCGCTGGCGCCGGTGGAAGAGCGCGACCCGAAGAACCAGTACCACTTCGTCAGCGTGAAGGAGGCCGACAAGGTCACTCCGCACTTCAGCTGGGAGAAGTTCTTCAGCGCCCAGGGCGTGACCGTCGACAAGGGCTTCTCGCTGTCGCAGCCGAAGTTCTTCGCCGAGTTCGACAAGCTGCTGGCCGCCGCGCCGCTGGAGCAGTGGCAGGCCTACCTGCGATTCCACACCATCAGCGACGCCTCGCCGTACCTGAGCAAGAATTTCCAGGACAACAAGTTCGACTTCTACGGCAAGACCCTGGCCGGCCAGCCGCTGCAGAAGCCGCGCTGGAAGCGCGTGCTGGGCGCGGTGAACGGCTCGATGGGCGAAGCGCTGGGCCAGCTGTACGTGGCCAAGGTGTTCAAGCCCGAAGCCAAGGAGCGTGCGCAGGAGCTGGTCGACAACGTGCGCAACGCGCTGAAGGCGCGCATCGAGAAGCTGGACTGGATGAGCGATGCCACCAAGGAAAAGGCCATCGCCAAGTGGAACACCTTCCTGCCCAAGATCGGCTATCCGGACAAGTGGCGTGACTGGTCGGGCCTGAACATCAGCGGCGACAACTTCTACGCCAACGTGGAAGCCGCCTCGAAGTTCAACTACGACTACGACATCGCCAAGATCGGCAAGCCCACCGACCGCAAGGAGTGGGGCATGACGCCGCAGACGGTGAACGCGTATTACAACCCCACCGACAACACCATCAACTTCCCGGCCGCGATCCTGCAGCCGCCGTTCTTCGACGCCAGCGCCGACGACGCCATCAACTACGGCGGCATCGGCGCCGTGATCGGCCACGAGGCCAGCCACGGCTTCGACGACGAAGGCAGCCAGTTCGACGGCGCCGGCAACCAGGAAAACTGGTGGACCAAGGACGACCGCGCCAAGTTCGACGCGCGCACCGACAAGCTGGTGGCGCAGTTCAACGACTACACGCCGATCAAGGAAAAGCCGGACGCGCACGTCAACGGCAAGCTGACCCTGGGCGAGAACATCGCGGACCTGGGCGGCATGAACGTGGCCTACGACGCGCTGCAGAGCGTGCTGTCCAAGACGCCGGGTTCGGCCGAGCAGAAGATCGAAGGCTATACGCCGGACCAGCGCTTCTTCCTCAACTGGGCTCGCGTGTGGCGCGGCCACGCCCGCGAGAAGCAGGCGCTGCTGTCGCTCAACACCGACCCGCACGCACCGGTCTCGCTGCGCGCGATCGGCGCACCGTCGAACATGGAAGCCTTCGCCAAGGCGTTCCAGTGCAAGCCGGGCGATGCGATGGTGCGGGATGGCGAGAAGCAGGTGAAGATCTGGTAAGTGGGGTTGCCGCGGCGTGAGTCGCGGCGCTTCGTGGCTGACAAAAAAGCGCCGCACGAGAGTGCGGCGCTTTTTCTTTTTGCCGTCATCCCGGCGCAGGCCGGGATCCAGTAGCGCCGCCGCATGATTTTCGCGAAGAGCTCCACGGACGGCTTTTCGCCTGCAGGTATTGCCTCGCCACTGGATCCCGGCCTGCGCCGGGATGACGAGCTTTAAGCCGTGCGGGCGCGGCGGTTCTCGTAAGCCTTCAAGTGCGCATACGCCATGCGCAGCAGCGGCAGCGCGGTACCCGTCGCAGCGCGGGCGATCAGGTCGCCGATGACGTGGTCGGCTTCGACGGGGCCGCCTTGTTCGAGATCGCGCATCATCGAAGCGCTGAGCGTCGAGCCTTCTTCGGTGAGCACGCCGCGCGCTTTCGCCAGCACGTTCTCGGCGGGAGCGTGGCCGTGATCGGAGGCGACACGGCGGCAGTCTTCCAGCATCGCCAGCGTGGCTTCCAGGCCGCCCGGCGCGGCGACGATATCGCCGACCGGCGCACGCATCAGGCAGGTGATGCCGGCGAGCGAGGCGAGGAAGACCCATTTGTCCCACATGTCCTGCAGCACTTCGCTGCTGAGCCGCGCGTCGAACTTCACGCCTTCCATCGCCTGCGCGATGCGCTCCACCCGTGCCGAGCGCGAGCCGTCGCGTTCACCGAAGGTGAGGCTGTGCGAGCGGTTGAGGTGGCGGATCTCACCGTCCTGGCCCAGCGTCGCGGCGATCACGCACAAGCCGCCGAGCACGCGCGCGGCGCCGAAGCGCGCGTCCAGCGCATCCAGGTGCCGCAGGCCGTTGAGCAGCGGCAGGATCGCCGTGCCCTCGCCCACCGCCGGCGCGACGTCGGCGATCACCTGCGGCAGGTGGTAGGCCTTGCAGCTGAGCAGGACCAGGTCGTAAGGCCCGCGCAGTTCGCCGGCGGTGACAGTGGGCGCGCGCAGCGTGGCGTCGCCGAGCGCGCTGCGGATGGCCAGGCCGTGCGCGGCCAGCGCCTGGGCGCGCGCGGGGCGGACCAGGAAGCTCACGTCCTGCCCGCTTTCCAGCAGGCGTCCGCCGAAATAGCCGCCGGTCGCGCCGGCGCCGACTACCAGGATGCGCATCGAGAGATCTCCTTGGAGCGGCAGGCCCGCTGAGGCACGGACCTGCGAGGGGGAGCCGGAAGTGTACGCCGTGGCGCCATCGGCCCCGGCTGGCGGCCTGCTCCTGAACGGAATGATTGCAAATCATTCTCATTAAAAATACGATGTGAAGATCACGGCCTACCCAGGGGATCCGCCGGCAGCGCCGTGACCGACAACTCCTGCAGCCCCTGCCGCGCGATCGCCGCGGCGGCACGGGCGCACGCGCGCATCGCCTGCCGCGCCCCTTATCGATGCATCTGGAAGCCCCATGGCCTACATCAAAAGCCGCAAGCACCCCGCCCCCACCGCCCGGCTGCAGCCCGGCCAGCTCGCCGCGGCCACCGCCGCGCTGCTGACCGGCCTGGCGCTGGCGACGCCTGCGCTGGCGTCGGACGACACCGCCGCGGATCCGCAGTCCAAGGCCAAGAGCCTGTCGGCAGTGAATGTGGAAGCGACGCGCGGCAGCGACTACGTGGCCGACAAAGTGGACTCCCCCAAGTTCACCCAACCCCTGCTCGACACCACCCAGACCATCTCGGTGATCACCAAGGACCTGTTCCTGCAGCAGGGCGCCACCACGCTTTCCGAGGCGCTGCGCAACACCCCGGGCGTGGGCACCTTCTATGCCGGCGAGAACGGCACCACCACCACCGGCGACGGCATCTACATGCGTGGCTTCGACACCTCCAACAGCATCTTCGTGGACGGCGTGCGCGACACCGGCAGCATCTCGCGCGACATCTTCAATATCGAACAGGTGGAAGTGACCAAGGGCCCCGCCGGCACCGACTACGGCCGCACCGCGCCGACCGGCGCGATCAACCTGGTGACCAAGCAGCCGCTGCTGCAGAACGCCGTCTCCGGCCAGGTCGCCTACGGCAGCTCCGACCGCAAGCGCGCCACCGCCGACTGGAACCAGGTGCTCGGCGCAAGCAGTGCGTTCCGCCTGAACCTGATGGCGCAGAACAGCGGCGTGCCCGGCCGCGACGAAGTGGAAAACAACCGCTGGGGCGTCGCGCCCTCGCTGGCCTTCGGCCTGGGCACCGCCACGCGCGTCTATATCGACTACCTGCACGTCAAGCAGAACAACATCCCCGACGGCGGCGTCTCCACCATCGGCCTGCCCGGCTACAGCAGCCCCGATCCCAAGCGTCCGTGGCTGGCCAATGCGCGCCCGGTCGATCCGTCGAACTTCTACGGCACCGACGCCGACCACGACCACGTCAAGGCCGATCTCTTCACCGTGCGCGTCGAGCACGACATCAGCGACGACCTGGCCCTGCACAACACCCTGCGCTGGGGCCGCACCAAGCAGGATTACCTGCTGACCTCGTACATGGCCACCGCGGCCAACCTGCTTACGCCGAACCCGAACGACCCGTCGACCTGGACCGTCGCCCGCAGCAACCCGACGTTCAAGGATCAGACCAACAAGATCCTCACCGACCAGTTCAACTTCACCGCCAACTTCCAGACCGGCAGCATCACGCACAACCTGAGCTCCGGCATCGAGCTGACCCGCGAGGAAGCGAACACCACCGGCATCGTCTCGCTGCTCAACACCTGGCCCGCGGCCAGCGTGTACCGCCCCAACCCGCACGTGTCGGGCATGCAGTGGGTCCGCAACGGCACCTACACGCACGGCAAGACCGACACCTATTCGGCGTATGTGTTCGACACGCTGAAGTTCAACGAACAGTGGCAGGTCAACGCCGGCGTGCGCCTGGATCACTACAAGACCGACTTCGACAGCGCCGTCACCTGCGGCGGCCGCAACGCGCCGGCATGCGGCGCCCTGCCCGCCAACTCGGCGGTGCCGGGCCTGGATGCGCGCAAGAGCGGCAACCTCACCAACTGGAAGGTCGGCGTGCTGTACAAGCCGGCCGCCAATGGCAGCGTGTATGTCAACTACGCGATCTCGCAGCAGCCGCCGGGCGGCAGCACGCTCACGCTCAGCAGCTCGGCCAACAGCGCCGACAATCCCAACTTCAATCCGCAGAAGGCCAAGACCGCCGAAGCGGGCACCAAGTGGGAGTTCTACGACAGCCGCCTGATGCTGACCGGCGCCATCTATCGCACCGAGATCAACAACGACGTGGTGCAGGATCCGACCGACCTGCAGTACTACCAGACCGGCAAGAAGCGCGTGCAGGGCGTGGAGCTCAGCGCGGTGGGCAAGCTCACCGAGCACTGGGCCATCAGCGCCGGCTACACGGTGATGGACAGCAAGGTGCTCAGCGGCAGCGTGGTCACCAGCGACGGCAGTTCGGATCTGGCGTACACGCCGAAGTCCGCCTTCACTGCGTGGACCACCTACACCTTGCCGTTCGGCCTGACCATCGGCGGCGGCGCGCGCTACAACGACCAGCTCAAGCGCGGCACCGACGGTGCGATCGGCACGCCGGCGTATACCAAGTCGTACTGGGTGTTCGACGCGGTGGCCACCTACCCGGTCAACAAGCACGTCGACCTGCAGTTGAACGTGTACAACCTGTTCGACAAAGAATACGTTTCGGCCATCAACAAGAGCGGCTACCGCTACACGCCCGGCGCGCCGCGTTCGGCTATGCTCACGGCCAACGTGCGCTTCTGACGTCCCGCGACACGGCGGAAACGGAACCAACGCGGGGAGCCTTCCACACCGGAAGGCTCCCCTTTTCGTTCGAGGATCGCCCATGCTGCTGCACATCCCCAACGTGCTCTCGCCGGAACAAGTGCGGCATGTCCGCGCCGAACTGGATCGCGCCGACTGGACCGACGGCCGCCAGACCGTCGGCGCGCAAGGCGCCCAGGTCAAGCGCAACCTGCAGTTGCCGGAAGCCTCGCCGGTGCGCGAAGCGCTCGGCCGCCTGATCCTCGACGCACTCGCGCAGCACCCGCTCTATCACGCCGCCGCGCTGCCGCTGCGCACGCTGGCGCCGCGCTTCAACCGCTACGAAGGCGGCGGGCATTACGGCTATCACGTCGACGGCGCGGTGATGGCGCTGCCCGGCGGCGGGCAGCTGCGCAGCGATCTCTCCTGCACGCTGTTCCTGGCCGAGCCGGACGAATACGACGGCGGCGAACTGGTCGTCAACGACACCTATGGCGAGCACGAGGCGAGACTGCCCGCGGGCGATCTGCTGCTCTATCCGTCGAGCAGCCTGCACGAAGTGCGTCCGGTGACGCGCGGCGCGCGCCTGGCAGCGTTCTTCTGGATCCAGAGCCTGGTGCGCGACGACGGCCGGCGCCGGCTGCTGTTCGATCTGGACATGGCGATCCAGTCGCTTACCGCCAACCCGGGCAATGACCGCGCCACCCTGCTCTCGCTCACCGGCGTCTATCACAACCTGCTGCGCCAATGGAGCGAGACCTGAGCGGCGCCATGGCGGCACCGCTCACGTGAGTTCTCAGCTCGGCACGCAGGTGGTCTGCACACCCAGCGATTGCGACGTCGTGCTGCCGGAAGCATTCACCGTAAGCTGCGCGCCGGGCACCGAGACGGTGCTGGTACCGGTGCCGGTGTCGTTCGCCGCGCGGAAGCAGGTGGCGAACTTCGGCTGCTTGTTGTCGGTGCGGCGCACCTGGCCCTGCGAACCGAAGCTCAGGATCACGCTGTCCAGCGCCTGGATCGAGACGCTGTCGCGCGCATTGGAGGCGCGCAGCAGGATCGCGCCGGACGTTGCGCTGTAGGCCGTGGTCACCACACCCTTGCCGGGCTGGTAGCTGTAGATCAGCCAGCCGCTTTCATAGGCCTTGCCGCTGGAAATGCAGGTGGCCTGGTCCGAACTCGGGCAGATCGACACTATGTTGCCGCGATTGATCGCCTCGCTGCGCGCATAGGCGATATCCGCCATCAAGGCATTGCTTGCGGCACTCACCTTGTTGCGCCGGAGCGCATCGCGGAAGCTCGGCCCCGCCGCGACGAGCAGAATTGCCGCCACTGCCAGCGCCACCATCAGTTCGATCAGGCTGAAGCCATTCTTCCCCTGTCGTTTCATGGCGGTCACCAGCACGTGCCGTTGATGGTGGCGCCGGTGGCGCCCTTCTGTCCGTAGTTGTTGATGTTGAGCGCCTTGCAGTCGTCCTTGGCCTGCGGACCACCCGTCACCGGAGTCGCCGTGGCGGTGAAGGTCGTCGCTGGCGTGGCCGGCGTCACCGCCACGGTGTAGTAGCCCTTATCCGATCCGGTGGTGTTAAAGCCGATATCGGTCAGACTGCCGTAGCGGTTGTTGGTCGAATAGAACCGCTCCTGAGCCGAGGCAACGCGCAGCAGGAGGTTCTGTCCATCTCCTCGCCGTGCGCGGATGCCGTAGCGCAGATAGTTCGGCACCGCGAAGGCGGCGAGGATGGCGATGATCGCCACCACCACCATCAGCTCGATCAGGGTGAAGCCGCGCGTATTGCGCTCGCGCAGCCGCTTCAGTTTCTCAATCATTGCGTAATCCCTCGCCAGGAACGGCGGCGCCAGACGGCGTCGTTGATATTGAGGACGTTATTGCTGCCGGTGAGCTTCAGGCCCGGCACCAGCACACTGCCGCCGCCCACCGTCGTCACCAGCGGCACCGTGCCGGTGGTGCGCGGGTCGTTCACCCGGCCGCCCACCACGTACTTGCCCGTGCCGCTCCAGCCCGACACGCCCGGCGCCGACAGGCCGCCGTTCGCACCGCCCGTCGCCGCATTCACCACCATCAGCGCGCCCTGGATGCTCGCATTGCACGGATCGTTGGTGCCCGGGATCAAGGTCTGGATCACCGCACGGCCTGTGTCGAACAGCGCACCTGGCGTCACCACCACGCGCTCGCCGGCCGAGGACGTCGACGGACCCAGATCGAAGTACCAGCCACCCTTGGTGCTGGCCACCGGGTTGTCGGTGAGGCCGCGCGCGATGGTCTTGCCGTCGTCCGCCGTGGCCTCGCTCAGGGTCTGCGCCACCAGCTG